>NZ_CP092968.1:608750-1217500 GCF_027571405.1 Methylocystis parvus OBBP
CGTGTCGATCGGCGGCAGGGGCGCGAGCTTCGTTTTCGCCTGCGGCGGCTGCGAAACGACGGGCGCGGGCGGCGGATTTGTTTTCGGCCTTGGGGCGGGAGCGACCGGCGCTCCCGGCTTGTTGACGGGCCCTGCGGCGACCGTCGGCGCCGAGCCGCTCGCTTGCGCCTTCCTGTTCGTCGTCGCGGCGACAAGCGCGTTCGCCGTTTTCGATTGCGGCGCCTGGAGCGGGGTCGCCAAAGCGCAATAGGCGGCGGCTCCGGCTACGACGATGCTGGCGAGTGACGAGGCTTTGCCCGCGGCGGCCATTTTCTCTTTCCTGCGCGAGCGCAACCGGCGCGCCTTATGTTTATAACGAGCCCGCGCGCCGGAGTCGAAAGGCGCCGGCGCGCATGTTAAGCGTCCGCAACAAGGGAGACGACTATGATGGACCGGGAGACTTCGTCGGCGCGGCTGCCGCTCGTGCAGCGGCCCCGCCGCAATCGCAAGAGCGATTGGTCGCGCCGCCTCGTTCGCGAAAATCGTCTGGACGTGTCGGATCTGATCTGGCCGGTCTTCCTCATAGAGGGCGAAGGCTGCCGCGAGGCTGTTTCCTCGATGCCCGGCGTCTACCGTCAGTCGATCGATCTCACTGTCGCGGCCATTGTGGAGGCGGCGGCGTTTGGCGTCCCGGCGGTCGCGCTCTTTCCGAATACCGATCCCGCGCTCAGGGACGAGAAGGCGAGCGTGGCGCTCGATCCGGACAATCTCGTTTGTCGCGCCTGTCGCGCGATCAAGGAGGCGGCTCCCGACATCGGCGTGATTACCGACGTCGCGCTCGATCCTTATACGAGCCACGGCCATGACGGCCTGCTCGTGGGCGAGGAGATCGTCAATGACGAGACTGTTTCGGTGCTTGCGCGTCAGGCCGTGACCCAGGCGCGAGCGGGCGCCGACATCATCGCGCCTTCGGACATGATGGACGGCCGCGTCGGCGCCATTCGCTCCGCGCTCGACAGCGAAGGGTTTCAGAACGTGCAGATCATGAGCTACGCGGCAAAATATGCGTCGGCTTTCTACGGACCGTTTCGCGATGCGATCGGAACCAGCAAGACCCTGCGCGGCGACAAAAGGGCCTATCAGATGGATCCGGCGAATACGGACGAGGCGCTGCGCGAAGTCGCGCTCGATCTGGAGCAGGGCGCGGACATGGTCATGGTGAAGCCCGGCATGCCATATCTCGACATCATCCATCGCGTCGCCGAAACTTTCCACGCGCCGACCTTCGCTTATCAAGTCTCCGGCGAATACGCGATGATCATGGCCGCGGCGCAGAATGGCTGGCTCGACGAGGAGCGGGCGATCATGGAGAGCCTGCTCGCGTTCAAGCGCGCAGGCGCGTCCGGCGTGCTGACCTATTTCGCGCCGCGCGCCGCCAGACTGTTGCAGGAGGCGTGACGCGCATCCGGCGGAGGATGCGCGCGCATCCTCACGCCGCGCGATTGCGCAGATCGCGCACGCGGTCGTGATTTTCCCTCACGCCGCGATATTGCCGGTCCACGATCTCGCGCACATTCGGGGGCAGCGGTTTTGAAATCGCTATCTCATAGGCGCTCTTGGCGATGTCTTCGCCGCGCTCCACTTCCTCGAGGATCGACTTGTCGTTGTGACCTGTGACGATCGATCTGAGGCTTGTCCAGACCCTGTGCCAAGTGCCCGCGATCGACCCCGAATGCGAAGTCGAGCCGCCCATATCCGCAATTTGAGACTCGAGTTCGCGCGCGCCGACGGCGCAACGCTCCGCCGCATTTTCGAACGCCGTCTTGAGCTGAGGGTCGCGCGCTTCCTTGGCGGCGGTGCGGAATCCCTGCTCGCCGTCACGGCTGATCTCGGCGAGATTGGTCAGCGTCTTGATGACTTCTTTATTTTCCATTTGCGCCTCCCTGCGGAACGGACGCCGCGGCGTCCGGTCGAAACGAGGCGCGGCATTCTTTGTTCCACGCGAAGGAGGTTTCAGCGTCCCTCGCGTCCGAGCGCTTCCACTTTCGACAGCCACCGCTGCGCAGCCTCGCGCGACATGCCTTTGGCGGAGCCGATCAATGTCGCGCGCACGGGAGCAATCCCGGCATAGGCCAGGACGTTGCGTTCCAGATTGCGCAGCCCGTGCGCGAAGAAGAAAAAGCGATAGACAAGGCTCGGCATTCCCATCGTCACGATCACGCGCGCGGATTTTCCCTTGAGGAGGCCCTCGGGGAGCTTGCCCGGCCTGTAGCGAAGCGCGAAGCCCGGGCGGAAAGCCTGCTCGATGAAACCTTTGAACAGCGCGGGCGCGTCGCCGAGCCAGAGCGGATAGACAATCACCCAATGATCCGCCCAGCGCAGCGTTTCCTGCGCCTCGGCGATCGCCGGAGGCGCGACGCCGCTCTCGAACGCCGCCTGGCTGCGCAGCAGCGGGAAATCGAGCGTCGCCACGTCTATGGTTCGGACATTGCGCCCGGCAGCCGCGGCGCCGCTGGCGTAGGCGCCGGCGAGCGCGCGGCAGAGCCGCTCTGGCGAAGGATCGGGATGGCCCTGAATGACAGCGATGTTTCTGGTCAATTTCTACTCCTCGGGCGAGCCTCGCATATAAGCCTAGCCGATGCGCGCCGGTTCTTCTGTGAGATTGTCATGGTCGCGGGCGCGGGCATTTCCGCATGATCCGCGCGTCCGTGGCGCTCGAGCGCCGGCCGAGACTGGACAAACGCGGCCCTACGTGGTTTGCCTCTGCCACGATCCGCCCGGAACTCCGGGCGGCCGCCGCCCGCCGCCTCTTCGCACTGCGAAATCAAATGGTCAGACGCGCTTTCGTTTCCGCCGTTTTGCTCGCCGCGGCCTTTGCGCCGGCGTCGGCGCGCGCCGATTTTCGGCTGTGCAACAACACCAATACGCGGGTCAGCGTCGCCATCGCTTATACGGACGGAAAGGCGTGGCTCTCGGAGGGCTGGTGGAACCTCCGCCCGACCGCATGCGAGACGTTGCTGCGCGGGCCGCTGGCGGCCCAGTTCTATTATGTCTACGCCATGGACGAGCGCGGCGGCGAATGGAAGGGCAAGGCTTTCATGTGCACGCGCGACCGCGAATTCCGAGTCGACGGTCGCGAGGACTGCTTCGCGCGGGGCTATGAGCGCACAGGCTTCTTCGAGATCGACACGGGCCGCGACGCCAAGAGCTGGACGGTCCAGCTCACGGACCCGAACGCAGCGCCCGCGCAATGATGACAGAGCCGCGTCGTAGCGGCCGCTAGACAGGGATTTGGGAACGAAAATGAGAAGGCTGAGGCGAACCAAGATCATCGCCACGCTTGGACCGGCGACAGTCGACAAGGCGGTCATCGCGGGCCTCGTGCGCGCGGGCGCCGACGTCTTCCGCATCAATATGAGCCACACCGACCACGCGGCGCTCGCAAATTATGTGCGCATCATCCGCGAGATCGAGACCGAGATGGAGCGCGCAATCGGCATTCTGTGCGATCTTCAGGGTCCGAAGCTGCGCATCGGCGCCTTTGAGGAAGGGTCGATCCATCTTCGCAAGGGCGACGTCTTCGTCTTCGATTCGGACCCGACGCCGGGCGACGTCACGCGCGTGCGGCTGCCGCATCCTGAAATTCTCGCCGCGCTCAAGGTCGGCGACACGATTCTCATCGATGACGGCCGCGTAAGGCTGCATGTCGTCGAGACGGCGCCCGAGCGCGCCCATGCGGTGGTCGACGTCGCCGGACGCCTCTCGAACCGTAAGGGCGTCAGCCTGCCGGATACGGAAATCCCGATCACCTCCATGACTTCCAAGGATCGCGCCGATCTCGACGCGGCGTTGAAGGAAGGCGTCGACTGGGTTGCGATTTCCTTCGTGCAGCGTCCCGAGGACGTGATCGAAGTGAAGCAGATCACCAAGGGCCGCGCTCTGGTGATGGCCAAGATCGAAAAGCCTCAGGCGATCCATCGCCTCGACGAGGTGATCGAAGTCTCCGACGCCCTGATGGTGGCGCGCGGCGATCTCGGCGTCGAAGTGCCGCTCGAACGCGTTCCGGGCCTTCAGAAACGCATCAACCGTTCGGCGCGCCGCCTCGGCAAGCCGGTGGTCATCGCGACGCAGATGCTCGAATCGATGATCCTTTCGCCGCTTCCGACGCGCGCCGAAGTATCGGACGTGGCGACCGCGGTGTTCGAAGGCGCCGACGCGGTGATGCTTTCGGCCGAAAGCGCCGCCGGCCAATATCCGCAGGACGCGGTCGCGACCATGAGCCGTATCGCCGAAGAGGTCGAGACCGACGCGGTGTTCCGCTCGATCATCAATGCTCAGCGCGGCGAATTGCCGAACCCCACCTCCGCCGACGCCATTGCTGTCGCGGCGCGAGACGTCGCCCAGACGCTGCATTCCAAGGCGATCTGCGCCTGGACCTCATCCGGCACGACGGCGCTGCGCATCGCGCGCGAGCGCCCGCAATCGCCGATCCTCGCGCTGACGCCCAAACGCGACACGGCGCGCCGCCTCGCTCTGGTCTGGGGCGTGCACGCTCTGGAGACGCGCGACGCCGTCGACATCGAGGACATGGTGAAGCGCGCCTGCGAATATTCGAAGAGCGAGGGTTTTGGCGGGGATGGCGACCGTGTGATCATCGTCGCCGGCATGCCGTTCGGGTCGCCCGGGGCGACCAATATGATCCGCATCGCGCATGTCGGGGAAGCGAGCCTGACGGAAGAGGCGCCGTAAGGCGAAGCGGAGATCCTGACGGGGGCGCTCGCGCTCCTAGACGCGGGCGCCGGCTTTTCTCTCGGGGGCTTCGCTCGGCGCTGCAGAATCGGAGGGCCTCATCCTGAGTGCGAGTGGATCTCGCGTCTTACAGGACGAGGCCGCCCTCGGCGTTTTCAGCGTGAATGCGTCGGCGTGGCCGCCGCCGGTCTCAGAATCAGTTGCTGACCTTGAGATTGTCGGCTGAAGAGCGGCCGCTGCGCTTGTCGATGACCAATTCGTAGCTGACCTTCTGGCCTTCGGCGAGACCGTTCAGGCCCGCGCGCTCCACAGCGCTGATATGGACGAAGACGTCGCCGCCGCCGGCGTCCGGCTGAATGAAGCCGAAGCCCTTCTGGGCGTTGAACCATTTAACGGCGCCAGTCTGCATGGCGTATCCTTTCAAGACATGAAGAGACGGCCGCGGGAATGCGGCGTCTTTTAATCGAAGTTCAGGGAGAATATCAGCGCCGCACGTCTTGAGACGAGAGAGCAAGATCGTTCGGCCGAAACTCGATGGCCCCTATATGGGCCCTGGACGCCAATAAAGAAAGCGGCGCGGCAACCTTATTTGCGCGCGCGCCACTCCATCTGAATCGTCGCGCGGCCCGAGAGCGTATTCTCGCCGCGTCCGACCTGATCGAACCCCGCGCGCTCGTAGAATCGGACGGCGCGCAGATTGTCGGCGTTGACGTCCAGCCGCACGATCCCGGGCGAGATGGCGCAAGCCGCTTCCATCAGCATCTCCGCGCAGCCGTCGCCTTTATAGGGAAGTCCGACGCAAATCTGGTCGAGCCAGCCGGTTTCGGGATGGATGACGACGAAGCCGGCGATTGCGTCCGCGTCGCTCGCCATGACGCAAAGCGTGACGGCGCCGTCGGATTCAAGCGCCGCGATCTGGCTCGTCAGCCAGGGTCGGCGCGCGTCGAAATCGATTTCCGGATAGGCGGCCCGCCAGGAGGCGACCCAAAGGTCGAGCATTTCGGGGAGGTCGGACTCCCTGCGCTTGCGAAGCCGCGGCGAAGCGGCGAAGCCGGGCAGGGGATCGTCGGCGGATTCGACGTAGGTCAAGCTTTCCTCATCACATCGAGCAGCTGGCGATGGATCGCCTCATTGCCGCAGCAGATTTCGCCCTTCGCCAGCATGTCGCCGCCGCCGGAAAGATCGCTGACGAAGCCGCCCGCCTCCCGCGCGAGCACGATTCCCGCAGCGACGTCCCAGGAATTGATGCCGCGCTCCCAATAGCCATCGAAGCGGCCGCAGGCGACATTGGCGAGGTCCATCGCCGCGGCGCCCATCCGGCGGATATTGCCGATCTTCGCCATGCCGGCGGCAAGTTCGCGTTTGAAGGATTCGTGGTCGCGCGCGCGGGCGAGGGGCGGAATTCCGCAGGCGACCATCGACTCGGAGAGCGACCGGCGCGCCGCGACGCGCATGCGGCGATTGTTGAAATAGGCGCCCTGGCCCTTTTCGGCGACGAACATCTCGTCGGAGGCAGGATTGTAGACGAGGCCCGCGACGAGCTGGCCGTCGCGCTCCAGACCGATCGAGACGGCGAAAACGGGCACGCCATGCAGGAAGTTGGACGTGCCGTCGAGCGGATCGATATGCCAGACATGGCTCTTGTCGGAGCCCTCGACGACGCCGCCTTCCTCCATGATGAAGCCGTAACCGGGCCGCGCCTTGGAAAGCTCCTCGAAGAGCGTCTTCTCTGCGCGCTTGTCCGCCGCGGTGACGAAGTCGCCCGGGCCCTTCACCGACACCTGAAGGTTTTCGACCTCGCCGAAGTCGCGTTTCAGGCCGCGGCCGGCTTTGATCGCGGCGGCGGTCATCACATTCATCAACGCGGAACGAATCATCTCGGGAAAGCCTCGGGGAGCAGGGAGGAGCGATCAAATGCCTCCCCCCCGCCAATGCGTCAAGCAGTAACGCGGGCTTAGCTCACGCTTTACCGAAAGGTAAGGATTTCACCTAAAAACTACCAAAGAATTTAACGGAGGTTTCTCCATGGCGAATTTGGACGCCGGTTTCGGGGCCGCTTCCCGCGAGCGGCCGCGTGCGATTGTGGAAGCCTTTCGTCCCCTGCGGGACGACCAGCCGACGCCGCCGGCGCGACCCGCGCCAAGCCCCAAATTCTGCCGCGTCAATCCCGGTCAGTTGATCCGGGCGCTCATCCTTGTCGTCCTGTGCCTCGGGGTGGTTCAGCTCTCTCACGCAGAAAAGAGCGCGGACGATCAAAATGGCTTCGCTCTCGCTTCGGCGCGGCGCATATAGCGCTTCCGACGATTTCTTCAGACCGTCGTTCATCCGCCTGACCGCGGGCATTTCCCCCGGTTGAGAATAATTGTGCGCGTTAACCGTAAATTAAGCTGTCGCGCTCAGCCTCGTCTTGTCCAAACTCCGGACGCGAGTGGCTCATCTCTTCTCCACTCGTCCTTGACGCCTCCCTGTCATGAGCCTTGAGAGCCGCTTTCGCGGCTCTCTTTTTGCCGTTAACAAAGTCTTACCAACGTTAAGGTTAAAAAACGGCTAAGCGCGCGCGGTCATTTCAATTGCGCTAAGGTCTCTATGTATCGAGTTCGCCGGCATCAACCAAACCGGCGGGAGCGCGCAGCGAAAAAGCGGGAAGCGGTTTTTCCTCGGACGCGCGCTCTGGATATTTGGAGGCGATCACGTTTTCTGCCGTGGGCGGGCTCCGCCCCATGACGGCGTGATCTAGCGGCGTGAGCGTGGCATGGGTCGTTTGAGTGACAATCGGGGCGAGGCGAGCCAGCCCGTTTCCTTCGTCGAAAAGCTGGCGGGTTCCGAGGCTTTCGGCGCGATGTTCAAGGAAGGCATGGGCCTTGTCGAGGAGGCGGCCGCCTATCTGGACGGGCAGGGCCGCGAAGAGGCCAAGGCGTTGCCGCGGGCGGAGGCGCTGGCCTACGCCGCCGAGAGCATGCGGCTCACGACCCGCCTGATGCAGATCGCCTCCTGGCTTCTGCTGCAGCGCGCAGTCAATCAGGGGGAACTCACCCGGACCCAGGCGGCGAGCGACCGTCATCGGGTGAAGGTGCACCAGCAGGAACTCGCCTCCGCGCCGGACATGTTCCAGCGCCTGCCGGAGCGCCTGCGCGATCTGGCCTTGCATTCTCTTCGCCTTCAGGCGCGCATCATCCATCTCGATCAGTTGATTTACGCCCGGCCGGAGGCGCCTCGGCCGTCGGCCGCGCCGGCCGGAAGCCCCGTTCAGGAGCAGTTGGCCAGGCTCCGCGACGCCTTCGCGCCGTAAGAGCCGGATTGGATGGGCAAGGGGATCGACGGCGGGTTTTCCCGCCGTTCTTTTTTGCATTCGCGACAAAAGGAAAACGCCGAGGCGGGGCCTCGGCGTTTTCGAAAAATCTCGGAGAAATCGCGCTTATTTCTTGCCGAAGCTGAGGCCGCCAAAGCGCGAGTTGAAGCGGGAAAGACGGCCGCCGCGATCGAGAAGCTGGGTGGAGCCGCCAGTCCAGGCCGGGTGGGTCTTGGGATCGATGTCGAGATTCATCGTGTCCCCTTCCTTGCCCCAGGTCGAGCGCGTCATATACTCGCTACCGTCCGTCATCACGATCTTGATCGTGTGATAGTCGGGGTGGATGTCCTTTTTCATCGACGCGTCCTTCCTGCGATAATAAATAGCCGCGACCCCGTTACGCCTTTCGGCGCGGGGCGGCCGGCTCAAGTTGACGATTTGGCGACGCTCTTAGCGCAATGCGCCCGTTTGGGCAAGGCGTCGCGTTCCCCTGGCTCAAATCTCCCGCTGCATCATGCCTTCGGGATTTGTGAGCCCTTCATTGATCGCGTCCTCC
This sequence comes from Methylocystis parvus OBBP, assembly GCF_027571405.1. Classification (GTDB taxonomy): domain Bacteria; phylum Pseudomonadota; class Alphaproteobacteria; order Rhizobiales; family Beijerinckiaceae; genus Methylocystis; species Methylocystis parva. The sequence continues at coordinate 617,324 of NZ_CP092968.1, forward strand.
GCGAAGGAATAGAGCGCGAGATCGTCGGCCAGGAGATCGTTGACGATGCCAATCTTCGCGAGGTTCGACGCCAGCGTCTTGACGCTCTGAAAGACGACCGGCTCTTCATCGCCAAGTATGTTGACGCCCACGGCCCCGGCCAGAAGGTCCTTGAAAAGGGCGAAGCGCTCCCTGGTCCCGACGACCTCGAAATCCGCGAGACTGTCGAGCGCCTTGGAGACATTCGCATGTTTGGGCGGCTCGTCGACGTCGCAGCCGAAGACTTTCGTCATGGGGCTCATCAACTCGCGGCGCTGCTGTTCTGTCGAGGCGCGGAACGCGCTGGTGAGCGCCTTGACGTCGTTGAACGGGAGGTCCCGCGCGAATTCGAGCAGATTGCGCGCGCCGGTCGTGTATTGCGCGAAGGACTCGGCGTCGCCTTCCCGGACGAGGAAATTGAAGAAATAGAGCCGCTCAGCCAGCTCTTCATGCGGCTCCCGCAACAGCGCCGCGCGCACATATCCCTTTTCCTTGAGCAGATCGTTATAGCGCATGAGCACGGACCGGCCGGAGATGAAGATCGATTGATTGTACGGATTGGCGATGATCGCGACCGTCGTCTCGAGGCCATTGCGCTCGGAATTCATATAGGCGAGCGAAAAGCGGTTCTTGATTTCGTTGACGATGCGCCGTTGTGGGATGACCGAACAGTCGAACAGGAATATCTTGCGCGCAACGTCGAGATCGGCCTGAAAGCGTCGATAGATGGGAAGCCGCGTCGCGGCCTCGACGATCTCCAGATCCCTGATGTTCGGGAGGTCCGGGATAAGGTCGGTCGAAATGGCGAAGCCGCATTCGCCCGTCGCGTGCAGGCCAAGATCCCGAATGCCCTCGCGCAATACATTGGCGCGCAGCTCGATGTCCTCCCGACCCGGGATCGAGACAATGAAAAGCGGGACGGACGACGGATTGTCGGGCGCAAGCCAGCCTGAAATCGTGTCGCCGCTGTCAATATCGATGATGAAATGCATCCGGGACGGTTTGCCTTAGAGGAGCTCTCTTTGCGCTTCGACGCCTCTGGAGGCAGGACGCCGCATCGTCGAGATGCGCGGTCGAATTGACGATTTAGTACCTGATAAACCTTTGGACCTCAAGGCTGGCGCATCGCCGCGACGCGCGGTAAAGGGGGCGCTCGCGGCCGCGCCGGGAGAAATGTAGATTGCGTATTGTCATCCTCGGCGGCTCCAATTCCGGTCCGAAGAACGGGTGGGCGGCGAGCCTCGCCGAAATCGCCCCCGAGCACAGGATCGAGAACAGGTTTCTCGGCGCCGTCGGCTCCCTCTTCGGCCTGCTTCGCCTTCTCAAAATGCAGCAGGAGCGCGGCGAAAAGCCCGACGTCGTCGTCTTCGAATATGCGCTCAACGATTCTTTGTGGCTGCTTGGCGGCAACATCACGATGAAGCTCGTGGAGGAGGCGCTTCACGACGTCGCCACGCTCTGTTCGCGCGAGGGCATAAGGCTTCTATTTCTCTGTCTCTGCCTGCGGCCGCCCGAGGCGACGGGCGAAGCCGAACTGTCGCAGATCATGAATCATCTTTATCGCAGCGTCGCGACAGCCCGCGGCGTTGCGGATTGCCTTCTGCAGATCGACATTCTCGGCGAGATCGCGCAAAGCCAATATATCGACTCCGCGCATATCGGTCCGGACCCCTCGATGAAGGTGGCGCAGGCCGTGGCGGCGCGTCTGCGCGAACCGATCCCCGTTCCACGCGGCGGCGGGCGGGGGCTGAGTTTCGCCTATCTGAACTCCGAGGAGGGACGCATCGACGGCCCCGGCGAGCGCATGTCGATCCAAACCAGCGTCTTCGAAGGTCCGTCCGTCACGTTGCGGCGGGGCGGCGCCTGCGTCTTCGAAACGAAGGGACGCCTCGTCGCCCTGCTGCTGCGTTCGACCGAAGAGAGCGGCTCCTACACGATCCGGGCGGGCGACAGCGTCCTGCGCAAGAATGCGCAGTCCCTCGCGCGCGAGAACGTTCCCAATCTCATGGCTCTGCATTATGTGACGGCGGAGCTTCCCGAAGCCCCGCGCGCCTCGATCGAAATGACGGGCTCTGAAGAGGCGCTGACGGCGGCGCCCTACGATCTCACCCTTATGGATGGGCCGCCGCTCGTTCCCTTTGGCGAGCAGACTCTCGAACTCGCCGGGGCGATGGTCCGTCGGCGGCGCAGTTGGCTGGACAAGGCGAAGGCGCGGCTGTTTCGCGATTGACGCGGCCGGGCCGTCCGCCGGCGCGCGCCTTGAAGAAATCAGGCCGCCAACATGCGCTGAACCTCGGTCACGAGGTCGCGCAGATGGAAGGGCTTGGAGAGGATCTTGGCCTGACGCGGGGCCTGATTGTCGGGATTGAGGGCGACGGCCGCGAAGCCGGTGATGAACATCACCTTGATGTCGGGATCGAGCTCGGTCGCGCGGCGGGCCAGCTCGATTCCATCCATCTCGGGCATGACGATGTCGGTGAGGAGCAGCTCGAACGGCTCGACGCGAAGCTGGTCGTAGGCCGAGAGGCCGTTGTCGAAGGACGTCACGGAAAAACCCGCCTGCTGCAACGCCTTGACCAGGAAACGACGCATATCGTTGTCGTCCTCGGCTAGCAGGATTTTTGCCGTCAACCGATCGTTCATCGCAGTCCTCGCGGGTTTTTTTTCATACAGCCGAAGTTTCGTAAATATCAGGTGAAACTTGGGCCGCGTCACGTTAACTTAGGAGGCTATATATTTGAAATTCGCGGAGCGTGACCAGCCGGACGGCCATCGCCTGCTGTTATGATGGGTGGCAGCCGGGCGAAGCCAAGGCGGAACGATCTAATGAATGGGGTAGAATCAGCGCCGGGAGAAGGGGGCGCGGCCTGCGAACCGCACGAGCCCGAGCTTACGCCGGCTTTCGATGTCGTCGAGCCCGAGGAGCTGCTGTCGCCGCTGGTTTTCTCCTCCCCGCATTCCGGACGGATCTATCCGGCGCGTTTTCTCTCCGCGGCCCGGCTCGACGCGGCGTCGCTCCGCCGGTCTGAGGACGCCTATGTCGACGAGCTGTTCGCGGCGTCCCGCGCCGTGGGCGCGCCGATGCTGCGCGCGCTTTTCCCAAGGGCCTATCTCGACCTCAATCGCGAGCCCTATGAGCTCGACCCCAAATTATTCGACGGCCCGCTGCCGTCCTTCGCCAACGCCCGCTCGCTGAGGGTGGCGGCGGGGCTCGGCACCATCCCCCGCGTCGTCGCGGATGCGCGCGAGATCTACGCCGCCCGAATCCCGCTCGACGAAGCGTTGCGCCGGATCGAGGCGCTCTACAAGCCTTATCACGCGACGCTTCGCATGCTCATGGAGCGCGCGCAGCGGCGTTTCGGCTTCGCGGTGCTCGTCGATTGCCATTCCATGCCCTCGACCAGCGTGCGCGAGGCCGCGCGCGCTGAAAAGAAGCGTATCGATTTTGTTATCGGCGACCGCTACGGAGCCAGCGCCGCGCCCGGCGTCATCGACGGAGTCGAGACGCGGCTGCGGGCGAGGGGCTATTTCGTGCAACGCAACCGGCCCTATGCAGGCGGCTTCATCACCGAGCATTTCGGCCGGCCGGCGGCGGGCTGGCACGCGCTTCAGATAGAGATTTCCCGCGGACTCTATATGGATGAGGCGACGCTGGAGAAGAATGCGCGTTTCGCCTCTGTCGTCGCCGATCTTTCGGAGATCGTCGCCGGGCTCGCACAGGATGTCGAGCAGGATGAAACCCTCGGCGGCTCCCGCCGCATGGCCGCCGAGTAGAACTCCGTCCGCTTCGCTGGAGAGGCAATGACCGTCGTCGATTTCGAACGTTTCGTGGAGGAGCTCGCCGACGTCTCGGGCGAGGCGATCATGCCGTTTTTCCGCACGGCCATCGCCGCGGACGACAAGGCGCATGGCGGCGTCTTCGATCCGGTGACGGAGGCCGACCGCGCCGCCGAACTTTCCATGCGTCGCCTGATCGAACGCGCCTTTCCGGGCCACGGAATCATCGGCGAGGAGTTCGGCGCGAAAAATGAGAATGCCGAATATGTCTGGGTCCTTGATCCGATCGACGGCACCAAGAGCTTCATTTCGGGCTTTCCCACCTGGGGCACGCTGATCGGCCTGCAGCATCACGGCCGGCCTTGCTATGGGCTGATGCACCAGCCCTTCACCCGCGAGCGCTTCCATGGCGACGGCGAGGCGGCCTATTGGCGCGGGCCTTCTCGCCATGGCAAGGCGCAGGAGGAGCGGCGAAAGCTCGTCGTGCGCCCATGTGCGAAGCTCTCGCAGGCGACGCTGATGACGACCTCCCCCTTGCTGATCGAACCGGGATTGCGCGAGAGCTTTCACCGCGTCGAGGCGGAGGTGCGGCTCTCGCGCTATGGCGGCGATTGCTACGCCTATTGCGCGCTGGCCGCGGGCCATGTCGATCTCGTCATCGAGGCGGGACTCAACGCCTATGACATCGTCGCGCTGATCCCGATCATCGAAGGCGCGGGGGGCGTGGTGACGACCTGGGACGGCGGCGATCCGTCAAAGGGCGGCGCGATCGTCGCGGCGAGCGACAGAGCGCTGCACGAGGCGGCGGTTCGGTTGTTGGGTGGGTAGAGGAAGCGCGTCCACCCTTAGGTTAGCCTGATTACGCCTGATTTATTGAGACAGCCAAAGCAAAAGTAGCGTCACGACGCCGAAGGCGCGCGGCGACCGTGACATTCTATAACGGGTCCAAGATTCCGGTCGATATTTTCCGGATCGGCTAACGCTGACGCGCTTACCCGTTATATCCGCCGCGAATGATGGCGGCCTCTCACATGCGCAATGCCTAGCAATAAAATGCCTAGCAATAAAAAGTGCTGTCGCGCCTGCGCTTTACTTAAATCCAACGCTGCGTCAACATCCCCTCGGCTGGGAAACTCCAATACGTCTTTTAAGGAGTTCGCCTCATGCAAGACGCTTCGATCGACTCTCGCCAAGTCGAAAAACCGAGCGAGAATGGTGGAAAGGCCGGCTGGTTGCGCGGCCGTCTGCCTTATCTCGTCGTCCTGGCGCTCGCAATATTGGGCGTCGCTTATACGAGCGCGACGGGCCGTCCGTTATACGGCTATTGGGAATTTCTGGCTCTGGCGATCGGCGCGGCCTGCGTCGCATTGGGATGGCGCCGGGCGAACGACGCCGAGGCGCGCAGGCGGCTTATGACGACGCAGGCGCTGCATTGGCTCGCCTTCTTGATCGCAATGAACATTCTCTTGTGGCCGGCGGTGAATACTTTCCTCAACGGGCCGGCGACGGGGTTGGCGCTCTTGCTCCTGCTGGCCCTCGGGACTTTTGTCGCCGGCGTTTATGTGTCCTCTGACATCGCAATCCTCGGCGTTGTTCTCGCCTTGAGCGTACCCGCGCTGGCGTGGCTGAAGCAGTCGGCGCTGGTCCTGGCGCTGCTGGGACTGGTGATCGGCGGTCTGGCTGTCTTCTTTCGTCCAGAGTCGAGTCAAGGCAAAGTGACAGGCTAGCCCTTACGGCGCAGGCACAAGAGCGGTGCAGGCCCAAGAGCGGTGCAGGGGGCGAAATGAAGAGCGCCTTTCCGTCTTCGAGCGGCGACGTGCAGAGTAGCGACGCTCCGGCGTGGGCGCGACGGGCCTTTATCGTCGCCGGGATTTTGTTCGCCGCGTCATTCGGCATCGTGGCGCTGTGGCGGCTCAATGATTTGCTGCCGGTCGCCTTCGCAACGGTCTTGCTTTCCGTCGCCTGGCGCGGAGCCGCCGAAGGTCTCGCCAAGCGCTTCGGGCTGTCGCCGGGCGTCTGGCTTCTTTTGGTCGCGCTCGGCCTATGTGGCTTCGGCGCTCTCTCCATTATGCTTTTCGGCCGCCAGTTGATGCAGCAATACGATGAAATGGCCCTCGATATTCCGGCCGCCATCGCGCTCATCAGGAAAGCGGTCGAAGAGCACCCTTGGGGACGCTTTGTCGAAGCGGCGATAGGTTGGGATTCCGTCAAGTCGATAACGCCGGTCGCCCGGCAGCTCGGAGCGATTTTGGGCTCGCTGGGGAGCGCGCTCGCTTTTGCCGTTTCGGGGATTATCGGCGCGGCCTATCTGGTCTCCGATCCGCAGGGACATATTGCCGGCGTGCTCTCCCTGACGCCGCCGTCATACCGTGGCAGGATGTCCGCGTTCCTGGAACGATCGGGCTCCTCGCTACGTCAGTGGCTCGTCATCCAGCTTTACGTCGTCGCCATGAACGCTGCATTCGCAGGCGCGGCGCTCTGGGCTTTCAATGTTCCCGCGCCATTGGCGCTCGCTTCGATCAGCGGGCTTCTCGCCTTCATTCCCTATTTCGGATCGATCGTGGCGATCGTCGTCGCCGGATTGGTCGCTCTTCCGCATGGGATTGGAACCGCCGCGCTCGCCGCACTGGCGGTGGGAGGCGCGAGCTTCATTGAAGGCTATTTGATCACGCCGATCTTGCAGAGCCGTTCGCTGATGGTCCGGCCGGTGGTGTTGCTCTTTTTCCTGCTCGTCTTCGGCAAGATCTACGGGGCGATTGGCGTCGCTTTAGCGGTGCCTGCGACAGTCGTTCTTTATGTCGCCTGGGATGTGTTCCTCAATAAATGATAACGGCGGAACGCCAGCTATGCCCTCCCCATTCCCGGCACAAAGGCGTCGAACGCTTTCCAGAACTGCTCCCGCAATTCGTCGCGCTCCATCAAAATTTCATGCTTGGCGCCGGGGATCGGCACGAGCGCGCCATTATTGAGATTCTGCGCGAAACGTTCGATGGCGGGGTTGGACACGACATTTTCCAGGCCGGCCGAGTAGGCGAGGATGGGCGTGCGGATGCTGCGCGCATATTCGGGCGCGGCGAAGCGGTTCATCAGTCGGAAGGCTGCGTTGACCCAGCCGATCGTGGGGTCGCCGATGACGAGGGACGGAGCGGCGCGCACAATGCCGGCGTTGCGCGCGAAGCGAACGGGATCGGTCGTCAGCTTGTTTCCCTCGAACGGCAGTTCGAGATAATTCCTCCCGCCGCCGAAAGGAATAAACTGGCCGCCGAGGCCCAGCATGTCGAGCGTATCCGCGAGCCAGCGCGCGCCGCGCGGAAAGACGAGATTGGCGAGATCGACCATTGGCGCTGTGACGACCATGCGCTCGAAGGGCGGACGGCTGGAATGGGCCATGTCCAGCATGATCGCGCCGCCCATTGAATGGGCGAGGGCGAACCAGGGCTGCGGCCTCGGCGCGAGCACTTGCGCGACGAAAACTTCCAGATCGCGCTGATATTGGGAAAAGTCGTCGACATGACCCTTGCGCGGATCGTCCAATTCGCGCTCCGAACCCGCCTGACCGCGCCAGTCGAGCGCAACGACGTCGAAGCCGCGCTGGCGCAGGTCTTCGATCGTCTCGAAATATTTCTCGATGAATTCATTGTGGCCCTGGAAGACCGCGACCGTCCCCCGCGCGGAGCCGGGGGCAGGGAAGGTCGCGGCGCGCAGGCGCGCGCCGTCATAGCTTTTCAATTGATGGACGAGGGCGCCGTCGGGGATGGGATTTTCCGGCGTCGCGACCAGTTCCAGCATGTCTTCTCCGTGGCGCCGAGCGCATTACGCAAAAAAGCGACAAGCGCGCGAGCGCAGCCGAATCTCAGGCCGGCATAGTGCATCTTCGGCGCAATGTCGAAAAGCGCGGCGGGCGTGGCTCGGGTGGTCACATGGATTTTAGCCGGGATCGCCAGAAATGCGCGCGAAGCGAAGCGCTTAGCGACGCCTGCCGGGCGGCGCCGGCGCTCACGCGCAATTTCAGTTCCCGCAAAAGGCGGCGAGGCGTTCCGGCTCGGCGATATTCATCTTGCCGCTGATGATCGCCTTGACCGCGCCGGTCTCGTCTATGAGGTAATGGGTCGGCGTCACGACGCCGCCTTCCTTGGTCAGGCCATAGAATGCGACGGCCGCTTTCGCCTTGTCGGGTTCCGCGTTCACCGTGTCGGCGATGCGGTAGATCTTCCAGGGCAGGCCGTAGGTTCTGAACTTGGCGAGATCTTTCGGATAGTCTTTCCGCATGGACGAGACGAAGACGACGTTCCAGCGATCGGGGCAGGCTTTCGCCAGAGCCTTATAGCCCGGCGCCTCGGCCAGGCAGTTGGGACACCAATGCGCCCAGATCGAGACGAAGGTCGGCCTGCCATTACCCATTGTCGCGCGCAGGTCGAAAGGCTGGCCCTTTTCGTCCACGAGATCGATCTGGCGCAGCGAGGATTTCATTTCCTCTTCGGTGGCCATCCGCTCGACCTTCATGCCCAATATCTCGGCCCTCGCGGGCGCGACGGCGAAGAGGAGCGCGAACAGGGTCTTCAGAAAGCGCGCCATTTGAATTTCCTTGTCGACCATCTTGCGGCATGGCGACCTTCGGGAAGGGAAACCGGGCGGCGGCCGCCACCCGGTTGTTATGTCGATGAAGCCGGACGTTTTCAGAACTTCACATTTGTCGCCACGTAAACGTTCCGGCCCATGCCAGGAACCGGAATGCCCCAGGCCGGCGCGCCGGCGCCGTTGCCCGACATGGTGGCGCCGTAGCCGACATAGGCGCCGCCCAGAGGCTGATAATAGAAGGCGTTGAAGATGTTTTCCACGCCGACGTCGAAGCGGACGTTACGCCATTCATAGCTGCTGCGCCAATTGAACAGCGTGTAGCCGTAGGTCTTCAGCTCGTTGCGAGCCTGCTCGATATTGGCCTTGGCGCCGACCACCTGCATTTCGACCAGATTGGTCAATCCGCCGAACTTCTGCTCGAGCGACAGCTTCGTGTTGACCGGCATGATCTGATAGAGATTGCCCCCCGTCGCGATATTCTGCCCGTTGACGTAGCTGAGGATTCCTCGGGCCGTGAAGTCGCCGAGCGGCGTGTTCCGCGCGAGAACCGCATGGCCGGAGAGATCCGCGCCGAAAAGGCGGGCGTCCTGATTGACGAACTGGAGAAAGACGAAGCCGTATGTCGTCACCAGATTGTTGCGCGTCGTCGGCGTGTTCCCGCAGACAGAGAGCGGGCAGCGCTGAACGTCGATGAAGTTGGAGACGTAGGTGAAGTAGGGCGTGAAGCGAATTCCCCGCTGGTTGGCCTCGTCATGCCAGTCCGCCGTCGCGCTGACCGTATTCGCGACTTCCGGCTTCAGGTTGAGATTACCGACATAGAAATTTCCGTCGCCGAACCAGCCGATCATTTCCGCCGGCATGGTGGCCGGCGACCAGGAGTAGCGTTCGTAGAGATTGGGCGACCGGCTCTTGAGCGAATAGCCGAGCGAGAAGGTCAGCGCGGCGTTCGGCGTATAGGTCGCCTGCGCGGTCGCGTTCCAGTTCTGATCCGTGCGGGCGCGGTTGGAAATGTTGAACATCGTGGCCGGGAAAAGAGGCGCGGAGTCGTACATCATGACGTTGTAGCCATGCACGGGACCGGCGTTCATCCATACCGTGTCGCTGCGCAGGCCCACCAGCGTCAGCCATTGGGGGCTCCAGCGCGACTCGAGTTCGGCGAAAGCGTCGAAGCGGTCGCGCCGCCCGTCATTGATGGCGATGAAGGCGGCCGGCGCCATGCCGCCGGACGTTTTGCCGGCCGGCAGCACGAAGGGCGACGGCGGCCACCATTCATTATAGCGATATTGCTGATATTCCGCGCCCAGGCGCAGATTGTGAATATTGAACAGGGGAATGTCGGCCTTGGCCTTCACGCCGGTGTTCTGCGCCTTGGTCTCCATCGGCATGCCGGGAGCGAGGACGTTGTTGAGCGCGCCGTAGTAATATTGTTTGTCCGGGCCGAAATCCATGCCGTGACGGACGGTCTGATGGTAGAACTGCCCCTCAAGCAAGCCCCAGTCATACTGCCCGTTATAGCGGACGCTCCCCTGAACGCTGCGGTTCAGCGTCATGTCCATGCGCTGGTTCGGGAAGTTCTGATAGGGAATGTGCTGAAAGCCGACATTCACCTGAAGCTGATGGTTCTCGTGGCGGAAGGCGAGGCTGACGTCGTGATTTTGCGCCTGATAGGAGGTCGAGCCGACCTCGCTCCCTGAAAGCCATGGCGTGAACTGGTTCAGGCGCGTCAGCGGCAGCGGGACGAATGAGAAGGCGTAGCCGGCCGGCTTGAAGGCTGCGGCCGCGTGGTAATTCTCGGACCGCGAATAGGAGCCGTTATAGGTGACGCTGAATCGGTCCGTCGCCGCCGTCGCGGAGAGATGGCCGCCATAGCCATTGCCGTTGCTGCGATAGAAGGCGCCGACTTCTCCTTTCAGCAGGACCGGCTTGCCGTCCACGTCGAAAGCGAGGGGAGACGGCTCGTTCGCCGTCTGGCCGGGAGCGGCTTTTCCGGAAGAGGCGAAGACGGGCGATGGCGGGTCGACAATGATGGCGCCGCCAATGCTGTCGCCGCCGACGCTCACGGGAACGACGCCCGAATAGACCTGAATTTTTCCGACCTGCGACGGAGAAACGTAAGAGAGCGGCGGATTCATGTGATTGGCGCAGGCCGACGCCGCCGGGATGCCGGACACGAGCACGTTCAGCCGATCGTCCGCCAGACCGTGAATGGCGGGCAGGCGCGAGACGCCGCCGGCTTCATACCAGCTCACGCCGGGCGTGTTCCGCAGGAGCTGCACGGTATCCACGGCCGCCGGCCGTTCGTCGGCGATTTGGCGCTGATCGATAATTGTCGCGCCGACCGGCTTTGCGGGCTGCGCGAAAGCCGGGATCGCCTGCGGCGGGGCGGCGGCGGGCGCTGAACGCGTGGCGGCGGTTCTGCGCGCCGCCGCGATGGTGATGTCGGGTAGGGGGGTCTGAGCCAGCACGGCATTTTCGGCGCCGGCAAGCAAGACAATAGCGATCGCGCCGGCGGATGCGCCGCGCGTCAGGGCATGACGTGACATAACAAGATTCTCCCGATCCGCCGGGGTGCGGCGGCTAAATAGCGATTGGTCGGTTCTTCAGGGGATCAGGAGAAAAGCGGCGGCGCGCGCGCCGGATGCGCGGCGCGCCATCGTGCGGCGGGCGCCGTGAAGCGACGCGGGAAAACAATGGCGATCTCGCCTGCGCGAACCGGCGGCGCAAGGAAGCCGGGGCGCGCGTCGACGATCGATCCGAAGACGCAGGCGAGACAGGCCTCGCAATCATTCGTAACTCGAGTCGCGGGCGCGCGGGTTTCGCCGCCCGGCGCCGCGACGCCGGCTGCTTTGCATTTCTGGCCGAGGGCCGCGCCGCTATGCGAGCGCGCGCCCTGCGCATGAAGCGCCGGCCCCTGCGCGACAAAGAACAGCGCCATCGCCAGCGCAAGGGCGCTTCGCGCCCAACTGGCGAATCCGACGCCGCGCGTCTTCGCGCTGAAAATATGGCCCCCTCGATTCCGCATGAAGCCAAGCTAGCAGCTACGCGCGCTGCTCAGCATGCGACAAAGTCACCGAGACGATTGATATGCTTGAAGTGTGCTCTTTGAGCAACTTGATTTGATTTTAGGCAAGCGGCGTGCGCGGCGACCCTCTTGAAATCCGCAAAGGCGTTTCCCACCTCGTACTCAGCGCGGGCCATACAGGACGCGCGGAAAGGCGCGGCGCGTTATGCAGCGCGCCGCATGTCGCTTCTCATGGAGGATATGTCATGCGTCACTTCGATCTTTCGCCCCTCTATCGTCAGACCGTGGGCTTCGATCGTCTCTTCAACCTTCTCGATCAGGCGGGCGGCGTCGATTCCGCCTCCACCTATCCGCCTTACAATATCGAGCGGACCGGCGAGAACGCCTATCGCGTTACGCTCGCGGTCGCGGGGTTCGCCCGCGATGAGCTGACGATCGAGACGAAAGAGAACGCGCTGTCGATCAAGGGCTCGAAAGAGCAATCGCAGCCGTCGGCGGGTCGCGAGATGCTTCATCAGGGCATCGCCGCACGCGCTTTCGAGCGTCGATTCCAACTCGCCGACCACGTCGTCGTGACGGGCGCGAGCCTTGTCAATGGTCTGCTGCATGTCGATCTCGTCCGCGAGATTCCCGAGGCGCAGAAACCGCGCCGCATCGAGATCGGCGGCTCAGCCGCTCCGCAGGTCGTGGAGTCGAAAGCCGCGTAAAAATTCAAACGCGCGAGATGCGAGAGGCGCCCGTTCGGGCGCCTCTTTTTGTTTTTTATTCCTTCGGCATCGCCACGCTTTGCGGCGTCTTCCCGCCTGCGGGGGCGTGGGCGGTCGAGGTTGCGGGCGTCGAAGGCGTCACGACGGTCACGCCCTCCGACGCTTTCGGCGGGACGATTGCGCGATGCGATCCGCCGGTTGAGCGAGCGGCGGTCGTACGCGGAGCGGGCGCGGGCGCCGGCGCTTCCGGCGACTTCGCGGCGTGGGTCACGGGCGCCGGCTTGGCAGTCGGTTCGGTCTTGGCGGTCGGTTCGGCCTTGGCGGTCGGTTCGCGCTTGGCGTCTACTGGCTTTTTCGGCTCCGCCAGTCTGGCCGTCGCCGGCGTTTTCGCCGTTTCGACGGGCTTTGCGGCGTCGGCCTTCTCGGCGATCGGCCTCGGCTTCTCGGGGACCCTCGACGCTTCGGCGGGCTTTGACGGTTCCGCCGCTTTGGGCGGCTCCACAGCCTTCGCGGCTTCGGCAGGTTTCGCAATTTCCGCGGGCTTCGCCCATTCGATCGGCTTCGGCGGCTCCGCCGGCTTGTTTTGCGGCTCCGCCGGCTTGGCGGTTTCTACCGGCTTCACGGGCGTCCTGGGCGCGGCCTTGGACGCGGGCGCAGCGATGGGCGTGGGGCTCGAAGGGCGCGCCGTCGGCTCGGTCAATTGAGGCGCGGGCCGGGCCGCCTCCCTGCGAAGAGGTCTGACCGGCTCGGCCGCCGGCTCTTCAGGCGCCGGACGGGCTGCGCGCCGCGTGCGGTCGGGCGCGCGCGTATCTTCCTGCGGCGAGGCGCGGTCGCGGCCGATCTCTTTCACCACCGGATGCGACCCGCCGAGCTGGGGGATGAAATCGTCGTCCCGGCGCGCCTGCCGCTCGACCGGCGGCGGACTTCCCAGGCTGACGGCGTGCAGAATCACGCCTTCAAAGGGATCGATGAAGAAGCGCGTCTCGCCCTCGCGGCGGCTGACGCCCGTCGCGACGATCTGATCGCCCCGACGGCCGAGCGGGCCGACGAGCTGAAATCCCTCGCGCGACAGAATGCGCGCGACCGAGCGCCGCGATGCGTAGCGCGGGCCGTCGAAATCGTCGTCGTCGGGCGGCAGTTCGTAGCGATAGGAGTAGGCGAAGGGCCTGAAATAGAACTGCGCCATCGCGGCGTCGCCGGCCATGGACGCAAGCGCCAGTCCGAACGCCAGCTTGGTTCGCCAGTTCCGCCAAGCAGAAGACATGATCGCTATCCTTAAGATACGGCCCCAATCGTTTTACCATCTTCGCCCCGATTGCGGCGAGCTTTGGACAAGCGGATGGAACCGCCTTCTTCTTGGGCGGTTGCTTGTCACCGGGGCATAAATCTGGCAACTATCGTTGGCGTCGATATGTCAGTCTTGCTGACCTTTCGCCGCCGCTCGCCTGTCGCCAGTCGCCTTTCCCCAAACGCGCCGCCCGTAAATCCGGCGGCTCGGGCCAAATGACTGACGAAGAATGAGGTCTGGCGCGCCTTTTGCCTGACGGCGCGGCGGCCCGACCGGGACGGGCGCAATCGGGCGGCCGGTCAATCGGCCGATCGCAAGCAGGGGCGGGGACGCGCAAGCGCGCTTCTTTCCGCGTCTATCTTGCTCTATGCAGCTTTATTGAACGAGGAAGTGACGGGACGACGGCAACGAAAAGATGCGCCGCGCCACGTCGGGGAGACGCCGCCATGACGAAGGTCGTTGATAATAAGGCCGTGCCGAAGGCCCTCGGCCAGGAGATCGCCATCGGGCGCGATCCCGCCCTGCCGGCCGCGCAGGGGCTTTACGATCCGTCGAAAGAGCATGACTCCTGCGGCGTCGGCTTCGTCGCCAACATGCACAACGCCAAGTCGCACGCCATTGTCGAGATGGGTCTGCAGATCCTTCTCAATCTCGATCATCGCGGCGCCGTCGGCGCGGACCCGAAACTCGGCGACGGTTGCGGCATTCTCGTCCAGATTCCGCATGATTTCTTCAAGTCGGAATGCGCGAAGCTCGGCTTCGAGCTGCCGGCGGCGGGCGAATACGCCATCGGACAGTTCTTCATGCCGCGCGAGCCGGAGGTGCGCGCCAAGGCGAAAGCCATTCTCGAAGAACAGATGAAGGACGAGGGCGTCGTCGTCCTCGGCTGGCGCGATCTGCCGGTGGATTCGAGCGACCTCGGCGAAGCCGTGAAGGCCGTCGAGCCGCATCATATGCAGCTCTTCATCGGCCGCGGTCCCGACGTGAAGGATCACGACGATTTCGAGCGCCGCGTCTATCTCGCGCGCAAGTCGGCCTCGAATGAAATTTACGCGATCGGCAATGGCGGACGCGAATTTTATTCGGTCTCCGTCTCGACGCGCACCATCGTCTATAAGGGCATGGTCCTCGTCTCGCAGCTCGGCGAGTATTTCCTCGACCTCAAGGACGCGCGTTTCGTCTCGGCGATCGCGCTGGTGCATCAGCGCTTCGCGACGAACACCTTCCCGTCCTGGCGCCTCGCGCATCCCTATCGCTTCGTCGCGCATAACGGCGAGATCAACACGCTTCGCGGCAACCTCAACTGGATGGCCGCGCGTCAGGCGTCTGTATCGTCGCCGCTCTTTGGCGACAATATCAGCAAGATCTGGCCGATCTCCTATGAGGGCCAGTCCGACACGGCCTGTTTCGACAATGCGCTCGAATTCCTCGTGCGCGGCGGCTATTCGCTCGCCCATGCGGTGATGATGCTCATCCCCGAAGCCTGGGCCGGCAATCCGTTGATGGACGAGGACCGCCGCGCCTTCTACGAGCACCACGCCGCGCTGATGGAGCCGTGGGACGGCCCCGCCGCCATGGCCTTCACCGACGGGCGCCAGATCGGCGCGACGCTCGACCGCAACGGCCTGCGCCCCGCGCGTTATCTCGTCACCGAGGACGGTCTCGTGGTGATGGCGTCGGAAATGGGCGTGCTGCCCATTCCGCAGGAGAAGATCGTCGCCAAGTGGCGCCTGCAGCCGGGCAAGATGCTGCTCGTCGATCTGGAGCAGGGACGCATCATCTCTGACGACGAGATCAAGAAGGAGCTGTCGCTCTCGCACCCCTATAAGGAGTGGCTGGCGCGCACGCAGATTCAGCTTGAGGAGCTGAAGCCCGTCGAATCGCGCCCGGCGCGCGCCGATGTGGGCTTGCTCGATCGCCAGCAGGCTTTCGGCTACACCGAGGAAGACCTCTACACGCTGATGTTCCCCATGGCCGTCACCGGCCAGGAGGCCGTCGGCTCCATGGGCACGGACACGCCCGTCTCGCCGCTCTCCGACAAGGAGAAGCTGCTCTACACCTATTTCAAGCAGAACTTCGCGCAGGTGACCAATCCGCCGATCGATCCGATCCGCGAAGAGCTGGTCATGAGCCTCGTGTCCTTCATCGGCCCGCGCCCGAACATTCTCGACCATGAGGGTTCGGCCAACAAGAAGCGGCTCGAGGTGCGCCAGCCGATCCTCGCCAATGAGGATCTCGAGAAGATCCGCTGGATCGGCATGGTCGAGGACAGCTTCGACACCAAGACGCTCGAAATCTCCTACGATTCGAGCAAGGGTGCGGCGGGCATGCGCGACGCGATCCAGCGCCTGTGCCAGCGCGCCGAGGACGCGGTCAACGGCAAATACAACATCATCATCCTGTCCGACCGCATGGTGGGACCGGACCGCATTCCGATTCCCGCGCTGCTCGCGACGGCGGCGGTGCATCACCACCTCATCCGCAAGGGGCTGCGCACCTCGGTCGGCCTCGTCGTCGAAACCGCCGAGGCGCGCGAGGTGCATCACTTCGCCTGTCTCGCGGGCTATGGCGCGGAGGCGATCAATCCCTATCTCGCCTTCGACACGCTCGAAGCGTCGGTCTCCGAATTCCCCAAGGATGTCGACGCCGATACGGCGATCAAGCGCTACATCAAGGCGCTCGGCAAGGGCCTGCTGAAGGTCATGTCCAAGATGGGCATCTCGACCTATCAGTCCTATTGCGGCGCGCAGATCTTCGACGCGGTGGGACTCGCGCAGAGCTTCGTGGATGAGTTCTTCACGGGCACGACGACGCGCGTCGAAGGCGTCGGTCTCGACGAGATCGCCAAGGAGACCGTGCGCCGTCACCGTCTCGCCTTCGGCGACGCGCCCGTCTACCGCGACGCGCTCGACGTCGGCGGCGACTACGCCTTCCGCATCCGCGGCGAGGCGCATAGCTGGACGCCGCAGACCGTGTCGCTGCTTCAGCACGCGGTGCGCGGCAATGCTCAAGACCAATATCGCGCTTTCGCCAGGGCGCTGAACGAGCAGGATGAGCGCCTGCTCAATCTGCGCGGCCTGTTCCGCATCAAGACCGCCGAAGAAGACGGCCGCAAGCCCGCGCCGCTGGAGGAAGTCGAGTCCGCGACGGAGATCGTGAAGCGATTCGCGACGGGCGCCATGTCCTTCGGCTCGATCTCGCGCGAAGCGCACACGACGCTCGCCATTGCGATGAACCGCATCGGCGGCAAGTCGAATACGGGCGAGGGCGGCGAGCAGCCCGAGCGCTTCAGGCCGCTGCCGAACGGCGACAGCGAGCGCAGCGCGATCAAGCAGGTGGCTTCGGGCCGCTTCGGCGTGACGACGGAATATCTCGTCAATGGCGATATGATCCAGATCAAGATGGCGCAGGGCGCGAAGCCCGGCGAAGGCGGCCAGTTGCCCGGCGACAAGGTCGACGCGGTCATCGCCAAGGTGCGCCATTCGACGCCGGGCGTCGGCCTCATCTCGCCGCCGCCGCATCACGACATCTACTCGATCGAGGATCTCGCGCAGCTCATCTTCGATTTGAAGAATGTGAACCCGAAGGCGGGCGTCTCGGTGAAGCTCGTTTCGGAGGTCGGCGTCGGCACGGTCGCCGCCGGCGTCTCGAAGGGTCGCGCCGATCATGTCACGATCTCGGGCTATGACGGCGGCACGGGCGCTTCGCCGCTGACCTCGATCAAGCATGCGGGTTCGCCCTGGGAAATCGGCCTCGCCGAGACGCATCAGACGCTGGTGCTGAACAATCTGCGTTCGCGTATCGCCGTGCAGGTCGACGGTGGCCTGCGTACGGGCCGCGACGTCATCATCGGCGCGCTGCTGGGCGCCGATGAGTTCGGTTTCTCGACGGCGCCGCTCATCGCCGCCGGCTGCATCATGATGCGCAAGTGCCATCTCAACACGTGCCCCGTCGGCGTCGCGACGCAGGACCCGGTGCTGCGCAAGCGTTTCTCCGGCCAGCCCGAGCATGTCATCAACTTCTTCTTCTTCGTCGCCGAGGAAGTGCGCGAGCTGATGGCGCAGATGGGCTATCGCAGCTTCGACGAGCTCGTCGGCCAGATGCAGATGCTCGACAAGACCAAGGCCATCGCTCACTGGAAGGCGCAGGGCCTCGATTTCTCAAAGCTGTTCCACAAGCCGGAAGGCGAGGGCGCCGCGATCCGACACAGCCAGTCGCAGGATCACGGCCTCGACAAGGTGCTGGACAACAAGCTTATCGAACAGGCGCGACCCGCGCTCGATCGCGGCGCGAAAGTGTCGATCGAGACGGAGGTCATCAACGTCAACCGCACGATGGGCGCGATGCTCTCGGGCGAGGTGGCGCGCATTTACGGCCATGTCGGCCTTCCGGAAGATACGATCAGCATTCGCGCCGTCGGCACGGCGGGCCAGAGTTTCGGCGCCTTCGTCGCGCGCGGCGTCACGCTGCAGCTCGAGGGCGAGGCCAACGACTATGTCGGCAAGGGCCTCTCGGGCGGCAAGCTGATCGTCTATCCCTCCCGTAATGCGCAGAAGATCGATCCGTCGAATTCGATCATCGTCGGCAACACGGTGCTTTACGGCGCCATTGCGGGCGAGTGCTATTTCCGCGGCGTCGCGGGCGAGCGCTTCGCGGTGCGCAACTCGGGCGCCGTCGCCGTCGTCGAGGGCGTGGGCGACCATGGCTGCGAATATATGACCGGCGGCGTGGTGGTGGTGCTCGGCCAGACGGGCCGCAATTTCGCGGCCGGCATGTCGGGCGGCATCGCCTATGTGCTCGACGAGGACGATAATTTTTCGACGCGCTGCAACCTCGCCATGGTCGATCTCGAACCCGTGGGCGCGGAAGAGACGGCGATGACCGAGACCTACCATCAGTCCGGCGATCTCGAGACGCATGGCAAGGTCGACGTGATGTCGGACATGACCCGTTTCGACGCCGAGCGCCTGCGCCAGCTGATCGAACGGCATCTGCGCTACACAGGCTCGACCCGCGCGCGCCAGATCCTTGACGACTGGGAGACCTATCGCGGCAAATTCCGCAAGGTCATGCCGATCGAATATCGCCGCGCGCTGACCGAGATGCAGAAGAAGGCCCAGCCGGGACGGCTGAAGGCGGCGGGCGAGTAAGATTGGCGGGGCAGGCGTCGGGTGAACGCTGTGCACGAGCAAATCCCTCCCCTTTACGGGGAGGGTGGCCCCGCGAAGCGGGGTCGGGTGGGGTAAAACCCCATCAACGTTAGGGCGGCGCGAACCCCACCTGGCGGTCTTCGACCGCCGACCTCCCCGTAAAGGGGAGGTATGGGGCGGGCTCGCCGCCCGAGCTGGTTGTTCGCCCGATCGCCCTGCGCCGGGCGGGACGCGCTTGACGGGGCTGGGGCGAAAGCGTTTAGAACTTTTGCAAAGTCGCGCAGTGGCGGCGATTGTCGGCGGGCTCGCTCCCGGCTGGCGCCCGATGCGAAAGGTTGGGAAGCAATATGGGCAAGGTCACGGGCTTTCTCGAAATCGACCGTCAGGACCGCAAATACAAGCCGGCGGCGGATCGCATTCGCCATTACGACGAATTCGTCATTCCGCTCACGGAAGAGGCGACCAAGAGCCAGGCGTCGCGCTGTATGGATTGCGGCATTCCGTTCTGCCACAATGGCTGCCCGGTCAATAACCAGATCCCGGACTGGAATGACCTCGTCTATCACGGCGAATGGCGGCGCGCGCTCGCCAATCTGCACTCGACCAACAATTTCCCGGAATTCACCGGGCGCGTCTGCCCGGCGCCCTGCGAGGCCTCCTGCACGCTCAACCTTCAAGACCAGCCCGTCACCATCAAGACGATCGAATGCTCGATCGTCGACCGCGGCTTTTCGGAAGGGTGGGTGGTCCCCGAGCCGCCCAAGCGCAAGACCGGCCGCCGCGTCGCGATCGTCGGTTCGGGCCCCGGCGGCCTCGCCGCCGCGCAACAGCTCGCGCGCGCCGGCCACGACGTCCATGTCTATGAGAAGCACGCCAAGGCGGGCGGCCTGCTGCGCTACGGCATCCCGGACTTCAAGATGGAGAAGCATCTGATCGACCGCCGCGTCGCGCAGATGGAGGCCGAGGGCGCCGTTTTCCATTACAATGTGAATGTCGGCGTCGACATGAACGTCCGCGACCTCGTCGCGAGCCATGACGCCGTGATCCTGGCCGGCGGCGCGGAGCAGCCGCGCGATCTGCCGATCCCGGGCCGCGAGCTGCGCGGGGTCTATTTCGCGATGGACTTCCTGCCGCAGCAGAACCGCCGCGTTTCGGGCGAACCGCTCAACACGAACGAGCCGATCTTTGCGACCGGCAAGCATGTGGTCGTGATCGGCGGCGGCGACACGGGCTCCGACTGCATCGGCACGTCGGTGCGCCATGGCGCATTGTCGGTCACGCAGCTCGAAATCATGCCGCAGCCGCCTGAGTTGGAAAACAAGCTGCTCACCTGGCCGGACTGGCCGCTGAAGCTGCGCACCTCCTCGTCTCATCAGGAGGGGTCGGACCGGAAATTCTCCGTCCTGACAAAGGAGTTCGTCGGCGAGGGCGGGATCGTGAAAGGCCTTCGCTGCGTCAAGGTCGACGGCAAGATGCAGGAAGTCCCGGACAGCAGCTTCATTCTAAAGGCTGACCTCGTCCTGCTCGCCATGGGCTTTGTCTCGCCGATCAAGGAAGGCCTGCTCGAACAGATTGGCGTCGAGCTGGACAATCGCGGCAATGTCGTGGCGGACATGCGGGCCTATAAGACGTCGCGCGAGAAAGTATTCGCGTGCGGAGACATGCGGCGCGGACAATCGCTCGTCGTGTGGGCCATTCGCGAGGGACGCCAATGCGCCCATGCGGTCGACCTGCACCTATTGGGCGAAACAAATCTGCCAAGGTGAGGAAACTATGGTCGACGAGAAATTGAACCTTTGGTACTGCGACACCTTCGTCAGTCAGCCCTGGCAATTCTTCTTTCTGCTGCTGCCGCTCGCCGGCGCCTTCCTCTATGGTCGCGAGAAGAAGAAACTTGGCTGGATCCTGATTGGGACCTGGGTCGTCATCCAGGTGACCTTCTCGGCGCTCACCAATTTCGTCTTCAACTGCAACCTCGAATAGGCGCAGTCTCTCAACAAGAAAAAGCCCCGGTTCGCCCGGGGCTTTTTTAGTTTGGGGAGGAAGAGGACGTTCCTTAAAGAACGACCACCGCCGTGCCGACCTTCACGCGGCTGAAGAGATCGGTGACGTCGTCATTCGTCATGCGGATGCAGCCAGAGGAGACGGCCTGTCCGATCGTCCAGGGCTCGTTCGAGCCGTGAATGCGGAACATCGTGTCCTTGCCGCCGGAATAGAGATACATGGCGCGCGCGCCGAGCGGGTTCTCCTCGCCGCCGGCCATGTGGCGCGGCAGGTCGGGACGGCGCTTCAGCATATCCTTCGGCGGCGTCCAATCCGGCCAGGCTTCCTTGCGGCCGATATGGACGCGGCCCTTCCAGGTGAAGCCGTCGCGGCCGACGCCGATGCCGTAACGCATCGCCCTGCCATTCGCCATGGAGAGGTAGAGATAACGCCCTTCCGTATCGACGGTGATGGTGCCGGGCGCTTCGCGGGTCGGATCGGAGACCATCTCGCGGGTCGTCGCCGGGTAATCGCGCTGCAGGCGGGTCTCGTCCTGCTGGCCGTAGGAAACCTGCTGCCCGCCGCCGTAAGTCGCGCTGTAATCCTGCGCGTCGGCTGGCGTCGCTTCCTCGAACAGGGCCATGAAGCCGCTCTCTTCCGCCGACGCTCCCGTCGCATAGGCTCCGGCCGTCAGGGCGAAAGCGGCGGCCATGAAAAGGCGAATTTTGAAATGAGACATTTTTGCGGCTCCCAGAACGCTGCTGGGAGGAACAATGCGGAAGTCGGGCGATTGGTTCCGTGCGCCATCGCACGTTGGTCAACGGCCGGCAAAAATCTTCGCCGTAAAATCGTCGTGGGCCTTAAGGGTTATGAACGGCGTCAGTGAACCGCCGGCCGCCAGCTGTCATCGTCGGCGCGGTTGGGCCGCGGCGGCGGCTCGCCGCCCTCGATGAAGACATGATGCGCGAGCGCCTGAGCGTCCCCGCTCGCGGGCGGAGAGGAGGGCGCGCGCCGCGCGAGTTCCGAGGCGCCGGATGCGACTGGAGAGGCCGTCAAACTCTGGACGGGACCGATGGCCGGCCGGTCAGGGAGGGTGGGGGCCGCCGTCGTCGACGGCTTTACCGGCGATCGGAAGACGAGCGGCGCGGCGGGATTGGCCGGCGCCGTCGACGTCTGCCCCGGCAGTTGCGGACCCGATGGCGGCGCGGCGGCCGTAGGCTGCGTCTGCTGGGGCGGCGCGGGCTTCCGGCTCTCGTAGAGTTTCTTGATTTCGTTTGCGACGAAATGCGCGACGCTCAGCGCGCCGGCGTCGGTGAGATGAACGCCGTCGGCCGTGCGCAATTTCACGATCTGGCCGTTGACGTCGGGACCGAAGGCGCTGAACTGCCCTTTCTCGTCGGCGAGCGCGTCCCAGAGATCGACATAGACGCCGCCGCTCTTCTCGACCCGTTCGCGAAAAATCTCGTCGAGCTTCCCCATGTCGGCCGAGAAGTTTTCATTCTTCATGACAGGGAGGCCGACCCAGATCACCGGGATCTTCTTTTCGTGGAACGTCGCGAGGAAGGCGTCGATGCGCGCGACGTAAATTTCTCGCCAGCGCGGAGAGAAGGGCTCCGAGCTTTCGCCGCCCTGCCGCAGGGCCTGGCGGTCGTTCGAGCCGATCATGACGACCGCGACGTCGACCTTCTGCTGCCCGTTTGCGATCTCCCTGGCGGCCTTCTGCCAATCGTAGAAATCGTCGCGGACCAGGCCGGAGCTTTCCTTGCTTTTGCGAAGGACGCCGATCTCGGGCTTGTCCGCGAAAGTCTCCTCGAGCCCGTTCGCAAGCAAAATCCCGAGCGTGTCCCCCATCACGGCGACGAAATAATTCGCGGCGACCTCCGTCTCTTTGCGTTCCTGGGTAGGTTCCGCGCCGCCGCCGGGGCTGGGCTCGACGCTACGCCTGACGGCGCGCTTCGGCGCTGCGCTGCGCGCGGCCTCGCCGCCACGCCAGTAGGTCGGCGGACGGTTTTCCTGATGCGGCATGATGCGGCGGACGCGCGAGGGCTCCTCCGGCCGCGTGACGGGCGCGCGTTTGCCGCCGCCGCCGAAGAGCCCGCCGAAGAAATCCGCGAAAGGGTCCTGCGCGAAGGATGGCGGCGCGAAGGCGAGCAGGCCGCACAGCGCAAGCAGAAGCAAAGCGAGCGCGCGGCTCAATGGAAAAGCCTTAGCTTTGCGGTCGTTTGACATGATCCCAATATGGCGCTTGGCCGCTCTCTGCGCAAATCGCAGCTTGACGCGCGTGCGCCTTTTGCGCCCAATCTGCTCCGACTCGGAGAGGGGGAACGCATGCGCATATCGGCTGGGGCCAGCATTGTTACGGCCGTCGTTCTTTTGGCGAACGGGGCCGCATCGGACGTTTCGGCTGCGCAGCGGGAATATGATCCGCCCGCCGAATATCGGTATCTGCCTTATTCCGGCGCGATTCCGTCTTGCGCCGATCCGGGCGTCCTCAGGGAAATCACCGACACCTTCGCCTGGCGCGAGGTGCAATACTGGAATTCCGGCCTCGCCATCGTAAATTATGAAAGCGTGGCGGAAACCGGCTACCGCACCAATGGAGCGACCTACATACCGCGCCGTTTTTGTCAGGCTGAAGCGATGTTTGACGACGGGCGTCGGCGCCGTGTCGTTTACAATGTCGGCGAAGCGCTCGGCTTCATCGGCCTTGGCTCGGGCGTCACATGGTGCGTCGTAGGGCTTGACCGCAACCATGCCTTCAGTCCGAATTGCCGCGCCGCCGGACCTTGAGCCCGGCCGCCCGAGGCAAAAGGACCTTTCATGTTTGGCAATCCATTGAGCGCCGCCATCCGCGCGACCGCCATTTTCTCTATCATTTTTTGTTGCGCGCCGACGCAGGCCAGGGACGACGACTGCATTCTCGATCATTGCGCCGACCGCCTGCCGCCCAAAAATCCCTCGCCGCAGCCGCCGCCCGCGCCGGACGCCGGGCGCGAAAGCAAGAGCGAGGGGCGCGCGCCTTCCGGCGGCGGCTTCAGCGCTAATGCGCCGTCCAGGGATTTCGATTTCTATGTGCTCGCCTTGAGCTGGTCGCCGGGATTTTGCGACAGCGTCGGCGGCGCGCGCGACCAATGCGAGCCGGGAAGGGGCCTCGGCTTCGTGGTGCACGGCCTCTGGCCGCAATATGATCACGGGTTTCCCAGCGATTGCGATGGGCCGCGCAGCCCGTCGCGCATCGCGCTCGAACGCGTGAACGGCCTGTTCCCGGACGAAAGGCTCGCGCGTTACGAATGGCGCAAGCACGGCACATGTTCGGGCAAAAGCCCGAGCGATTATTTCGCCGACATCTTTCGCGCGCGGGAAGCGGTCGCGATTCCGGCGCTTTTCGTGAGGCCGACGCGCGATCAGACCTTCACGCCGATCGACGTGGAGCGCGCCTTTTACGACGCCAATCCGCGCCTGCGTCCAGGCATGATGGCGGTGGCCTGCCGCCGCAATATGCTGGAGGAAGTGCGCATCTGCCTGTCGAAGGATTTGCGCGAGTTCCGCGCCTGTCCCGAGATCGTCCAGCGCGGCTGCCGCCAGCGCGAGATTTCCGTGCCGGCGCCGCTATAAGGCCGCGCTCTCTCCAGTTCCCGCTTTCGCCGAAATGACGGGGCGTGCGATAGGGCGTCATGAATTATCGCCACGCCTTCCACGCCGGCAATTTCGCCGACGTCTTCAAGCATGCGCTGCTCGCGCGCCTGCTGGTTTATCTGTCTCGTAAGGACGCGCCTTTTCGCGTGATCGACACTCATGCGGGGGAGGGCGCCTATGATCTCGCCTCCGAAGAGGCGGGACGGACGATGGAATGGAAAGGCGGAATCGGCCGCCTCGCCGACCTTTCGGACGCCGATGCGGAGATGCGCGCGCTGCTCGCGCCTTATCTCGATTGCGTCGGCGATTTTGGCGCCGATGCGCGTCCGGCGCTCTATCCGGGCTCGCCCTTGATCGCGGCGCGGTTGATGCGCGAACAGGACCGCGCGATTTTCTGCGAGTTGCGTCCCGACGCCTTCGTGGCGCTGCGCTACCGCTTCGGCCGCGACGCGCGCGTCAAGACAATCCACATAGACGGATATACAGGGCTCGGCGCCTATGCGCCGCCCAAGGAGCGGCGGGGGCTCGTTCTCATCGATCCGCCTTTCGAGCGCACGGACGAATTCAACGCGATGTTCGCCGCCTTTCTCGCCGCTTACCGGAAATGGCCGACCGGCGTCTACGCCTTGTGGCATCCATCAAAAGACGCCGCCGCGGAGAGCAAGTTCCTCATCCGTTTTGAAGCCGAGGGCGTGAAGCGCGTCTTGCGGCTGTCGCTTGCGGTCGCTCGCGGCGGCGAAGGTCTGAGGCGGACGGGCCTCGTCGTCGTCAATCCCCCCTTCGTTTTCGAAGAGGAGGCGCGCAAGATACTGAGCTTTCTGGCGCCTCGCCTCGCACAAAGCGAGGGAGCCGGATTCGAGACCTACTGGTTGACCGGGGAATAGGGCGACGTCTGGATCGCCCAGGCGCCAGTTGGATTGTGCGCCAGCGCTCGGCGCGTTTTTTCCCGCTGACCTATCTAGACAAATGCAAACAAATGCTGTGAAGCGGAGCGACCGGGACTTAACCGCTCATGGCTTTGGATTGCATTTGCGACTCGTCTTTACTGTATCAGCGGCGGATACAGGCGGTATTGGGGAGGCAAGGAAATGAAAGCGAAAAAATTATTCTGTCAGTATAAGAGCTTGAGCGTCATCACCTTGTTTTCGGCGATCGCGCTGTCGGTGACGGCGACGACGGCCGAGGCCGATTTTCTCGATGATCTCTTCGGCGGCGGCGCGAGCGAATCTCCGGCGCCGGCGCGCGCCGCTCCGAGCGGTCGCGCCATGCGCTCCACGGGCGGCGTCTCCTTCTCAATTCGCAGCAATCAGTCGGAGCGCCGGCGCGCGGCTTTTCGCAAGGGCGGGACGCAGGAAGCCGCCGGCAAAGAGGGCTCCGGCGGAACAAAGGCTCAGAAGACCGTCTTCTGCGCGACCGGCCTTCCCGCGCGCGAGGATCCGGCCAATGCCGAGGTGCGGCTGCATGACGGCACGCTGCGCGCGGGCGACAGCGTGGTGACGACGGACGGCATTCTCGTCTTCAAGGGCCGCGCCGCCTGTCCGCACAACGCTTCCGATTTCGTCGGAATCGGCCATGCGAAACTACCGACTCAGACGCGCAACGCCCTGCAATCGCTCGAACATACGATGCAGGCGGGCCGCACGCCGCTCGTTCTCGAAGACAAAGAGGCTGAGCCGCAGGTCGTGAGCCAGGCGAGCCACTAGCTTATTTCGACGGACCTTGATGTCGCGCGTGCGGCGCAATATGCGTTGCCTCGCAGAAAGCCCGCGACGAAGGAAGGCCGCCGATGATGATTCTCCGTTATTCAGCCGCCTCTCCCTATGCGCGCAAGATTCGCATTGCGGCGGAGCTTCTGGGGCTCTCGGACCGCATCGAGGTCGTTGCGGCGAGCACGACCGATCCAAACGACTCCCTGCGCGGCCAGAACCCGCTCGGCAAGATCCCGACGCTGATTTTGGACGACGGCTCGGCGCTCTATGACAGCCGGGTCATCGCCGACTATCTCGACCATCTCGGCGGCGGCAAGCTGATCCCGGCGGCGCCGCACCGCTTCGACGCGCTGCGCATGCAGGCGCTGGGCGACGGGATCAACGACGCCGCGCTGCTCATTCGATACGAAACGGCGATGCGGCCGCCGGAACGACGCGACCAGGATACGATCGACCTGCAGCAGGGCAAGATCGACCGCGCGCTCGCCTCGCTTGACGCGGAGCCGCCCGCCGGGCCGGTCGATATCGGCCACATCGCCGTCGCTTGCGCGCTCGGCTATCTCGATCTGCGATTTGACGGCGTCTGGCGGGCGGGCCATCCCAAGCTGAAAGCGTGGCTTGCCGACTTCGAGGCGAAGATTCCGGCTTTCGAGGCGACGAAGGCGTAGAAACGGCGCTCCGCCATTGTGAAAATAAAGCGGCTCCACCCCGAGGGCGAGCGAAGCTCGCGTCCCGGAGGGAGAGGCCGATATTGAATCAAACTATTTGAGCGTCACGCCTTCTTGGCGATCTCCGCCGGCGGCGCCCATATGGCCGCGTCGGCGACAGCCGGGCCGGTCCCGCCCGGGATGCGCAGGCGTTGGCCGGGATAGATCTTGTCGGGATGCTTCAGCATCGGCTTGTTGGCTTCGAAGATTTCCTCGTAGCGCTTGCCGTCGCCATAGCTCGCCTCCGCGATCTTCCACAGCGTATCGCCTTCCTTCACGATATAGACGCCGGAAGGCGCCTCCGGGTCGGCGTCGGGCGCAATGAGATTGTTTTCGACTTGCGCCACGCCTTTGGTGTTGCCGACCGCGAGCACGATCTTTTCCATCTCGGCGCGCGAGTTCACCGCCCCGTTTAGCGTGACCTTGCCGCCGTCGACCTCGATGTCCACGGTGGACACGTCGAAGCCATGGGCCTGCAATTCCTTTATCAGCGCATCGGCCGGGGCGGCCGAGGTATCTGTCGCGCCGGCGGGCGCCGGGGCGGCTTTGCTCTTGCCTTTGAAGAAGTCGAAAATGCCCATGAAAAGCCTCCTGACCAAGACGCTGCTCGGCGGATATCCGCGTTCAGCCGCTCCTTATATTAGGCGCCCGCAGGCGTTCTAACAGGGCCTTTCGTCATTGGCGTCAGAAATGGAAATTCACGCCGCCCCTGACGGCCGACATATTCACCCCCGCATCCAAAGCGTAAGGCGAGAGGTCGAAATAGCGGCCCGAGCCCGTCGAGGTGAACATATATTCGCCCTTCGCCGAAATGCTCTGCGTGATCATATATTCGACGCCCGCGCCGAGCGCCCATCCGGGCTGAAAGCTGGCTTGAATGCCGTAGAACGGCCCCTGCGCGATCTGCAGCGTGTTCTTGCTCGCCGCGAAGCCGCCGGTCACGAAGATCAGAGCGCGGTCGGTCACGGCGTAGCCCGCGCGCGCCCGCACGGTGAGAAGATCGTCCATCTCTCCCTTGGCGACGGCGTTCCAGAAGGGCGTGGTGGTCGCGCTTATGCCCGTGAAGGAGAAATCCGCCTCCGCGCCGATCAGAAACTGCGGCGCGACCATATAGTTGAAACCGCCCGTCACGCCGACCAGCCCGCCGGTCGGATCGCCGATGAGCCGGCTTCCATCATTCGTGAAAGAAGCGAATCCGACGCCGCCCTGCACGCCCGCATAGAAACCGCCCCAGGAGAAGGCGGGCGGCGGCGCAATGTAATCGACGGGCGGCGGACCTGAACCGTGCGGGAGATCGGCGGCGGGCGCGGCGGTCGTCGCGAAGAGGAGGGGAGCGCAGAGAAGGGCGCGGCTGAGTTTCATGTCGTTACTCCCATGGCCGCCAAAGAAGCGCGGCATGTCTCGACGCGGGATTTTTTCCGCTTGTCGATGCGATGAAATGAAATCGTTCAGCTTAATGCTTCCTTGCCGCGCGATGCGGCGAAGCGTGGCCGAAAACAGGCGCGGCAATATTGTTTTTGGCGAAACCGCGGCCCTTCGCGACCGAGCGCGTCTCTCCTCGCCTCAGGGGTTAAGGGTTCGCGTAAAATTCGCGTAGAAAGCAGAACATGTTGGCTAATGTTTCGTTGAGGCGGCGTCTTGATGGCGTTGACCCGGCGGACGCGCCGTGTGAATCCCCCGCGACGGAGCGAAGCGGCGATGACGGATGCGAGCGATAATCTGGTCGGCCCGGTTTTGGTGACGGGCGCGGCGCGGCGCATCGGGCTCGCCGTCGCCGGCCGGCTGGCGCGCGAGGGCCGCCCCGTAGTGCTGCACGCCTCGCAGCGCTCGGCGGAGGAGGCTGAACTCGCGGCGCAGGCCATTCGCCAGCACGGGGGCCGGGCCGGCGTCGCCGTCGCCGACCTCGCCAATGGCGACGAAGTCGAAAGACTTGTCGATTTCGCGGCGCGCGCTTTTGGTCCTCTTACGCTTCTCGTCAACAACGCGTCGATCTTCGAAGTCGACGCGGCGCGGGATTTCACGGTCGAGAGCTATGAACGGCACATGGCGGTCAATCTGCGCGCGCCGCTGATCCTCGCGCGGGACTTCGCCGCCGCTTTGCCGGACGGCATGCAAGGGGCCGTCGTCAACATTATCGACCAGCGCGTTTGGCGGCTCACGCCGCGCTATTTCAGCTACACCCTATCCAAATCCGCGCTCTGGACGGCGACCCGCACAATGGCGCAGGCTTACGCCCCGCATATTCGCGTCAACGCCGTCGGCCCCGGTCCGGTTTTTCCCAATGAAGCCTTGGGCGAGAAGGATTTCGAAATCGAGACGCGCGGCGTCCCGCTCGGCCACGCGGCGGAAATCTCAGGCGTCGTGGATGCGGTGATCTATCTGAGCAAGGCGAAGAGCGTCACCGGGCAGATGATCGCCGTCGATGCGGGACAGCATCTCGCATGGCGGACGCCGGATGTGGGCGTCGAATAGGCGCCCGTCACGAATTCGAGGCCGGTATGGCGCGCGCAGGAGCGAAAGCCCTGGCGTCCGCCTTCGCGTCGGGCGACTTAAGCGATAATTAAGGTTATCGATTAAAAGATCGAAGAGTTGCGGTCAGTTAGCCGGGGGCGCCGTATTGCTTCCGGGCGTCAAAAGGCGCGTTTCGCGCCTCAAGGAGCGTAAATGCGCGTACTGGGCATCGAAACCACCTGCGACGAGACGGCGGCCGCCGTCGTGTCGGACCGCCTCGGCATGGATGGCGGCGACATTCTCTCCAACGAGGTCCTGAGCCAGATCGCGCAACACGCGGCCTATGGCGGCGTCGTGCCGGAGATCGCCGCGCGCGCGCATATCGACGTGCTGGACCGGCTGATCGCCCGCGCCCTCGCCAACGCCAGGGTGGATCTCGCCGACATCGACGCCATCGCCGCAGCCGCCGGGCCGGGCCTCATCGGCGGCGTGCTGGTCGGCCTCACCGCCGCCAAGGGGCTGGCGCTGGCCTCCGGCAAGCCCTTCATCGCCGTCAATCACCTCGAGGCGCATGCGCTGACGGCGCGGCTCACCGATCATCTCGATTTTCCCTATCTCGCGCTCCTCGTCTCGGGGGGGCATACGCAGCTCGTGGCCGTGCGGGGCGTCGGCGATTACCGCCGGCTCGGCTCCACTGTGGACGACGCGGCCGGCGAAGCTTTCGACAAGGTCGCCAAGATGCTGGGCCTGCCTTATCCGGGCGGCCCGCAGATCGAGAAGCTCGCGCAGGAAGGCGATCCCCATCGCTTCGATCTGCCTCGGCCCATGGTCGGACGCGGCGGGGCGGATTTCTCGCTCTCCGGCCTGAAGACGGCGGTGCGTCTCGAAGTCCTCAAGCTCGGCGCGCCGAGCGAAAAGGACGTGAAGGACCTCGCCGCGTCCTTCCAGGCGGCGATCGTCGACATCATGATCGATCGCGTGCGCGGCGGCATCAAGCTTTTCACGGAAGGCGAGGGGCGCCCGAGCGGACTCGTGATCGGCGGCGGCGTCGGCGCCAATGGACCGATCCGGCGCGCGCTCACGCGGCTTTGCGCCGAGAGCGGCCTGCGCTTCGTCTCGCCGCCCGGCAATCTCTGCTCCGACAATGGCGCCATCATCGCCTGGGCGGGGCTGGAGCGCCTCAAGCGCGGCTTCACCGACGATCTCGACTTTGCGCCGCGGCCGCGCTGGCCGCTAGACGCGACCGCCAGCGGAACCCATCACGGCAAGGCGTAGGCGTTTGCGCCGAACCTTTCTCGCGGCGCTGGCGGCGATGCTGCTGGCGCCGGAGCCGCGGGCGGCGGGGCCCCTGTCTCAGGAGCCGCTCTATACGGGCGTGCAAATCTTCTACGGTCCGGGCGACGGTTTCGAGACCGTGGATGCGCGGCTCATAAACGGGGCGCGTCACGCAATCGACATGGCGGCTTATGTTCTCACCGACCGCGCCCTTGTCGCGGCGCTCGGCCGGGCCGCCATGCGCGGCGTGAAGGTCCGGGTCTATCTCGACGGCGAGGAGACGGGACGGGGCTCGCCCATCGTCGACATCGCGGACGCGCCCAATCTCGACGTGCGCCGCAAGGCGCGCGCGAGAGACCTGATGCATCTGAAATCCTATCAGGTCGACGGCCGCACGCTGCGCACGGGCTCGGCGAATTTTTCGGTGTCGGGAGAAGTCTATCAGGACAACGATCTGATCGTTATAGAAAGTCCGCAGGCGGCGGCGCGCTTCCGTGAGACGTTCGAGCGTCTCTGGGCGCGCTCCGACAATCAGCGGATCGGGACGAGATGACGCGCGAAACTCTTGCAGTTCTCGGCGCCGGCGCCTGGGGCGTCGCGCTCGCCAATGTCGCGGCGCAGGGCCGCGCGCGCGTGCCGCTCTGGGCGCATGAGCCGGCCCATGCGGCGGCTTTGGCGAAGGATCGCGAGAACCGGAAGCATCTGCCGGGCTTGCCGATCGCCGCAGCGGTCGCGCCGACGGGCGATCTTTCCTGCATCAGGCGCGCGCGCATCGTGCTGGCGGTCGTGCCGGCGCAGGCTTTGCGCTCCGTCGCGCGAGCGGCGCGCGCGCATCTTGAGGAGGGCGCGGCCTTCGTGATCTGCGCCAAGGGCATCGAGCGCGACCGGCGGCACTTCCTGAGCGAGATCGTCGCCGAAGAGTTGCCGCAGGCGCGGCCCGCCGCGCTTTCGGGGCCGAGCTTCGCGGCCGATGTCTGCAAGGGGCTGCCCACGGCGGTGACGGTGGCGGCGGAAGAAGAAGCCTTGGCGTTGACGCTCAGCGAGGAAATCTCGACCAGGACCTTCCGTCTCTATCGCTCGACCGATCTGCGCGGCGTCGAAATCGGCGGGGCCGCGAAGAACGTCTTCGCCATCGCCGCGGGCATGGCTTCTGGCCGGGGTCTCGGCGCGAGCGCCCAGGCGGCGCTGATCGCCCGCAGCTTCGCGGAACTCACCCGGCTCGGCCGCGCGCTCGGCGCACGCAATGAGACGCTGATGGGCCTCTCGGGCCTCGGCGACCTCGTGCTCTCCTGCGGCTCGGCCCAATCCCGCAATTTCGCCTTTGGACAGGCGCTTGGACAGGGCGCGGCTGTCAAGGACGCTTCCGGCGGCAAGCTCACCGAGGGCGCCTTCACGGCGCGCGTGCTTGTCGAAATGGCGCAGGCGGCGGGGGTGGAGATGCCGATCGCCGAAGCGGTGGACGCAATTCTGTCCGCTCGCCTCAGCGTCGACGCCGCGATCGACGCGCTGCTCATGCGGCCGTTGAAGGCGGAGAGTTAGCTAACGGCGGAGGCAAACCCGTTTAGAAGCCCGCCGCGCTACCAGCTCTTGATGAACTCCCAGAAGGTCCGCGTTTCCGTCGCTTCGCGCAGCCTTGCGATCGCTTTCTTCCCTGCGATGCGAACTTCCTCGCCATGAGTTTTCAGATCGTCGATGTCGCGATCGAGCGCTTCGTATTTCTTGCGAATCTCGGGGTTTTCCGCGGGCGGCGGCGCAGCCTTGTCCGAGACCTTGACCAGTGGCGCCGCCGGCGGAGGCTTTTGCCGCAAGGCCAGCGCGCGCGGCTTCACCCTTGTGGCGATAAAGCAAAAGTGCATGGCGGCGAGACGCCAGGTCGGGCTCGTCCAGTCGGCTTCTTTCGGGCCGTTGGAGCTGTCGAGGGCGCGCCGGCAGTCGAGCTTTTCCTCGAAGCTGTTGGTGTTGATGTCGTGGAATTCCCTGACGCGGCCGTTCTCGTCGATCTCCAGCGCGAATTGAAAGTCCTGCAGGAGATCCGGATAGGCGATGTTCCAGTCCTCCACGACCTTGTCATATTTCTCGAGCTTCGGCCCAAAGGCCGCGTCGTCGTCGCCATCCGCGCCATTGGCGAGCCGGTAGGAATGGAAGACGCGCGCCGACATGAGCTGAGAAGCGCGGTCGAAGCTCTTGGCGGCCTCATCGAGCCGGCGCTTGGCGAGGTCGAGGCGGGTCTGCTCGCGCCAGCTCTTATAGGTGAAGCTCGTGGTGACGATGCCGGCGAGAACGCTGGTGAAAATGAAGGTGACGACCTTGTCCTTGTAGAAATCGCCTTCAGCCATGAACGCCACCTGGAACCGGCAAATGCGTAATCGAAGGGAGAGCGTCGCTCCCGTCCGACGGAAAAGCAAGCGTCGGGAAAGCTAATGCACGCCGCTCGGCAAAGTGGCCTTGCCGTCCAATGTGTCTCGGATCTTCCGCGCCAGTTGCGCAAGGGTGAAAGGCTTCGTCAGCAGATTGACGTTCGGATCGAGGATGCCGTCCCGCATGATCGCGTGGCTGGTATAGCCGCTGATGAACATGACATGCAGCGAATGGCGGCGGAACACGGCTTCGCGCGCCAATCGGGCGCCGTCCATCTCCGGCATGGCGACGTCGGTTATCAGCAGAGAAATATCCGCGCGGGCGCGAATGATCTGCAAGGCGTCCTTGCCGCTCCCGGCCTCCAGCACCGTATAGCCGAGTTCGCGAACGCCCTGTGACGCGACGCGCCGCGCATCGTCGTCGTCATCGACGAGGAGAACGATTTCCTCCGGCCGCCCGCGCGGAAAATCCTCCTGGGCCGGAGCGGGCGGCGCTGGTTCGGCCGCTTCGTTTTCTTCGGCGTATCGCGGGAGATACAGCTTGATGCAGGTTCCGTGTCTGGGTTCCGAGTAAATCTTGATATGGCCGCCGGACTGGCGCACGAAGCCATGCGCCTGAGAAAGCCCGAGCCCCGTGCCTTTGCCGATCGGCTTGGTCGTGAAGAAAGGATCGAAGGCTTTTGCGACGACCTCCGGTGGCATGCCGCCTCCCGTGTCGGAGACGGAAATCAGAACATATTGTCCGGGGCGCGCCTCCGGATTATCGCAGGCGTAATCCTCGTCGAACTCCACATTCTCCGTCTCGATCGTCAACTGGCCGCCTTTCGGCATGGCGTCGCGGGCGTTGACCGCAAGATTGAGAATGGCGCTTTCGAGTTCGTTGGAGTCGACCTTTATCGGCCAGAGATCCTTTCCCAGCGCCGTGGCCAAGTGGATATGCGCGCCCAGGGTCCGATGGAGGATCGCGAACATGCCGGTCACGAGACGGTTCGCGTCGAGGGGCGTCGGATTGAGCGGCTGGATGCGCGAGAAGGCGAGCAGTCGGCGCACGAGATTGGCGGCGCGATCGGCCCCGTCCAGGGCCGAATCGATCATTTGATCGACGCCGCCTTCTTTTTTCTGGAGCTTTCGCCGCAAGATGTTCAGACTCGCGACGATGACGCCGAGCATATTGTTGAAGTCGTGGGCGATGCCGCCGGCCAGTTGCCCGAGCGCCTCGAGCTTTTGCGATTGGCGCAACTGCGCTTCCAGAGCCCCGCGTTTGGTCGACTCGGCGATGAGTTCGTTATAGGCGAGCCGAAGCGACTCGCTCGACTTGCGAAGGGCGTTGATCTGTCTTTGGGCGAGGAAGACCGCAAAAACCGCGACGCCAGTCAGGAGCACGATCATCGAGCCGATTGCGGTCTGAAGAGAATCGGTGGCCTCGGATAGACGCGCGTCTCGACTGCGATAAATGGCTTCCTCGGACGCGACCATGTCGTTTATCAGCGCGTCGATCTGATCCATGAGCATCTTGCCGCGACCGCCGCGCACCAGTTCGGCGGCGTCGTCAAAACGGCCGACTTTCATCAAATCAAGTTTTTTGTCGAGCAGCTCGACCCGCTCCTTCAAAAGGGGCTGGAGCGCGGCGATTCGCTCCGCCTGCTGGGGATTGTCGGAAACGAGAGCTTCGATTTCAGGCAGCTGCGATTCTATGCGCTTTGAAAGATCAATCCAGGGGGTGGAGAGATTTACGTCGCGGGTGATGACGTAGCCGCGTTCCTCGCTCTCGGCGCGGCGAACTTCGCTGTTGAGCCGATGCAGAGCGGTTTCGATTTCCAGAGTATGGCGTATGAGCGCGCCGCTTTCGCGGCGATGCTCTTCCGTGCGGATGGTGACGAGCCCTGCTGCCGCGAGAATCGCGAAGGCGACGATCAAGCTGACCGTCTCGAAGGACAGAAACTTTCGCGTCGCGGCCATGCGCCGTCCGTAGCAAACCGATCAGGCGAATTTATGCATTTGCTTGACGCATGCCAGCGTCGCAGGCCCCTCAAAGCAGTCATCGTCGGGCTGCGGCGCCGGCGTCGTCCTTCGCCGGGATTTGAGGGTCACCCTTTGGGGATCTCACGCACGGCGCCGCGCGCCGCGCTTGTCGTCATGGCCGCGTAAGCGCGTAACGCCGTCGAAACCTTCCGGTGGCGCGGGCCTGCCGGCTCGAATCCCTTGGAGGCTTGAACCGCGCGGCGCGCGGAAAGTTCCGTCTCAGCAACGGAAAGCATAATTTTTCTATTGGGGATGTCGATTTCGATGCGGTCGCCGTCCTGGACGAGCGCAATGACTCCGCCCTCGGCCGCCTCCGGCGAGACATGGCCAATGGAAAGACCCGACGTGCCGCCCGAGAAGCGCCCGTCGGTGATCAGCGCGCAAGCCTTTCCGAGGCCCTTCGACTTCAGATAGCTCGTCGGATACAGCATCTCCTGCATGCCGGGGCCGCCCCGCGGACCCTCGTAGCGGATGACGACGACGTCGCCCGCCTGAACCGCGCCCGCGAGGATGCCCGAGACCGCCGCGTCCTGGCTCTCGAAGACGCGGGCGGGGCCGGAAAATTTCAGGATCGATTCATCAACGCCGGCCGTCTTCACGATGCAGCCGTCCTCCGCGAGATTGCCGAAGAGCACGGCGAGGCCGCCATCCTTGGAGAAGGCGTGGGCGGCGTCGCGGATGGCCCCCTTTGCGCGGTCGGCGTCGAGCGACTCGTAACGGCGGTCCTGGCTGAAAGCCTCCTGCGTCGGCACGCCGCCGGGCGCGGCCATGAAGAAGGCCTTGGCGGTCTCGCTCGTCGTCACGCCGACATCCCAGCGCGAGATGGCGTCGGCCAGCGTCGCGCTGTGGACCGTCGGGCGGTCGCCATGCAGCAGGCCGGCGCGGTGCAGCTCGCCGAGAATGGCGATGACGCCGCCCGCCCGATGCACATCCTCCATGTGGACGTCCGGCACGGAAGGAGCGACCTTGCAGAGCACGGGCACGCGGCGCGACATCCGGTCGATGTCGGCCATGGTGAAGCTCACCTCGGCCTCATAGGCGGCGGCGAGAAGATGTAGGACGGTATTGGTCGAGCCGCCCATGGCGATATCGAGCGCGATGGCGTTCTCGAACGCCTCGAAGGTCGCGATGGCGCGCGGCAGGACGCTCTCGTCGTCCTGCTCGTAATAGCGGCGGGCGAGATCGACGATGAGATGGCCCGCCTCGACGAAGAGGCGCCTGCGGTCGGCATGGGTCGCGACGATCGTGCCGTTGCCGGGCAGGGACAGACCAAGCGCCTCGGTGAGGCAGTTCATGCTGTTCGCGGTGAACATGCCGGAGCAGGAGCCGCAGGTCGGGCAGGCGGAGCGCTCGATGGCTTTCACGTCGCTCTCGGCGACCTTTTCGTCGGCCCCGGCGATGATGGCGTCAACGAGGTCGAGCGCATGCTCCTTGCCGGCGAGCACGACCTTGCCGGCCTCCATGGGGCCGCCGGAGACGAAGACCGCGGGGATGTTGAGGCGCAGCGCGGCCATCAGCATGCCGGGCGTGATCTTGTCGCAATTGGAGATGCAGACCATCGCGTCGGCGCAATGGGCGTTGACCATATATTCCACGCTGTCCGCGATGATCTCGCGCGAGGGCAGGGAGTAGAGCATCCCGTCATGGCCCATGGCGATACCGTCATCGACCGCGATGGTGTTGAATTCCTTGGCGACGCCGCCCGCCTTTTCGATCTCGCGGGCGACGAGCTGGCCGAGGTCCTTCAGATGCACATGGCCGGGGACGAATTGCGTGAAGCTGTTGACGACCGCGATGATCGGCTTGCCGAAATCCTCGTCCTTCATGCCCGTCGCGCGCCAGAGGCCGCGCGCGCCCGCCATATTGCGGCCGTGGGTGGTTGTCCGGGAACGATAAGCAGGCATGGCGACGGCTTTCTACGCAGCGAGGAAGTTGATCAGGCGATAGCCCAGGCGGCGCGCCCCCGCAACAGCCCGGGCGCCTCTGTCTGATTGTATCATAAATCGGGAACCCCGAGGCGTTTCGCACATGGGCGCCAGCTTCCATGTGGCCTCCTTCTTAAAATCCGCCACCCTCGAAACCGTGTCCGCGCGCGCCAAAGAGAGCGCCGAAGCGCGACCCGCCGGGGATCGAACCGCCGCTATCTTCGCTTTATCCGGAAGGCTGAGCCTTACTGATAAAAGCGGAATTGCCGTCGGCCGAAATGACCCGCATCGCGGAACGCGGGCGGCGGCGCGAGCGCGATCTCGTCGCTGCTTTCGAGAGTCAGATAGACGACGCCCGCCGGATCGGCTTCGGTCGGCTCTTCATGGCGCACGCGGATGACTTCGTTTTCCTCCACGCCGAAGACGTCGCCATCGGGGAGAAGCCCGCCTTTGCGGGCGCGCGTCAGATCGACGAAGGCGCAGATCCGCTCATAGATCCAGCGGTACGACGCAGGCGTTTCGTTGAAGATCACCGAGCTGTTGATGAGGTGCTCGGCGCCGACGCCGCGCGCGCCGATGGCGCGCTTCTCGCCGACGATTTTGTTGCTGGAAAAGAAGTGCGGATGGACGAAGAGCGGCGTCGGCAGCGGAGCCAGTTCAGCGAGGGCCTTGAAATGCCCCGGCCGCAGGATTTGGTCCGACTGGCGCCAGTGGATCGCGGAGGGCTCCGCCCGCTCGCAAAGCAAATGCGCCAGCAATTTGCAGATTTCGAGCTTCCGATCGAAAATTTCGCGCGACTGCGCCGACTCTCTTAGCCCCGCTGCGGGGCGTCGGCCTGTTTCATCCGAGAGCGGGTCGTTTGAGACGGTGATCGAGACGTTTGACCTGTGCCGCGCGACAGTCGCCTCGGCGGCCTCGAAGGTCATGCGCGTATAGGGCGACGCAAGGCTGGCGGCGAAACCCGCCGGGCTCAGCGGCCGCGCATTCTTCGAAATGAGGACAAGGAGGTCCGAGCCGACGAAAGTGGTCGAGTCCTCGGTCGAGAAGGCCGCGTAGCGGAACGGCTCCAGGCCGCCGCGAAAGGCCGCGTTGAGACGGTCGAGAAGGTCAGGGAAAGGGACGTCGGGGCAGGGGCCGGGGTAAAGGAGGGCGGCTTCGACTTCGTTCGGCGCAAATTTCAGCATCGAATCCTCCCATCAGGGCTCAGGAAAAGATGCCGCGCGGAAGCTAACGCTTCGCGGAGAAACGTGCTTAACGAATGTAAACGCTGAAAAACTCAAGCCCGAAAGCGCGTTGCGGCAGGAACCGGGCCGCATGCTTTCGGGCTTTGGGAAAAGCGGCGATGCGCTAGAAAATCACGCGGCCTGGCGAGCGTCGGCGACGGACTTGAGTTCGGTCAGACAGCCGACGATGGCGTCGATCGAGGAGAAGCTCTGCCGGCGGAGCATGTTAACGGGGAATTCGACGTCGAAGGCTTCTTCGAGGGCGAGCATGGTGCGGATCGCCGCGAACGGGGTGAGGCCTGCCTGATAAAGGTCCGCATTATTGGGCAGATTCTCGATGGGCGTATGCAAGCGGCCGTTTTCTTGTAGAAGACGGCGAATGGTCTCGATCATGGCTTCAACTCCAAAGGCGCGCGCTTGGCTTTGGCGCGGGCCGCAGGCTTCGTTTGAAGTGATGTTCGCGATTGTGGCGGGCAATCGTGAACATCATGGAAAGAACTTGGGGCGCCCTCCCTGAACCGAAAATGAATTGGAGGAAAATTCGACAGAAATTCCCATATGGTTAGGTTAATCTACGGTTAACTTTGGACGAGGCGAGCTTGGCGGCCCGACGCCCCTTGCTCTAGGATGGCCGGATGAGAAAATTCGCCCTTCTCGTATCTTCGTTCGTCCTCTCCTTCGGGCTCTCTGCGGCGAGGGCGCAAGACGATTCGTCCCCGTCGCCCGGCCCGCCGACGCTGGGGGACGATCAGGGCGGGAATTTCCTGTTCATCCCCGGCATCGGCAAGATTCCGCTGCCGCCCGGGGCCCGAGGCTACGGCCCGGGCAATCCCGCCGATCCGCAGGAGAGCCTCGCGCCCAAACCGCTCGGTCCAAAGGCGGCCGCGCCGCGCCCCGAACCGCCGAAATCGCCCGAGGAGCGCCAGGCCATGGAGCTGGAGCGGCTTCTCGGCCGCATGGCCAATGCGGAGGACGAGCGAGAGTCGCAGGCGGCGGGAGCCGCCATTCTTCGCCGCTGGTCTCAATCCGGCTCGGATACGATCGATCTGTTGGCGGCCCGGGCGCTGGCCGCCGAGGTCGCGGGCGCGCCTTCGCTTGCGAAAGCGTTGCTGGACTACATTGTCGCCCTATCTCCCCAGTGGCCGGAGGGCTTTGTGCGACGCGCGCGCGTGATGGCGTCGGAAGGCGACGTCGCCGGCGCGCTGGCGGATCTCGAGACGGCCGCGCGGCTGGAGCCGAAGCGCTTCGACGCTTTGGAGGCGATTGGCGCGCTCGCCGAAAAGGCCGGGGAAAAGAAACGGGCGCTCGCCGCTTATCGCAAGGCGCTCGAAATCGAGCCTCGCAACGAGTCGGTTCATAAAAACGAGGAGCGGCTTCACATAGAAGTCGAAGGGCGCGACATCTAGCTTTCCGCAACAGCCGAAGGAGAAGATTGTGACCGACGCGAAACACCTCACGCCGGACGTTATGGAGCAACTCTTCACCGCCGCTCGGACCCATAATGGTTGGCTGGACAAAGAGGTGCCGGACTCGCTTCTCGAGCTCGCGCTCGATTACGCGAAATGGGGGCCGACAAGCGCCAATTGCTCGCCGTTGCGCGTCGTCTTTGTGCGCTCGAACGAAGCGAAGGCGCGCCTCGGCCCCGCTATGTCCCCGGGCAATCACGATAAGACCATGGCGGCTCCCGCGACCGCCATTATCGGCTACGATCTCGACTTTCACGAGCATTTGCCGGTTCTCTATCCGGCTGCCGACGCGAAGTCCTGGTTCGCCGGCAATGACGCGCTGATCGAGGAGACGGCGTTCCGCAACGGCACGCTGCAGGCGGGCTATTTCATCCTGTCCCTGCGCGCGGTAGGCCTCGACGTCGGGCCGATGAGCGGGTTCGACAAGGCGAAGGTCGACGCGGAATTTTTCGTGGGGACCAAAATACGGTCGAATTTCCTGATCAATATCGGCTATGGCGACTCCTCGAAGCTTTATCCGCGCGGGCCGCGCTTCGCCTTCGAAGACATGGCCAGGATCATTTGAGGGCGAAGATGACGCTTCGAATCATCCCCGAACGTTATTCGCCGCATGTGCAGGGATTGCTGCGCATCGCGACGGCGCTGCTGTTTTTGCAGCACGGAACGGCGAAGCTTTTTGGTTTTCCGCATGTGTTCGACAATGTGAGGCTCATGTCGCTGATGGGCGCGGCCGGCGTGCTGGAGTTGGTCGGCGGCGCGCTGTTGCTCGTGGGTCTTTTCACGAGGCCGGTCGCGTTTCTGCTGTCGGGCGAGATGGCGGTCGCATATTTCTTTTTCCACGCGCAGGAGGCTCTCTGGCCGATCCTCAACAAGGGCGAACTCGCGGCGCTTTATTGTTTCGTCTTTTTGTTCTTCTCGGCCGCGGGACCCGGGAAATTCGCGTTGGATCGGCAATAGCGCGCCTTTGTGCGCCGCACGCTGGAACGGGAGGCGCAAACGCAAGCGCGGCCAAATCTATTGACAAGAGGGGCGAGCGACCTATTCCCTTGCTGACATGACCGAGACGGCAGTCACGACCAAGCGCCGATCACATGTATGGGCGCTACCCAATGTCCTCACCTACGGACGCTGCGTCGCGGTGCCCGTCGTGGCGGGGCTGCTGCTCGCGCCGAACGAAGACTGGGCGCGCTGGACAGCGCTCGGCGTCTATACGGCGGCGGCCGTGACGGACTTTTTCGACGGCTATCTCGCGCGCGCATGGCATCAGCAATCGCCGATCGGCCGCATGCTGGACCCGATCGCGGACAAGCTGCTCGTCGCGGCGACGCTTCTCGTCGTCGTCGCCAACCAGACGCTCGCCGGTTGGACGATCTGGGCCGCGATCATCATTCTCTGCCGCGAAATTCTCGTCTCGGGGCTGCGGGAATATCTCGCCGAGCTGAAAGTGCGCCTGCCGGTCTCCGCCATCGCGAAATGGAAAACGGCGTTCCAGCTTGTGGCGCTCGGCTTCTTCATCGCCGGGCCCGCGGGGGAGGCGGTTCTGCCGGGTTCGGTCACTATCGGCTCCGCCATGCTTTGGATCGCGGCAGTGCTCACTCTCTATACGGGTTTTGATTATATGCAGGCGGCGTTCGCGCATTTTGCGGAAGACGAGCGGTCATGAAGGCGATCTATTTCGCTTGGGTCCGCGAGCGGATCGGGCTCTCCGAGGAGGAAGTCGCGCCGCCGCGAGAGATCGAGACGGTGCGTCAACTGGTGGATTGGCTCGCGGCGCGCGGCGACGGCTACGCAGCCGCCTTCGCCAACCCGAAGACGATTCGAGCCGCGATCGACAAGGCGCATGTGGCGCCGGACGCGTCGATCGCCGGCGCGCGGGAGATCGCTTTCTTCCCGCCCATGACCGGCGGGTGATGCCGGCCGCGTCCGCAATTCCGACCGTCCGGGTCCAGGCGGAGGATTTCGATCCCGCTCGGGAAGAAGCCCTGCTGACCGCCGGCCGGCGCGATATCGGCGCCGTGGTGAGCTTTACGGGCCTCTGCCGCGACGAGGACGGGACGCTCGCCGCGCTGGAGCTCGAGCACTATCCCGGCATGGCGGAGGAGGAGATCGGCCGCGTCGCGCATGAGGCGTTGTCGCGCTGGCCGCTCGTCGGCTTGACGGTCATTCATCGTCACGGCGCGATACGCCCCGGCGAACGGATCGTCCTCGTCGTCGCGGCGGCCCGGCATCGTGGCGAAGCCTTCGCCGCCGCAGAATTCCTGATGGACTATCTCAAGACGCGCGCGCCCTTCTGGAAAAAAGAGCGCCGCACGGACGGAACCGATGGCGGCTGGGTCGCGGCCAAAGGAGCGGATGATGACGCGGCGGCGCGGTGGGACCGCGATTAGCGCATTCTATCGGGCGCGCCGGCTACATTAATTGCGACGGGGCGATCAGCGAGACGATCCAGGCGTGCAGCGCGCCCATCGCGATGGTGACAAAGAGCGCCACAAGCGTGAACACGTCGAGATTGTCCTTGGGAATCCGCATCATTCGCGTAAGGCCCAGGGAAAAGACATAGATCCCGTAGAAACCCAGCACGTCCAGAAAGCGCAGGCCGGGAACAAGACCGAAAATGGCGGCGAGCCAGGCCGGCGTATAGGAATAAGCCGCGAGCGTCAGCGCGCGCCGGTCGTCGGTCTTGCCGTCAAAATGCGGGGCCGCCATGGAAATCACGAAGGCGACGGCGAACAGGGCTGGAAAGCTCAACAGATATTCGACGATTGCGCGAAAGAGCCCCGCGAGGAAGGTCGGATGCAGGCCGCGGGAGCCAAAGAGCCACGCCCCGAGAAAACTCGCAAAAGGCGGGATCGCCGCAAGAACTGCAATATAGCTGCGATAAAGTTCGGCTATGGTCGTATCTTCGGCTTCGATGCGCTCCCATTCCTTTTGCGGCGTGAGGATGAGTCCTTTGACTCGAGAAACGAGATCGTTCATGGCGTTCTCCCTCCTGGAGCGTCAGTTCCGACGTGAACTGGAGCCGGCGGCTGGCGCCTGGCACTTGGCGCTTGCCCGGCGCTTCCTTACATGCGAGGGAATGCGCAGGCCAGTTGCGGCCCCGCTTTCGAAGCCCGACGCTAACCTCTAACGCGATAGGCTGCATGAGAAAACTGGCTGAATTTTTCTGGCCCGTCATAGGGCTGGCCGCGGTGATAGCGTCCTTTTACCTGCTCTATCACGAGTTTCAGGGAGAATCGGTCGGCACGGAGGTTTGGGCCAATCTCAAGGCCATCCCGACCAGCGACTATTTCTTCGCGGCGCTTTCGACTCTTCTCGCCTATGCCGCGCTGGCCTGGTACGACCGCATCGCGCTGCTGCATCTCGGGGTGAAGCACATATCGTGGATCTTCATCTCGATGTGTTCCTTCACGACCTATGCGCTGTCCCACAATATCGGAGCGAGCGTCTTTTCCGGCGCCATGGTGCGCTATCGCGCCTATTCGTCCAAGGGTCTGACGGCGTCGCAGGTGGCGGCGCTGGTGGTGCTCTGCTCCTATACTTTCGCCTTCGGCAACATCCTTCTCGGCGGATTGCTGCTGACGTACGACCCGTCCATGATGCAGCGCCTCTCCGGCTTTCTGCCCGACATGCTGACGCATCCGCACACGGCGCGCACGGTCGGCCTTCTGTGCCTCGGCTTTGTCGCGCTCTACGTCGCCGGCTCGCTGATGCATTTCAAGCCGATCCGGTTCGGCAAGTTCGAGATCCTCTATCCGCGGCCCGAGATCATGTTCCGCCAGCTATTTGCGGCGCCCGCGGAGCTCATCGGCGCGGCCGGCATTATCTATTTCGCGCTGCCGGAGCAGGGGAACCCGGGCTATATCGTCGTGCTCGGCGCTTTCCTTTTGTCCTTTTCCGCCGCACTCGTATCCCATGCGCCGGGCGGACTCGGCGTCTTCGAGCTCCTCTTCATCAATCTAATGCCGGATGTGCCGCGCCTGCAGGTGCTTGCGGCGCTACTCGTCTGGCGCCTCTTCTATCTCATCATCCCGCTGCTGGCGGCGCTTGTCGTCGTCGCGCTGTTCGAACGCAAGCAGCTGGTGGAGAAGCTGCGCGGCGAGGCCGGAGCGACGGAGGGGCCGCCGCCGGGATAAGGTTTCCCCCTGGCCGGTCCAGGGAAAAGAGCCGACAAGAAAAAGCCGACCTGCGAAGGCCGGCTTTTTCTTTCGTGGACGTAGATGAACGCGATTTACATCCGATATTGCTGAAGGCGCGTCGTGCGCAGTCCGGCGAGGCCGTGCTGGTCGATCGACATCTGCCAGCTCAGGAACTCGTCGACGGTCAGCGTATAGCGGCTGCACGCTTCGTCGAGGGAGAGGAGACCGCCGCGAACCGCGGCGACGACTTCGGCCTTGCGGCGGATGACCCAGCGCTTCGTCGTCGGCGGCGGGAGGTCCGCAATTGTGAGCGGGCTGCCGTCGGGGCCGATGACATATTTGACACGCGGACGATGCGTCTCGGTCATATCACTACTCGCATACTCTACGACCACACAGTGACAACCTTGTAGCGCAACCGCCTTTAAGAATTACCTAAACGCGCATGCCGTTTAAGCAATCGAATTTAAACCCAATTTTAGCAAATAAAGCCTGCGGCTCCCGGGCCGCCCGAATTCCGCTGGATTTTCGGAACGCCGAGGAGCGCGCGCGATTATTTGGCGATACTGGAAAGGACAAAAGTATCGTTAACGCCTATTAAAGACGGACGCGGGAATTTACTGTAAAGCGAATTGCCGTAGCGAAGGCGTCGGCGCGGTCATG
Organism: Methylocystis parvus OBBP; assembly: GCF_027571405.1. Classification (GTDB taxonomy): domain Bacteria; phylum Pseudomonadota; class Alphaproteobacteria; order Rhizobiales; family Beijerinckiaceae; genus Methylocystis; species Methylocystis parva. The sequence goes on from NZ_CP092968.1 coordinate 661,417, forward strand.
CGCGGAACGTCGCGCGCCGCTAGAAGCGCGTCGTCAGCTCTGTCAGCCATTGTGGCGAGGCCGTGACGAGCGCGGCTTCCAGCGACTTGTCGACGCCGCTGAGGATCAGGACGCCAAGCGCGACGAAGAGGGCGCCGAGCCCTTGCTTGAGGCGCTTGCCCGCGGCGAGCAGCGGCTCGCGCCAACGCACGAACGCCTGCCGCGACAAAAGCCCGAGACCCAGAAGCGGGACGGCGGCCCCAAGTCCGAACGCCCCCATCGTGGCCGCGACAGCGAGAAGATCCTCCCCGCGCGACGCCAGAACCGAAGCGGCTCCGAGCGTCGGGCCGACGCAGGGGCTCCACACCGCGCCCAGCAGAAGGCCGACGCCGAATTGGCCGAAAAGACCTGACGACCGCGCGCCGCCAAAGGCGGCGTTCAGCCGGTCGCTCAACGGCCCGCCGGCCGCCGCGACTCTCGCCTGGAACGGCGGGACCAGCAGAACGACGCCGAGCGCGATCATGACGCCGGCGGCGACGGCTCGGAAAACATCGCCGTCGAGTCCTATGGCGAAACCGATTGTCGCGACGAAGAGCCCGATGACGACGAAGGAGAGGGCGACGCCAAGCGCCAGGAGCGCGGGCGCCCATTTATGCTCTGCGGCGGCGGCGCCGAGGACGAGCGGAAGCAAAGGCAGGACGCAGGGCGACAGCGACGATAAAAGACCGGCGAGGAAGGCGAGTCCGAACGTTCCGGGCTCCACTTTAGAGCGCCTTGTCCAACAGAGCGGAAATCGTCTTCTCGTCGGTCTCGCCGACGGAGCGCCCGACTTCCTTCTCGCCCTTGAAGACGATGATCGTGCTCTGATTGCGGGCCTTGAGGGCTTTCACCGCGTCTTTCTGACCGTCGAAATCGACGCGGAACGACGCAGCGCCGGAGAATTTCGGGTCAGATTCGAGCTTCTGGAGAATAGGCTCCTGCGCGCGGCAAGTGGGGCACCAGGGCGCGTAGACATGGATGATGATAGGCTTGCCGGTCTGCTGGGCCGCGCTGAAAGCAGCCTGGGTGAAAGGCATCTCGGCGGCGGCCGCTCCGGTCAGGGCGGCGAGAAGGGCGAAAGCGGCAATAAAGCTGCGGCGAGAGAACATGAACCGCTCCTTTGTCGTTCTTATCTGTCTTCGTTAAATCGCTACCTTTGTTACAGCTTGCAAGGTCGGAGCGGCGATCATGGGCGCGTCTTTTGGAATCCTCCTCGCCGGCGGTCTCGCGCGGCGCATGGGCGGCGGCGACAAGCCGCTGCTGGAAATCGGCGGCCGCCCGATTATCGCCCACGCCATTGAGCGCCTTGGCCCCCAATGCGCGGGCCTCGTCGTCAACGCCAATGGCGATCCGGCGCGCTTCGCCGCCTTCGGCCTGCCGGTCGCCGCCGACCGCGTCGAGGGTTTTGCCGGGCCGCTCGCGGGCGTGCTGGCGGGAATGGACCATGTTTACGCCGGGCATCCCGAGGCGACGGACATCGTCACTGCGCCCGCCGACACGCCTTTCCTGCCGACGGATCTCGTCAAAAGACTTTACGAAGCGCGGAAAAGCGCCGATGCGCGCATCGCGGTGGCGGCGTCCGGCGGTCGCGTGCATCACGCCGTGGCGCTGTGGCCGGTCTCGCTGCGGGAAGAGCTGCGCCGGGCGCTCATGGAGGAGGAGGTGCGAAAGGTCGCGGCCTTCATCGCCCGCTATCCGAATGTGACTGTCGAATGGCCGGTCGAGCCTTACGACCCGTTCTTCAATGTGAACCGGCCGGAGGATGTGGGGCTGGCGAGCGCGATCGTCGCAGGCTGATCACACAAACCCCGGATCGATCGCCACATCCTTCTCCAGCCATTTCGGCGTCGGCAGGTTCAGCCCGCGCAAGAATTCCACATTGAACAGCTTAGAGGCGTAGCGCGCCCCGCCGTCGCAGAGGATCGTCACGATGGTGTGGCCGGGGCCGAGATCACGGGCGAGGCGAATGGCGCCCGCCACGTTGATTCCAGACGAGCCGCCGAGCAGCAGGCCTTCTTCCTCCGCGAGCTGGAAGACGATGTCGAGCGCCTCGCTGTCGGGGATCTGATAGGCGACGTCGACCGGCGCGCCTTCGAGATTGGCGGTGATGCGGCCCTGGCCGATCCCTTCGGTGATGGAGGAGCCCTCGGCCTTCAGCACGCCGGTCGTATAATAAGAGTAGAGCGCGGCGCCGAAGGGGTCGGCGAGGCCGATCTTGACCTCCGGGTTCTTCGCCTTCAGCGCCAGGCCGACGCCGGCGAGGGTGCCGCCCGTGCCGCAGGCGCAGATGAAGCCGTCGACCTTGCCGCCGAGCTCCTCGTATATCTCCGGTCCCGTCGTCGCGATATGCGCGTCGCGATTGGCGACATTGTCGAACTGGTTGGCCCAGATCGCGCCAGCGGGATCTTCCTTGCCCAGACGCTCGGCGAGGCGGCCGGAGAGCTTCACATAATTATTGGGATTGGCGTAGGGGACGGCCGGGACCTGAACCAGCTGCGCGCCCTGCAGGCGCAGCATGTCCTTCTTCTCCTGACTCTGGGTCTCCGGAATCACGATGACCGTGCGGAAGCCCATGGCGTTCGCGACCAACGCCAGCCCGATGCCGGTATTTCCCGCCGTGCCCTCCACGATCACGCCGCCGGGCTTCAGCGCGCCCTTGGCCACCGCGTCCTGAACGATGGAGAGAGCGGCGCGGTCCTTCACCGAGCCGCCGGGGTTCATGAACTCCGCCTTGCCAAGAATGCGGCAGCCCGTGGCTTTCGAGGCGGCGCGCAATTCGATGAGCGGCGTGCGGCCGATGGCCTCGATAACGCTGGGGGCGATAGTCATGAAGGCTGATTCCTGTCAGGGCGGGAGCGCTCCCTTCCTAAACGGAAGCGGGGCTCGTCTCAAAGGCAAAACTGGCGCCGTGGCGTGCGCTTTCCCCTGGCTGGAGAATGCGCATGGAGGGCTTCTCATAGAGGTCGCCGTGGAAATCGACCGGGTCGCCATGTCCGGTCCAGGGCTCGATGCAGAGATAGGGGGCGGGCGGCAGCGTCCAGAATCCGACATGAGGGAACTCGTCCAGCGTCACCTTGAGCCGCGCTCCGGCGCCATTGTCGAAAGCGAGGCTGCGGCTCGAAATATTGAGGAAGCAGAGCGCGTCGCGGGCGAAAATGGACGGCTCGAGCGGCATCCGCGCGCCCGTGAGCGGCGTATGCCTGGTCTCCTTCATGAAGAGCCCGCCGGGGCCGATCACCGGCACATCCGGGTTTTCCGCCATCTCGAAGAGGATCGCATGCTCGGCGCTGGAGCCCGCGAGCGGCCAGCGGAAGGCCGGATGCAGGCCGCAGGCATAGGGCAGGGGCCGCGCATCCGTATTGGCGACGATCAGATTATTGTCGAGGGCGCCCTTGCGCAGCCGGAACTCGACCTCGAAGCGGAAGGCGAAAGGGTAGAGCGCGTGGGTTTCGGCGTCGTCGAGCAGGACGAGGCGCAGATAATCCTTCCGCCGCTCGGCGATTTCGAATTGCTTCTTCCACGCGAAACCGTGCAAGGCCAGCGGATAGGCGCGCCCGTCGACCGTCACCTTGGCGTTGCGGGTCCAGCCGACGACCGGAAAGAGAATGGGCGCGGTCTGGTCCCATATTACGGGGTCTTTCGCCCAGATCATATCGACGCCGCCCGTCCGCCAGGCCGAAAGTTCGGCTCCGAAGGGAAGGATTTCGGCGGCGTCGCCGTCCGCTTCGAGGAGAATCGCGTCGCTCATGGGGAGACCTTTACACAGTTTTGCGCCCCTGGCCGCGCGGGGCGCTCTTGAGGCCGGACCTTGCGGGGCAATAAACTTCCAACCCTCCGTCCCGGCGGCGGTTTCAATTTCATTGGAGAGTTGCGGCGTGGCTTCCAGTTTCAGCGCGGTGGAGCTCAACCCCATTCTGCCGCTGTTCCTCAGCACCTTCACGACAATGCTCGCGGTCATCAACCCGCTGGAGGCGTTGCCGGTCTTCCTCTCCCTCACCCACGACAAGGATGACAGGGCGCGCACGCGCATCGCCTTTCTGGCTTCGCTCTATGCGCTGCTGCTCATCCTTTTCTTCCTGTTCTTCGGCGCCTTCGTGCTGAAAATTTTCGGAGTGTCGCTCAATATGGTGCGCATCGCCGGCGGCATCGTCCTTACGCGGATCGGTTTCGAACTTTTCGCGCCGTCCGGGAGTGGACAGGGGGCCTTTCTGAGCCCCGGGCCGGCCGACAATGTCGCCTTCATGCCGCTCGCCATGCCGTTGATGGTGGGGCCGGGCGTGATCGCCACCGTGCTCAGCATGATGACGAATATCGAGCGGGCGCCGAGCGAGGCGACGGCCTATGCCGCAATCCTCGCGGCGGCGTTCCTCGCCATCCTGGTCACCTATGTCTGCCTCGCTTACGCGGGGCGGCTCATCGCCTTCATCGGCCGCATGGGGATAGACGCGATCACTCGGATCGTCGGATTCTTCGTCTCGGCCATGGGCGTCTCCCTCGTCTTCGACGGCATTGTCGGGGCGCTCTCGACGCACGGCGTCAGAGTCGTGCTTTAACCTCTTTCTTAACGTCAAGTGGCTGGATGAACGCACTTTTTGGCGGGGCCCGCGCCTTTCTCGGCGTGGAGCGCTCCATATCCGGACGGCCCTGGCGGGCGCGGCTCGACGCTTCGGGCGAAGCGACCGCGCTCGCCTTGGCCCAGGCGCATGGGCTCGACGACCTTCTCGCCAGAGTCCTCGCCGGGAGAGGGATCGGCGTGGCGGAGGCGAAGCGCTATCTCGATCCCACGATCCGCGATCTGATGCCGAACCCTTCGACCCTCACCGAGATGGATGCGGCCGTCGAGCGGCTGGCCCGCGCGGTCGAGACGGGCGAGCAGATCGCGATCTTCGGCGATTACGACGTGGATGGCGCCTGCTCCTCGGCGCTGCTGATCGATTATTGGCGGGCGGCCGGGGCGCCGGAGCCCTTTCTCCATATTCCTGATCGGATTTTCGAGGGCTACGGACCGAATAGCGACGCCATCCGCGCATTGGCCGGGCGGGGCGCCACGCTGCTCGTCACGGTCGATTGCGGCACGGTCAGTCACGAGCCTTTCGCGGCGGCCCACGAGCTTGGTCTCGACGTCATCGTCCTTGATCATCATCAGGCGCCCGAGGCGCTTCCGGCGGCGACGATCGTGAACCCGAACCGGCAGGACGACCTCTCGGGCCAGGGAGCGCTCTGCGCGGCGGGGGTGGTCTTTCTCGCTTTGGCGGGTCTGACGCGCCTTTTGAAGACGCGCGGCTGGTTCGGCGACGCGCGTCCGGCGCCGGATCTTCTCGCCGCTCTCGACCTCGTCGCTTTGGCGACCGTCGCCGACGTCGCGCCGCTGACGGGGCTCAATCGCGCCTTTGTCGTGAAGGGCCTTCAGGTCATGCGCAACCGCGCGCGCATCGGACTCGCCGCCTTGATGGACGCCGCCCGAATGGATGGGCCACCACGCGTTTATCACCTCGGCTTCGCGCTGGGGCCGCGCATCAATGCCGGCGGCAGGATCGGCGACGCCGGTCTCGGCGCGCGTCTTCTGACGCTTTCCGATCCGACCGAGGCGCGCCGCATCTCGCAGGAGCTCGACCGTCTCAACGCCGAAAGGCAGGGGATCGAAAAGCGCGCTTTGGAGGAGGCGATCGCCCAGGCGGATATGCAGTTTCTTAAGTCGAACCGGTTAAGCTGTCTCGTGGTGGAGGGATCGGACTGGCACCCCGGCGTTGTGGGCCTGATTGCCGCGAGGCTCAAAGAACGCTTTAGTATACCATCATTTGCCTTTGCTTTTAATGGAGAAACAGGATCAGGTTCAGGTAGAAGTTTAAGTGGCGTCGACCTTGGTAAGGCCGTTCGGCGCTGCGTTGATCTCGGCCTCGCGCTCAAGGGCGGCGGCCACGCCATGGCGGCCGGCGTCACGCTCGCCCGCGGCCGGCTGGACGAATTCCGGTCGTATCTGAACGACGCGCTGGCCGACGCCGTCGACGCGGCCCGGGATGCGGACGCCCTTGTCATCGACGCCGCCGTTTCGGGGCGAGGGGTTAATATCGATCTCCTGCGCCGGGTGGAGCGGGCGGGACCGTACGGGCAGGGAAACCCGGAGCCGTTATTCGCCCTGCCGGAGCAGCGTCTCGCCGACGCCATGGTCGTCGGCGAGAACCATGTGCGGGCGCGTCTGCGCTCCGGCGACGGCGCCACGGTGGAGGCCATCGCTTTCCGGGCGATCGGGTCGCCCATCGGCGACGCTCTATTGCGTGGACGGGGCGAGGTCTTCCACGTCGCCGCTCGCGTCTCCGCCAATCACTTCCGCGGCGTCGAGCGGGTAGAAACCCGCATCGCCGATCTCGCGCGGGTCCAATAGCGGCCCTTTCGACTGTGGCAGGCGCGCCACAGCCTGTCGCAAAACCGACACGACCGCGCGCGGCCATATGGAAAGCCCGATTTCCGCCCGGTTTCAGCCTGCTTCTCGCCTTGGCTGCAACGTGACGTTAACGGCAAGTTCAGACTTAAGGGAGAAACTCCCGGCCAACGCAACGCGCGCCGAATCAAGGGTGTGCGTCTTTCTGGGGCGTCAGGATGGCGCGAACGGAGATGCGGGCGGACCGGGATCGGCGGCTGAGCCGTCGGCGTCGACAGGGGCCGTTCACATGCGATTTGCCGGTTTGCGGGAGCAAAAGCGCTTGCTGATGAAATTCGATCCGACGCTCTCCGCACTCCGAAGCTCGGTCCTTCTTCTTTCTCTCGCATCTCTCGCCGGATGCGCCTCGACGTCCCAATCGCCGCGTTATGGCGGTCTCGCTTATTCCCCTTACGGTTCGAACGTCGATCCGAAATATGGCGTGCGCGCCAGTCCCCGCATCGTGGCCGATGGCGAGGAGGTTCCGAAGGGCGGCGGCAATTATATGGTTGGAAAGCCGTATAAAATCGCCGGCCAAACCTATTATCCGAGCGAGAGGCCCTTCTCCGGGGCTGGCACCGCTTCCTGGTACGGCTCGGATTTCCATGGCCGCCGCACGGCCAATGGCGAGATCTTCGATCGGGATTCGATATCCGCCGCGCATCCGACCATGCCGCTGCCGAGCTACGCCCGCGTCACCAACATGAAAAACATGCGCTCGATCGTCGTGCGCGTAAACGATCGCGGTCCCTATCATGGCGGTCGCGTGATGGACGTCTCCCAGCGCGTCGCCGAGGCGCTCGACTTCCGCTCGGCGGGCACCGCCAAAGTCAAGGTCGAATGGATCGGCAAGGCCGACCTCGCCGGCGACGACGACGCGAAACTTCTCGCGACGCTGCGCGACGACGGCCAGCCCGCCAATATCGAAGGCGTCGCGCCGGTCATGGTCGCCGCGAAGCAGGAGCCGGTTCGCGCCGCCGCTCTCGTCGAGCGCGCGCCGGAGCCGGCGGCCCGCCCGGTCGTCAATGACGCGCCGCCCATCCGTCCGGCGGTCGGCGAGACGACCGAGATGATGGCCTACGCCCCTGACGCTCGCCCCGAGCCGCTTCCCGAGACGACGGCTACCTCCCGCGACGACAATAATGTGGATTCCGAGCCGGTGGCCTCCACCCGCGGCGCGCGGTCCGCGGCTCCCGCCGAGGCGCAGGTGAAATCCTTCCAGGCCGCGCCTTTGCCCCCGGTTCGCCCGTCCTCCATCGATCATGACGAGGCTGCGATCCCGACGCCCCCCATGCGTCACGCGCTCAACTGAACGGCGTCTTCCAAGCGCTCGCCGTTGCGTTGCTTTTTAACTTCTTGGGGGTCATGCTTCGTGGCGCGACGCCATCGGGCGCCGCCGTTTTCTAGCGGAGCATTGTCTTGCGCATACGCCACGCCGGAGCGGCCGTCGCCGCGTTTCTCATTTGTGTGACGACGTTTTTCGGCGGCGCGGCGATCGCGCAGCCTTTTCAGACGAGCGCGCCGCAGGCGATCCTGATCGACGCCGGCACCAACACGGTTCTCTTCGAAAAGGGCGCCGACGATTTTGTGACGCCGGCATCGACCGTCAAAATTCTCACCGCCGAGATGATCTTCCGTGAGTTGACCGAAGGCCGCCTGAGGCTCGGCGACGAGATGCAGGTCTCCGAATATGCGTGGCGCAACGGCGGCGCGCCAGCGGGCGGCTCGGCCATGTTCCTCAAGGTCAACAGCCGCGCCAGCGTCGAAAACCTGCTGCGCGGGCTCATCGTCGATTCGGGCAATGACGCCGCGCTCGTTCTCGCCGAGGGCGTCGCCGGCAATGAGGAAGCTTTTGTCATGCGCATGAACAAGCGCGCGGCGGAGCTGGGCCTCGTCAAATCCCGTTTCGGGAATCCGTGGGGCAAAGCGAGCGACGATCAGAAGGTGACGCCCCGGGAAATGGCGAAGCTCGCGCTCTATGTGATCAAGACCTATCCGGACTTCTATAAAATTTTTGGCGAGAAGGAATTCACCTGGAACAATATCCGGCAGCAGAACCGCAATCCGTTGCTGACGATGAGCATCGGCGCGGACGGATTGAAAACCGGCAATATTGAAAAGGGGGAGTTCGGACTCGTGGGGTCGGCCGTGGAAGAGGGGCGCCGGCTGATCGTCGCCGTCTACGGCGCCAAGACCGCGAAGGAGCGGGCCGAAGAAGCGCGCAAGCTCCTGCAATGGGGTTTTCGGAACTTCGAGGAGAAAGACCTCTTCAAGGCGGGCGAACCGATCGGCCCGGCGCAGGTTTATGGCGGGACCAGGGGCTCCGTCGACCTCGTCTCGAAAACGGATGTGAAGGTGTTGTTGCAGCGCGGCTCCAACGAGAAGCTCTCGGGAAAGATCGTCTATGAAGGGCCGGTCGTCGCGCCGGTCGAGGCCGCGCAGCAGATCGGCAAGCTCGAGATCAAGCGCGGCGCGGCCGTGGTTCTCGAGCAGCCGCTCGAAGCCTCCGAGGCGATCGCGGAAGGGTCGCTGTCGAGTCGCGCTTTCGACGCGGTTTACGAGTATGCTGCGGCCAAGATCCACGACAAGCTGTCGGCCAGGAAATGACAGGCGCCGAAAGAGGCCGTTTCATCACATTCGAAGGCGGGGAGGGCGTTGGGAAGTCGACGCAGCTCAGGCGCCTCGCCGAACATCTGCGCGCCTGCGGAATCGAGGCGGTGACGACGCGCGAGCCGGGCGGCACGCCGAAGGCGGAAAGATTGCGGCGGATATTGCTCTCCGGCCGCATCGCGCCGCTCGGCGCGCTGGCCGAGGCGACGCTTTTCGCGGCTGCGCGCATCGATCATGTCGAGAACCTGATCGCGCCTTCGCTGGCGCGGGGCGCCTGGGTGCTTTGCGACCGGTTCACGGATTCGACGCGCGCCTATCAGGGCGCGCGGGGCGGCGTGGAGCCGCAGGCGCTTGCGCTGCTGGAGAAGGCGGCCGTGGGCGACCTCGAGCCGGACCTCACCATCGTCATCGACCTGCCGCCCAAGGATGGCCTCGCCCGAGCCGCGGTCCGTCGTGAAGTCGCCGGGGAGCGCGCCGACCGGTTCGAGGCGGAGGATGGCGGCTTTCACGAAGGCTTGCGTCGCGCTTTTCTCGACATCGCCGAGCGGGAGCCGGAGCGCTGCTGCGTCGTGAACGGCGCGCTGCCCCCCGACGAAGTCGCGCGCGCGATCCGCCAGCTCGTCGACGCCCGCTTTCTCGACGCACAACCCGCCGCGACCGCCGCGCAATGAGCAAAGAGGCCGCCGGCCCGCCCGAGAGCGACCGTTTCGACGATGCGCCGCATCCGCGCGAGACGCTCGCCTTTTTCGGCCATGCCGGCGCCGAGCATGAATTGCTGGACGCTTATAAGCGCAACCGTCTCGCGCAGGCCTGGATCGTCGGCGGGCCCGAGGGAGTCGGCAAGGCGACGTTCGCCTGGCGGTTTGCGCGATTTCTCCTCGCGCATCCCGACCCAAAAGCGTCGGAGGCGCAGAGGGCCGAGACGCTCGCCGTGCCGCCGGAGCATGTCGCCGCGCGCCGCGTCGCGACCATGGCGCTCGCGGACATCTCCCTGCTGCGCCGCGAATGGAACGAGAAGACCAAGAAGCACTTCACCGAAATCCGCGTCGACGACGTGCGCGAAATCACGCGGTCCTTTCATCAGGGCTCGGGCACGGGCGGCTGGCGCGTCGCCATCATCGACTGCGCCGACGATCTCAATCGCAGCGCCGCGAACGCCCTGCTGAAGCTCATCGAGGAGCCGCCCGAACGCTCGCTCTTCCTGCTGGTGGCGCATCAGCCTGGGCGCGTGCTGCCGACGATCAGATCGCGCTGCCGCAAGCTCATGCTCGGGCCGTTGACGCAGGATGAAACCGTCGCGGCCGTCGGCGCCGTGGGGGCGCCCTGGAGCGATCGCCCGGCGGCGGACATTGCGGCGGCGGCGGCGCGGGCCGAGGGCTCTGTCCGCGAGACGCTGCGCCTGCTCGGCGGCGACGCCATGGCTTTCGACACGAGCGTCGCGCGCCTCTTTCAAAGCCTGCCGCGCGTCGACTGGGGCGGCGTGCATTTCCTCGCCGACAAACTTACCGGCCGCGACAATGAGGCGGCTTACGAGACCTTCATGCGCGCGCTGGAGCGCCACCTCGATTCCCGCGTGCGCACGCTCTCGCAAGGCGGCGCCGCTCCCGCGCGCATGATCGGCTACGCCCGGGCCTGGGACGAGATACGCGACCTCGCGCGCGAGACCGATGTCTTCAATTTCGACAAGCGCGCCATGGTGCTCGGCGTCTTCGAGCGACTGGCCAGGGCCGAGGGCGCGGGCTGACCTTGTCGGGCGAGCGCGAGAAAATCGAAAAAGCGATCGGCCTTTTTCGGAGCGGCGACGCGGCGGGCGCCGAGCGGTTGCTCAAGAAAGTCGTCGCCAAAAGTCCCGCGCATTTCGACGCGCTTTATATGCTCGGCGTCCTGCTGCATCGAACCGGACGACAGGAGGAGGCCGCGCGTTATCTCTCGCGCGCCGCGCGGGCGCAGCCGCAAAACCCGGACGTCCATAATACGCTCGGCGCCGCCCTTTATGCGGCGGGCCGTCCCGACGACGCGCTCGCTGCGCTGACCGAGGCGATCCGTCTCGCTCCGGAGCGTCTGGAGACGTTGATCAACCGCGCCGATCTTTACGCCGCGCTGGAGCGCTTCGACGAAGCGGCGGCGGATTATGAGGCGGTGCTTGCGCTCGATCGCGCGGCGCTTCCCGCCTATTTGCGTCTCGCCGAAATCCGCCTCCATGCCGGCGCGCCGGAACAGGCGCTTTCCGTCGCCGAGGCGGCTCTCGCCATGCATCCAATGTCGGCGGACGTCCGATGCGTGCGCGGCAACGCGCTTTGTGAGCTTGGGAGGTTTCAGGAGGCGCTCGCCGATTACGACCAGGCGCTCGCTTTTGCTCCCGATGTCGCGGGCTTCCACCTCAACCGCGCAGAGGCGCTCGCGGCGCTCGACCGCGCCGACGAGGCGCTGGAAAGTTACGACAGGGCGCTTGCGCTGGCGCCGGGCGACGCCGAGATTTTCGCCGAAAAGGGAAATCTTCTTCGTCGCCTCGACCGGCTCGATGACTCCGTCATCGCTTTCAACAAAGCGATCGCCTTGGATCCGAAATGTGCGGCGGCCTATGCGGGCCGCGCGGCGAATCTGCTGGAAGCCGGCTATCGGGTTGAAGCGCTGCGTGATTACGAGACGCTCGCGGAACTGCGCGGCGACGCAAACCACCTGATCGAACTGAGGGGCTTCATCCGCCGTCAGATGTGCGACTGGTCGCTTGCGCCGACAGAGTTGAGCCGCATCGAGGCCAATCTCCGCGAGGGCAGGGAGATCGTCAGCGCCTTTGCGATTCTCTCCATTTCGGGCTCGGAGGCGATCAACGCGCAGGCCGCGCGGCTGATGGCCCCGCGCGCTCTGACACACGCGCCGGCGCCGAAGCGGCGTTTTGGCGAAAAGATCCGGATCGGCTATTTCTCCGCCGACTTTCATGAGCATGCGACTTCGCATCTTCTGGCGGCCGTGTTGGAGAATGCGGATCGCGCGGCTTTCGAACTGATCGGTTTTTCTTTCGGTCCGCAAAGCGACGACGCCTATAGACGGCGCATATCCGCCGCCTTCGATGCGTTCCACGACGTTCGGCGTCTTTCGGACGAGGCCGTCGCCGCGCTCGCGCGTGAGGCGGGCGTGGACGTCGCCGTCGATCTCAAAGGTCTGACAAAGGGACACAGAGCCGGAATCTTCGCGCGCCGCGCCGCGCCGATACAGGTGAATTATCTGGGCTATCCCGCGTCCATGGGCGCCGGTTACATTGACTATATCGTCGCCGACAGGATCGTGATCCCGCCGGGCGCCGAAGCGGATTTCGCCGAGAAGGTCATCTATCTCCCGGACTGCTACCAGCCGAACGATCCCAGCAAGGCGATTTCCGGCCGCGCGTTCAGCCGGGCCGATTTCGGCCTGCCGGAAGACGCATTCGTTTTTTGCTGCTTCAACAATTCATACAAGATTCTGCCGCAGATCTTCGACGTCTGGATGCGCGCGCTGACAAAGACGCCCAACGCCGTTCTCTGGCTGATCGAAGACAATAAGGCGGCCGTAGAAAATCTTGGTCATGCGGCGGCGGCGCGCGGCGTCGACGCATCCCGACTCGTCTTCTCGTCTCGCATCCGGCTGGACGAGCATCTGGCGCGACACAAGCTGGCCGATCTCTTTCTCGATACGTCCCCCTACAACGCCCACACCACGGCGAGCGACGCGATTTTCGCGGGCGTTCCGGTGCTGACCTGCGCCGGATCGACTTTCGCCGGGCGCGTCGCGGCCAGCCTGCTGAACGCCGCCGGGTTGCCGAACATGATTGCGGAGAATCTCGCCGCGTATGAAGCGCTCGCCATCGAGCTGGCGTCGCAGCCGGAACGGCTCTCGGCGATGCGCGCGCATCTTGAAAGCCAAGGCGAAGCGTCTCCGCTCTTCGATGCGCGCCGCTATGCGCGAAGTCTCGAAACGGCCTATGCGGAAATCTATCGGCGGAGCCGGGAGGGTTTGGAGCCGGATCACATTCAGGTCGCTGGCGATTGACGGGCAGAACGACCCTATTCTGCAACGAAGCCGAGATATTCCGGCGGGGACCTGACGACGACCCGCATGATCGGTTCGAAGATCCCGGCGCCGTCCGAATTCACTTTGATCTCACAGATCACGACATGAATCGCCGGCGCCATGCCGGTCTCCCGCATGTCAGCCGTCGCCGCCCCGGATGGCCTCTTCCAGTAATTGCCGCACGACCGCGGGATCGCGCGGAAAACCCGCGCGTATCCATTTCGCCTGAAGCGTCTTCAACGTCGCGCCCAATGCGCGGCCTGGCGCAACGCCGCGCGCGATGAGGTCCGCCCCCTTGATCGGAAAAGCGGGGGCGGGGGTTCGATCGAGATAGCCGGCGGCCTCCAGCCATTGCGCGTCGTCCGGCGCGGCCGCGCTTTCGGCATGCGCGAGGGCGAGGGCGTCGCTGGCGGGGCGCGCGCCGCATAGGAAGAGCATCTCGCGCAGATGAGAGATCGGGGGCGCCCGGTCGATTCCGTGCAGCGCCGCAAGCGTCCGGGCCGCCGCGGCGAGGCGGGCGTGTTCGTCATTCGACAGGCGCATACGGTCGCGCAACCGGTCGGCGTCCTCCGCCGTCAGCGCCGAGAAGGCGGCGAGGCGCAGAACGGCGTCGCCTTTCTTCCCCCGCGCCGCCTCGATCGCCGCGAGACGCTCCAGCCGGGCCGGATAGCCCATGCCGAGCAGCACCTCGATAATCCCGGCATGGGACATGGCGCGCATGATCTCGGGCGCGCGGCGTGCGGGCAGCAGCTTCAATATCTCCGCGCGAACGCGCTCGCGCGAGAGCCGGGCGAGGCTCCCGCGCGCAAGGATCGACTCGTGCAATCCCTCGCGATCGAAATCGCCTTCGCCATGCGAGGCGTTGAACCGGAAGAAGCGCAGGACGCGCAGATAATCCTCGCGGATTCGCGTCGCGGCGTCGCCGATAAAGCGGATGCGCCTGGCGGCGATGTCCTTCAGGCCGCCGGTATAGTCGTGAAGCTTTCCGTCCGGCGTGAGCGAGATGGCGTTGACGGTGAAGTCGCGGCGCTTGGCGTCCTGCTCGAAATCTCCGCCGAATCGCACGACAGCGTAGCGGCCGTCCGTTTCCACGTCCTCGCGCAGGGTCGTCACCTCGAACGGCGCGCCGGCGACGACGATCGTCACAGTCCCGTGCTCGATGCCGGTCGGAACGCCTTTCAGTCCCGCCGCCCGCGCCGCGTCGAGCACAGCCTCGGGGAGCGCCGTCGTGGCGAGGTCGATCTCATGCGGCGGCAGGCCGAACAAGGCGTCGCGCACGGCGCCGCCCACAATACGCGTTTCGGCCCCGGTCCTGGCGAGCGCCGCAAACAAAGTCGCAAGCCGCGGATCGTCGAGAAGATGCCGGGCGCCGTTCATCGGAATTGGCCGGGGACGAGTTTGCCGTTTTCGACATGGGCAGGAACATAGGCGCCCTGCTGGCGCTCGGTCAGGCCAAGCGTCAACATGCCCGCGATTGCGGTGAGGAGACCGGCGATCGCAAGCGCCGAAACGATGCGCTTATGCCAAAGCTCGGCGACGAAGGGCCATCGCCGTTGCGCGATATGGAACAGCGTATAGGCCAGAAAAGGCGTCAGAAAGAGCAGGGCGGTTTCAAAAATTGCGCGCCACATGGGCGAAAGAGCCTTTCCGGCGTTGCGAGGTCCACCCCGCCAACATGCCCTGTCGCCGGCGCGGGGTCGAGGGCGGCGCGCACGCCCTGGCCGAAAGATTCACAATCCAAGGTGAACGAAAAAGCGCTTTCCGACAAAGTCGAAAAGCGCCGATCTTTTGAAAATGAATATTTCGACGCCCCTCAAAACGCCCCCTTGAAAGCAAGACAGCCAGCAATCGCATTTCGCAATTGCTGGCTGGTGTCGACTGGCTTACGCCGGGGACCAGACCAGCGTCCGCCGAAATGCCGCTTAGAAGAACAGACCCAGGCAGCCGCCCGCGAGCGCGCCGACGACGCCGGCCGCGATCGTGTTCTGCAGGCCGCCGAGCGCGGCCGCGGCGAGACCGCCGAGGATGACCGCGCCGACGCCGGCGAAGATGTAGGTGTTCGTGGTGATTTCGAGTTCTTTCTCAGCCATCGTCTTCACTCCTCCAAATGAATGCCGGAGCCGGGCCGCGAGGCCCGGCGCTGTGAATTAGAAGAAGAGGCCGAGGCAGCCGCCCGCGAGCGCGCCGACGACGCCAGCCGCGATCGTGTTCTGCAGGCCGCCGAGCGCGGCCGCGGCGAGACCGCCGAGAAGCACGGCGCCGACGCCGGCGAAGATGTAGGTGTTCGTGGTGATTTCGAGCTCTTTATCAGCCATGATCGTCACTCCTCTTTGTTCCCAGAGCCGCGCCTTATGCTTTTGATTTTTCTTGGCGCTTCGCCCCACTTTTGTGGTGGCGCGTCATTTCGACGCAGCGAAAAGGTAACACAAGTTGCGGCGCTGTCCAGACGTCCGGCCAATTTTCCGCGACAACATGTCGCAGCCGCTAAATCGCTGAAAAATGCTGGTTTTGCCGGGAGTTTTCGCATGGCTTCCGCCTATCGCCCAACTAAAAATTTTTATGACGCGCCGCACAAATCCAGTGTGCGGCGCAAAATCCGAGGCTTTGCATGAAGGGTCGTTTTCGAAGCTACGGGGCGCTATAGGGACGCGCTATGACTGAGATCAACAAAGACGCGTCGCTCGCCGCTCCCCCTCGTGAAAATCGGCGCGGTTTCGGCGCCACGCTCGCGCCGCTTCGGCCCTTGCTGCCTTACGCGCTGCGCTACAAACGCACCATCGCATTCGCATTCGCCGCTCTTCTGGTCGCGTCGGGCGCGACCCTGACCCTGCCTGCGGCGGTTCGCGGCATGATCGACCATGGCTTTTCCACCGATAGCGCCGGGGCGGTGAACGCCTATTTCGGCGCGATGGTCGGCGTCGCCGCGGCGCTCGCTCTGGCCTCGGGAACCCGATATTATTTCGTGATGACGCTCGGCGAGCGCGTGGTGGCGGATCTTCGGGCGGACCTCTTCAGGCATCTCGCCTCGCTCGACGCCGCCTTCTACGACACGGCGAAGACCGGCGAACTGCTGTCGCGCCTCACCGCCGATACGACCTTGCTGAAATCCGCCTTCGGCTCTTCGGCCTCGGTCGCCTTGCGCAACATGTTCATGTTTGTCGGCGCCGTGATCATGATGTTCGCGACGAGCCCGAAGCTGGCGGGCCTCGCCCTGGCGGCGATCCCGGTCATCGTCCTGCCGCTCATCGCGTCCGGTCGAAGCGTGCGCAAGCGTTCGAAGCTCGCCCAGGATACGCTCGCGCAGGCCTCCGCCTATGCGGGAGAGAATCTTTCCGCGGTGCGCGCCATGCAGGCCAATGGCGCGCAGGCGCCGACCGTCGCCCGTTTCAAGCGCGCGGTCGAGGCCGCCTATGACGCCGCGCAGGCGGCGACATTGGCGCGGGCCTTCGTCACCTCCGGTGCGATCCTCGTCGTCTTCACCAGCATCGTCGCCGTTTTATGGCTGGGGGCGCAGGACGTTCTCGCCGGCCGGATGAGCTCCGGCCTGCTGTCGCAATTCGTGCTCTACGCCGTCCTCGGCGCAAGCTCGCTCGGCGAATTGTCGTCGGTGTGGAGTGAGGTCACTGCTGCCGCAGGCGCCGCTTCGCGCATCGCTGAAATTCTCGAAGTGAGGCCGAAGATCGTCGCGCCGCCGCATCCGACGCCCGCGCCGGCGCGCTGGCGGGGCCGCATTTCCTTCGAGCATGTCGGTTTCGCCTATCCGACGGCGCCGGATCGTTCGGCGCTTCGAGACCTGTCTCTCGCCGTCGAGCCGGGCGAACGCGTCGCGCTGGTCGGTCCTTCGGGCGCCGGCAAATCGACGCTCTTTGCGCTGCTCCTGAGATTTTACGACGTCGGCAGCGGCGCCGTCACGCTCGACGGCGTCGATCTGCGCGCGCTCGATCCGCTCGATCTGCGCAAGGCGATCGCGCTCGCGCCGCAGGACCCGGTGATCTTCGGCCTGTCGGTTGCCGAGAACATCGCCTATGGCCGCGAAAGCGCGTCAATCGACGTCATCGTCTCGGCGGCGAAACGCGCCCAGGCGCACGACTTCATTTCCGCGCTACCGAAAGGTTACGACACGCAGCTCGGCGAGCGGGGCGTCACTCTTTCCGGCGGACAGCGCCAGCGCCTCGCCATCGCACGCGCGATTTTGGCGGACGCGCCGGTGCTGCTGCTGGATGAGGCGACCTCGGCGCTCGACGCCGAGAACGAAGCGGCCGTGCAGGCCGCCTTGCACGACGTGATGAAGGGCCGCACCTCCATCGTCATCGCGCATCGCTTGGCGACGGTGCTCGAAGCCGACCGCATCGTGGTGCTCGATGAGGGCCGGATCGTGGAGGAGGGGACCCATGCGACGCTGATCGCCGCCGGCGGCCTCTATGCGCGGCTGGCGAAATTGCAGTTCGACACGGAACGGGCCGGAGCGGCCTGAGGGCTTCTACCGGGCGGCGCGTTGACGCGCGCCGCCCCCTTGCTTTTTCCTTACTTCGTCAGCCGCAGCGGCGTCGCCGTCGCCGCAACCGAAATATTCGCGAAGGCGTCGCTGAGCGCGTTCGAGTCCGTCGCCACATAGGCGTTGTCGGGCTTGGAGGCGCAATAGGCCAGAAGCGCCGAGGAATGCGCCTGCTGCGTCTGGCTCAAAAAGCCGTTGTGGTTAAACATCACCGTGTAGATGGAAATGCCCTTCGCCTTGGCGTTGTCGCATGCTTTCTTCAGGCGATTATCCAGGAAGGTTTGAAGCTGGTCGTAGGTCTGGACATTGTCCGCCCAGGAGAGCCGGCTTCCGCCCATATAGCCGTAGGCGGAGTAATCCGAGATCCCGGCGCCCGCGCTATTGCCGTTTTCGGCGAGACCATTCACGCCATCGGTCATCAGCACGATGACTTTCTTGGTCTTCGCGTCCGTGTAGGCGGCGCCGTCGGCGAAAGGCTTTTCCGGCGAGATCGTGCGCCAGGCCCAGGTCAGTCCCTCGGAGATAACCGTGCCGCCATTGTACCAGAAATTCATGGCCTCGATCGCCGAGATCACCGTGCCCTGATTGTTGGTTAGGCGCGTGATCGGCTGCGGGCAGGCCGCGTTGGGGCCGTATGTGTCCGGCGCGGTTTCCTTGACGATGGCCGAGTTCGTCGCGCCGTCATATTTCAGAATGTCCTGTCCCGCGTTCCAATTGTTCGCGACCCAGTTCCATGAGCTCGGGACCGGATAGTCGGCCTTGAAGTTGTTGTGGAAGGTCGTGGAGCCGGATATCCATTTTCCTGGGGCCGCGGAAACCCAAGTGTTGAAATCGTAGTCCGGTTCGTCTGGCCAGAAATAGGGCGTGAAGAGGGATGCGGCGTTGCCCGAGGCGGGCGGGGCGTCCGTCACATCGTAATCCGCAGAGGCGTAACTCGCGCTCCAAGACGAATTCACAGCGGCGATTTCGGCCGCGTTGGCGCGCGCCTCGACGCAACCTTTCCAGGCGACAGGGGTTCCCTTGTCGTCCTTCAGGCGCTTGAAGAGTTCGTAAGGGCTTACCTGGCCCGGATTTACGATCCAGTCGCAACCGCCCGTATAGCTGTCCTTCGGCTGGATGTTGAAGCCGACCGGCGCCTTGAAGGTTCGGCCCGTCGCGGACGATCTCAAATTTTGAAGGGTCAGCGTCGGAATCGTGTTCGGCGTCACGTCGCTCGCATGCGCCGCGCCGACGCCGAAGAGTTCCTGCGCGATGCGCCTGAAAGGGTTCAGCAGATTGATAAGATCGCTGGCGTCGCCCGAGTCTCCGCTGGACCCGCCGCCCGGACCGCTGCCGCCGCCGCCCGATCCCCAATTCGGCGTGCAACGCTTGTCATAGCCGAGCCAGGCCCAATTGAACCAGTTGCCTGTCCATGGCGCGCTCACGCCCGTATCGATCATGCTCGTGTCGGTGAGGCCGGGATTCACGGCCGCGACATAGGGCACGACGCTGACGCGCACCTTGCCGTTCGAGCCGTCGCCCATGATGTTCTGGACGAGCGTCTTGGCCGCGCTTTTGAGCGCGGGGATGTCGTCGCGCATCGACCCCGTATTATCGAGCGCCAGCGCGATCTCGACGGGCGCTTCGCTGCCCATCGTCACGCTCGCCTCCGATTTGGCGGCGACGGTGATGGACTGGAAGTTGGCGAATTTCAGGAGCGACGTGTTCATGGTCGCCTGCGCCGTGACTTCATAGACTCCGGCCTTGGGCTCGGATTCCAAAACGGTGACGTTCAGGCTGCCCGCCGCGCCGCCGAGATTGTTCAGGACCTTGTTCAGCGCGATGCTCTGCCGGTCGGACTGCTTGAGCTTTGATTGCGCCCCGGCGGCAAGGACGGCCTCGTCGGTCGCGCCTTGCAGCTTCGACTTGATCATCGCTGCCCGGCCGTAATCGATTGCGGCGCCGATGCCGAGCATGACCGGGATGAAGGCGAGTCCGAAGATGATCGCCGTCGATCCTGAACGGGCGCGGGCGAGGCGCTTCAAGCTGCTCGCGGCGGCGCGAACCATGAGATAAAAAGACGTACGCATCTGATTTTTCTCCAATTCACGCGATATTGTCCACTTCAATAGTCAAGCCTGCGTTAATCGGACTCTGATCCCGTGACGAATCCGGTTCGGACGGGTTTCGCTTCGCAGGCGTCGGGTGGGAGGATCGGTTAGGCGACAAGCTCAGGGGGTTGGGCGCCTGATGCCTCCCCGTAAAGGGAAGGGATTTGCTCACGCCCGGCCCTCAACCGATCGTCCCCGCCGCGTCGCGACGGCGCCATTTGCCTTTGCAATGATTAATGCTATGAGCACGCGCCAACCCTGAACGGCTGCGCATGAGCGACCGCCGTTGTTCCGCTTCATAGAGGAGTTGGCCCATGGCCCGATTGACCGCCACGTTGATTGAAGCGCTGACATTCGACGACGTGCTGCTGCGTCCCGGCCATTCCCGCGTCATGCCGTCCGGCGTCGACATCACCACCCGCCTGACGCGCGAGATCACGCTCAATCTGCCGATCGTCTCGGCCGCCATGGATACGGTGACCGAGGCGCGGCTCGCCATCGCCATGGCGCAGGCCGGCGGCATCGGCGTGATCCACCAGAATCTCTCGCCCTCCGATCAGGCCGCCGAAGTCCGCAAGGTGAAGCGTTACGAGAGCGGCATGGTGATCGATCCGATCACCATCTTCCCCGACGCGACGCTCGCCGACGCGCTCTATCTGATGTCGTCGAACGGCATTTCCGGCATTCCGGTCGTCGAGCGCGGCGCCGTCGGCGGCAAGGGCAGGCTCGTCGGCATTCTGACGAATCGCGACGTGCGCTTCGCCCAGGACAAGCGCCAGCCCATCGCCGAGCTGATGACCAAGAAGCTCGTCACCATCCGCGAGGGCGTGGGGCAGGAGGAGGCGCGCCGCCTGCTGCACGAGCATCGCATCGAGAAGCTGCTCGTCGTCGACGAAGACTATCGTTGCGTCGGCCTCGTGACCGTCAAGGACATTGAGAAGGCCACGCAGCATCCCCATGCCTGCAAAGACGCGGAAGGGCGCCTGCGCGTCGCCGCCGCCTCCACTGTCGGCGATTACGGCTATGAGCGCGCGCTGCAGCTCATCGACGCCGGAGCCGACGCCATCGTCATCGATACGGCGCATGGCCATTCGCAGGCGGTGATCGATCAGGTGGCGCGCGTGAAGCGCGACAACAACAAAGTGCAGATCATCGCCGGCAACATCGCCACGGCCGAGGCCGCCAAGGCGCTGATCGACGCGGGCGCGGACGCCATCAAGGTCGGAATCGGTCCGGGCTCCATCTGCACGACCCGCATCGTCGCGGGCGTCGGCGTTCCGCAGCTCACGGCGATCATGGAGGCCGCCGAGGAGGCGCGCAAAGCAGACGTGCCGGTGATCGGCGACGGGGGCGTGAAATATTCGGGCGATCTCGCCAAGGCCGTCGCCGCGGGCGCCGAAGTCGTCATGATGGGCTCGCTCTTCGCGGGCACGGAGGAGTCGCCCGGCGAGGTGTTTCTCTATCAGGGCCGCTCCTTCAAGGCCTATCGCGGCATGGGCTCGGTCGGCGCCATGACGGCGGGATCGGCCACGCGCTATTTTCAGGGCGATGTGAAGGACCAGCTCAAGCTCGTGCCGGAGGGCATTGAGGGGCAGGTGCCGTATCGCGGTCCGATCGGTCCGATCCTCTACCAGCTCGCCGGCGGCCTGCGCGCGGCGATGGGCTATGTCGGCGCGCCGACGATCCGCGAGTTCCAGGAGCGCGCGCAATTCGTGCGCATCACCAATGCGGGCCTGCGCGAAAGCCATGTGCACGACGTCTCGATCACGCGCGAGAGCCCGAACTATCCGACGGGCGTTTGACCGGACGGCCAAAAGAAATGGGGGCCTCGCGAAGGCCCCCAATATTTCTTGAAAAAAGCTAGATCCCGGATCGGCAAAGAAGCTTGGAAAAGCTGCCCCTCAATAACGCGACATAATGTCGAACCCCGAGATATTCGACGTTCGCGGCAATTGCGGACGCCCCCCGTTGTTCGATTAAGAAGTTATTACCAAGGCGGCGGACGCACATCGTTCAAATGGATGATGTGCCGAATTTTTCCTGTGATGCGGCGCCGAGCGGCGCGAGCCCTCCGAGCAGCGCCACAACTTCCGCCTGTCTGCCGCAGCCGGTCTTTTCCATCACCCCGCGCAGATGGGTGCGCACGGTGTTGCGCGACACGGCTCCTTCGGTCGCGATGTCCTCGATCGATTTGCCGACGACGAGACGGCGCGCGACCCGCGCCTCCGCCGGCGTGAGGTCGAAAAGCGATTGGACGAGCTCCGCCGAAGGCGCCTGCGGCGCGCCGACGGGCGTCATGGCGAGAACGCCGGCGCATCCGATGAAGATGTCCCGCGCGGCGCCACGGATGGGGATGATGTGGGCGATCATCGGCGCCTCGCCCTCCGGATCGCGCGCGGGGAAGGAGCGCGGCGCCGCGCTGCGGTCGTCGTGGAGAGTCGCGATCGCGTCCCCGAGCAGCCGGTCGGCGGTCTCGTCCCGTAAGGAAAAGCGGTTATGCGCCCGCCAACGCACATGAGTCGTCATCGACTGGATGAGATTATTGGCGGCCAGGATTTTCCCTCCGGCTCCCAATACGAGCGCCGGCAGGCCGATGAGCGCCAGCGTCTCGCTCGCGACCCTCGCGCGCTCGAGCTGCATTCGCGCCGCCATGAAGGCGCCGCGCGCGAGGTGCGGCCGCAAGGCGTCGAGCCGTTCGACGAATGTGCGCTCCACCGGACCGCGATCGAATGCTCGATTGATGCAAATGAAGAGATCGTCGCCCGTCGGCAGCGGCATTGCGGTGGAGACGGTCCAGCCGAGGCCGCGCGGCCGCAGGAACTCGCTGAATGTCGGATCGTGTTCGAGCTCCTCCGTGGTGAAGATGTCGGACTCGACGACAAACCCGGCATGATGAAGCGCCAGTTGCCGGGCGCGACGCTCGTGACCGCGCTCGATCCACCCCTGCGTCGCATAGGCGTCCATATGTTCGGCGACGCATTCCGACGACTTCCAGCCGAGGCGGGTGGGATTGGCGGCGAACAAGACGCCGCCCCGCGCTTCGGTGAGCGTCGAGAGCTGGTCCATGACGCCGGGCCAAAGCTCCGGCGCAAAGGAACTGGCGTAGATCTGGTCGAGAAGGTTCTGATCCATCAAAATTCGACACAATATTATCCGGTTGCGTTGAAGCGAGTCGTCGCGCAATTCCCGGGAGGCCGCAACATATTTTGCGTTTCCGCCACCCCCGCGCGCCAAGGCCGGGCGCCTGAGAGGGACCGTCATTCCCCGGCGCCGCCGTCCATGTTACCCTCGTCGCGAGGAGCCGCCGCTCATGCCGACCACGACCAAATCCGCCGAGGGCTATCACCGTCGCGCCTTCACCGTCGACGAGATCGTCGCCATGCAGGACGCCGGCATCATTTCCGAAGATGAGAATTTCGAGCTGATCGAAGGGGAAATTGTCCCCATGGGGCCAAAATATTCCGCGCATGAACGCATCAAATCGAAGTTGTTGATGGCGATGTCTCGAGCTTGCCCGCCGTCGCTGATCGTGGGCGTCGAAACTTCCATCTTCCTTTCGGCGAACACCTTTGTCGAACCCGATATTTCACTTTATGCTGAACGACTTCGCTCCCAGGAATTACGCGGGCCGGACGTTCAGCTCGCGATCGAAGTCGCGGCCTCCAGTCTCGCCTACGACCTCGATCTCAAGGCGAAGCTCTATGCGCGTTACGGCGTGCGGGAATATTGGGTCGTCGACGCCAATCAGCGCGTCGCCTTCATTCACAAGGGGCCGAAGGCGGAAGGCTGGGCCGGCGTGACGAAAAAGAGCGCGGAAGACGTTCTCGCCTGCGCGGCCGTCCCGGAGTTTCGCTTCCGCCTCGTCGACGCCTGAGCCGTCATAACTCCCGCAGTTCCGGCCCCGGCCGGCGCGACAGCGCGCGCCATGTGCCTGCGAGCCCCAACCCGATGGTCACGAGCAGCGTCCCCACGGTCGTGGCGACGATGGCGGCGATGGGGAAAGCGAAGTCGATCTTCATCACGAGCGTGACCATCGCATAGGCGGCGCCGATCCCAGCCGCGAGCGCGATGAGCGAGGCGACGAGCCCGACGAGACCGAATTCGAACCCATAGGCCGCGGCGAGCCAGCCGCGCGTCGCGCCGAGCGTCTTCAAGACCACCGCGTCGTGGATGCGGGCGCGCTGGCCGCTCGCGACCGCGCTCGCAAGGGCGAGCATCGCCGTGACGATGGCGAGCCCCGCCGCGGCGCGGGCGGCGAGGGCGAGTTGATCCGCGATCTTGTCGATCGCCTGCAACGCCTCCTTGACCCGCACCGAAACGATCATCGGAAAGCGCTTCGCCGTCTCGCGGGCGAGCCTGGCGTCCATGGCGTCCCGAATTTCGGCGCTGGGCGCGCCGTAAGCCACGGTGAAAAGCTCGGTGTAGGGTGCGCCGCGAAAGGCGTTGGGCGAGAAGACCATGATGAAGTTGATCGCATAGCTGCGCCAATCGACTTTGCGCAGGCTCGCGACTTTGGCGATCAATTCGCGCCCCAGCACATTGACTTTGACGTCGTCGCCGATCCCGACGCCGATGCCCTCCGCGACTTTCTGCTCGAGCGAGACGAGCGGCGGGCCGTCATAATCCGCCGGCCACCACTCACCCTCGGCAAGTTGCGAATTGGCGGGCAAGCTGGCCGAGAAGGTCACGCCGCGATCCCCTTCGAACGCCCATTTCTGGTCGTCGGCGACGGCGATCTTGCCGACGGGCGCGCCCTTCACCTCGACCATGCGCCCGCGCATCATGGGCACATGTTCGATCCGGGCGTCCGGGACCTGCTCCGCGAGGAAGGCGGCGAAAGCCTGCGCCTGAGATTTCGGCGTATCGACGAAAAAGAAATTCGGAATTTCTCCGGCGTCGGCGCGTGCAAGCTCATTGTGGACCGAGCCCTCGACCAAGGCCAGGGCGACGAGGAGAGTCTGGGTGAGGCCGATCGAAACGATGAGCGCGGGGGTGAGGCTTTTGGGCCGCCAGATATTTGCGAGCGCCAGCCGCAGTCTTGCATCGCGCGGGCGGGGCAGGGCGCGCGCCGCGCGCATGGTCAAAGAGGCCGCGCCGCGCAACGCCGCGAAGGCCGCGACCGCGGCGCCCACATAAGCGGCGCCAAGCTTCAGATCGGCGGAAGAAACCGTCGCCAGCGCGGCGAGCGCGACGGCGGCGATAAAGGCGGCCGCACGGTAGCGGGTCAGTTTGACGCTTCTCGCATCGTCCCGCAGCAGGGCCGCGACCGGCGCCTCATGCGCGCGCCCGAGAGGGATGAGCGCGAAGATGAGCGTCACCAGCAAACCGTATAGCGCGCCGAACAACGCTCCGCGCGCGTCCATTGCGGCGGAGACGGGAAGCTCCGCGGCCTCCCGCAAGGCTCCGGCCGCCGCCCAGGGGATCAGAGCGCCGACGGCGAGGCCGAGCAGGATCGCAAAGGCCGCCGCCGCCATGACCTGCGTAAGCGCGATGGCGAAGACGCGGGAGCCCGTCGCGCCCAGCGCCTTCAGCACCGCGAACTGCATGCGCTTGCGCTCGACGAAACCGTGGACGGCGTTTGCGACTCCGGCGCCGCCGGCGACAAGCGCGGTCAGCGCGACGAGCGTCAGAAGCTGGGTGAAGCGGTCCAGATTGCGCGAGAATTGGGGAGAGACCGCGTCG
Organism: Methylocystis parvus OBBP; assembly: GCF_027571405.1. Taxonomy (GTDB): domain Bacteria; phylum Pseudomonadota; class Alphaproteobacteria; order Rhizobiales; family Beijerinckiaceae; genus Methylocystis; species Methylocystis parva. The sequence continues at coordinate 686,777 of NZ_CP092968.1, forward strand.
CGCGTGCGCGCTTCCCACCCGGCCCGTGGAAAGGCGGCGTCCGCCGCTTTCACGAACGCCTTCACGTCTTCATCGGCGGCGTTTCCAGCCAGCGTAATGCGTGTGGCGTTGCGCACGACGGTCCCGGGCGTCACGAGGCCGGAGGCTTTCAGCGCCGCGCGCGTCATCATCACGCGCGGGCCGAAGCCGACGCCGCCCGCGAGCTTGTCCGGTTCGTTCAGCAATTTCGCGCGGAGCTGAACGCGCGAATTCCCGATGAGCAGCGTATCTCCAAGCTTCACGTCGAGCCGGGCGAGAAGGATCGGATCGACCACGATCCCCGCGACGCCGTCCTTCTCGGCAAGCGCGTCGTCTAGCGGCGTTGCGGGGTCGAGCGTCACGGCGCCGAAGGCGGGATAGGTCGCCGGATCGACAGCCTTGATCTCGACCATCGCCGCTTCGCCGTCGTCGCGCCGCGCCATGGCGCGCATCAGCGAAATCTCGCAAATTCGGCCGCGCGTCTCGAAAAAGGCGCGCTGCTCGGGTGAAAGCTCCCGCGCCACGAGGCTGAAGGAGGCGTCGCCGCCGAGAATGGTGCGCCCCTCGCGGGCAAGTCCTTCGGCCAGTGAGCGCGAAAGGCCGGAGACGCCGGAGATCGCGGCGACGCCGATGACGATGCAGGCGACGAAGACGCCGAAGCCGCGCGGATCCCCAAGGAGATCGCGCAGGGCGAAGCGCAGGCCGAAAGGCAATTTTGACTGGATGCGTCTATGCAAGTCGGGCGCTCGCTTCCATGTTCTTCTTCATAGGTTTTATCGCCGCTCGGTTATTGCCAAAGCTACGCTTGCTCATCTTGGCCGAGCGCACGTTATTTTTCCAGCCGGGATGGGCGTAGCTCGGTAAGCGGTTATGATGCTGCCGGAGTGAAAGCAGGGAATCATGGCTTGGACCGATAAGCCGAACGACGCGCGGCCTCCTCATACGCCCCTCTGCGCGCTCGGCGCTTCGGCGGGCGGCATTACGGCGCTGAAGAAGTTTTTCAAATGCGTCAAAAACGATCTGGGCCTGGCCTACGTCGTCATCGTGCATCTCGCGCCGGACCAGCCGAGCTCCCTGAGCGAGATTATCGCGACCCAGACCAGCATGCCGGTCAGCCAGATCAATCACGGGGCGAAACTCAAGCCCGATTGCGTCTATGTCATACCGCCGAATCGAGAATTGGTGATCGATGGCGACGACATCACGGCGCGTCCCTTCTCCGGCGCGAAAGGCCGCCGTTCCCCGATCGACATGTTTTTCCAATCGGTCGCCGAAGGCCGGGGCGACGGGATCGCCGTTCTGCTGAGCGGGTCGGGGTCTGACGGCACGCTCGGAGTCCGCGCCGTCAAAGAGGCCGGCGGCGTCATCTTCGCCCAGGAGCCCGGCGAAGCGGAGTTCCCGATGATGCCGGAAAGCGCGATAGCGACCGGCGTCGTCGACTTCGTCGTCCCGATCGCGACGTTGACGGAAAGGCTTGCCGAGGTCGTGCGTAGCAAGAAGAAGATTTTTCAGGGAAATGAGGAGGACGCCGAGCAGCAGGTCCGGCAGATCGTGGCCTTTCTGCGCCGGCGCGTGGGGCACGATTTTTCGGACTATAAGCGCCCGACCATCATGCGCCGGCTGGCGCGCCGGATGCAGGTCGTGCGGCAGGAGAGTTTCGCCGATTATTACCGCTATCTCCAGAGCAACAAGAACGAGGTCCATGAACTTTTCTCGGACCTGCTGATTTCCGTGACGTCGTTTTTCCGCGATCCGGAGGCTTTCGCCGCGCTCGCCGAGAAAGTCGTCAAGCCGCTTTTCGACAAGCTCGACGACGAGGCGTCGATCCGCGTCTGGGTCATCGGCTGCGCCACCGGAGAAGAGGCCTACAGCATTGGAATCCTTCTGCTGGAGGAAGCGGCGCGACGCGGCGCCTATCCGATCATGCAAATCTTCGCGAGCGACATCGACGATATGGCGTTGGCGACAGCGCGCGAAGGGCGTTACCCGAAGTCGATCGAGGCGGATGTCTCCGATGAGCGTCTGCGCCGCTTTTTCGTAATGGAGGACGCGCATTATCGCGTGAGGAAGGAGTTACGGGACCTTGTGCTGTTCGCCTCTCACAGCGCGCTCAAGGATCCGCCTTTCATCAAGATCGACCTTATTACTTGCCGGAACCTTCTGATCTATCTCCAGCGCGAGCTGCAACGGCAACTGTGCGGGTTGTTCCATTATGCGCTCAGAGCGAATGGTTATGTCTTTCTGGGTTCCGCCGAGACGATTGATATCAATCAGTCGCAATTTTCCGCGATCGATCGCGACGCCCGGATTTACGTGTCGCTCGGCCAGGCCGAAAAAGTCGCGCCGATCCTGCCGCAGCTCACTTCGGATTTTCGCGCGGTGGAGCATCGCGTGGCCCAACCGACTCAGCTGGAGCCCGTTCTCAGCGTGGGGCATGCGCATGTGGCGGCGCTGGAGAGAAGCGCCCCGCCGAGCGTTTTGGTCGACGGCTCTTTCAAGATCCTTCATTTGTCTCCGAACGTCGGCCGATTCTTCAGGCCGTTGGAAGGTCCTTTCAGCACGGAGCTGCCTGCTCAAGTGCGTCCCGAGCTTCGAGTCGACTTGAAGCTTGCGCTTCAGCGTGCGTTCGAAAAGGGAGAGACGTCGCTCAGCGTTCCGATCCCCGTGGCGTTCAACGGCGACGCTCATCTCGTCGCTCTGCATGTGACGCCTTGCGCGGCGGTTGACCAATCCGTCGCAGGCCAGGCCCTCGTGCTCTTCATGGATCTCGGGAAAGCGCCCGGAGCCGACGAAATCAGCGATGTCGAAGGCGTCAACAGTGGAGAGCTGAAGCGGTTGCGCCAGGAGTTGACGGCGGCTCAGGACCGGCTCAGCGCCGGCAGGCGCGAATATGAACAGGCGACCCAGGATTCGCGCGCCGCCAATGAAGAGCTGCAATCCATCAACGAAGAATATCGCTCGACCGCGGAGGAGCTGGAGACCAGCAAGGAAGAGCTGCAGTCGATCAATGAAGAGCTGCAGACGGTCAATGGCGAATTGAAGAACAAGCTGGAGGCGATCTCGACCGCGCATAACGATCTCCAGAACCTCGTCGCCGCGACGGAGATCGGCACGCTCTTCCTCGATCCGAATCTTAAAATCCGTTTCTTTACGCCGCGAATTCACGATTATTTCAACATCAGCAAGACGGATATCGGGCGCGTCATATCGGATTTCAGGCATCGGCTCGTTTATGACGGACTCGAACAGGATGTCGCCGGCGTCCTGAAGAATCTTATCCCTGTCGATAGAGACATCAAAACGTCGGACGGGCGATGGCTTTCGATGCAGGTTCGCCCCTATCGGACTCTCGAGGAGCAGATAGACGGCGTCGTCGTCACCTTTACCGACATCACCAAGCTGAAGCTCGCCGAACAGGGACTGGCCGCCGAGCTGCGCGCCATGGCGCGGTTGCAGGAGCTCAGCACGAAAGTGATGGAGGCCGATCAGTTCGAGCGGCCGATGGGGACCATTCTCGACGCCATCGTCGAACTGATCGGCGCGGATATGGGGAGCATTCAGCTCTATGACGAGGCGAGCCAAACATTGAGGCTGCTCGTACATCGCGGATTCCAAAAGCGTTTCCTGGATCATTTCGCGACTGTCGACGCGTCCTCCGCCTCCGCTAGCGGCGCCGCTCTCCTGAAAGGCGAGCGTCTCGCATTTGAGGATGTCGAGAAGGAGCCGGCGCTTGCCGTTAATTTGAAGGAGATAAGGGATGCCGGCTATCGGGCTGTCGTGTCGGCGCCCTTATACGCCACTTCAGGCAGGATGGTCGGCATGCTGTCGCTCTATTTCCGCGAGCCCCATCAGTTCTCCCCCCACGAGTTGCGCCTCGTCGACATCTGCGCCCGTCAAGCCGCCGACGCGATAAGCGTGTATCTTCTTCAACAGGCGCTTCGGGAGGCGGATCGTCGCAAGGATGAATTCCTGGCGATGCTCGCCCATGAATTGCGCAACCCCCTAACGCCGATCCACAACGCGCTGCACGTCCTGAAGCGGTCCGCTCTGCCGGCGCCGGAAGTCGAGCGCTTGCACGATCTCATCGAGCGGCAGGCCTCTCATCTCGTTCGTCTCGTCGACGATCTTCTCGACGTGGCGCGCATCACGCGCGGAAAGATCGAACTGCGATGCTTCCCCATCGATTTGAAAGACGCGGTCAGGCAGGCGATCGAGACGACGATGCCCCTTTTCGAGGCCAAGGGCCAACATATCGACGTTTCGATGCCGGAAGAACCGTTGGTCGTCGACGGAGACGTTGTGCGGCTTTCTCAAGTCTTCTCCAATCTTCTGAACAATGCGTCGAAATTCACGCCGGCTGAAGGGCATGTCGCTCTCTCGATGGACCTCGTCGGCGACAATGTCGTCGTCCGCGTTCGTGACGATGGCGCCGGCTTCTCGCCCCAGGCGCTCGCGCACGCATTCGAGCTCTTCAATCAGGGCGACAAGCCGTCGGGACTTGGCCGCAGCGGCATTGGCGTCGGGCTGGCGCTCGCTCGCGGGATCGTCGAGTTGCATGGCGGGAAAATAAAGATTTTCAGCCAGGGAGCGGGCAAGGGCAGCGAAATTGAAGTGACGCTCGCGCATTCCAAGGCGAAGGCGGCCGTCTCCGCCCAACTTCCGTCTTCGCCAGCCAAGATGCCCACCGTTCGGGTGCTGGTCGTCGAGGATCAACGCGACGTCGCGGAGACCTTGGCTTTGCTTATTCAATCGCTGGGCGGGGAGACCTGCACCACGGAAGATGGGGCGTCGGCCCTTGCGGCGATCGAAGAATTTAAGCCGAATCTCGTCATCACGGATATCGGTCTGCCCGGCATGGACGGTTACGAACTCGCGTCCCAAATCAGAAAGCTGGTCAAGGGCCAGAAAGTTGTCCTGGCCGCTCTCAGCGGCTGGGGACAGGAGGAGGTCCGTCAACGCGCCTTGAAAGCGGGCTTCGACTTCTACTTCGTCAAACCGATCGAAATCGACGCTTTGACGCGGCTGCTCTCGGCGACGGGTAAAATGCAGCCTTAGCGTGCATTTTCCGTCATATCCGCCTCGATCCGCCCCGAACGAAGCCGCACCCTGCGACCGCAACGCGCGGCGAGCGTCGCGTCATGGGTGACGAGCACCAGGGTCGCTCCCCGGCGCGCCTGCTGGGCGAAGATGAGGTCGATCACCGCGGAGCCGGTTTCGGAGTCCAGATTGCCGGTCGGCTCGTCGGCGGCGAGGATGATCGGATCGGGCGCGAGCGCGCGGGCGAGGGCGACGCGCTGCTGCTCGCCGCCGGAAAGCTGAGCCGGATAATGTGAAAGCCGATGGCCGAGGCCGACGGCCGCGAGCTCCGCCGCGGCAATGTCGAAAGCATCCGATTTTCCGCGAAGTTCGAGCGGAATGGCGACGTTCTCCAGGGCCGTCATGGTCGGAATCAACTGGAAAGACTGAAAGACAACGCCTATCTTTTCGCCACGGAACCGCGCCAGCGCGTCTTCCGAGAGCGCGCCGAGGTCGTTTCCGTCGATTCTGACGGAGCCGGAGTCCGGGCGCTCCAATCCGGCGAGGGTCATGAGCAGGGTGGATTTGCCCGAGCCGGAGGGACCCAGAAGACTGACGGTCTCGCCTTGCCTTATGCTCAGGCTGACGCCTTTCAGGACGTGAACGCGCGCCGCCCCCTGGCCCAGCGTGAGATCGACGTCCGCGAGTTCGATGACCGGTTGCACGGAGATTTTTTCCTTGAACGACGCGCCTTGTCAGACGCTTGTGGCTTCGCCGTTATATCGCCTGTTCGGGCGATGGCTTCAAACCCTGGCGGTTTCGATGGTCTTGTTTTCCGGCGGCGCCGAGGCGGCCCCCGCGCGCATCCTCGCCTTCGGCGACAGCCTCACGGCCGGGCCGGGCCTGCCGGTCGACGACACGCTGCCCGTCCAGCTCCAGAAGCTGTTGAAGGCGCGGGGAAACGAGGTTGAAGTCATCAATGCGGGCGTCTCGGGCGACACGACGGCCATGGGGCTGGACCGCCTGGATTATGCGCTTGGGGCCGGACCGGTCGACGCGGCGATCCTGGAGCTCGGGGCCAACGACATGCTCAATGGGATGTCGCCGAAGGACGCTCGGGGCAATCTTTCCAGGATGATCGAAGTTTTTCAGGCGAAAGGCGTGAAAGTCGTGCTCGCCGCCATGGTCTCCAGCAACAATTGGGGGCAAGCTTATCGCGAGGAATTCGATTCGATCTACCCCGACCTCGCCGCCAAATATGGAGTGACGATGGTTCCTTTCTTCATGGAAGGCGTCTGGGGCGACCCCAAGCTCCTGATCGGAGACGGCGTGCATCCCAACGCCGCGGGCGTGCAGAAGATCGCGAAGAAAATCGCGCCTTACGTGGAAAAAATTCTCGCGCCCCCGGGCGCGGCGAAGGAGTCGCGCGCGCAGTAGCGGGCGCTTCGGTTGAGCTGCTGCAAGAGGAGGAGCGTATGCCCAGATTGTTTACCGCCCTGGAAGTTCCTCCCCATATCGCCGAAAGCCTGTCGCGGCTGCGCGGCGGCGTCTCCGGCGCGCGCTGGATCGATGTCGAAAATTATCACATCACGCTGCGCTTTCTGGGGGACGTCGACGACGCCTTCGCCCGCGACGCAGCCAATGCGCTCGATTATATCGACCGGCCGGAAGTGGAGATCGCGATCGACCAGCTCGCCTCCTTCGGGGGGGACAAGCCGCGCGCCATCGTCGCGCGCGTGCGGCCCGATCCCGCGCTTCTGGAAATGCAGGCCGAACAGGAGCGGCTGATGCGCCGTCTTGGGGCGCCGCTCGAGCCGAGGAAATACGTTCCCCATGTCACCCTCGCGCGGCTGCGCGGCTCGAATTCCGCCTCGGTCGCGGCCTATCTGGGCGCGCGGGGATATTTCCCGCCGCTGCGGTTCACCGCCGAACGTTTCGTGCTCTATTCATCGCGGGATTCCGTCGGCGGCGGCCCGTATATCGTCGAGGCGGACTATCCGCTCTACGAGGCCCGCCCGGCGTTGACAGGGGCGGCCGGCCTGTAGCTTTGCGCAAAGTGGCTGTTGCGAGCCAGTGAAGAAGCGGCGACAATCGGTCGGTTTCGCGTCGAAAGGGACGTAAATTGGCTGACGAATCAGAAAGCGCCGTGTTGGATCTGCTTCAGGAAATGCGCGCAGATATTTCAGGTCTGCGCGCGGATGTTTCGGGTCTGCGTGAGGATGTTCCGGGTCTGCGCGCGGATGTTTCGAGTTTGCGTGAGGATGTCTCGGGTCTGCGCGCGGATGTTCCGGGTTTGCGTGAGGATGTTTCGGGTCTGCGCGCGAATGTTCCGGGTTTGCGTGAGGATGTTTCAGGTCTGCGCGCAGATGTTTCGGGTCTGTACGAGGGTGTTTCGGGTCTGCGTGTGGAAATGGCGGGCACGCGTGTAGATATCTCCAATATCCGCGCGACCATGGCGACGAAGGCCGATCTCAGGGAATTGCGCGCCGAGCTTCGTGCAGAGTTCCGTTCTGAACTCCATTCTCTCCGCGCCGACGTCGCATCCGACATCGCCACCCTGGACGCTAAGATCGATCGCACGCGCAAGGATTTGAGCGACCAGATCGTCGGGCTGCGGCGGGCGGTCGTGGAGTATCACACGTCAGTGGTGGGTCATGGCGTGCTGATCAGCGAGATGGAAGGGCGTCTGCGCCGGGTGGAGCAGCATCTCAAGCTCGAGCCGGAGGCGCGCTGAGGCTAAGGCTTCAGCGCGCCTCCTTGCTTTGCTCCCGCGCGGCCTTTTTCTCAGCTCTTTCTTTATCTTTGGCGATCGCCTTGGCGCGGTTCTCCGCGACGATCGCGGCGAGGCCGGGGTCCTTCGCCACCGCTTCCGCGATCAGCCTGTCCGACGCGCCCTCGAGGTCGCTTTGGAGCCGGTCGAAAAATTCGCGCGTCTGCAGACCGGGCGGAATAGCCGGCAGAAACTCCATCACGATCGTGCCCGGGCGAATTAGAAAAGACCGGCGCGGCCAGAACAGACCCGCATTCAGCGCCACCGGCAGGACAGGCACATTCGTCGCCGCATAGAGATGCGCGACGCCGACCTTATAGGCGGGCGGCGCGCCGGGCGGGCGGCGCGTCCCCTCCGGAAAGATGAAGAGCTGGCGCCCTTCAGCGAATATTTTCTTCGACTTCTCGATTAGTTGCGGCAGCAGCTTGCCGCCCTTGGCGCGGTCGATGCCGATTTGTTCCGCCGCGAGGAGATACCAGCCGAAGAAGGGAATCCAGACCAGCTCATGCTTCAGTATGTAGCTGAAATCCGGGAATTTCGTCGGGAGGACGAATGTGTCCCAAATCGACTGGTGCTTCGCGGCGACGATGACGGCGCCTTCGGGGATGTTGTCCTGGCCCCGGAATTCCACCCTGGTTCCGCAAATTTTGTCGAGCAGCCAAAGAGACAGGCGACCCCATGTGCGGCCCAGCTCCTGCGAGACCTGACGACGCATGAAAAGGCCCGGCAGCCAGACGAGCTGCAAGACGATCATGGTCGAAAAAAACAGGATCTGGAAGACGAGCGAGCGCAGGAAAATCATGGGCGGGTTTCTCTGTTGCGCGCGCCTTTTACGCCAGCAGCGCCGGGCTTAACAAGGCGCTCACTGCGTGACGGTCTGGCTCGCGCGCAACTGCGCCAGGTCGAGGTCGCTTTCGCCCGGGCTGAGCGCGATGCGGGTCAGCGCGCCCAAAAATTTCAAATATTCGCCCCCGACGATCCGGATGACGTGCGGGTCGGTCGCCCAGCCGGAGACATTCACATGCTCGCTCACGACCGGGAAAGGATAAAGTTTCATCTCCGGGAGCTCCGCATAGAGTTCGGCGAGGGCGCGCGGCATGTGGTAATTCGACGTCACGACGACCAGCGAACGCGTGATGTTGTGCACTTGCGCCCATTCCCGCGTTTCACGCGCATTGCCGATCGTGTCGAGCGCCTGATAGCCGAGATCGACGCAGCAGTTGAAGAGGTCGCGGGGCAGGGGGAGGATCTTCGCCAGTTCGGAGCTGCGCGTCGCACGGTTGACCCCGGTGATGAGCATGCGTTTGCCCTGTCCCTGGGCGAAGAGTCCGGCGGCTTCGAGCACGCGGTCCGAGCCGCCGGTGAAGACGACGACGCCTTCGGCCTTGACGGTCAGGCGCGGCTCCGCGCGCGCGAGCGACAAAGCGAACCAGACATAACCGGCCGCGAACAGGAATGCGCCGCCGCCGACGAGGGCGACGGCCACCCGGACGACGGCGCGCGCAAAGCCGATCTCTCCCGCGCCGGCGCGCGTCGCCGAGGTCACCTTGCCGCTCCTCCAGAGCTTTAGTTTCTTCCACGCCAAAGCGCGGTTTCGCGAAAGATATATGCTCATATGGCGGCGGTCTGGGCGAGGGCGATCATCCGAGCCGTCTTAGATGATGAAAAACGATCGCCTGCGAGAGAAAACCGGTCAGAAGCGCGATGCCGCCCGCGAGCGTCAGGATGATGGCGAAGCCCTCCGGGCCGATCGAAAAATCGCCGAACATCGCCTCCATCTGTTCGCCGCCCGCGGTCGTGCGCCAATTGCGATTGAGCATGCGCGCCAGAAACAGGAATGCGATCGCGGCGCCGCCTCCGATGAAGGCCCCGCGGAGGCCGAGCGCAAGGAAGCGCCGCTGGAACTCCCGCGCGATGAAAGTGTCCGCGGCTCCGACGATATGCAGAACTTCGACGATTTCGCGGTTGGTGGCGACCGCGGCTCGGGTGGCGGAGGCGACGGCGATCCCCATGGCGCCGACGATGAGAATGAAGATCATCGCCGAGACCGCGACGACGGCGCGCGACATGTCGCCAAGCCGCTCGAGGAAGATATGATGGTCATCGATCACGGCGTTGGGCGTTGCGCTCGCCAGCTCCTCGCGCAGCGCCGCCAGATCCGGGCGGCGCTTGGGGTCGAGCTTTACGACGATCATACGCGGCGTCGGCAGTTCGGAAAGGTCCAGGCCCTGGCCGAGCCATGGGGCAAGCAGGCCTTCCGACTCCGCCTTTGTGTAGATTTGAGCCTCGCGGACGCCGGTCGTTTTCTGCAGGATTTCCGCGACCTTTTTCAGATCCGCCTCCATGTCGCGACCCTGGAGGGGGCGCACCTGGACGCTCGCTTCGCTCGACGCCTCGCTGCGCCATTCGACGCTGGCTTCGGCGACCAGCAGGGCGGCGGCGGCGGCGAGAGCGGCGAGGAACGTCATGATGGCGATGACGATGACGAGCGACCGTCCAGCGACCGAGTCCGTCGGCACGAGGGCCGACGGCGCGGCCGGCGTATCCTCTTCCCCGGCCGGGTTGGGCTGACGCAATCCCCTGAAGCGCGCCGCGATCTCGTCGATGAAGGACGCCTGGGACATCTTTCTCACTCGAAGATATGCAGCCGGCCGTCCGCCAGCACGAGCCGGCGCGCCGCGTCATATTGGTCCATCAGACTGAGATCGTGCGTCGCGATCACAACCGCCGTCCCGGATTTATGCAGTTCGACGAAGAGCCGCAAAATGCGGCGCGCCAAAGTCGGATCGACATTTCCGGTCGGTTCGTCGGCAAGGAGGAGCTTTGGCTGGGAGATGAGCGCGCGGGCGATGGAGGCGCGCTGCTTCTCGCCGCCGGAAAGGACGGTCGGCAGAGCGTGCTTGCGATCGCCGAGGCCAACCCATTTGAGGAGCTCCGTGACCTCCGAGCGGTAGCTCGCCTCCTCTCGGCCGAGCACCCGCAGCGGAAGCGCGACGTTTTCGTAAAGCGAAAGATGGTCGAGCAGGCGGAAATCCTGGAACACGACGCCGATCTTGCGGCGCGTTTCGGTGATCTCGTCCTTGTCGAGAGTGGCCGAATCGCGGTCGAAAATATTGATCAGTCCGCGCGTTGGCTTCAGCGCCATGATGATGAGGCGCATCAGCGTCGTCTTGCCGGCGCCGGAAGGGCCGGTGAGGAACTGGAAAGAGCGCGGCGCGATCTCGAATGTGACGTCGCGGAGCGTCTCCGGCCCCACGCCGTAGCGCAGGCCGACATTTTCGAAGCTCAACACTGGTTCATCACTCCAGATGATCGAGCCGCGCAAAATAAGCGGCGTGTGGGCCAAGAGAATCGACCGGTAAACCATACCAGTTCACCGCTCCTTAACCATAATCCCCGCTTAATCGACCGAGCCCGCGACGTCGCGCGGCGCGTAAGCTGGAGCGGTGAGATGAGCAATGCTCACGACGGGGATTTCGACGATTTGTCGGCCAAGCGGGAGATCGCGGCCGAAGCGTCGAGCGACATGCTCCACGCGCCGAGCTACGACGAATTATGGGGCCGTCCGTCGCGCGCCGCCGCGCGGGATCTGCCCGAACGGAAGCGCGACCGCTGGCCTGTTTTCGCGACGATCGTCGCCATCATCATCGGCGCGACGGCGCTGATCGCGATGCGCGATCGGATCGTCCGCATCTTTCCGCCGCTCTCCACCGCCTATCGGGCGGTCGGCATGCCAGTCAATCTCGCGGGTCTCGAATTACGCGACGTTCATTCGCGCATCGTGATGGACGGGCCGCGCAAGGTCCTCGTCACCGAGGGCGAGATCGTGAACATCCGCCGCGAAGCGAACCGCGTGCCCTCGATCACGCTCGCCGTGCGCGGCGCGAATGGTCTCGACCGCTACACATGGAGCGCGCCGACGCCGAAACCGCGGCTCGAGGCGGGAGAGAAAGTCGCCTTCCGCGCGCGTCTGGCTTCGCCGCCTGAAGATGGGGCTGACGTGCTCGTGCGCTTCGCCAAGCTGGAAGAAACGAAGGCCGCGCCGCCGCTTCCGCCCTCGCATAAGTCGATCGGCAGGAAGTGAACCTGCAAGCGATCCTGCGCCGCAATTGATTGTGACGCGGGCATTGGCGACAGAATGCGCCGTCCCAACCAAAGGGCGGCTCTTCCATGAACTGGCAGGAACCCGTAATCGACTATTGCGAGAGGCTCGACGGCCGCTTCTGGTCAGAGCCGCTCAACGCCGTGAGCAACGGCGCCTTCCTTATCGCGGCCGCGGCGGCCTTCACGCTGCTTCGAAAGCGGGGAAATACTGATCCGCCTGCAGCGGCGCTTGTCGCCGTGACGGCGGTCGTCGGCCTGGGGAGCTTCGTCTTCCACACGGTCGCGACTCGCGGCGCCATGCTGCTCGACGTCATTCCCATCGCCATTTTCATCTATGGCTATTTTCTGCTCGCCTTGCGCCGGTTCTTCGGTCTCGGCGTTGTTGCCGCGGCGGCGGTCACGCTGTCTTTCGGCCTCGTCAGCGCGCTTGTTGACCGGAATGTGAGCGGATTGAACGGCTCCGTGGCCTATCTCCCGGCGCTGGCGGCGCTGACATGCTTCGCGGCGCTGCTCTGGAGAGGACGGCCGGAGACGGCGAGAGGGCTCGCGGGGGCCGCCGCGATATTTCTCGTCTCGCTGACGTTTCGAACCGTCGATCGAGACATTTGCTCACTCGCGCCGACGGGAACGCATTTCGTCTGGCATCTCCTGAACGCCTGCGTGCTCTGGCTCCTGCTGCGCACGGCGATCGTCGCGCAACCAGCGGATTGATTCAGGCGACCCCGAGCCAAAAGGCAAAAGTGCCGACGGCGGCGTGCGACGCCGCGACGGGCCAGACATTGCGCGTCGCCTGATAGGCGGCGGCCCAGGCGAGTCCGACGAAGAAGGTGTTGGCCAGCAGCAGCGCGTCGCCATAAGCGAGATGCATCAGCGAAAAACTCGCCGCGGAAAAGAACATGTATTTCGCGCTGCTCAATCTCAGCTTGTCCGTAATGAGCTTGGGAATCACGCGGCAGACGAGCTCCTGGAGAGGGCTCGACACCAGAACGTAAAAGGGCGCGAATTTCATCCAGTCGGGCTGCTCGCGGCCCGTCGTGAAGAGTTGCGCTTCCAGATATATCGCGGCGAGGGCCCCGGCCGTCACGATGCCGCACATCTGCCAGTGCCGCGCCACGAAAGGCGCGCGCAGGCCCAATTCGGCGGAGTTGTATCCGGCGGCGGCGACCAGCCCAACGCAGAGAGCCGAGACGATCAGCAGCGCTTCGAACCGCATGTCGAAGGGAATCAACCCGCAACGAATCGCAACGCCCGGCGTCAGTAGAAGCAGGGCGAAGCCGAGAAGCGGCGCTGTGTCACGGAGTCGATGCACGGCTGTCATGACTGCGTAATATAACCGTGTCTCGCGCGCGTCCAAGTCTAAAAGCCCCGCCTTGGGCGCGACGCGTCGCTATTTTTAGGCTCTGTTCGCGCCAGCGGTGGAAAAAGGTCAAAGACGCGCCACATTTTCGCTTCAAACGAACGTATGAATTTCAATCAGTCGTTTGAATTCGAGGCTGTCTCTCATGCGCATCAATATGGACGAAGCGACCCGTTCCCGCGTTAAGCCGACCCGCGAACCTTCGGTTGCGCCTTTTTCCGCGCGTCATGCGCTTCAAACCAAATCGCGCTCGATACTGGTCCATGCCGCGGCCTGCTTTTTCGCGACCGCGCTTGGATCGCTGTCGCCGATGGCGCTCGATCTTTTCGACGGGACGTTGACGACGTCCGTTGCGGCGAATGTCGATCCGGAGAGCGGCAAGTTCACGGATCGCATCCTCATCGGCGGCTTGCACCCCATCTCCTGGGACGAGGACGCGAAAGTCGCGCCTGCGCCGGCTTTCACGATGGTCCCCATTCTGTCCGACAATGCCGAGCCCTCGCGCGCCAGGGTCGCCCTTGTCTCCGCCAGATCGCTGAAAGAGCCGGGCGTCAGGCGGATCGACCGCGGGCCGGAGGCGAAGAGCCTCGAGACGACGGCCGCCCCGATTGTCGCGAGCGAACCTGCTCCCGAACCTAAAGCGGAGAAGATCGAGGAGCGGGGCGCGCTCGCCGCATTGACCCCATCGGTTCTCTCCGCAAAGGTTCTCTCCGCAAAGGTGTCGGAAAAAGCGTGGGCCGGCGTTAAATCGGTCGGCGGCGCGGTGACAAGCGGGCTGAGCTGGCTCGGCTATTGAGGGCGGAGGCGAGTTGGAGACGCAGGAAAAGGCGCGCGGCGTCTCGCGCGCCTCGGAGGCGACGCGGGCGGCGCTGATCAAGGCGGCCGTGTCGGTTTTCTCCGAGCATGGCTATGAGGGCGGCTCCGTGCGGCTCATCACCCGGCGCGCCGAGGCCAATCAGGCGGCCATCAATTATCATTTCGGCGGCAAGGAAGGCCTCTATCGCGCCGTTCTCGAGGCCGCCGCCGAGGCGCTGGAGAAGGAAAGCTTTCTCGACGCCGAGGGACTAGACCGGCTGCCGCCAGAAGACGCGCTGCGTCTCTATCTGCGCCAATTCCTGTCGCCGCTCGTCAAGCGCGACCGGGTGAGCCAATATTTGCGGCTCTACACATGGGAAAGCGTGCGGCCGAGCGCCGTGTTCAAGAGTTTCTTCGAAGCGCGCCCGCCGCGCATTTTCCGGCTCGCGGAACGGGTGGTGCGGCGCTTTTCGCCTGAAGACGCGCCGCGCGAAGAGGTCGCCATCCGCACGCTCTGGCTGGCGCAGCAACCGATCTTCTTCGTCCGCGAGACGGAGCTCCTGGCGATGGCGCCGTTTGGGCTGGATTTCGACGCGGCGGGGTTGGAGCGGCTGGTGGACGCGCTGGCGCGGCTGAGTTTGGCGGGGTTGAGGGGAGCCTGACGAAAGGCTTTACTGGCGAATCGTGCGCTCCTGTCGTCTTGCGCGCCCGGCGGGAATGTCATGGGACACAAGATTATCTTCTGTGTAGGGCTCTACCGAAGCGCCTCCACCTGGGTCTTCAACGTCTGCCGCGCGATATGCGAGCGGAAAGGGACGCCGTTCACCTCGCTCTACGCCGACTATCCAATGTGTGAACTCCTGGAAAAGGCCGTCGCCGCCAACGTCTGCATTGTGAAGTCGCATCGCCCCGACGTCGGTTTCAATCTGATCTTCGCCGCCTATGAGCCGCCGCTGATCGTTTCCGTCCGCGACCCACGCGATTGCGTCGCCTCTTTGATGACCCAATTTCGCATGACCTTCGAGAACGCTCTCGACTGGGTCGAAAAAAGCGCGGCCGCGATGGCGGCGATGCCTCTCCCGTCCCGCTCGCTGATCCTGAAATATGAGTCGCCGGACTGGCGAGACGCCGGCGGCGTGATGCAGATGGCGCGCCTGCTCGATGCAGGCATTTCATCGAGCGACGCAAAGGCGATCGCGGAAAAATTCTCGCCCCGCGCCGTCGACGACTTTCTCAAGCAATTGGAAGAAACCGGCTATTTCGACAGCGAGGCCCCCGCCGCCAATCAGCACCATGCCGATACGCACTTCCATCCGCATCATGTCGGGGATGGCGAGATCGGCAAATTCAGCGCGGTTCTGACGAAGGATCAGGAACGGCTCACGCTGGCGGCGACGCGCGATTTCCGCCAGCGCTTCGGTTACGACATTCGGACGCCGCCGATCGAATTTGGCGAAACCCTCGACTTTGGCCAGGGCGGTCGCGCTTATCTTTCAAGCGGCTTTGGGGTTCCGGAGGACTGGGGCGTCTGGACGGTCGACAGGGAATGTGAAATCGACATCGCCCTCCCGCGGCCGATCGCGCGAGCGACGCTCTTCGTCGAATGTTTCTATGGCCCGGCTTTCCGCCATGGCGCGCCGGGCCGGGTCGCGCGCCTTTTCGTCAACGACGCCCTTGCTTTGGAGATCGAACGGAATTCGGATCGCCCGCCGAGCGACGTTCTGACCTTGCACTGCGACATTGGCGGGGCCGATCGCATTCGGGTTGCGATCGCTTTCGACCAGATTCTGACGGCGAAGGAGGCCGGATGGAACATCGCCGACAATCGGCCGATCGGTCTGGGCCTTCGCAATCTGCGTGTGGAAACGCGCGATTGACAGGCCCTCGCGGCGGGACGCCGGCGTCTGCATTCCCAACCCCGGCAAAATGCCCTAATCAGGCGCCATGCCGTCTCATCCCGCGCCGATCCTGTTTACGAACGCCCGCCTCATCGATCCCGCCTCCGGGACGGAGATGCGCGGCGGTTTGCTGGCTCTCAACGGCGCCATCTCCGAGCTTGGCCCTGGCGTAGCCTCTGCGCCCGAGGGCGCGCGCGTCATCGATTGCGGCGGGGACGTCGTCGCTCCGGGCCTCATCGATATGCAGGCCTTTGTCGGCGAACCCGGCGCCGAGCACCGCGAGACCATCGCCAGCGCGACCCTGTCGGCGGCGGCGGGCGGCGTCACCACGCTTGTTGCGACAAGCGCCACCGACCCCGCCGTGGACGATCCCGCCGTCGTCGATTTCGTCCTGCGCCGCGCCCGCGACACCGGGCGCGTGCGGGTCCTGCCCATGGCGGCGCTGACCAAGGCGCGCGAAGGCAAGGAGATGGCGGAGCTTGGCCTGTTGAAACAGGCCGGGGCCGTCGCCTTTTTCGACGGGGCGCGCTCGGTGAAGAACGCCCTCGTCATGCGGCGCGCCATGACCTATGCGCGCGATTTCGGCGCCCTCGTGGTGCATTTCACGCAGGACCCGGATCTCGGCGGCGGCGTGATGAATGAGGGCGATTTCGCGCTGCGCCTCGGCCTCGCCGGCGTTCCGCGCGAGGCGGAGACGGTGATGCTCGACCGCGACCTGCGCCTCGTCGCCCTCACTGGCGCGCGCTATCACGCGGCCATCGTCACCGCCGCCCTCTCGCTCGACGCCTTACGCCGGGCGAAAGAGGCGGGCCTTTCGGTCACTTGCGGGACGACGATCAATCATCTCACGCTCAACGAGAACGACATTGGCGATTACCGCACCTTTCTGAAGCTGCGCCCGCCGCTTCGTCACGAGGACGAGCGCAAGCAGCTCGTCGCAGCGCTCGCCGAAGGGCTGATCGACATCATTGTTTCGGATCACGATCCGCAGGACGTCGAGACGAAGCGCCTTCCGTTCGCCGAGGCCGAATTCGGCGCCATCGGCGTCGAGACCATGCTCGCCGCGGGGCTGCGCCTCGTGCATTCGGGCGACGTGACGCTGCCGCGCCTCCTCGCCGCCATGTCGTCGCGTCCGGCGGAAATTCTGGGGTTGGAGCAGGGACGCCTGCGAAAGGGCGCCCCGGCCGACCTCATTCGCTTCGATCCCGACGAGCCCTTCGTCGTCGATCCCGACAAGCTGCATTCGCGCTGCCGCAATACGCCCCTCGACGGCGCGCGGCTGCAGGGCGTCGTGAAGACGACCATGGTCGCGGGGGAGATCGTGCACGAGCTGCCCGCATGAGCCGCGTCGCGCTTTACTCGGGCACGTTCGATCCGCTGACCAACGGCCATCTGGACGTGATCCGTCAGGGCGTCGCGCTATTCGACAAAATCGTGGTCGCGATCGGCGTCCATCCGGGCAAGGCGCCGTGGCTGACCTTCGACGAGCGCGCCGAGGCGATTCGCGTCTCGGCCGGCGCCGAAGGCTATGGGGCGCAGGTCGCCGTGGTCAGCTTCGACGGGCTCGTGGTGGCGGCCGCGAAAGAGCAGGGGGCCTGCGCCATCCTGCGCGGATTGCGCGACGGAACCGATTTCGACTATGAAATGCAGATGGCGGGGATGAACGGGACGCTTGCGCCCGGCATTCGCACGGTTTTCCTCCCCTCCGCGCCCGGGCTCCGCCACGTCAGCGGCACCCTCGTGCGCCAGATCGCAGCGCTTGGCGGCGACGTGTCGGCTTTCGCGCCGTCCGCTTCCGTCGAGGCCCTCAAACGCGCCATCCAAAGGCGCGGATAATCAAGCCCAAGCGCGTTTTCCGCCCGCATAGTCGAGCAAGAATGCGCGCCAGGTAAAAAAGGGAGGCTTTTTCGATGAGAATCACCCGCCGACTATTGCTCGCCGCCGCCGCTTTTTCCTTTGCGTTCGGCGCCGCATCCATCGCCCGCGCCGAGGACGATCTCCTTTTCATCGACACCAAGGACGGACGCATCACGATCAAGCTGCGCCCGGATGTCGCGCCCAAGCATGTCGAGCGCATCAAGCGTCTGGCCAAGGAGCATTTCTACGACGGCGTCGCCTTCCATCGCGTCATTGACGGCTTCATGGCGCAGGGCGGCGATCCGGACGGCACCGGCATGGGCAGCTCGCGCTATCCCGACCTCAAGGCCGAGTTCAGCGATCTGCCCTTCAAGCGCGGCGCGGTCGCCATGGCGCGCCAGCCGGGCGACAAGGACTCCGCGAATTCGCAATTCTTCATCTGCTTCGCCGAGGCGCCGCAGCTCAACGGCAAATATACGATCTGGGGCGAGGTCGTCTCCGGCATGGACGTCGTCGACAAGATCAAGAAGGGCGACAAGGCCAATAACGGCATGGTCGACAGCCCCGACAAGATGCTGAAAGTGCGCGCCGCCGGCGACGCGAGCTGAAACCATATGTAGGCCCGTCATTGCGAGCGAAGCGAAGCAATCCGGAGCCGCGACGAGGCCCCTGGATTGCTTCGTCGCTTCGCTCCTCGCAATGACGGCGTAAACACAGGAGCCATAATGACCGACGCCGCCGACACCATGACGCTGGAGACCACCAAGGGTCCGGTCGTCATCAAATTCCGCCCCGACCTCGCGCCCAAGCATGTCGAGCGCATCAAGAAGCTCGTCTCCGAGGGCTTCTATGACGGCATCGTCTTCCATCGCGTGATCGAAGGCTTCATGGCGCAGACCGGCTGCCCGCGCGGCACCGGCACGGGCGGATCGAGCTATCCGAATCTCGAGGCCGAGTTCAACACGGCTCCGCATGTGCGCGGAACCTGCTCAATGGCCCGCGCCTCGCATCCGGACACCGCCAATTCGCAATTCTTCATCTGCTTCGACGACGCCCGCTTCCTCGACCGCCAATATACGGTCTGGGGCGAGGTGATCTCCGGCATGGAGAATGTCGACCAGATCAAGCGCGGCGAGCCCGTGCGCGATCCCGACAAGATCGTCAAGGCGACGCTGGGCTAATCCACGCGCCGAATGACGGGCGCTATACCTCCCCTTTACGGGGAGGTCGGCGGTCGCGCCGGGTGAGATTCACTCGACCGCTCGGCCCATTGCATTTTACCCCACCCGTCGCGCTTCGCGCGGCGCCCTCCCCGTAAAGGGGAGGGATTTGGCGGACGCTCGGCGGCGGATCATTACCACCATGCGCGTCGACCTCTTCGACTTCGACCTTCCGCAAGACCGCATCGCGCTGCGCCCCGTCGAGCCGCGCGATGGCGCGCGCATGCTCGTGGCTCCATCCGAGGGCGGCGTGGAAGATCGCATCGTTCGCGACCTGCCGTCCTTCCTTCGCCAGGGCGATGCGCTCGTCGTCAACGATACGCGCGTGATCCATGCCCGGCTCTCCGGCAGGCGCATTCGCGGCGAGTTGAGCGCAGGCGTCGAGGCGACGCTGATCGAGCGACTCGACGCCTCGCGCTGGCGCGCGCTGATGCGGCCGGCGAAGAAGCTGGCCGTGGGAGACGAAGTCCTTTTCACCCGTCATTGCGAGGAGCGTAGCGACGAAGCGATCCAGAGCCATGATGACGCTCCTGGATTGCTTCGCTGCGCTCGCAATGACGGAAATGACCTCATCGCCCATGTCGACGCCAAAGGCGAAGAAGGCGAAATCACGCTGCGCTTCGATCTCTTCGGCGCCGCGCTCGATGAGGCGATAGAGGCCGCGGGAGACATGCCCCTGCCGCCTTATATCGCCGGCAAGCGTCCCGCCGACGCAAGGGACGAATCTGACTACCAGACCGTCTTCGCGCGCGAAGCGGGGGCCGTCGCCGCGCCGACCGCCGGGCTGCATTTCACGCCCGAGCTGCTTGCCGCGCTGCGGGCCAAAGGCGTGACGGTCCATCGCGTGACGCTGCATGTCGGGGCGGGGACCTTTCTGCCGGTGAAAGCGGACGACACCGACGCGCACAAGATGCACGAGGAATTTGCGCGCATCGACGCGGCGACGGCGGAGGCGTTGAACGCGGCGCGCGCGAAAGGCGGGCGGATCGTCGCCGTCGGCACGACGGCGCTTCGCACATTGGAAAGCGCCGCCCAGCCCGATGGGCGCCTTGTCCCTTACGCCGCGCGTACAAGCATCTTCATCACGCCGGGCTACAAATTCCGCGCGACGGATATGCTCGTCACCAATTTCCATCTGCCGAAGTCGACGCTCTTCATGCTCGTCTCGGCCTTTTGCGGGCTCGAGCGTATGAAGGCGGCTTACGCCCACGCCATCGCCAACGGCTATCGCTTCTACTCCTATGGCGACGCCAGCCTTCTCTATCGCGCCGGACCATGAGCGAGACGCGCGACATCCGCCTGATCGCGCAATGGCGGGACGACCCGACCGAAGCGCTGATGACGGTCGATCTGCGGATCGAGGGCGCAAGGCTCGCCTCGACCTGGGACGTCTTCGGCGCCTTCGACCTCGACGGCGCGCATCCGCGCCCCTTCATCCTGCGCCGCGACGGGCGCCTTGATTTCGGGGAGGGCGCCGATCACTGGCGCACGGATTTACGCGACGCGGAAATGAGGGTGACGGCCTATTTCACCGTCTGGTTCAACGAGACGGACAGCGGACAGTATAAGATCGTCAAGATCGCCGAACTCGGCGCCAAGGAACGCAAATGAGTCAGGATTTCTCCTTCGCCGTTCACGCCGCCGACGGCGCGGCGCGAAAGGGCGAAATCATAACGCCGCGCGGAACCATTCGCACGCCCGCCTTCATGCCGGTCGGCACCGCGGCGACGGTGAAGGCCATGTTCCCGCAGGACGTGCGCGCGACGGGCGCCGATATTCTGCTCGGCAATGTCTACCACCTGATGCTGCGTCCAGGCGCCGAGCGTGTAGCGAGGCTCGGCGGCCTGCATGAATTCATGCGCTGGCCTTTTCCGATCCTGACGGATTCAGGAGGCTTTCAGGTCATGTCGCTCGCGAAGCTGCGCAAGCTCGACGAGAGCGGCGTGACCTTTCAATCGCACATAGACGGCTCGCGCCATCATCTTTCGCCCGAGCGCTCCATGGAGATCCAGCATCTATTGGGCTCCGACATTCAGATGCAGTTCGACGAATGCGTGCGGCTGCCATGCTCCGATGAAGAGGCGGAGCGCGCCATGCGGCTTTCGCTTCGCTGGGCCGAGCGCTCGCGCAAGGCCTTCCACGAGGAAAAGGGCAGGGCGGTCTTCGGCATCGTGCAGGGCGGCGCCAACAAGGCGCTGCGCGTCGAGAGCGCGCGGGCGCTGTCGGATATGGATTTTCACGGCCTCGCGGTCGGCGGCTTGGCGGTGGGCGAACCGCAGGCGGTGATGCTCGATATGCTGGACACGACCGTTCCGCATCTGCCGCAGAACAAGCCGCGCTATCTGATGGGCGTCGGCGCGCCGGACGACATTGTGGAGGCTGTGGCGCGGGGGATCGACATGTTCGACTGCGTCATGCCGACCCGCGCGGGACGTCACGGCCTCGCTTATACGCGCTTTGGAAAAATCAACATCAAGAATTCCCGCCATGCGGAAGACGCGCGCTCTCTCGATCCGGCGTCGATTTGCCCCGCCGCGCGCGATTATTCGAGGGCCTATCTGCACCATCTCGTAAAAGCGGGGGAAATCCTCGGAATGATGCTGCTGACCCAGGCCAATGTCGCTTATTATCAGGAGCTGATGGCTGGCCTGAGAAATGCGATTTCAGAGGGGCGGCTTATCGATTTCATTGCGGAAACGCGCGCGCAATGGGCTGACGGCGAGAAAGCCAGCCTCTGAAGTTGCGCCTTACGGAATAAATAAATGATTGGCGTTGGGGGAATTAAGCAAGGCCTGTCCGGGAGCCTGCAATGGGCCGTTATCGCGAGGCGCTCACCCGCCTCTTCCTTTCAGGGTTGCGCCCGGGCGTCGTTTCGGGGCGCGTCTTTGTGCGCGCCGCCCCGGCGCAAATCCCCGCTCCGCGGCCGAGCAGCGTCGCGCCTCCCGCGCGGCGTCCGCCCGTCAAATCGCCCGTTCAGCGGGCCGCTCCGGCGCGACGGCCGACGCGCCAGCGCAAATTCCGCCCCGCGCCTGTGGAGGCGCAAATGACGCATCCCGGCCGCATCCTCGCAAAGCATCTCTCCGACCTCGGCATGACGGCGTCGGATCTGGCGCGCGACATCGACGTGCCGGTCAATCGCGTTACGGCGATCATAAATGGTCAGCGCGGCGTCACCGCCGATACGGCGCTGCGTCTCGGGCATTGGTTCGGGGTCGAGCCGGAGGATTGGCTGGAGCTGCAGCTCCAATATGAGCTGACGCTGGCGCGGGAGGAGGCCGGCGTCAAAATCAGCCGGCTGCCCAGACTTGTCGATCGCGTCTCCTGAGATTCGCAAGCGCCGGACGAGCGTCGACTTCATCGGCGCCCTCCTGGCCTTCGACGCCTTCGGCGCGCCGACCCAGGCGATAGAGGAGGCGGGTCTTACCTATTACGTAAATGAATATTGGACCTCCGCGCAGCGTTCAGCGCATTCCTTGCACGAGGTCAGCTATCGCGCCTGCTTCAAGCCGCAGCTTCCGGCCTTTTTCATCGAGCGGCTGACGAAGCCCGGCGACACGGTTTGCGACCCCTTCATGGGGCGCGGCACGACGCTGATCGAAGCCGCCCTGCGCGGGCGCCGCGCCGTCGGGTCCGACGCCAATCCTTTGTCGATCATGCTGACGCGGCCGCGATTGACCCCGCCGGCGATCGAGGCGGTTGAGGCGCGGCTCGCCAGGGCGCCGCTTGAAGGCGGCGAATTCGAGCGCGAGGATCTTCTGGCGTTCTACCATCCCCAAACGCTCCGGCAGATATGCGCGTTGCGCGCATGGCTGAACTCTCAGCCTGAAGGCAAGTTTGAGTCCGACCTCGTCCATGACTGGATCAGAATGGTCGCGCTCAACCGGCTGACCGGCCATTCTCCCGGGTTTTTCTCGGTTTATACGATGCCGCCCAATCAGGCGGTCAGCGTGAAAGCGCAACTCAAGATCAATGAGCGTCGCGCGCAGACGCCGCCCATGCGCGACGTCGCGTCGCTGATATTGAAGAAGTCGCGCGCGCTTCTTGCGGATGGCGCTCCGCCGGCCGGACCGGCTCCCTTTCTCGCCGTATCGGACGCGTCGAGGCTCGATTATCTTAAAGACGGCGAGGCGGATCTTGTCGTGACGTCGCCGCCTTTTCTCGACGTCGTCGATTATCGCGCGGATAACTGGCTGCGCAATTGGTTCGCCGGCGTCGACGGCGACGCGATTCGGCTCTCGCAGCTTCGAAGCGTCGACGCCTGGGTCGACATGACCCGCTGCGTTTTCGAGGCGCTGGCGCGAGTCGTTCGCCCCGGCGGGCATGTCGCTTATGAAGTCGGCGAGGTGCGGGGCGGGGGCGTATTGCTCGAGCGGCTTGTCTGGTCGGCGATGGAAGGACTCCCCTTCGAACGGCTCGGCGTCATGGTGAACAACCAGCGCTTCACCAAGACGAGCAATTGCTGGGGCGTCGCCAATAACGCCAAGGGCGTCAACAGCAACCGCATCGTGCTGGCGCGCCGCAAAGCTTAAATTGCCCGATAGCGTTTACACTTAATTCACGTTATCCTTCTTTGAAGGAATTTTTAAACTGAAGATTCACGACAGCGGCGTAGCAAGGCGAGAAGCGCTCGGGCGTGGAGCCGGGCCGATTTTCAAAGCAGGAACGTAACGATGGACAAGGCCGCCTCTGAACTGGACGAGATTTTTGCTTCAAAACTCGCGGAATCGCACGAATTTCGCTCCTGGTTCCTGAGTCGCACCAAGTTCGCTCGTCTTTGGCCGCTTGCCCGCTTGCTCCAGGCCGAGCAGCAGGAGGCGCAGGGTGAGGATCCCTGGTGGCGCAACTGGCGTTCCGAATCGGCCGGCCGAATCGCGACGAAGATGCTGTACATTTTCGAAGTGGAGCAGACGAAGCTGCGCTTTGCGCTGCATGTCGAGAGCGTGATTTCGGGCGACGAACTCGTTGCGTCGGAAAAGGGCTCCTATCGCACCTTGGCGCAGGCCATGATGAATCAGGAATGCTTCCTGAATTACATGGATTACGAGACCGTGTTGCTCGCCCCGCAGGCGCTCATTATCGGCGATGCGCGCACGCTGAATTTCGATCGCCGCATCCCCTTCGAGACGATCGCCGGCTTCGTTCCGCAATTCGGCCAGCCCCAGCGCGCGGCCGCCTGACTACCCCGCCCGTAACAGCTGAATCGCTTCATCGCGTTCGAACAGGTAGAGCAGGGCGCGCAACGCCCTGCCTCTCTCGCTGACAAGATCGGGGTCCCGCCGCAGAATGAGCTCGGCGTCGTCTCGCGCAATGGCGAGGAGACGCGCATGCGCCGTGAGATCCGCCAGCCGAAAGCCCGGCAGGCCCGCCTGGCGGGTGCCGAGCAGTTCCCCTTCGCCGCGAAGGCGAAGATCTTCTTCCGCGATACGGAAACCATCTTCTGTCTGACGTAAGACAGTAAGGCGCGATTTCGCCGCTTCGCTCAACGGTCCCTTGTAAAGCAGCAGACAGGTCGACACGCCCAAGCCGCGTCCCACGCGGCCGCGCAATTGGTGCAGCTGCGCGAGCCCGAAGCGCTCCGAATGTTCGATGACCATGATGGTCGCCTCAGGAACGTCGACGCCGACTTCAACGACGGTCGTCGCGACGAGCACGCGCGTCTCGCCGCGTTGAAACGACTCCATCGCCGCGTCCTTTTCGGGGCCTTTCATCTTTCCATGCAGCAGGCCGACCGCTTCGCCGAAATAATGCCGCAGATCGGCGGCGCGCGCCTCGGCGGCGGCGAGGTCGAGATCCTCGTTTTCTTCGACGAGAGGGCAAATCCAATAGGCGCGGGCGCCCTGCGCGAGCGCGCGTTGCAACCCCGCGACGACTTCACCGATGCGCGACGCCGGCAGGGCCCGGGTCGTGATCGGCGTGCGGCCCGGCGGCTTCTCGTCGAGGGCGGAGGCATCCATGTCGCCGAAAGCCGTGAGCGCGAGCGTGCGCGGAATGGGCGTCGCCGTCATGACCAGCACGTCGACCGCCTCGCCCTTGGCGCCCAGCGCCAGCCGCTGCTGAACGCCGAAGCGATGCTGCTCGTCGACGACCGCAAGGCCGAGATCGCGAAAGGCGAGATCGCTTTGCACGAGGGCGTGCGTGCCGACGACGACGTCTGTCTCGCCCGCGGCGATCGCGCCATGCGCGGCGGCCCGCTCGCTCGCCTTCAGTCGCCCCGTAAGCAGCGCGACTTTGACGCCCGCCGGCTCCATGAGCGGGGCGAGACGCTCGTAGTGCTGGCGCGCAAGTATCTCCGTCGGCGCCATCAGCGCGGCCTGGCGCCCGCATTCGACGACGCTCGCCATGGCGAGCGCCGCGACGATTGTCTTGCCGGAGCCGACATCGCCTTGCACCAGCCGCAGCATGCGTAAATCCGATCCGAGATCGGCCCGAATGTCGTCGAGCGCGCGTCGCTGGGCGCCGGTGAGGCGGAAGGGCAGAGCGGCTTCGATCGCGCGGGAAATGCGGCCGTCTCCCTGGTTTACGCGCCCCGGAAGGCGGCGCATCTTGGCGCGCATCAGCCTCAGGGCAAGTTGGCCTGCAAGCAATTCGTCGAGCGCGAGTCGCTGGCGCGCGGGATGTTGCGGGGAGAGCGATTTGGCGCTGTCCGGACGGTGCGCGGCGCGCAGCGCCTCCCCGAAAGGCGGCAGTTTATTCGCCGCGAGCACCGTCGGCTCCTGCCACTCCGGAAGCGCCGGAAGCCGCGTCAGCGCCTCTTCCGTGGCGCGTAAAACGAAGCGCGGCTGCAGGCCTTCGGTGAGCCCGTAGACGGGCTCGTAGGGCGCGAGCTTTGCGAGGCCGGCTTCGTCGAGCACACGGTCAGGATGCACCATTTGGCGGCGGCCGTCATAAAGTTCGACTCGTCCCGATATCCAGCGCGTGGCGCCGATCGGGAGACTTCGCTCGATCCAGTCCGGATTGGCGAGGAAGAAGACGAGCTCGACATCGCCCGTGTCGTCCTCGACCAGTACGCGGAAGGGCTGCTTGGCGTAGCGCCCGTGCGGCTTACGGTGCTCCGCGACCCGGGCCTTGATGACGACCATCGTCTCCATGGGCGCCTCGGCGATCGTCGGGCGCTGGCTGCGGTCGATGACGTTTGCCGGCAGGTGGAAGAGGAGATCGACGAGGCGCGCCTGCTGGCCCGGCCTGGCGAGGAGGCGGTCAAAAAGCGGCGCGGTTTTCGGGCCGACGCCGGGGAGGGCGGCGACGCGGCCGAAGAGCGGGGCGAGAAGATCGGGACGCATGGAGCGCGCAGTTTATTCACAAGCGGGCATTTGTCATGTTGCGGCCCGCCAATGGTTGTTCTAACTTTTGTTGCAACAATTAAAGTTAATACGGAAGTTAGAACCATGAGCGAGACAGATCAAGCCGAAGGCTTCGGCGCTCTGAAGATCATTCGTATCGGCAATTCGCTCGGCGTGGTGTTGCCGCGGGAAATCATCGCCGATCTCAATGTGGAGAAGGGCGATCGCCTCTATCTCACGCGCTCGTCCGAAGGCTACCGGATCACCAAGAGCGATCCCGACTTCGAGCGCCGCGTCGCCCTCGCGCGCCGCATCATGAGCAAGCGGCACAATGCGCTGCGTGAACTCGCCAAGGGCTCCTGACATGACGTGGCGCTTCCTGGACCGGGATATTGCGCTCGCCATTCACGAAGAAGTCCTTGCGGCGCATGGCGGGGCGGTCGGTCTCATCAGCGAGGCGGCGCTGGCGAACGCCATTTTGCGTCCGCGCGACGTGGCGCGGGCCGAGCCGCGCGCCGACGCGGCCCGCCTCGCCGCCGCCTGCGCCGCCGGCTTCATCAAGAGCCATCCCTTCGTTCAAGGGAAAAAGCGCGTCGCGCTCGTCGCGATGGAGTTGTTTCTCGCCGACAACGGATATGAGCTTACGGCGCGCGACGAGGATTGCTTCATCCTCATCTCTCAATTCGCCAATCGCGAAATCGACGAGGAAGCGCTGGCGGCGTGGGCGCGCGTGAATATGCGGAGTCGAGCGACGGCCCGTTGACGCAGTTGGCGAGGCTGCGCTGGAGTCCCGATTTCACGGGGATGACGCGGCGGGATTGCTTCAGTCCACTTCGGCGTCATAGCTCGTCGCCTTGCCTGCGTCCTTGAAGGTGAAATGCCACCATTCGCGCGGATAATTCTCAAAGCCGCGCCGCTTCATCAGGGCGACCAGCGCCTCGCGATGCGCATGGGCGTCTCCCGCAACCTTTGACTTCGTCCAGGACTGGCGGTCGAAAAAGTCGAAAGGCGTGCCGAAATTCCAGCCTTGCACGCCGAGATCGACGGCGAGGCCCGTCGAATGGGTCGACTGTTCGGCGATATAGCCTTGCGGAAAAAGCTGGCTCTTATCGAGGCGGGGATAATAATCCGGCTTGGTCGATTGGTCGGCGTTGCGCGACCAATCGACGAAAGAAGCGACCGCGCGCCTGGGGCGGTAGCAATCATAGACGACGAGCGAAAAGCCCTGCGCCTTCGCATCGGCCTGCGCGGCGGCGAGCGCCTTGGCGGCGTCCGCCCGCAGCCAGCATTGCGGGGCGCGGTAGCCCGGCACGGGATGGCCGGTGAAATTATTGGAGCCCGCATAGCGCATGTCCTGCGCAAGGTCCGGCGCAAGATCGGCGAGTCGCGCGAAGCCCGGCGGCGGCTCGGCGCGCGCGGTCGCGGCGAAGACGAGAAGGCAGAGGAGCAGGGCGGTTTTCTTCATGGCGACGCTCATGTGCGCCCGCGCAACTTGGCGCAGGCGCGGCGAGACTATAGCTGATGGCGATAGACAGGGAGTTTTTCAAATGTCCGGCAAATTCTCGCTCACCACCGGCCTCACGCTCGCCGCTCTCGCCGCCACGATCGCCTGGGCCGCTCCGGCTCTGGCCGGCGACCGCTGCAAGGTCACGGACCCGACGGGCACGCCGCTCAACATCCGCGACCAGAAGATGAATATTATCGGCGCGATCGAGAATGGCCGAAACGTCTATGTTCAACGCTATGGCGAGGATGCGAACGGCAAGCCCTGGGCTTATGTGGCGACCGCCGGAGGCAAGCGGCTCGGCTGGGTCTATCGCGAGTTCATCAGCTGCTATTGAGCAATGGCGACGCGCGTCCGCCTCCCTCTCCCTGCGCGGCAAGGAGAGGGAAGAGCTTAAGAGCGCGCTACGTGCGCTCCTTGGCCTTCGCGACGCCGCCATGCGCGACTGACCACGCAACCGGATCGGCGATAAACGCTTCGACCTCTTTCAGCGCTTCTTCAGGAAAATACTGGTGCTCCCGCGCCACGGCCAACACGTCGCGCCAGGTCGCGAGGTAATGCAGCTTCACGCCGATGCCGGCCATGTCCTCGCGGGCGCCGGCGAAGATGTCGTAGAAGAAGAACACGAAGACATGCTCGCAGCTTTGGCCGGAGTCGCGCAGCGCCTGCACGAAATCCTTCTTGGAGCCGCCGTCGGTCGCGAGGTCTTCCACCAGCAAAGCGCGGCCGTTCTCGTGCAGATCGCCCTCGATGCGGGCGTTGCGGCCGAAGCCCTTGGGCTTCTTGCGGACATATTGCATCGGCAGCATCAGGCTGTCGGAAATCCACGCCGCGAAGGGGATGCCAGCCGTCTCGCCGCCCGCGACGACGTCAAGCGATTCATAGCCGATGTCGCGCTCGATCGCGCGCGTGGCGAAGTCGATCAGCCGCCGGCGCAGGCGCGGGAAGCCGATGATCTTGCGCATGTCGATATAGACCGGCGACGCCCAGCCCGCCGTGGTGATGAAGGGCTTCTCGGTGTTCACGAGCACCGCCTGCACTTCGATGAGCGCCTTGGCGGTTTCCTTTGCGAAGAACTGACGGTCGTCGGACATTGGTGGGTCTTATCTCCTAACGAAACGGTCGAGTTCGACCGGACCTGCGGGCTCGAAATACCTCCCCTTCACGGGGAAGTCGGCGATCGAAGACCACCGGGTGGGGCTCTCGATGCAGCGCGACATGTGGAATGGACCCCACCCGACCCCGCTTCGCGGGGCCACCCTCCCCGTAAAGGGGAGGGATTGAGCCCGGCTATGCCTGGACCATCCTGCGCTGTGATGTACGCCTATACCCTATTTCGCTTCAGGGCGCGTGGCTGTCTGTCCGAAAAGGATCTCCCGCTCCAGCGCGTTAAAGTCCGGCCCCCGCCGCCCATAGGGCGCGCCGGCGGCGTAGGCGCGGGTCACGGCGGGGCGGGCCTTGATCGCCTCGAACCAGCGCTTGAGATGCGGGAAATCGTCGAGGTCCTGGCCCTGATCCTCATGCGGGACGATCCAGGGATAGCAGGCGATGTCGGCGATGGAGTAATCGCCGGCGACATAGGGCGACTTCGCCAATTCGCGGTCCAGCACGCCGTAGAGGCGGTTGGTCTCGTTGCGGTAGCGGTCGATGGCGTAAGGGATGCGGGCGGGGGCGTATTTCGCGAAATGGTGGTTCTGCCCGGCCATCGGGCCGAGTCCGCCGACCTGCCAGAAGAGCCATTGCATCACGCGCATGCGGGCGCGCAGCTCCCCGGGCAGCAGGCGGCCGGTCTTTTCGGCGAGATAAAGCAGGATGGCGCCGGATTCGAAGACCGTCGCCTCGGTCCCGCCGTCCGAAGGCGCGCGATCGATGATCGCCGGCATGCGGTTATTGGGAGAAATCGCCAGAAATTCCGGCTTGAACTGATCCCCTTTGCCGATGTCCACCGGCTTGATGCGGTAGGCCAGTCCGGTCTCCTCGAGGAAGATCGTGATTTTATGGCCGTTCGGAGTGGGCCAGTAGTAGAGATCGATCATTCAAGACTCCTGCCGGACGTCCACTCTTTCTTTTCCATTCTAACCTAACCTTGTCGACAACTCGAAACAGGTTTGGCGTCTTTTCCATGAAGAAATCGTCCCTTACCGAATGGCGGCCCGATCAGATTCGAAAATTCGGGCGGGAGCCGCTGCTGCTCACGCACCGCCTCGCCGACAGTCCGCTTTTTTCCGACGCCGCTTTGGAGCGGCTGATCGAGGCGACGCCGCGCGAGCATTTTCACGTCAACACAATCGGCCGCGACGAGACCGATCCGCGCAAATGGCGCGAAGGCGACATGTCGGGCCTCTCGGGGCGAGAAGTGATGGCGGCTGTGGCCAAGGGCAATATCTGGGTCCATCTGCAACGCGTGCAGGAGGCTTTCGACGACTATCGGGAATTTCTCGACAGGCTGTTCGCCGACATCGAGCGCCGAGTCCCGGGGTTTCACAGCTACAGGCGCTCGATGAGCGTGCTCATCTCCTCGCCCAATATGAATGTCGCTCTTCATTCCGACGTTCCGGGCCAGAGCCTCTGGCAGGTGAGGGGCCGAAAGCGCGTCTGGGTCTATCCGCCGAAAGCGCCCTATCTGCCGCAGGAGAAGATCGAGAATATCGTGCTCCAGCGCGGCGCCGACACCGATCTTCCCTACGATCCCTCATTTGAGGCGGGCGCGGAAAGTTTCGAGCTGGAGGCGGGCGATTGGGCGACCTGGCCGCTCAACGCCCCGCATCGCGTGCGCAACGCCGACTGCGTGAACGTGTCCTTCACCACGGAACACTGGACGCATGCGCTCCGCAACGAATACGCCGCGAATTATGCAAACGGTCTGCTGCGGCCTTATGTCGGCGCGCGCGCGCTTTCTCGGGAGACCAGCGGAACCGCCTTCTGGGGCAAGTTCGCCCTCGCCGCCGCGCATAAGGGCTGGCGCAAGCTCGCGCGCAAGACGCGCGCGCCCATGACGATCGATTTCCGCGTCGACCCGCAGTCCGCGCAGGGCTTCAGCGACGTCGCGCCCTACCGGATCATGAAATAACGTGCCGAAACCGTCGCCATATACGATCCAAAGCGTCGAGACGCTCGCGGGCGTCGACGCCCTCGCGGGGGAATGGGCCGCGCTGGAGAGCGCGACGCCGGAGGCGACCGGCTTCCAGAGCTTCCCCTGGTGCCGCACATGGCTCGCCGTCGCGGGCGACCGGGCGCGACCGCGCATTCTGTGCGTGCGGGAGCAGGGCAGGCTCGTCATGTTGCTGCCGTTCCAGATCGAGAAGCGCCTGGGAGTCGCCATCGCGCGCTGGATCGGCGAGCCGATGACGCAATATGGCGACGCGCTCGCGTTGCCCGGCGACGGCCGCCCGCATTGGCGCGGAGCCGCTATGGCCGAAATGGCGCGCTGGCGTGACGTCGATCTCTTCGCGCTCACGCGGCTGCGGGCGGGCGGCGTCATGTCGGACGGGACCGTCGCCGGCGAGCCGCTTTCGGCGCCCTATGTCGCGCTCGCCGCCTTCAAGCCGCGTCGTCAAAAAAGCGTGGAGCGCCGCCTCAGGAAGCTCGAAGCCTATGGCCCCATTCTGCTGGACGAGGCGGAATCCCCGGCGAAACGCGAAAGCCTCGCGCGCCATGCGCTCGAGCTGAAACGCTCATGGCTGGGCGGCAAGGGGATCTACAGCGCGGGACTCTCCAATTCGGTTTCCGACGATTTTCTGGCCGCGCTGGCGCGCGACGGCTTCCTGCGCGTTCATGCGCTTCGGGTTGGCGGCGAGATCGCGGCGATGGATCTAGGCTTCGTCGGCGGCGGCGCCTATCGCTCGCTGCTCGGCTGCTATGAAGGGCGTTTCGCCGAGGGTTCGCCCGGTCAGGCGCTGACCGGCCGCCTCATCGCCCGTTGCGCGGCGGAAGGTCTGTCGTCGTACGACATGCTGCTGCCGGCCGATAGTTACAAACTCTCATGGGCGACCGGCGAAACGCCGATCGAGGCGCGCTTTATCGCCACCAGCGCGAAGGGCCACGCCGCCGCTTTCGCCATTGCGCGGCTGCGGCCGCTCGCCAAACGCGCTGTTCACGCAGCGGGACCGGCGTGGACGCGATTGACGAGCGCGTTTTCTTTCTCGCGCGAACGGGCTAGCCTCTCCCCCACGCGACGGGAGGAAAGGGCGACATGACGGTCAGGCTTGCCAAGATCGCCGTCGCCTTTTCGACCGGCCTTCTCATCCTGCTCGTCGCGCTCGGCAACGTCTTCGATTACGGAACGAATCTGGACGTCGTGACGCATATTCTCTCGATGGACATGATCCCCGAGAGTCCGCTCAAATGGCGCGCGGTCACGAGTCCGGCGCTGCATGGCCTCTGCTACCTTTCCATCATCGCGACGGAGTTCGTCTCGGCCGCGCTGACGCTCTATGGGGCCTGGCTGCTCTGGCGGGCGCGGATGGCGAGCGCCTCGACGTTCAACGCCGCAAAGAGCATGGCCATTGCGGGCCTGACCGTCGGCTTCCTGCTTTACCTCCTCGGCTTCATGGCCGTGGGCGGCGAATGGTTTCAGATGTGGCGCGCCGGCGTCTATAACATGCAGGAGCCGGCCTTCCGCTTCATCGGAAGCGTGGGAATAGCGATGCTGTTCATCACGCTCGCGGATGGAGCTTGATCGCCGAAATAATGTGTGCTTCGGCTCACTCCTATCATATGCCTCTTTACCGTCTGCGTGCTGGCGCCGGGCCGGCTATGCTGAGCGGCTGAAGCTTTGACGACGCGGTCGGACAAGGTGGAGGCCTTGCGCAGATTCACGGAACCCCTCGTCGGAGAATGAAGTAGCCGCGGATTAGCGATCTTTCTCGATAATCGTTTTCAGCCGCTGGGCCGCCGGGAAAAGGAATGCTTCAATAGCGCGGCGAGTCGGAGCGTTTTTCATGTGCACCTCAACCTTTCGCCGCTTGCTCATCGTCATGGTCGGCGCCGGCGCCGCCTTGTCGGCTGTCTCCGCCGACGCGCAGAGCCGGAGGCATGTAACGCGCGCCTCCGGGCCGACCGAAGACGGTCCGTGGCTCCAGCAAGGCTGGGAATGGGAGGACTGGTCTCGCGCTCCCATACGCGGCTGGGGATATTCGGCGCCTTGGGACGCCGTCTACGGTTACCCCTCGACGACCGAACAATATCCCTGGGGTTACACGACGCCCTTCGTCAGTGTCGGACGACAGTGCGTTTCGAGCGAAATCAACGTGAGTCCGGGCGGCCAATTGATCCGCTATCAACGCGTCCGGCCATCTCATTATTGCCGATGACGCAGATGCGCGCCGCGCCTTGATCCGGGCGCCCCGCTAACGCAGAGGAGCAACGACTCGGCCATAAGGGGGACATGGCGCGACGTTAAAGCTCATGCGTCCCCGCCAAATTCCCCAGCCCCAAGCGGCGGCGGACGGGCGGCCTCCGTCGCGCCGCGCCAGGCTCGCGACGGAGGCCGCAGCTTACCCTCCGACCGAGGCGGCGGATCGCCGGCGCGCTGTGAAAAAGCGGGATAATCCCGCAAGTTCTGCGCGCCGATCCCAAAGGGCGGCTTTTTTCCAGCAGCGGGGTGCGTTAATGTTCCATTAACGCGAGGGGCGGGGCATGTCTTCACAGTTCCAGCAAGGCTGGAAGAGAGAATTACTGGCGGTCAATCAATGGCTTGCCGTCCATATCGGCGAGCTGGAGCCGCTATTCGCCTCCTATATGCCCGCGCGGACGCGGACGGTCGCCAGGGCGCGGGCCGAGGCCGCGCGGCGTCGGCTTCGCCGCGGGCGCAGCGCGTGGAACGCGTGGGCGACGGGGATGTTGAACCTCCTCGATCTGCTGCCGGAGGATGCGCGCCTCGCCCGCCTTTGGGACTATGTCGCCGCGGTCGAGTTCGAACCCGAGGGCGAAGTGGATCTCGCCGGCCTCATTTTCCCGGGCGCCCTGCGCATCGCCGGGAGGACGGCGCCACGCGATTTTTCTGCGTCTCATGCGAAAATATACGGCGTCTTCGACGCGCGCGACGCGGTGTTCGCAAGGGAAGCGGCGTTCGAATGCGCGACCTTCCATCGGGAAGCCGCCTTCGGGAACGCTATTTTTCATGGCGCCGCGCAATTTCGCGAGGCGATGTTTCTCGGCGCAGTCTCTTTCCGAAAGGCTGAATTCTTCGACGACGCCTGGTTTCGCGGCGCGCTGTTCGAAGCGTCCTTCGACGCCGCAGGCGCGAGCTTCGCGGGGGAGGCGGGCTTCGGCAATTGCCGCTTCCTCGATACGGTCGACTTTTCGGGCGCCGTCTTCAAGGACAATGCCGGCTTCGACAGAGCCAAATTCGATCGGCCCGCGCGCTTCTGCGACGCTTATTTTGGCCGAGCCGCTTGGTTCAACGAGGCGAGAATGGACCCCGCCACAAGCTTCGACCGCGCACGCTTCGCCGCCGGCATGGATTTCGGCGGCGCCGAGTCGCTGGAGCCGCAGCCTTCCCCCGTTGCGCGGATGATCTCGTCGATCGAGCGGAGATGGCGGGACGCGCGCTGATCGGGTTCGGGGGAAGCTTGGGTGAGCGTCAAGCCACGCGGATGTCAGTGGTCTTTCGCCGCCGCCGCGATCGTCGCGCGGTAGCCAGCCGGGCTCGCAAGAGGATCGACCGCGCCGACCTCGTCGGCCGCTCTCTCATAATGCGAGACGAAATAATCGCCCGTCATCACGAAAAGCGCATTATTGTCGTGAACCAGCCAGTCGCCCGGTTTAGCCTTCATTTCTCCGTCGGGCGTCGATACAAAAACCGTCTCCGACCCGGCCGGCGTGCGGAGGAGGCTCGAATCGATCCAAGATGGAAGGTTGCTCAGATGGCCCCCGAACGGCCAGGCTAGGATGTCCGGCTGCTTTCTGCGGTACCTCGTCAAGACGCCACTCCAAACCAACTGCCTAGTTTTGCCTGAAATGATTTTCCTTTATCTAAACATTTGTCACTAAGCAAAAATAAATGCAAGAAAAAACTCGCGCTCACGAGCGGATCTTGCGCCCTGGACGGAGTCCAACTTGGCGGCGCCCAACAAGCGCAAGCAATGCGTCATCGTATTAATAGGATTGAATACGTTCATATTTTTCTCGCTCTGCTCCAATTCCTGAATTTGTCGCTCCCGCGTTTGACGAAAGCTGTGCGTGGGCATCCGACGGCGTCGCCTCGGTCCGCTCGTCGTAACATCAGCGCATTCTCATATCTGAATTGACCTATTACCAGATTCTGTTTCATAACCTTGGGATAAGCTTCAGCGTGGAGACGAGATGATTTCGAGAAAAATTCTCATAATGGGTCTCCCCGGGGCTGGAAAAACCACCACAGCCCGAATTCTAGCGGCGAAGCTCCCGGCTGTCTGGTTCAACGCGGACGAAGTTCGACTTCATATCAACAAGGATCTGGGCTTTTCGCCGATCGACCGGGTCGAGCACGCCCGTCGCATGGGCTGGCTTTGCGATAGGGTCGTCGAGGCTGGATTTGTCGCGGTCGCCGATTTCGTGTGTCCGACTCCCGATGCGCGCCGCGCATTTGGCGACGCCTTTATCGTCTGGATCGATCGGATAGAGGAGGGCCGCTTCGAGGACACGAACCGTCTCTTCGTTCCGCCCGAGAGTTACGATGTCCGGATACGCCACGGAGAAACGCCGGACAGTTCCGCGCAGAAGATTTGCGAAGCTCTTCAGCAAATGGACGGAACGAAGAAGCCCTGAGCCAAATCTACGCCGCTGGCGTCAGCGTCACATTTGTCGCACGATCAAAGATGGTGCCCCTGGCCGGAGTCGAACCAGCACTCCTTGCGGAACTCGATTTTGAGTCGAGCGCGTCTACCAATTCCGCCACAGGGGCAAGCGCAGCCGAGTCGGCGAAACGGCCAGCGAGCGCCGCGGATATTAGCCGGGCAGGGCCCACCGTCAACCCGGTGTTTGCCTTCTTTACGCTAATCTTTTCGTGTTATCGGCTGTGGCCTGCGCTGCTGCGCGACCTTCGACGAGGCGAAATGAAAAAGCTTTACGACTGGACCATGTCTCTTGCCTCGAGCAAGCACGCGCCCTTCGCATTAGGGGCCATCGCCTTCGCCGAGAGCTCGTTCTTCCCCGTGCCGCCGGACGTCATTCTGGTGCCGATGACGCTCGCCGAGCCGAAAAAGGCATGGTATTTCGCGGCCTTGTGCACCATCGCCTCCGTCACGGGCGGCGCGCTCGGCTACGCCTTTGGCGCGCTGTTCTACGATACGATCGGCCTCTGGCTCATCAATCTCTATGGCTACGCTGAAAAGATGGAGGCGCTGCGCGCCTTCTATGCGCAGTGGGGCGCGATCTTCATTCTGGTGAAGGGCTTCACGCCGATTCCCTACAAGCTCGTCACGATCGTCTCGGGGCTGCTCGCCTATAATTTCCCGCTTTTCATCGCTCTCTCGATCATCACGCGCGGCGCGCGCTTCTTCGTGCTGGCGGCGGCGATCAATCATTTCGGCGACCACATCCGCGAGAAGCTCGAGAGCCATTTCGGCCTTTTCATGGGCGCGATGGCGCTGATCGTGGTGGGCGGCTTCGCGCTCGCCGCGAAGATGTTCTGAGGGAGCTCAGTTGATAACGCGCCCGCCTCTCGCCTGAGTTTTCCCCGCAAGCGGGGAGAGAAGCGAATCTGCGGACGCGGCGCTTCTACGCCCTCACCTTTGGCAAGGCATGAGAGACGAACCGGATCGCGCGCCACATCGCTCATCGCCACGCTTACGGGGTGAAAGGGGGGAGTGCGGGGGATGAGCACGAATGCCGAAACTTGACCAAATCAGTCCAGTCGCAACCGCGACTCTCATTTTCACGGTATCGCTCGCCGCGATCGGGGGCGCATGGATCTACGAGTCTCTCGGCTATTTGCCCTGCGAACTCTGCTACAAGGAGCGAATTCCCTATTACGCGGCCTTCGTCCTGGCGCCGCTCGCGGGTTTCGGGGCGCAGACGGGCAGGGCAGGCCTCGCCCGCGCCGCCTTCGCGCTCATGGCGCTGCTCTTCGCCGGCGACGCCGCGCTCTCCGTCTATCACTCACTGGTGGAGCGGAAACTCGTCGCCGGCCCCTCCGACTGCTCCGGCGCGCTCTCTACGGCGGGCTCGATGGACGATTTTATGAAGCAGCTCAAGACCGTGAAGGTCGTGCGCTGCGATGAGCCGACGCTTTGGGTGCTGGGCCTGACGCTGGCGAATTGGAATGTGGGGATTACGGCGGGGTTGGCTTGGGCGGCGGGGAGGCAGATATCATCAGCCGGATTGCTCTCTCGTCGTCCGCGCATAAGAGGGTGACATAATATGGCCGCTTCAGGCGTGGAGAATAGGTTCTCTGAAACTTAGAATCCGCGAACATGACCGATCACAGTCTCTCCCATAGTTTCGACGCATTTAGCAAAGTTATCGCAACCAATCAGCGGATAATTGCCGCACTGATTTTGCAAGATATGCGCACTCGGTTTGGCAGCTCTTATCTTAGCTATATCATAGCGATACTGTGGCCTCTGACGCACTTTGCCGTAATTGTTTTAGGGTATGCAATGTTACATTTTGTAGCGCCGGTCGCAGATGATCCTATTATATTTGCTGCCACGGGCGCTTTACCGTACATGTTATGCCTATACCCAGCGAGGTTAATGTCTATTGCGATATTACAGAATAGACAGGTGTTAGCTATTCCATGCGTGCGCCCATTACATCTTTTAACTGCAAGAGCTGTAATCGAGATACTTTCAGCATTATTAGTCAGTTTTTTGGTTTTTTTTGTTTTTTATCTGCTGGACTACGAAATTATTCCTTCAAATATCGTTGATGCAATTTCAGCTTTATTTGCAACAATGTATTTTGGAATAGGGTATGGGGTGTTTGGTATTATTATAATTGCTATATTTGGCTATTTCGCAAATATTGTGATTATTTTTAGTGTTATCATACTATACTTTGCGTCTGGAATTTATATCCATCCGGGGACAATGACTGAAAGAGCTCTTGAACTAGAGTATTATAATCCCCTATTTAATTGCGCTGTTTGGATGCGTTCGTCGTATTACGTGGGATTTGAGGACATTGCAATTAACAAAGGCATCATATTTTGGGCTGGCACCTCTTTTCTTTGCCTTGGTCTCATTGGAGAGCGATATCTGCGGGGAAAGTTTTTCACGGCATGATGTCTGAGGCAGGTCAGATAAATGCTCGCGAAAAAAGGGGGATGGCGTTTTGCGTTGAGTGCACGGCGGGCGAAAAACCAAGGTCGACTGTGCACACGGGCGGAGAGGCAGCCATTGTTTCCCAGGGGAATCGGGTAAAGGATTAAGGGGCGACGACGAGGCTTGCGAGAAAGTCGTCGTCCCATGCGGCGGTCATGCGCTTGAGGCGCTGAGAATCCTCGCCGGGCGCTCTCCGGATCAGATTGTTGGCCATCTGCTTCAGCGTGACGAAGTTGGCAGGGGCGTTTTCAGTCCTGACGCGGCATTCATCGTCGCGAAAGACCATGTCCATGACCCAGTGCAGGCTGTTCTCGATGACCCAGTGGTCACGGATCATCGCCCCGATCGTCACGGCGGGCGCCGTCAGCGAGGTTATGTAGAAGCGCGTTTCTCGCTCGTTCTTACCGTCGAGCTCGCGGGCGCTTTCGACCACGACGACCCCTGCGAGGCCCGACCAATCATGGCGCTCCTGCAGCCATCCGACATCGTGGATCGCCGCGTATCTGCGCGTCTTGATGCGGCCGTGATCGCCGTCGAGCGTCTCGTGCCGGCTCACGACCGCGTCTTTGAAGCCATTGACTTTCTGCTCGGCGACGAACAAAATTCGACGTCGGCGCGCAGCGTTCCTTGATTGCCTTTGAGCGCGAGGACGTAGTCGTCGAACAGTGCTGGAATGGCGACAATCTCGTTCGACTTTTCCGCCACCGCGACCTGTCCCATGACCAGCCGCTGGCGGGCGGCTGGAGTGCACCCTGTTTTGACCGGACGGCGGGCATAGCCGATAAGGCATAGGCGTAAGCCTATGAATACGACTATGACCAATGCTGCGGAGACGCCGGTTTCGCGCGTCGAAGTCATCGCCACGGTTCAGCGCCGCCACCGTTGGACGACCGCCGAGAAAGTGCGGCTTGTCGAGGAGGCCTCTCAGCCAGGGATGAGCGTCTCCTTTGTCGCCCGCCGAGCCGGCGCCGTCTCAACTTTTCGCCTGGAAGCGCCGCATGGCCGAGCGCGGTCAGGCCGCCGTGGCGGCGGACGAGGACGTCGTCCGCGCCTCCAAGGTTCGCGACCTCGAGAGAAAGGTCCGCAAACTGGAGCGCCTGCTCGGCAAAAAGACCATGGAGGCCGAAATCCTCTGGGAGGCTCTCGACGCGGAACTGGCGCCCCTCATCCGCGCCATTGTCGACGAGCGCCGTCACCGCTTCAGCACTTCAGCCGCTTGTCACCTACTTCGTCACCCGATCGCCCTGCATTGTTTCCTCTTGCCGCTACACTTTAGACGCGCGAGGTGGGCGCGGCGGCCTATCCGAGATTTCGATGGCGCCTCAAGCCTGACAGCTCACGAAAAGTCTTGCGAAGCGCAAACGCAGCGATAGACCGCGAAAAAAGCAAAAGCCGCCAACGTCTCACAAGAAAGACAAATCCACGAAGTTTGCCCAAGCGTAGGCGTTATTGGGGGCGGAAGAAGCCATTTTCGTCGAGAGAAGGATCTCAATCATGTTAAGCTCTTCTGGAATGGCTACCACCAGTTCACATGGAACGCCCCAGCTTGAGACCCCCTCAATCTCTGACACAGTTTCTGCGCCAGATCTTAAGGCGAGCTTGCCGACGACTTCGCCGCTTTTGACATTCTCGACCGTCAGCACGGTGCGCACGAATTTTGCTCCATGCGTCGGCCGACACAGAAAGCGAACGGTTGACTCCAACTCCCCGGGATTAGACGGATGCAGTAGAAAGCGGCGCGGCCCTGTGTGCATATATAAAGACCGGTCTTTAAGCCCAGATAGGTCGACGACTCGAGGATCGATAGAGAACGGCACTGGACGAAACGAAGACGCTTCGACGAACGGGGTCTCGAACCCATATCCGAACAAGGTCATGCAGTGGGCAGTCCGTTCAACTATATATGCTTTGTCTTCCTCAGAAAATTCTGTCTGAGAGAGGGGAATCGGCGTCGGGTCGGATTTCGTTTGCTCTGGAGCGATCGTTCGGAACATTTCCGCAAGTTTTTCGCCATGATCATCTGGAAGGCTGAGGAACGCCGCCAATCTCCGCCCGGTGGCGAGCGGGTCAGCTACAATATCATGTTGGTCGATCTCAATTCCTGACACTCCAAGGTCTGAACGTATTTCAGCCCAGTACATCATCACGCTTACCCATAAATCGCAAGATTCACGAATCGCAACGCTGTTATTTGCGAAACGGCGAGTAGCGGAAGCTATTACGTCCACGCTGCGCCTTTTACAAAAAATGAAGCGAGCATTGGGAAAGAGTTTCTTGATCTCGCGCGCGTGACAAAGGGTGGACTCACCGGGTGTCTTATCGTGCCAATTCGGACCAAATCGGCCTACCATGAACTGCTCGAAGAAGGCGACGAGACCTGCCTTTAGCGGCTCATAGGGGAAAGATTCAGGAGCCCAGGCAGACCTTTCGCTGTCGTGGCGATAGCTTGTATAGTGCTGGTCTATGACGCTTCGCTGCAGCGCCAGCAGGTCGAACATATGTCCCTCGTCGAACCCGCCCCATCCCAAACGACGAACGCATTCCGACAGCAGACTCGTTGCCGACCGTGGCGATCCAAAGATGAAAATCGGATAGCTGCTTAAACCGGGACCCGGCAACGAATCTCCCATGATTTTTTGGACTCCCTGAAGTTGCTGCCGCCGAAATAGAGGCTGAGCGCGGACTCGCGAGCCGCGGACCAGATGCAGATCATGGTACGCAAAGCTAAGGGCATCCTGACAGATATTTGAGAAAATCGCAATGTTATGAACAATTTATTCTAAGACGGTCGAGGACGGCACTATTGTGGGGACGACGATACTTACCGCGCGAGGTTCTTGGAGTGCACCCTGTTTTGACCGGACAGCGGGCATAGCCGATAAGGCATAGGCGTAAGCCTATGAATACGACTATGACCAAAGCTCCGGAGACGCCGGTTTCGCGCGTTGAAGTCATCACCACGGTTCAGCGCCGCCGGCGTTGGAGCGCTGCCGAGAAGGTCCGCCTCGTCGAAGAGGCCTCCCAGCCCGGGATGAGCGTCTCTTTCGTCGCCCGCCGGGCGGGATCGCGCCCTCTCAGCTCTTCGCCTGGAAACGCCGCATGGCCGAAGGCGGTCAGGCCGCCGTAGCGGCGGACGAGGATGTCGTAGGCGCCTCGAAAGTCTGCGAACTCGAGAGAAAGGTCCGCGAACGGGAGCGTCTGCTCGGCAAGAAGACCATGGAGGCCGAAATCCTCCGGGAGGCGCTCGACATGGCGCGCACAAAAAAACCGATCTTGCCGCTCGTGTTGTGGAAGGAGGACGCTTCCCGATGAGCGCCGTCGCCGAAACGCTGGGCGTCGCCCGCTCCAATCTCGCCGAACGCAAGAAAGGCGCGACCAAGCCCCGCGGCCGCTACCGCAAGGCGGAGGACGCGGAGCTGACGCCGCTTATCCGCGCCATCGACGAACGCCCGACCTATGGCTATCGCCGCGTCTGCGCGCTGGCGAACCGAAAGCTGCGGGCCGAGGGCAAGCCGCCCGTGAACGCCAAGCGCGTGTTGCGGATCATGCAAAACAACGGCCTGACGCTCGAACGCCATACCGCGCGCCGGCCGGGCCGCACCCATGACGGCGTCGTCATCGCGCTGCGCTCGAATTGCCGCCGGCGTTCGGATCATCTCGAAATCCGCGCCCGCAACGGCGAGGTCGTGCGCATCCTTTTCGTCATCGACGCCTGCGACCGCGAAATCATCGCCTGGTCGGCGATCGCCAATGGCGGCGTCTCCGGCGAGATGGTGCGCGATCTGATGGTCGCCGCCGTCGAACGCCGCTTTGGCGCCTTGAAAGTCCCGCACCGGGTCGAGTGGCTGTCCGACAATGGCAGCGCCTACATCGCCGCCGACACCGCTGATACGGCGCGTGCGCTCGGCCTGACGCTACTGTTCACGCCGGTCCGCAGCCCGGAGAGCAATGGCATGTCGGAGAGCTTCGTGAAGACGCTCAAGCGCGACTACGCCCGGCTCGCCGTCTTGCCGGACGCCGAAACCACATCCTTGCCAAGCTGCCCGGCTGGATCGAGGATTATTGCGAAGTTCACCCGCACTCGGGCTTGAAGTTCCGATCCCCTCGGGAGTTCATCCGCCTCAGTGCTTAAGCAGCCCCGCCCGCTGTCCGGTCAAACGGGGGGGCACTCCAGTTCTGTTGACGATCCTCGTCTGATTTTTATGTCGGATGGAGGATTTCAACGAGACTTCCATGTTCGGGAAGGCGCTGATCGACTGGCTTTGGTGTTTTGCCCATTTCGAACAGCGTGGCGCCGGCGCAAACACTGCGCTGGGCGTTGCGGGCGCTCTTTTCGCGGCTCTCATCCCGGCAACGCCGACTCCGGCGTCTCCTTTGCGCACTGGACGCGCCGCCAGTTGAGCCCCCTCGAGCAGCGCTGAAATTGCGCTACCGACAGATGTATGACGCCTCTTCGATCTTCGGCGGAACGGCCCCGTCTTCAAACCGCTTCGAAAACAGACACACGTCCGTGCCGTCCTAAAAGACCGGCTTGATGCTGTTCGCCTTTTTTATGCGGAAGGCGTAAATCGCCCAGTCGATGTGATCGGAACGCGTCGTCTCGCATACCATCGCCGCCAGACCCTCCGCACCCTTGCGAACTGACTTCGTCGCCATCATCAAGCGCGCCTGCGCCCGTCGAGCCGATCACTTTACGCCCGGAGCGTTCGCGGCGCGCGCACGATCACCGTGGCCATGCAGATGTCTGCGTGACGCCAAATTCCCGCATGCGATTCGCCGATCTCAACCTCTACGACGGGAGCACGGCACTTCAGGTGGTCACCTCTTTGCCCAATAATACGGAGCCATTCGGCTCAAGCGAACGATCCACTTTTGACACGAGCCTTATTTCCAAATCAGGAGATGCAGCTAGCATTTGAAGGTGAGAACGCAACAGCGCCTACTCAAGTTCTAGTCTAGATGTGCATCGAATAATTCGAAAGTACAGGCGCAACGCTCGTGACAGCCAATTTTCAACGCAACCCTTACCGTTGAACACATGTCGACTCTAGTTATTATTCCATCGAAAAAATCAATTCCTCAATTTGCAAGGTTTCTGGCCTGCCGTCAAAAAAGAAGATCAACTGATATCTTTCCGCAGAAGGATCACCCTTCTCCAAAAGGCTCGAGAGAGACATAGATTGTGCATAAGTGGTTAGGTCTGAGGAGAGATGAATTTTATCGAATATTTCGTAATCAACATGCCCCCGCGCCGATACGACTCGAATGGCTGGCGACAAGGTCGTCGGCGAGGAGACCGTGGCGCGCAAAGCAAAGGCTCCGATAGTCAGAAGTGATACACCAATATCAAGTTCGAGCGTAAGCCAGTCGGCATCGGCGATTGGAGAAAGGTCGAGCGAGCGCCGAAAGATTTCGCCCTCCCTCAAGATCGTTAGTTTTGGCGCAAGCGCCGCATTGCCGAAGGCGATCTTCAAACCCGGACCGACTTCTTCGTAACTCTTTAGCGGCAAATTTTTTACGTCCGGTCCTTCGGTCCATGTTGCGATCCCCACAGTACGTGAATGATTCTGACTGAGACGATCGAGCAGTAGCGCTCCGAGACCCGAGAAACGCTCATCGGAAATTGAACTGCTTAGTCGTTCGATTTGGATCCGAGCATCGAATATATTGATGATCGACTGCTTCGCTTCAATGAACAAAATCAAGCGGGCGCGCTCGGCGTTCACACATTTTGAGCGCCAAGCAGGAGAAATCCCGATAGGAAATGTGCGTACACTGCGATCTGCATTGATATCAATTTCCATCGACGCTATGTCGACCCACCCCGATTTGTCGAACATGCGCAAGGCAGCGAAAGACGAGACCGTCTCTCGACACTGAGCTTCGAGAATCAATATCACAACGGAATTGTCAGTGATATTTCGCGGCTCCAAGTCGAATTCTACTGCGTACCATCCGCTGCGATCCATGTTGATCGCGGTTAGCGAGAGAAAGGGTCGGCCGGACGGCGCGCGTCTTTTGTCCGCTGATACGCATACGCCTTTTTTGGCCTCGAACGTGACGTGAAAACCCGGCCAAAGCGGGCTGCCCTTTGTCAGTGCGCGCCCGCCCACGTCAGCGTTATTCAACGA
Source organism: Methylocystis parvus OBBP (assembly GCF_027571405.1). Lineage (GTDB taxonomy): Bacteria > Pseudomonadota > Alphaproteobacteria > Rhizobiales > Beijerinckiaceae > Methylocystis > Methylocystis parva. The sequence continues at coordinate 730,974 of NZ_CP092968.1, forward strand.
CGCGATAAACGACGCCTCGTCTTTTTTAGACTCAGCGGCGTACCTCTCCAATGTCGGCAGAGCTTGAACGTTTGACATCATAACTGTCCTATTTGCTGAGAGCGCTCGGTTTGCCGGCTATGTGATAAAAATTATTCGGACCGTTTGCGTTCAAAAACGCAGTGATATGACGTCCCCATCTGTCATACACTTCACCGTGTTTCAGAACGAGCGACTCGAAATTTAGGTCCCAAAGACCGCCCCGCGAACGAAAGATCGAATTGCCTCGGATTCTATAGAAAAACAAAGGTTCGGGAATCATGACTCCACGATGCGAGTGAGCGATTAGCGAAATCATTCCTTCCCAATCGTCGAGGAACATCCGCAGCGACGGGTCGTGTTGGCCATGGAGAAGGAAGGCGCTTCTACGATAAACAAGGGACTGGCAGTTTGTCTGGTTCATTACGAGCTGGAGCGGGGGCTCCGCATTCCATGTCGCCCAATTACGAATGCGGCCGTCTTCATTGAAATCTTCTATCCAACACCCGACAAATGATACATTGTTATATGCCTTCAGGATCGAAACAGCACGTTCATAATATTTATGATGAACGAGATCGTCAGCATCGAGAAGAGTGACGAATTCGGTGCGGCTTTCCCGTATGCCGTGATTTCGTGCATTGGCGACGCCGCCGTTCGGGATCCTCAAGATACGGAACCTGTCACCCTTGTCAGCGTGACGATCTTCCAGCTCATCTAGTTTTTGTTGACTAACGTAATCAGTGCTGCCGTCGTCGACAAGATTGACGTAAAGATCCTGATAGGACGAATTGAAAACAGAATGTAACGTTGCATCAATGAAGGCCCCCATATTGAAATAGGGGATCGCCACAGTCAGTCCCGAGCGATCGGCAACGCGAACTGGCGATCTCGCTGCCTTCTTTAGGAAATCGTTCTTGGGTGGGATCGACTCTATTTGATTCGAAACCACGCCGCGGTCAACAAAAAACGGATAAGAACTGCGATCGGAGGCGACAACAAGCTTTTCCAAAAAGGTGGTCTTTGCTTCTGCGAACGCAGTATAAGAGCAATGACGCCTGACAACTTCACGAGCGGCTGCGCGCATTCGTGCGCGATCGTCGAGAGTCATCCGAATAACTCTCTCGACAGCCGCCACAATCGTCTCAGGCCGCTCCGAGTCGATCGTTATCACGCTAAGTCCATCATCAGAGATTTCTGCAACTCCGCATTCCTTGTTAATGATGCACAGGCCGCCCGATGACATCGCTTCAAGAACGGAATATGGAAAATTGTCGAACAGTGAGGGGTGAATCTGGGCATAGGCGCGGCGCGCTTTTTCCTCGATGACGGCGCGTGGCACCAATCCTTCGAATATTAGCAGCCCCTTGTCGACATATCGAGCAAAACGCTTTTCGAGGAGCTCGCGAGTAGAAGCGCCCGCGCTGACGTCGATAGTATCCTTGCCGTAAAGTCGCAACTTCACCGTTGAGCCGCTCGACCAAAGAAGTGCGAACGCTTCAACGAGATGATTGACTCCCTTCCAATGCGTCAGGCGCGACGCCATATAAAAATGGTCGAAGTCGCCTGTTTCAGGAGCCAGCGGTTGGTCGTATCCTCCTTCGGGCTCATAGGGGTTGCGGATGATCGCGACCGGCGCCGATCCGCAGGGAAGGTCGGCGGCTAGTCGGTCCACGAGTATTTTTGACGGGCTTATTACTGCGTCCGCACTGCTCAGGCACTCGCGTTCCATCAATCCATGCCAGAAAACTGGTAACTTATAGATAGGCTGCCTGTTGAGACGATCGATAAAATATGTGGGCGTGTGCGCCAGAATAATTATTGGAATGTCTCGTAGCGCGGGATGAAGCGCGAGTCTTTGCTTTAACGCGATGTAACCTATTCCAAAACCGTCCGCGAACTCTATTGCCTGCGGACGACCGAAACGCGCGACAAGCCCACCGCATTCCGAAAGAAAGAATAACAAAAGCCTCGAAAATTCGTTGGAGACGCTGACCCAATAGCCAATATCTTTCTGATTAACGCCCCGAAGGACGTTAACTTTTATCAATTTGATGTTTGGCGCAATGTCTGTTTCCTCGTAAAGACCGTTGATGGAACGGTCGAGGGTGAAAATCACAGCCCTGTCACTTGGTCGAGCAGCATGAAATAATGTTAGCTGACGCATGTATTCAGCGAGCCCGCCCCCAAAATAAGGGGGATATTCAAATGTAAAATACCAAATATTCATAGGCTTCGAATGCGCGCCGGACTCTATTCGTGTTCGATCTACCTTCCTCTTCAAAACTCCTAAGGCGCCCCACGTCTTTTTTATCATCCGTCGGTTCCATCTTATCACAGCATCCGCACGTCGATTTAGCGCGGATGCGTCTAAAGCTACAAAAACACAAGCGAGATAACGACATATAGACCTAAACCGTTGCACTAATCAACAGGAAAGGGCCAAGGATAGGTCGCGCCGGGTAAACTTCACGCCATGGATCCGCACTCCGAAAGGTGGAACGCTCCGATACAGCGGGAGGCGCTCCGCGATTTATTGAGGGAACTTTGAGCGGGTATGCACTTTAATGCCTGAAAAAGGAAATAGAATTCGATTTCTTCGACCTGCAAAATTTGTCCTTCGGATGGTTGCGGACCGCGATGGTCGCTTGACTGCGCCTATCTGACGCTCCTGTATGAAGGGTCTGCGAACGCGACGCGGACCGCCTCGTAAAGCGCATAAGGCCTTCTATGCTAGACGATCAGCGATCCAAGCATTAACATGAGTCAATGATTGATTGATCACCTGATCCATGTCGAGATATTGGTACGTTCCACAGCGGCCAATGAACGACATATTCGGTAGAAGCTTAGCGTCGTTCTTGTAAATCGCGTAGAGCGACTGATAGCGGCCGTCCGCCGTTTTCACAGGGTAATATCTTTCAAAATTGTTGTCCGCGTAATCACAAGGCTCTTCACGAGTGATCGTGACGTTACCCGTCGGGTTGACATGATGGTCGGGCAGCACATGCCAAGATGTTTCCCTTGTAAACGGCGATGAATCTGTAAAATTTGTGACGCTCCACTCCTGGGTGAACAAAGGTTCCGTGCGATGATGAAAACGAATAGACCGGTAGGGTAGGCGGCCGTGGACAAAGTCGAAATATTCATCAATCGGCATCGAATTGAAGCAATAAAGATAGTCGCGCTCCATGCCCTTTTCGTAGGATGCATTCGTTTCGACTTCAATATTCGTGTGATCTAAAATTTTTTCAAAAATAGCCGTGTAACCGTTTCTAGGCATAACTTGGATTTCTTCACGACTGAAATAGGTATCTGTTTCATCATAGTTGATGGGTATGCGCTGCACGACGGAGGCAGACATCTCTTCCAGATCCATCAACCACATTTTCTTTGTATAAGGTCGAAAAAACAAATCTGTCAATTTGACCCCAATTTTTGAATACAAGTATTCTGCGGCATTTTTGGGTGATTCACATGGTATTGCAACAGAAGCTAAAAAATTTTTGGCTTCAGTTTCATTTTTTAGCTCTACTCCAAATATTACATTGATTGTGTTCAGATTAATGGGTAGAGGCACATATGAGTCTGGCGCTATAAAAGCGCGAACTTTGTGTGAATAGGGGGCAAATTCAGTAAATTTCTGAAGCCAATCAACGATATGACGTTGTTTTGTGTGAAAAAGATGCGGGCCATATGCGTGAACGCGAACGCCGTTTTCGTTGACGAAATCGTATGCGTTTCCAGCGATATGGGGGCGTTTATCGATAACGTGCGCTTCAAATCCAGCCTCGGCAAGCTGACGAGCATGGACGGCTCCGGCGAAGCCCGCTCCGACGATCAAAACTCGTTTACTATTCACTTTGTCGCTCCTGCCTTTAATCGTTCGTGCGAGAGCGTTGCTTTCGCACTTCGGAATAATGTGCAATGAATGCTGGTGAGGCAAGAATTTTCGTTATGAGGGAACTATTTTTGCCCGGTCATATTATTGAGACGCACCTGTGAAATAGAGCGCTCTTGTACGAGCGCTGTTGCGAATGACACACAAAAATTTTTCGGTCCGCCCGACTCGCCCCCTCCCTCACGTCGGATTGGCTTGGGGCGGCTTTCCGGATCACGTTCTTCGGCTCCGGTGGTTCGTCCGCTCCCACCCGAATAGGTTCGAAGCGACGACGCCATCTCAAAAAATGCGTTTCTGGCGCGTCATTCGTGCGCCAACGCGTTAATGATTGCAATTATGCGGGCGACCCTTTATGTTAAGACCTCTTCTTCGGTTTCACAGTGAAATATATGTCTTTGGCGCGAAACTTAGATTTATTGTCACGGTCCGCAAGTGAACAGAGGCTGGATCAAGACATCAAGGAGATCTCTCTGCGTTCATCGCTGGCGTTTCTAGCTCCAGCCAGTCTTGCGGCAAAATTGCGAGACAGCGGGCTTGATGCGATGTGCGTAATACGTCCCGACTCAGATTTTCTCGCCTTGGAGCGTATCGGAGCGGGGACTGAGTTATCGGCCTCGATCGAGCAGCTCGAAAAATTGCCGATCGGCATTCTTTTGGCTCAGGAATTTTCTTCGCCTGAGCGCGAACGTCTGGCCGAAATCGTTCCGCCATTCCCTTCAATTGATCCGTCTCTGTATTGCGCACAGGGCGTATCGGTTGCGGAGATAGCGGGATGGATGGCGCGTCGTTCGATAGCGGCTGCGGCGGCTTTTGGAGATCACCTCGCCAGAGCGAGTGCGGAAATCGCGCGGCTCCAGAGGTTTTGGCGGGAGCAAGAGGAAGCGTTGCGCCGAGTGGAAGCCGCTCTTGAAGCTGCGGGTGGAGGGGTTGAGCGACTGGCTGTGTTTTTTCCTCCTGGCGCCGCGAACGCTTCATTAAGTCGATTTTCACAAGATTTTCCGATTATTCAGAAAACGCGTAGACTTTTTCATGCGCTCGGCGGAGTTGAACTGTTTTTTATTGAACCGGGCCAATCTGGGCTTGTGCGCGTCGAAGCCAAGGGCGCATTTTCGGGTAAGTCCCTTGCGGTTTGGACAGTGCCGGAACACGAAATCGCTCCCGGTTGGAATCGCTTCAATACCCCCTCCGAGCGTTCGAACCCGCTTGCGGAGGCGATCGCGATCGTGGTTTCCTCCGACTCCGAGGCCGTTGCTCGAGTCGCTCTTGGAGAGGCGACAGCAGAGCCGGGTCTCGGAGCGCAAGCTGGAAGCGAAACAAAAGATCGCCCACTCGCATTGCGTCTATATGAGGGCGTCGCCGGATTCGCCGCGCGGCCAGGGGATTTTGGTTTCGCGCCAGATGGCGCGCCGCAGCAGCCGCTCAAAGGGCGGGTCCGGGGCGACCGCGCCCTGGCGCGGGCGGCGCTCGTTTATCCTGCCAAGGGCATCGTTCGCTTGGAGGGAGAGGCCGGTTTGCTTGTTCATCCGGTGACGGGCAAACGTCCGACAATCGGGGTTATTAGGGGAGTTTCCGTTGGAGGGCTTTGCGCCGTCAGCGTCGAAATAGCCTTGAAGAGTGAGAGAGCGCCGCCAGTCGACTTCGGTGTTCTGGTATTGGAGGCGCAGGAAGCCGCATTCGAGCCCCGAGCCGGTCTTCTAGACAAGTTGGGCGTCGCAGGGGAGAGCTCGCTTGAAAGGAAGGCCGCATGGCTGCGCCTGCAGGGGATGGAGACGGGACGTCTTACCTACGAAGCGCCGCGCAAATTTACTGGTCGCGTCGATGTTTTTCTCATGACGCGCTCGTCGACGGGCGTCGCTGATTACGCTTGGGCTTACTTCCAGGGCTTGACCCTCGTTTTTTCCGATTGACACGTTGGACGGTCGCGAAATGGCGGAGAAACCAGCCACGCTTTCACGTGACAATGTCATGAGCGAGCGGGAGTTTATGCCGTCCATCGCCGTGGTGATGCCGATTTTTGGGCACGCGGCGCTGATGTACGAAGCAATTTGCTCCGTGCTAGACCAGCCGGGCGGAGATCGCGTCGCGCTGATCCTCGTCGACGACGGCTGCAGGAATCCGCAAACCTTTGTTACGCTCGCCAGGCTTCCGGCAACGCGGCCAAACTTGACCTATTTGCGTCAGCGAAACGGCGGTTTGAGCGCAGCTCGCAATACAGGCGTCGATTTCGCGTTACGGCGATGGCCCGCCCTTGATGCGGTTTATTTTCTTGATTCAGACAATTTTCTGGAGGCGTTTGCGCTTTCTGAGATGGAGCGCGCCTTGGCCGATGCGCCGGAGGTCGACTGGTTTTATCCGGACATCCATATGTTTGGCGCATGTGCGAGCCACGACTACGGCGGCGACTACCGGCGCCTGACCGCCTGTCTGGTGAACATCAGCGAAGCAGGCAGCCTGGTTCGCCGCCGGGTCTTCGAGAGCGGCCTGCGTTACGATGAAACGATGCGCATGGGATATGAGGACTGGGACTTCTGGCTGAGCGCACTGGAACGAGGCTTTTCTGGCCGTCATCTTCCAGCGCTCGGACTCGCCTATCGCAAGCGCGCCGAAAGCATGCTGGCCGAGTCTCATAGACGGGACAGCGACATCCGGGAGTATCTCACTCGAAAGCACGCAGCCCTTTACGATCTGCGGGCGCTTAATGCGCTCGAGCACGCGGAGGCCCCTCGCTGGGCTCTGGTTTCGGGGGATGTCGTCCAATTTTTCACGGATCCCGCATTGCCCGCGACCGTCATGACGCGCGCTGAGTGGCTGACTGCATTCTGGCAGGCCATGAGAGAGCCCGCCTATGGCTTTGCCGGAGCCTTCGTCCTGTTCGCGCCTCAGGATTTGCTGCCGCGCCTCACGGCGGGGCGGCTGTCGCGATGGTTTTTTCAAGCCTGCGAGGGTTTGCTCGTGGCGTCAGACGCTGTTCGGATCGTCTACGTCGCGACCGGGGACGACGCGTTTGTCGAGAATGTCCCAGAGGAGGCGGGAGGAATCGACGAAGAGTCCGACTTCGGCGCGGTCGCTTTCTCTTTCTCTTTCGCTTCGCTGCGGGCCGCGGCCGACGGCGCGGATGCGGCGATATCGGTTTGGCGCGAACTGAAAGTGGCGACTCTTAAGCTTGGTTTCCCGCAGGCTCCCGAACCTGTCCAAAACCACGCGCTGACGGCGTTCAGCGCCTTTATCGACGACTTCAGACATCACGAACTCTCGAAAACGCCAGCGCCGATGCACGCCGACCGCAGGTTTGGCGCGCCGCCGCTCGTTTCGCTGCATGAATATGGGCGCGCGCGGTTTGGCGGGGGGCTGCTGCCGCTGGCGACCGGAAGCCGCGCCGGCAAAATCGCCTTCGTCACGCCGATCGTCGATTTCGGCGGCGTCGAGAAAGTCGCCTTCTGCTTTGCGGCTGCGCTGAAGGAATACGGTTTTTCATCCGATCTCGTCGTCGTCGGTCCGCGCCGCGTTAAACGGTTCGCGGAGGCGTGCGCCATATTTGATCATATCTTCTTTATCGACGCGTCGAAAATGCACAGCTGGAGCGGCGATCTCTTCATGGGCACGCCGCTTTCGCCGATCGGACCGGAGGCGCGCCGCCAGGATCTGGAAAATCTCCTCGCTTCCTATGAGATCGTCATTTCCGCTCATTCGTCGGAAGCGCTCGACATTTTCAGCGCGCTTCGCAAGCGCGGGGTCGTCACGGCGAGTCATCTCCATGTTTTCGATCGCACGTCGACTGGCCGCAGCGTTGGGCACCCCGTATTGGCGTTGGCCTATGAGCACGCGCTCGACTTCGTTTTGACCTGTTCGCGGACCTTGGGCGACGAAGTCGCCGGTCTCGGCGTTCCGCGCAGCAAGATCGTGACGGCGCCGAACGCCGCTTCGCTGCGTCCGTCCGCCCAGGCGATGGCGCGCCTGCGCGCGCGGCGCGCGGCGCGGTCGGGCGGGCCGCTCAATGTGCTTTTCCTGGGGCGCCTCGACCGGCAGAAAGGTCTCGACCGCCTGCGGGCGATCCAGGCGGCGCTCGCCGGCCGCGCCGATATGCGGCTTCGGATGGTTGGCAAGGCGGTAATGGATGCGCCTGATCCGGCGCTCGCCGCGTTGGTCGAACCGCCTGTTTACGATGCGGCGAGCCTCGCCGCTTTATATGAATGGGCGGACGCCCTGATTCTGCCGTCCCGCTACGAGGGCCTTCCCCTGACTCTTTTGGAGGCGATGGCCTTCGGCGTCGCGCCGATCGCGGCCGATTGCGGCGCGGTGAACGAGGCGATCCGCGACGGCGTCGACGGATTTTTGGTCAGTCAAGACGAGGCGAGCGCGCAGACGATCGCCCGCTTGGACACTTTTGCGCGGGCGCCGGAATTATTGTGGCGCGTCCAGGAAGCCGCGCTCGCCGCCTCGGAACGGAGAAGCTGGAGCACGGCTTGCGAGAATTTTCTGGCTGCGCTGGACGCGCGTGGGAAGAACTTGTAATGCGATAGAACGTTCCGCGATGTTCGTCCAATCAACGGTTGAGACCCTTACCTTTTAGGAAGCTGAGAATGTCGATTGAATGCAGCGTTTTTGCACTGGCATTTGGCGAACCCCGCCCTTTCAACGCTTTTATTTTGAATAGCTGGAAGGCATGCCCCATAATCAACTTCAATTTGATTACTGACCAGCCGGATTTGTGGAAAGCCGCCTGTGGCGATAACTCGGAGAATATCTCCATCATAAAAATGACGTTAGAGGAATATTTTAGCCTCTTCTTATCGAATTTTTCCGTTGAAAATAACGAGCAACTGTTGTCGTCATATGGAGACATGTTAAAAGGCCTTAATGGTTGGACTGCGTGTTGCATGAGGCCATTTCTAAGAGAGGCATTTCAGGCAAGGGTGACTTCAAGATTTTGGGGATGGATTGACTACGACGTCATCTTGAATCCTTCTGCAATAATTGAGCATGTACATAATAACAAAGATCGGGATCTATTAATGTTTCCAAAAGGAGCTCTTTGGGAGCAGTTCAAGTTATTCAGATGTGCCGTTCCGATCGAAGATGTCGCTCGCGCTATTATAAAAGATAGGTCCTATAATGGTGGCCCATTAGATGCTGTGTTTGTCTATAGACTGCCTCATCTTTTTCATGATGATGCAATAGACCAAAGCAACTTCATCGCGCATTGGCATTATACTGATTCGCGAGATGGGTTTACAGAGAACAAAGTCGATGCGATTGTTGATAACCATTGGGATATAAGAAATTCCGTCGACGGACGAGCAATGATGTTTTTAGCCGACACAGAACTCAAACTTTATGACGATAATATGGTAAACTCCGCTGTTAAGTCCATTGTTACTTCCGGGCAGTTCACATTCGAATATTCTGCAGCGGAGTGGGTCAACGGCCAGATAAAACTCCGGTAAGCTTTACGAGAAGTTTACAGCTCGTGCCCTCTTCTCGCGCGCAACCTTAATTGTAACCTCGTTTAGTTTCAGTGCCTGCCATTTCGATCAGTGTGTCTTAATCCCGAACTATGGAAATATTGTTTGCCAGCACGACCGCACTCCCGACGGGAGAGCGGGTGCGCGAACGTCAAGTCTTGTCAAAAAACATTGGGGAGAAACGTTCACAACATGCCATGGACATATGTAGCAAGTTAACGCTCTGGAATAACCCCCAGAAACCGCTCGATCGTCTGCGCAAACACAATGTCAGGCTTCACTTTTCGGATATATTCTTCCTCGAATTCGCTCATCCAGACGAAATGGAATTCGGCAAAATTTCGCGCGAACCACCAAGTCAATTCATGCGCAGCATCTCCCAGTGCAAAAAAAGAATTTGCGAACGCGACCACTTTTCTGGGGTATCTGGCATTCGAATTCCGAAAAACGCGTCTGTGACCTCGAATTCCTGACGAAGGGCTATACTGCTCAACAAGAGAGAGACCGATCTCAAACTCTTTTGCCTGGACGCGGTTTGGGGCCAATAGGAACTCTACTACTCCTGGAAATCTAGACCCAACGTCGCCGCGCAAAACGATAGGATCGTCCAATAAAATCTCAGGATGATTGGGGAAGCCCATGACGCGGAGCATTTCGATGAATGTCTTTTGACATCCAAAGAAATTAAGGTGGCAGTCAATTCTACGGAATAGTTCAGTCCGATCTGCGCTGCTTTCCATATAGTTTTGGAGAACGATGAAAGTTTTATCTAAATTTTTATTAGTAATAAATTCTGATAATTCGCGAACAAGTGGCATGGGAGGAGTAATAGATTTTGGAAAACTTTCTGGAACTATCGAGCTTTTTTCCGGTATGATGAATTGAAAAAACTTGGCACCGTGCATTTCGCTCGAGCGCCGACGTCGTTCAAATAATTCGATCCATTTTCTCGCACAGTCGACTGCCCATTCTTTCTCGGCAAAATACTGTTCATAAAGTCTATTAGATCCGCGGAAAATGAAAATATGTCCGTCACGACCCACTACCGATGACTCGTCTGAGGAGACCGAGCCGACCTCCATAGAGAATTTTGACTCGCTGTTTGGGCCATCTCGGAAAAGAAAGTCTTTTAAAACTATGTTATTAACGTTTATTGATGATATATGATGGCTTACAAAATGATTTAAATCTTTCGATCCAAAATAGCTTAGACCATTCCTGACAATAACACTGGCATATTGTTTCATAAATGGCTCAGATAGCGGGATTTGTTTTGCTTTTTCAAATTCAGATATATTTCTGCCAAAAAGTTTACATTGCAATTTACATGAGTTTTCTTGATATTTTGTCGCATCAAATACATCTATATATAGCTCTACATCATCAATTTCTTCGAGCATAAAAAGTGTTTTATAGGCAACTAATGAAACAGCGGTGTCGAGATCAAATTTGTCAAAACAAAAACGCTTGGTCATGGGGTCATTGTCCGCAGGTATCGAGGCAAAACAAGCATTTATAACTTTATGATCACGCACAATTACCATGATTGGACAACTTTTTGAAGACGTCGGCTGAACCCATCCCGCCGCACGTCTGGTTTCTTCATCATAGGAATCAAGAGCACCACAACTCTGAGATGGAGACGGTAGAGCCATTTGTGAATTTTCCGTTATTCACCCGTAAAAGGCGAGGAAAAAGCGGATCTTTCCGCGTCGTTTCAATGATCACCGCTTTCTCTGTGACTGATCTGCTAGGTTGCGTCAACTTGATAATATCGGTATAAAAATTTATCCAGAGGCGGACAGGTAGCCATGAAACTACCCAGCGGTAAGCTGCGTAAAGTTCTCTTTTTTGTCCTCGTATTTTTCGCAGTCCAAGCGATCACAGAGCAAAAAAGCAGTGCGCGTGACGCAGGAACCTCAAGTTTCGTCTCTGGCGTCAATTTGCCCAACCCTCAATGGAAGTCGGAGGAATTCCGCAAGGCGCTCCTTGACGAAGTCGCCGCCGCAAAAGTGAAGTTTCTACGCTATCCTTATCAAGCTTCTTCGGGGGAGGACTTTACTCCGATAATCGAGTTCACCATAGAGGCCTATCGGCGCGGGGCGCGCGCGTTGTTGATCGTTTTCCCTCAGTTCGGGCCGTCGACGAGAAAGCGCCCTGCTGTTCATCAAACCATAGCGCGTTGGGACGAATTTCCGCTTTCGGAAGCTGACGAGGGGAAATTCCGCACGCACGTAGCAGACCTTTTTGCGAAATTCGACGCGGCCGGCGTCAAGCTCGCCGGGGTGGAATTCGACAACGAACTGAATTGGGCGCAATTCAACGGCGACTTCAACGTTCCGAGCGACGGGAAGACGCTGACGCTCAAAGACTTAAAGGAAGATCCGGAAGGGCAGGCCGTCGCGCAAGGATATGACAAATATATCGCGCTGCTTCGCATCCTGTACGACGAGCGTAATCATGCGAGTCTGAACCATGACACGCCGATCGTGTTGGGCGGACTTGCTCAGACTACGAGTGAGTGGCCGAGTCCAAAAGAACATGCGGACGCGGTTTCAATCAGCGCAACGCTGGATTATTTACGCGAGCGTGGTCTCGATTCGCTGGTCGACTTTTACGGCGTCCACTCCTATGCGGGAGTTTCAGGCGACGTGCGAGGCGCAATGGCGCAGTTTAAGGATGCGTTCTCTCAATGTTACAGCCTAAGCCAGCCCGGCCACAAGCCGTGCTGGCTAACCGAATGGGGCCTCTACGCCCATGGGCTGGTTTGTCCTGTAGACGATCGCGAACGCGCGGCGACGGCTCGAGAGCTGATGTCGCAACTCGCTGTTTTCATCCGAACCGGCGCATTGAACGCGCAATTTTATTACGATTGGCGCGACCCGGAGACCTATTACGGCATCTATCTTTGCGGCGCCTTGACCGAAACCGGCAAGGCAATCCTTCGCGATCCGCGCTTTGATTCCCTGTCAGAAACGTCTAGAGAAAAATTTTGACCATTCTGAGTTGAAGCGATAGGCCGCTACATACACTCAGGCGGTTCCGACGGAGCGATGGTGGATTACAATTCGGATTATTTCAGGACCTTCGCTGAGCGCCTGATTTCCTTTGATTATATCGACGCGACTCGCGAGCCGGAGAGGCTCGCCGCGTTAGATGGATTTTGCGCTCCCGCCTTTCTGGATCGGCTCAAAGGCGGATATTTCGCGTTTCTCGACGAAACGCTGGCGGAGATTGAGCGGCGCGCGCCCATCGAGCATCTCGCGTCGCTTTCGCCGCGAAATCGTGACGTCGCCCATACTCTGCTGACGCGTGAAAAGCTTTTGTTGGATCCGTTTTCGGGGCAGTGGCGCGTGACGACGCGTTGCATAGGCCGCGAGGCCTATTGGTTCGAAAGCGCGTCCGGCGAAGGCTGTATCGTCGCCCAATATGGCTTCACCTTTTCGCCGACCGGCGACACGACCTATATTTTTCCCGACCGGGGAGTCGCCGTCTTTTTTGGCGAGTTCGTCGCGCGGAGCGACGTCGCTCGGGAGGCTGGGGAATTGGCGCGCAACCTTGCCGCCTGGCCGGCGCGCGCCGCCGAGCTCGTCGCGAACCGGGAGCCCGCCGTCTACGTCGCATGCGCGGAAATGAAGGCGCCGCATTTCGGCCATTATGTCTGGAATGCGCTCTCCGCGTGGGGCGCGATCCTTCCCCCCTTCGAAAGCCGGATCGATTGCTTCATCGGCTGGCGGGAGAACAATTACTTTGCGCCCGTGACGGAAATTTTTCCCGGGCTTGGGGCGGAGCGCATCGGCATCGTGCGAACCGACGCCGAATTTCTGAACCTACTCCAGAAGAGCGGCGCGCTCGCCTGCTTCCCGAAGGACGACCACATCACCGAAGATCTGGCGCGCGCGGTTGTCGAATGGGCCTTCCGCAGCTGCCCGCCGGAACGGCTCGCCGCCTTGCGCGCATTGAAGGCGCAAAGCCAGCCGCTTTGCCTCTTCTCGATACGCCTGGGCAATCGAATCTGGCTCGAACAGCGTGAAGGGTTCGTCAGTCTCGCCCGCGCGCTGCGTGAGAGATTCCCGAAGGTCGGCTTTCTGATCGACGGATTGAGCGCCGGCAAAACGATGGGGTGGACCCATTCGCTCATGTCGGTCGACGAGGAGGTCACGCTCGCTCGCGCGCTCGTCGAGGACATTTCCCAATTCGCTCCCTGCCTGAGCCTCGTCGGGGAGACGATGGAGGAAAGCGTCGTCGGTGTCGATTTATGCGATTTTTTCGTCGCGCCCGCGGGTTCAGGACTCGCCAAGTCCAAATGGATATCTAATAAACCCGGCGTGGTCGTCTCGAACCGTTCCGTCCTTGATCGCTCGGACCCGGATGGATGGGCGGTTCGGGTCTTCGAGGAGAAGCGTGATCAGATAATTCCCTCGGTCTTTCTGGACAAAGACGACGTCGTAGACGTCGCATGTTCCGACCGCCCCGAAAAAGTGCACAACAGCTTTCACTTGGACTGGCGCATTATTCTTTCGGCGATAGAGCGCCATGAAACAGAGTTGTGTCCCCGCGCACTGTGCTCCTGATGCGCCTTGGCGTATCGATCGCAACTCTCACCCAGCCGCCATCCTCGCCCTTGCCCGCAGCTTCTCCGTCTCGCTCTTCAACTGCCCGCACGCCGCCAGAATGTCCCTTCCGCGCGGGGTGCGGACGGGGCTGGCGTAGCCGGCGTTGAAGACAATGTCGGAGAAGCGTTCGATCGTGTCCCAGTCGGAGCATTCATAGGGCGCGCCGGGCCAGGGGTTGAAGGGGATGAGGTTGATCTTGGCGGGGACGCCTTTCAGCAGGCGCACCAGTTCGCGCGCCTCCGCGGGCGAATCGTTCACGCCTTTCAGCATCACATATTCGAAGGTGATGCGGCGGGCGTTGCTGGCGCCGGGATAGTCGCGGCAGGCCTGCAGCAGCTCCTTGATCGGATATTTTCTGTTGAGCGGCACCAGCTCGTTGCGCAACTCGTCGCGCGCGGCGTGCAGCGAGATGGCGAGCGCCGGTCCGCATTCCGCGCCGAGGCGCTCGATCTGCGGCACGACGCCGGAGGTCGAGACGGTGATGCGGCGCTTGCTGAGGGAGAGCCCGTCGCCATCGGCCATGATCTCGATCGCGGCCATGACGTTTTCGATATTATAAAGCGGCTCGCCCATGCCCATGAAGACGATGTTGGACACGGCGCGCACGCCTTCGCCCGCAGGCACGAGCCCGTCGGTCGGGCGCTCGCGCTCGGGGAAGTCGCCGAGCCGCTGGCGCGCGACGAGCAACTGTCCAACGATCTCGGCGGTGGTGAGATTGCGCACCAGCTTCTGCGTGCCCGTATGGCAGAAGCTGCAATTCAGCGTGCAGCCCACCTGTGAGGAAACGCAGAGCGTGCCGCGGTCGCTCTCGGGGATGTAGACGCATTCGACCTCCGCGCCCTTGTCGAGCGCGTCGACCGGGGCGAGGCGCAGCAGCCATTTCCGCGTGCCGTCGACCGAGACCTGCTCCTCGACGATCTCTGGCAGGCGCAACTCGAAGGCGTCGGCGAGCGTCGCGCGCAGCGTCTTGGAAATGTTCAGCATCTCGGAGAAATCGCGCGCGCCGCGGAAATAGACCCAATGCCAGAGCTGCGAGACCCTCATGCGGATCTCGCGTTCGGGCAGGCCGAGCGCGCGCAACGCGTCGGCCATTTCGGCGCGGGTCATCCCCGCGAGCGAAAGAGCGGCGGCGCCGGCGGCCGGAGGCGTGGAGGTCAGCAGGGCGGTCATGGAAATCCCGGATTCAAGTCATTTATATCATGTCGCGATCGGATTCCAGCGCCCGAGGGCGAGCATGAAGGCGACAGTCGGCAGAATAGCGTCGGTCACGGCGTCCATTGCGATTTTTCTGGGCTTGACGATTTTCGCCGGCGGCGGGCCGGCATTGTTTTTCGCAAATCCGGCGCGGACGGCGCTCGTGGTCGTCACAGTCGGCCTGGGGATAGCGTCTCTCTTCGTCGGGGGCAATCTCAGCCCTGGTCTGCGCGAAGATCGCAGCAATCGCTGGGTGATCGCGGTTTTCGCGGTTCTCTCCCTCGCCGGGGCCTGTGCGCCGGCCTGGGCGGACCGGGTCGGGCTTTGGCCCATCGACGGCGACGCCGGCCGCTGGTTGGGCGTCGCGCTGTTCGCGGCGGGCGGCGCGCTCCGCCTCTGGCCCGTAGCCGTTCTCGGCCACAGATTCAGCGGACTCGTCGCGATCCAGCCCGACCATCGGCTCGAGACCGCCGGGGTTTACGGGGTTATCCGTCATCCAAGCTATGCCGGCCTGCTCGTCAGCGTTCTGGGCTGGGGCCTCGCTTTCAACTCGATAGTGGGCGTTTTGATCGGGCTGCTCAACATCGCGCCCCTCGTCGCCCGAATCCGAGCGGAGGAGAGGCTTCTGCTCGATCATTTCGGGCAGGAATACGCCGCCTATCGCGCCAGGACCTGGCGGTTGATCCCGCTGCTCTATTAGGACAGGGTGGCGCAAATTCTCTTCGAGGCGTCGTTCTGGACGGACCACACCTCGGCGTAGCCGGGAGAGCCGCGCTGACGGGCGCCAAGATTCTCATCGCGACCTTCGGGTCTTTGGGCGATCTTCATCCCTTCGTCGCGCTCGCGCATGCGCTGGCGCGTGAGGGCTTTGCGCCTGTCATCGCCACCAGCGCGGCCTATTCGGACTATATTCTGGCGGAAGGCCTCGCCTTCGCGCCGATCCGTCCGGACGCCGACGACCTCATGGCGCGTCTCGGCATGGAGATGGGCGAGATCGCACGGCGGATGGCGGAGGACGACAAGTTCCTCTTCGACACGCTGATTTTCCCGCATCTGCGCGAGAGCTTCGACGATTTGCAGGAAGCGAGCGCCGGCGCCGTCGCCATCGTCTCGCACAGCCTCGCTTTCTCGGCGCGCCTCGTCGCGGAGGCGCGGGGCCTGCCGCTCGCGACCGTGCTGCTCTCGCCGATGATGCTCTATTCGGCCTATGATCCGCCCCTGGGCTCGCGCGTCCCGCTGCGCCGCGCGCCGGTCGGCTCGGTCGAGATCGCCTATAACCGCTTTGTGCTCTGGTCTCTCTCCCACGCCATCGCGCTATGGGCCGAGCCCTTGCGCCGGCTGCGCCGCGAACTCGGCCTAAAGCCGCGCTACGGATTGGATCTGCTGCTCGGCGTGAAGAGCAGCGACGCCGTCATCGGCCTTTTCAGTCCGGCGCTGGCGCCGCCCCAGCCTGACCACGGTTCGCGCACCTTGATCGCGGGACACACTTTCCACGACCGCTATCTCGGCGGGGCGGCGCTGCCGCCGAATCTCGAAGCCTTCCTCGATCAAGGCGCGCCGCCGATCGTCTTCACGCTCGGCAGTTTCGTGGCCCGGGCGAGGCGGGACTTCTACAGGGACTGCGTGACCGCCGCGCGCCGGCTTGGACGGCGCGCGGCGCTGCTCGCCCATGAGGACGACGTGCCGGCGCTTCTTTCGCAGCAACGGCAGGATGTCTGCGTCGCGCCCTATGCGCCGCACTCCGCCGTTTTTCCACGGGCCAGCGCAGTCGTCCATCATGGCGGCGTCGGCACGACGGGGCAGGCGCTGCGCGCGGGGCGGCCGCAATTGGTCGCGCCCTTTCTGGGCGATCAGTTCGACAATGCGGAGCGCGTCAAACGCCTCGGCGTCGCCCGCGTGCTGGACGGCAAGACCGCAACGCCCGACGCAATGGTTCGGGCGCTGGAAGGTCTGGACGAGGCCCACGAGATCCGGGCCGCGCAGCTTTCCGAACGCATCCGCCGAGAGGACGGCGCCGCGGTCGCCGCCCTGCGCATCGCGGCGCTCGTCGCGCAGAATGAATTACGCCGGAAGGAGGCGGCGACCTTATGAAGCGGAGACTGATCCTCGCCGCCGCAGCGGTCATTATTTCCCAGGCGGCCGCCGCGGAGACGCTGCGCCTCGCGCCGGGCGAGCGCGCGCGTTTCACGCTGAAGGAGAATCCGTCGACGGGTTACGTCTGGCGGATCGACGCGGCGGCGAGCGCCGGGCTCGACCGTGTGGCGATCGCCGACGCCGGCCATAAAAGAGGAGCCAGTATGCCCGGCGCGCCGGGCGAGCATCGCTGGATCATATGCGGGGCGCACGCTGGCAGGGCCGTGATCGCCTTTGCGCATCAACGCCCTTGGGAGCCCGCCCCCGCCGAGACGCGGCGGCTGGAGGTTCTTGTCGCCCCGCGCTGATTGCTCGCGAGTCGGCCATCGCTTAAGTTGTCGTCCGCCGGATTTTTCACGAGGGCCTCCGATGAAGGGCGTTGTTTTCGCCACTGCAATAGCGGTTTTGTCTTTCGCCTCGGCCAACGCCAAAACCGTCTGGAGCGTCGAGCGCGTCCCGATGATCGAGGCTCGGCCGTCGGAGCCCGAGTCCGACGCCGACCTGCGCGCCATCTGTTTCGACGGACATGTCGCCGTCCGCATCGGCGGCGCGATCGGCGTGGGGAAGGGAAATGGCGAACCCGTTTCGGTGAAGATCGAGGGGGACGGAAAGTCCGCCAAAGTGCAGGGCGTTTCCAAAACGACCCCCGACGTCGAGATGACCGGCGGCACCGAGCTCGTGACGGACTTGCCGCTGGACTCTCCGGCCGCTGAAATCCTGTTCAGCGGCAAGGTCGTGAAAATCGTTACGCCCGACCAGAAGACGCATACGCTGTTCGACGCGGACTCGTCGGGCGCGGCGAAAAAGTTCCTCAAGCAGTGCAAAGGCTGAGAGGGGGCTCTCAGCCGTCGGAGTCGCGCCGCCCGGCCTTCATCGCATCCTCCAGGCGCATCGTCGCCGAGCCGGGCTTGGCGGGCTTTTGCTGGCTCTCATGCGGCGCCCAGCCGGAGATCCAGATGAGTTCGAAGCTCGCGCGGACGCGGCCGTCCGGGTCGGAGAATCGCTCGGCGTAGATCTGCGCGGCGCGGGCGAGGACGTCGCGGCGCAGGGGCCGGGTAGAGCGCTTCGCCAGCGCGTTTGCGGCGCCCATGGCGCGCAGATCGGCCATCAGCCCCAGGAGCGAATCGTAACGCAGGGTGAAGCTGTCCACGTCGGAGACGGGCAGGGCGAATCCCGCGCGTTGCAGCAGCCCGCCCATGTCCCGCACATCGATGAAAGGCGAGACGCGCGGACTGGCGCCGCCGGTGATTTCCTCCTCGGCCTGCGCCAGCGCCATGCGCAGCTCGACGAGGCTCGCGCCGCCCGGAAGGCAGGCCAGAAACAATCCGTCGGGCGCGAGGATGCGGCGCAGCTGGGCGAAGACGCCCGGCAGGTCGTTCACCCATTGCAGCGCCATGCCCGAGACGACGAGATCGAATGATCCGGGCGCGAAGGGCAGGGCTTCCTCGTCGGCGACCACGGCGCCCCCGAAACGGCTCGCGCGCAGCGGCGCGGGACGGCCGCTTGCGACGATCGCCTGCGCGAAATGCGCGCCGGGCGCCCCGAGATCAAGTGAACGCGGGAAGTCGCGTTTAACGGTTAGAAGCCGGTCCAGAAGGTCGTCCGCCGCCCGCGCCAGAAGGAAATCCGGCGCGTCCTTGGCCAGCGCGCGACGCAGCCGCTCATGGAGCAGTTGCCGGTCGAAAATTTGCGGCGGTGAAGATTGTTTTTCCATCGCCTTCGTCTATCGCGCAGGGGCGCGGCGACGGCAAGCGGCAAGGGGCCGGGACTTTGGGAAAGGGAGCGCCAGATAGGGACGGGCGAGCCGGGAGCGAAGGGTGTTGCCTACGCGCAACATACGGAAATGCTTAACCTTAAGCCCTAACCGCAAGACGCGGAACGCTTAGACAAGATCATGGCGAAAGCTAGAATGCTCGCATTGTAAGCGTCCGCGTCCCGCGTCCGTTAAAAGGTGGATCCCATGCGTAGCTCGTCCTACCGGCTCAAGGGCCTTCTCTTCGCCGCCGTCGCGGCGCTCGGCTTCGCCGTCCTTCCGCAGGCCGCCTCGGCCCGCGACACCGTCGCCTTCTCTCCCAATGTCGAGCCCGGCACGATCGTCATCAGCGCCAGCCAGCGCAGGCTCTTCTATGTCGTGAGCCCCGGCGTCGCCATCCGCTATCCCGTCGCCGTTCCGAAGCGCGGCAAGGAATGGTCGGGCTACGCCGCCGTCGACGGCAAATATTTCCAGCCCGACTGGTCGCCGCCGGCCGTCGTCCGCGCCGATCACCCGGAGCTCCCGCATTTCATTCGCGGCGGCTCGGCCCGCAACCCGATGGGGCTCGCGGCGCTGACGCTCGATCGCGGCGAGGTCGCCATCCACGGCACCAGCGCGAGAATGCGCGCCTCCGTCGGCACGGCCGCTTCCTATGGCTGCATCCGCATGCTCAACGAGGACGTCGCCGATCTCTATTCGCGCGTCGACGTGGGCACGCCGGTCATGATGGAGCCCTGATCCGCCATTAGCGATCCAAAGGCGGGCGCCGAGGCGAGAGCCCGGCGCCCGTATTTTTTTGCGGTTTTGCGGGCGCCTAAAAAGTAAAGGCCGACTTCTCCAAAGCTTTTTGCCGGCGTTCCGTCGTCTAGCTGTGGAATGACGGCGAGGGCCCATGGACGCCGCAAGACGAATCCCGCAGTCTACCGCGCAGGTTGACGCGCGCTTCGCGCTTGAACCGTCACGCGTTTCTCGACAGGTGGAGTATAGTGGCCGTAGCGGATGATTCGACCGCGCGAACGCAACGCTCGAAGGAGGCGCCTGTTACCGAAGGCTCGTGATGCGTCGCCCTATGTTTTTGTAAGTCGCCGCGTCCTGCTGACACTCCGATGAAGGTTGGCTCATGCTGATCGCTACAGAAAAAGAAACAGAACGGGCAGAACATCCGGTGGATGTCGTGGAGCAACTGGCCGCCACGAATGATTGGTCCTTCGATCGCGAGGACGAAGACGAAATTTCGATTTCCGTCGCCGGCGCCTGGACCGAATATCACGTCGCCTTCACTTGGCTGCCGCAACTCGAAACGCTTCACATAAGTTGCGCCTTCGACCTCAAGGCCCCCGAACGCCGCCGCGGCGAAGTCATGGCGCTCGTCAACGCCATCAATGAGCAGATGTGGATCGGCCATTTCGATTTCTGGCCGCAGGAGGGCGTCGCCATGCACCGCCACGGGCTGATGCTGTGCGGCGGAGCGCAACCTTCGCCGACGCAATGCGCCGCGCTGCTCGAAAACGCGCTCTCGTCCTGCGAGCGATACTATCAGGCGTTCCAATTCGTGCTTTGGGCGGGCAAATCCGCCAGGGAAGCGCTCGACACCGCCAATTTCGAGACGAAGGGCGAGGCGTGAGCGCCTCCCTGAAGGACGCCTCGGTCGCGCTGATCGGGGCCGGGAATATGGGCCTCGCAATGCTCGAAGGCTGGGCGGCGCAGGGCCTTTCCGCCGACCGCGCAGCGATTGTCGAGCCGAACCCGTCCGACCGTCTGCTGGCGCTTTGCGCCGCGCATGGCTTCTCTCTTTCGGCGCAACCCGGCCTCTATGACGCCGTGGTTCTCGCCATCAAGCCGCAAATGCTGGAGGCCGGCGCCGAAGCGGCCGCGCCTTTCGTCGGACCGGGCTCGGTCGTCGTCTCGATCCTCGCCGGCAAGCGCATCGCCGACATAGCGGCGCGCCTTCCCGCCGTGACGTCCATCGTGCGCGCCATGCCCAACACGCCGGCCGCCATCGGCAGGGGCATGACGGGCGCCTTCGCCAGCGAGGCGACGAGCGAGAGCCAGCGGGCGCTCGCCCATGCGCTGCTCGCCGCCGCCGGACAGGTCGAATGGGTCGAGAGCGAGGCCCTGATTGACGCGGTGACGGCCCTCTCCGGATCGGGCCCGGCCTATGTTTTCTATCTCGTCGAGGCGCTCGTCGCCGCCGGCGTCGAGGCGGGGCTCGCGCCGGAACTGGCTGGCAGGCTAGCGCGCGCGACGATCGAGGGGGCCGGGGAGCTGTTGCACCGCCAGCCTGACCTCTCCGCCGAGACCTTGCGCCAGCGCGTGACCTCTCCCGGCGGCACCACAGCCGCCGCTCTCTCCGTCCTGATGGCGGAGGACGGATTGGCGCCCCTGATGACGAAGGCCGTCGCCGCCGCGAAGAAGCGGGCGGGCGAACTTTCGGGCTGAATTCCTCGGTTCAGCTTTGCCGTCTTGCCTTGCCCCCACGAGGCGCGGCAATAGATTATCTCCAAAGACAATCAGATCGGAGACGAAGATGAGCGCTCGCAACAGGGTGATCGACGCCGCCCTGAGCCTCGCGGCCCGCCGCGACTTCGGCGACGTCAGCCTCACCGACATCGCTCATGAGGCGGAAATCTCGCTGGCGGATCTGCGCGACCTCTTCCCCTCGAAGGGCGCGATCATCGGCGGATTCAACCGCAAGGTCGATCGCGACGTGCTGGACGCCGTCTCGACGCAGGATTCGCACGACCCCGCGCGCGACCGCCTGTACGAGGTGCTCCGCAAGCGCCTCGAAACGCTGGAGCCCTATCGCGACGCGCTTTCGAGCGTCGCCCGCTGGGCGGCGCGCGACCCGCTGACCGCCACAGCGCTCAATCGCGAGACTGTCAACTCCATGCGCTTCATGCTGGAGGCGGCGGACATCGATTGCGACGGACCCGTCGGCTCGCTGAAGCTGCAGGGGCTCGCGCTGGCCTGGGGCAGGGTGCTCGACGCCTGGTTCCAGGACGGCTTCAGCTTCGCGCTGGAGACCTTGGATCGGGAGATCGCGCGCGGCGAGCGCTATGTCGAGCATGTCGAGGATTTCGCCCGCATCACGCGGCCCTTCACCGACATGGCGAACAGGCTGTTCGAGATCGGCGGCTTCAAGCGGCGGCATTCGACGATTGACGACGATTACCCGCATCCAAGCGCGTAATCGGTCGCCGTCGGCGAATTGCGCGCCCCAAAGCCTGTCACGGTTCTGGGGCGTTACTATTTGTGCGGCCGCAGGCTTGTATTGACATTGTCTGGCGCGCCGCATTATTTGGGATGAATGATAACGCCTCGAACCACGCGCTCGGAGAAACTTGATCTCCGCCTTACGGGCGAAGCGAAGCAAATGCTGCAGGAGGCGGCTGCGGTCGCGCAAAAAACCGTAAGCGAGTTTGTCCTGGAATCCGCATTGAGCGAAGCCAGGGAGCGGTTGTCCGATCGGCGTGTTTTTATCCTCGACGAGGAACGGTGGGTTGCTCTGCGGGCCGCTCTGGATGCGCCTCCCCGCCGCCAGCCGCGTCTTGAAAAGCTTTTCAGCGAACCGTCTTTCTTTGATCCGAACCGTGAATAAGTCGTCGAGTGTCGAAAAACTTCACAGAAAGCACGCGGTCGAAGAGTTTACCTGCGGGCGGCCCGAGCTCGATCGATTTCTGATCCGCCATGCGCTGCAAGCGCAGCGCATGGATTCATCGCGGACTTATTTAGGACTGAGCGGCGAGGCCGTTATTGGCTATCACACAATCGTCGTTGGGCAGGCGGTGCATGCGGACGCTCCGGAACGCGTCTCGAAAGGGATGCCGCGCCATCCAATTCCACTACTGATTCTCGCGCGGCTTGCGGTGCATATCGATTGGCGGGGGCGCGGCGTCGGCGCCGGCTTGCTGCTCGACGCCATGGGGCGCACCTTGCAGGTCGCGGAAATCGCGGGCGTCCACGCGCTTGCCGTGCACGCAAAGGACGAAGCGGCAGCGGCCTTCTATGCGCATTTTGGCTTTATCCCCTCGCCCACAGACGCGCGCCACCTCTTAATGCCGATAAAGGATATCCGAGCCGCGGCCGGAGAGAAATAAGCGACGCAAGCGCTTGGAGCGAAAACGCCAAGCTTGGATCGCACGTCTCAGATCGGCAACGTCACCGTCGCCCGCAACCCGCCGAGCGGGCTGCGATCCAGTTCAATGTCGCCGCCATGCGAGCGCGCGATGTCGCGGGCGATGGCGAGGCCGAGGCCTGAATTGCCATTGTCTTGATTGCGGGATTCGTCGAGCCGATAGAAGGGACGAAAGGCGTCCTCGCGGCGCTCCACGGGAATGCCTGGCCCGTCGTCGTCGATGTGAACGATCATATGCTCGCCGTCATTGACGACGGAAAACTCCAGCGTCTTGCCATAGCGCTGTGCGTTGCCGACGAGATTGGCGAGCAGACGCTTGACGGCCGCCGGGCGCGCCACGAGGCTCGGATCGCCGTCGACCTTCACCGTCGCCGAAATGCCGCGCCGCTCGGTGTCGGCCTTCAATTCCTCGAGAATGACGCTGACGTCCGTCGGCGAGGAGGCTTCGCCGCCGTCGCCGCGCGCAAAGGCGAGATAGGCCTCGACCATGCGCTCCATCTCGTCGACGTCCTTGCGCATCTCATTGGCTTCGTTGCTCTCGCCCATGAGCGCGAGCGACAGCTTGAAGCGCGTGATGATTGTGCGCAGATCGTGCGAGACGCCGTTGAGCATGGTCGTGCGCTGCTCGATGGCGCGCTCGACGCGGCGCTTCATCTCGACGAAGGCGTTGCCCGCCTGCCGAACCTCGCGCGCGCCGCGCGGGCTGAACTGCACGTCGCGACCCTTGCCGAATTCCTCCGCCGCGCGGGCGAGCCGCAGGATCGGCCGGATCTGGTTGCGCAGGAAAGATGTGGCGATGGCGAGGATGATGACGGACGCGATCGCCATCCACATGAAGAAAATATACGAATTGGAGGCGTAGGCGTGGGTGCGCGTCACGAGCATCTGCAAAGTCGCGTCGTTCAGCGCGACGCGAATCTCGATGAGATTTCCCGGCACGCTCGTATTGATCCAATAGGGCTGCAGAATCTTGCGCGACAATTCGCTCGCCAGCGCCTTGTCGAGGAGCGAGAAAAGCGATTTCTTGGAGACCGCCTCGGGCAGCGCCGCCTTGGGAAGGATCGACAGCTCCATATTGAGATCGAGCGCGGCGATGCGGCGAAGCTGGCTGTGGCCGGGATCGTCGGGGAAAGTCTGATACACGTCGACCACGGCCGCGACCTGCCGCGCCACGGCGGCCGAGAGCCGGTAGGTGACGACCTCCCAATGTCGCTCCATGAACACATAGGCCACGGCCGATTGCAGCAGCACGACGGGCAGGATCACGATGAGCAGGGCGCGCGCATAAAGGCCCTTGGGCATGCGCGCGTGAAGCCAGTCGGCGAAGCGGCGCCAGAGCTGGCGCGGCGCGGAAAGGACTTCGGTGATCACGAGGGACATATCCGCCTCTAGCTTTACATTCTTGTAGCGCGCGACGCGTCCACGACAAGTCGATAGCCCTGGCCGCGCACCGTTTGCAAATGGCGCGGCGCATTGGGGTCAGCCTCGATCTTCCGGCGCAGGCGCGCGATTTCGACATCGACCGTCCGCTCCGCCGCCTTCTGTTCCGAAGCGCGATTTGAAAGAGTCTGACGCGAAACGATGGCGCCCGCATGTTCGACAAGGGTCTGCATCAAGTCGCGTTCACGGCTCGTCAGCCTGACCGCCTCGCCCGCCCGGGTGAGTTCGCCCCGCGCCGAATCGAAGGCGAAACTCCCGAAACGCGCGACCGGGTCCTGCGCCCCGGGACGTCGGGACCGCCGCAAAATGCTGGCGATGCGCAGGGACAGTTCGCGCGGATCGAATGGCTTTGCGAGATAGTCGTCGACTCCCGCCTCGAGCCCCTCCACGCGGTTCGCGGTTTCGTGCAGCGCCGTCAGCATCAGGATCGGCGCGGAGCGCAGCGGTTCGGGCCCTTCGCGCAGCCGCGCGGCGAATTGCGTGCCGCTCTCTCCCGGCATCATCACGTCGAGGACGATGAGGTCGAACAGGAAATCCCGCAGACGCTCGGAGGCCTCGCGAGCGTTGCTGGCGGCGCTGACGAGATAGCCCTCGCGAATGAGATAGCGGGAAAGCAGAATGCGGATGCGCTTGTCGTCGTCGACGATCAGAATATGCGCGCCCTTCGCAATCGCCGCGGGCGAAGCGCGGGCAGGGGCGGCTGTCGCGGAGCCGCTCATCGCCTGTCCCGGCCGAGATCGGCGCGGCCGAGATGGCGGCGCACGCGCTCCCGCTCCTTGGGGTCCACCATGGAGAAGAGAAATTCGGCGGCCGCGTCGCGCGCGTCGGGCGGCAACTCGTCCAGCACGCGGCGGAAGCGCTCCGATTGCAGCGCCGCGAGATCCCGGGCGAGGCGCGCGCCGCGCGGCGTCGGATAAAGGAGGCGCTGCCGGCGGTCCACGGCGCCGGCGCGCGCCTCGACGAAGCCGCCGTCCAATAATTGCTTCAGGACGCGATTGAGGCTCTGCTTGGTGATTTTGAGAATGTCGAGCAGCGCCGCAATAGCGAGGCCGGGCCGCCGATGGACGAAATGCAGCACGCGATGATGCGCGCGGCCGAACCCGTAATTTTCGAGCAGACGGTCGGCGTCGCCGACAAAGTCGCGATAGGCGAAGAAGAACAGTTCGACGAGATCGAGCGCCTCGGCGTCTTCCTCCGCGCGCCGCGCGCCGCGCTCCGAAGGGGCGGCGCCGATCCGCGTCCGAAGAGGCGCCTTTGGCTGGAGAAGCTCGCTCAACTCGCGGTTCCTTGCCTCTTCTCGTCAGATTCGTGACGCCTATACGTCAGCTATATTGACATATTTCTGACCGATGGCTAGTGCTTCCCCGCAGCGTCGAAACGGGCCGGCTGGCCTCATCTGGACGCCGCTTTTCCGGAGCTCGCCATGCTTGTCCCGCCCTTCGATCAGCGCGACGGATTCATCTGGTTCAATGGCGCGCTGGTTCCCTGGCGCGACGCGAAACTTCATGTTCTGTCGCATGGCCTGCATTACGGCTCCAGCGTCTTCGAGGGCGAACGCGCTTACGCCGGCAAGATCTTCAAGTCGCGCGAGCATTCCGAGCGCTTCAAGCGGTCCGCGGAGATACTGGACTTCCAGATTCCCTACACGGTCGAAGAGCTCGACGCCGCCAAGGACGCGACTCTGAAGGCCAATAATCTCGTCAATTCCTATGTCCGTCCCATCGCCTGGCGCGGCAGCGAAATGATGGCGGTCGCCGCTCAGAATTCGACGATCCATGTCGCGATCGCGACCTGGGACTGGCCGAGCATGTTCGACATCAACACCAAGATGAAGGGCGTCAAGCTCGACTTAGCGGAATATTGCCGGCCCGATCCGCGCACCGCGCCGTCGATGGCGAAGGCCGCCGGGCTTTACATGATCTGCACCATCTCCAAACATCGCGCCGAGCGGCGAGGTTACGCCGACGCGCTGATGCTCGACTGGCAGGGCAGGGTGGCGGAATGCACCGGCGCCAACGTCTTCTTCGTGAAGGACGGCGCGCTGCATACGCCGATCGCCGACTGCTTCCTCGACGGAATCACACGCCGCACGGTCATCGATCTCGCCAAGGCGCGCGGGATCGAGGTCGTCGAGCGCCGGATCATGCCCGACGAGATGTCGACTTTCGACGAATGCTTCATTTGCGGCACGGGAGCCGAAGTCACGCCCGTCGCCGAGATCGCCCAATACAAGTTCACGCCGGGCGCCGTGTCGCGCGCGCTGATCGAGGGATACGACAAGGCGGTCCACGCCTGAGAGTCGCAAAAAGCGCCGTCATTGCGAGCGTAGCGAAGCAATGACGGTCGAAAAATCTGGCGGCGGCCTTTCAGGCCGCCGCTTTCATTTTCAGTAGACCGTCTCGCAGTTGCAGCGCTTGCGGACGACGCGATAGGTCGTCACCGGCTGATAATGTACGGTGTTGTAGGCGCGATAGGTCGTCACCGGCACGTAGTGCGTGCGGACATAGGGACGGTAGCTCGTCTGCGGCACGACATAGCTGCGCTCATAGGACGTGTCGTAGGCATAGCCGCCATTCACATAGACGTCGGCGGCGCTATAGGCCGCGCGGCGATAGGGACCGCCGCCATAGCCGGCTGCCGGATATTGATAGCCGCCCTGATAATAGCCCTGATTGTAGGCGACGCCGATGCCGCCTCCAAGGCCGATGCCGCCGCCGCCATATCCGCCATAGGCGTAGCTCGGTCCGGGGGCGTAGGAGCCGCCGAAGAAAGGCGCGCCGAAGTCCTGAGCCGAAGCGCCGCTCGCCGAAATGGCGCAGATGGCGGCGCCCGCCAGCGACAGGGACCGGATAACTGAAACGAAACGCATGATACTCACCCCCACATTAAGGCGCTCGATATGCGCCATTGAAACTCAGTACCCGCCCTCGTGGCGAGCGTGTTTTCGGGTCGCGCGCCGATTGTTGTCAGGCAGGTAAAAGATGTGCTGAGAAGGACGGTAAACCGTCTGCGGCGCGTAACCAGTCGGCCCATAGACCGGCGCGGCGTCCTCATAGCCGCCCGGCGGCCGGATCGTGTAGAGGCGGCTATAGCCGTCGTCGGGATAGAAAACGCCCCCGCCGCCATAGAACCCGCCGTCGCGGCGGCGGTTGTCAAAATGATTGTAGGTGTAGACGTTGGTCTGGTTGTCCTGCGAGATGGCGTCGCCGCCCCCGCCGCCGCCATAGCCGCCCCAGAAGCCGTTTAGCACGCCGTGCCGGTTGGCGCCCAGTCCCAGCCCGGCCGCGCCGGTGGGACCTTGGCCCCGCGCATAGGCTCCGACGCCGGTCGCCGGAAGGCCGTGGCCGAATCCGCCGCCGCCAAAACCCCCTCCGCCACCGCCGCCATGTCCGCCGCCAGCCTGCGCGAGGGAGGCGCCCGGGGCGAGCGCAAGCGCTCCCACGACGGCGACCGCTCGAATTCCCGAAATGAAACGCATGACCGACGCCCTTTCGTCTCTTTACGGCGCAGGCGCGCCGCAAAACGACGCAACCGTCCGATTTTGGCGCGCCTTGGCGGTGCGCCCCACGATTAGGGCAATTAGCGTTCCGCGCCCGCGCGGCAAAGCAGCGCGCGCGAAAAGTCAGGCGTTGATGCGGGCCTTGATCGCGTGCTCGGCGAGAGTCTTGCCGAGCGCCCAGACGGCCGAGGCGTTGTGCGCGTCGGCGATGACGGCGTCGAAGGACGACTCGATCCAGTCGCAATCCGCATCGCTCAGGGTGAGCGCGGGAAGAAGTTTAATCGTCGGATTGGCGTGACCCGCGACCTGGGTGAGAACCTTGTGGTCCTTGAAGAGCGGAATGCAAATCAGCTGGCCGAAAAGGCCGGAATTCGCCGTCTCAAGCAGGTTCCAGGTCGCTTTCAGCTTCAGCGATTTCGGCTTGCCGAATTCGACTCCGATCATCAGCCCCTTGCCGCGCACGTCCGAGACGAGTTCGTAGCCCTCGGCCATCTTCCGAAAGGCCGCGAGGAGACGTTCGCCCTTCGCCGCGGCGTTCTCCACGATGCGCTCATTCTCGAGAACGTCGAGCGTCGCGACTCCCGCCGCCATTGCGAGGTCGTTCTTGCTGAAAGTCGAGCCATGAACGACGGCGCGGTCCATACGGTCGAAGACCTTGTCGAAGACCCATTTGCGCGTGAGCACGGCGCCGACGGGAACATGACCGCCCGAAAGCGCCTTGGCGACGACGATCATGTCGGGCTCGATCCCGACGTGATGGTCGATCGCGAAGAATTTGCCCGTCCGTCCGAGTCCGGTCTGAATTTCGTCGGCGACGAAAAGCGCGCCATATTTGCGGCACAACAACTGGACGCCGGCGAGATAGTCGTCGTCGGGCATGTTGACGCCCTTGCCCTGGATGGGCTCGACGAAAAAGGCCGCAATCTCGCGTGAGGCGAGAGCCTGCTCGAGCGCGGGGAGATCGTTGAAGGGAATCTCCCGCGCGTTCGGAAGCAGCGGGCCGAAGCCTTTCTTGAAAATCTCGTCGCCGTTCATCGACAGCGACCCGTAAGTGAGGCCGTGGAACGAATGGGCGCAATGCAGGATGCCGGGGCGTCCCGTGGCCGCGCGCGCGAATTTGATCGCCGCCTCGACGGACTCGGCGCCGGAGTTGGCGAAGAAAACCTTCTCCAGATAGGGCGCGCGCCCGATCAGTTTCTCCGCGAGAATCCCGGCGAGAGTCGAAACATCGAGCTGAACCAGATTGGCGAATTCGCCGTCGAGCACGCTGACCAGCGCGTCGCGCACGGCGGGGTGGTTGCGGCCCAGCGCGAAGACTCCCCAGCCGCTCAGAAGGTCGAGATAGCGATCGCCCTTTCTGTCCCAAAGATAAGGTCCAAGTCCCCGCGTGAATCCGACGTCGTAGCCGATGGTCCTCAGCACGCGCACCCACATCTCGTTGAGATATTTGGAGTGCAGGGAGAAACGATCGCCCTCCCGCGCCGAGACGAGCGCCGCGAGATCGTAAGAGTCGCCCGCGCCGCCTTGCGCAGCGGAAACGCTCGATTGCACTGTCGACAGATCAGTCATGCGGCGGCTCCCGGAGGTCGTGAATAAGGCGCGGGTCTTCAGGCCAGACAAGACCGCGCTTTTCGATTGCGCGCGGCGGGCGATTTGTCAAATCCCTGTGAATGGGCGGCGCGCCGCGTGATTTCGCCGCATGATTGCTGCGCTTGCGCCAGTCGCGCGCCGTTCCGGCGACGGCCGCTCAACCGTCAAACACACGCTTGCGGCTTTGAATCCGGTTCTATTTGAATCGCTTGCGTCACGGCTTGCGAAAGCTGGGCGTGACGAGAGGGCGCCCGCACGGCGTGTATCCACAGACATTCGCGCCGCCACTGAAATTCTCTGGTTGGATGAACGGCCGGCAATGTTATCCTCTCTTTAAGTGATTCATTTGCCACGCAGCGATTCGAGAGTTTTATAAGCTCGTGACTGCGCCGGTCGAATGCTCTGGATCAGCACTGGGGAGTTGGTCGGTTGGGAGCGAAGGTGACTTTTCAGGACGAGTTGGGGACCGCGTCCGCCGAACCCGAAGAGGGTATCGAACTCGTAGAGGTAGCCGGACGCATCAAATGGTTTGACGTCGCCAAGGGATACGGTTTCGTTGTCCCCGACGACGGCGCCCAGGACATTCTGCTTCATGTGACCATTCTCCGCCGCAGCGGGCATCAGACCGCTTTCGAAGGCGCGCGCGTGGTCTGCGAGGCGCAGCGCCGCGCGAAAGGCATGCAGGTGTTCCGCGTCGTCGCGATGGACGAGTCGACCGCCGTGCATCCGACGCAGTCGATTGCGGGCCGCACGCATGTGCAGGTGACGCCGACAAGCGGCTACGAGATTGCGATCGTGAAATGGTTCAATCGCGTGAAGGGATTCGGCTTTCTCACGCGCGGCGAGGGCACGGAAGACATTTTCCTGCACATGGAGACGGTGCGCCGCTACGGCATGACCGAACTCAAGCCCGGAGACAGCGTTCTCGTTCGCTATGGCGACGGCCCCAAGGGGCTGATGGCGGCGGAAGTGCGTCCGCTCGAGGCCAAGAACGCGTCCCACTGAACGTTTCGTCCGCTTTCGCCCCCCGCGCATTGACCTTGCGCCCCTCCAGCCTTTTATAGCGCTAGCCTGAGTTATGTTTGGAGGGCGCATGGGACGTCGGCTTTCCCTGTCGGTCAATTTTCTGGTCCTTCTCGCGGGGCTGGTCGCCTCTGCGTTTCTTTTCGCGGAAGGCGCGCGGGCCGAGGCGCCGCTGCAGCGCCTGGAGTTCGTCACGCAGACCGGCGCGCATGAATTTCGCGTGGAGCTGGCCGACACGCCCGGCGAACGCGCAAAGGGGTTGATGTATCGCAAGCATTTGCCCGAGGATCAGGGCATGCTTTTCGTCTTCTATGAAGACGGCCCGATCATGATGTGGATGAAGAACACTCATATCCCGCTCGACATGATTTTCGTGTCGCGGCACGGGATGGTGACCTCGATCGCGGCGAATGCGGCCCCGATGTCGGAGGCGACGATCTCCTCGGACGGCCCGGCCTATGCCGTCATCGAACTCAATGCCGGCGCCGCCGCCCGCATCGGGCTCAAGCCGGGCGACGAGGTCAGGCATCCGGCGTTCAAGCGATGATGCGCGCCACGCTCGCCTTGTGAGGCGAAGCCGCGCGTGGTAGCCAAAATCAAGAGAGCAGGGGCGGCCGCAGCGCTCCGGTTCCGGCGGGGTATAGCGCAGCCTGGTAGCGCGGAAGTTTTGGGTACTTCAGGTCGCAGGTTCGAATCCTGCTGCCCCGACCAACGCCTTTTCGTTCGACGCCTCGACAAGCGGCGGTCTCCGTCATGGCTTTCCGGACGAAAATCTTGCCGCTGATCCTGCGATTTGCGCAGGCTCATTGCTTTATTGGCGCTCCTCGATCGCCGAATTCGTCGAGATCGACTCCCGCCATGACGCCGGGGCCTGCCGGCTGGTCAAAAGCAAAATCTGCGAATTTGAAAATCAGGCGAGCTGCGACGCGGAGCGCGCCATAAGATTGAAAAGATCGGGTTGCAAAATCCGAGTGTCCGATTACGAAGATGGAGACGGCCGCAATTCCCGGCGGCTCGGTTCTGCCGACGCGGCTGCGGCCCGAAGGAATGAAGATGAGGTTGAAATGACGGCTCGTATCTATCGTCACTCGACGAGCGTGACCCAGTCGGGCCCCGGAACCGCCAAGCCCTGGCGTCTGGATTTCGATATCGAGGCTCCCCGCTCGATCGAGCCGCTCATGGGCTGGACGAGCTCGGGCGACATGAAGCAGCAGATCAAGCTGCGCTTCGAGACGAAGGAAGAGGCGATCGCCTATGCCGAGCGCGAGGGCGTTCCCTATCGCGTGGAGGAGCCGAAGCCGGATACGGCGTCGCGCCGCGTCGTCTCCTATTCGGATAATTTCAAAACCAACCGCATCGGTCTGTGGACGCACTGACCGGACGGCGAGGCCCCGTAGCTCAGCCGGATAGAGCAACCGCCTTCTAAGCGGTAGGTCGCAGGTTCGAATCCTGCCGGGGTCGCCAGAATCGACACATTTTACTACCAGGGTCGGTCGAAGCTCCGATGGAGCGATAGACGTCTTGGCTCCGTAGCTCAGCCGGATAGAGCAACTGCCTTCGAAGCAGTGGGTCGCGGGTTCGAATCCTGCCGGGGTCGCCAATAGGGGCGGGGAAGGGCGAAGATGCGGCTTGACCGGGCAATGGCGACACGCTTCGCGACCCTGCTGGCGCTTTGCCTTCTTTTCTCGCCGGCGCCCGGCCGGGCCGAGGGCGGGCTGCTCGAGTTCCTTTTCGGACCCGATCCGGCGCCACAGCCCCAGATCGCCCCCCAGCGCGGCCGTCGCGATTCCGCGCCCGCCCGCCGCGTGAAAGGCGCCGTCGGCGATTTACGCTTCGCCAGGCCTAAAGACGGTCTTCCCTCCGGCGGCGGGACGGGTTTCTCGTCCGAGCCCACGGCGGGCGGCTTCTGCGTTCGCACCTGCGACGGCTATTTCTTCCCGCTCATCAAATCCACAAGGGCGACGCGCCAGCAATCCTGCGAATTCGCCTGCCCCTCTGCGCCAATGGAGATCTATGACGGCTCGACGATCGAGTCGGCGCGCAATCACAAGGGCCAGCGCTATTCTTCTCTGCCGGTCGCCTTCGCCTTTCGCGATCGCGCCAACAGCGCCTGCAGCTGCAACGATCCCGCCTCTTCTCAGGCCTTCTTCGAGAAGACGGCGCGCAACGACCCGACCCTGCAATCGGGCGACGTCATCGTCGAGAATGACGGGGCCTTCGTCTATAGCGGCGCCAAGCTGGTGCCGCTCAGCAACGCTTCCTTCATGTCGACGTCGCTGCGGGACAGATTGCGGGCGATGCTGCGCCGGACGACGAGCGTCAAGACGTCCGAGCAGCCGCCCGCGTCGTCGACCGGCGAGGTGGACGCCAGCAAGGCGGATCAAACCGGCAGCACGAGATAGAAGCGCTGGTTAAAGCGGCGGCTTCGCCGTAAAATTACCCTTTACAGCACAAGCGGGCAGGGCTAACTGCCGTGTGGCATTGTGACAGTTTTGTGACAGTGATTCCCTTGGCGATTCTTGGGCGGAGACGCATATGCTGTCATGGTTTCAGGCGCTGATGCCGCGGGAGGAGCGTTTCTTTGACCTCTTCGAGCGCCACGCCGAGACCCTCGTCGCGGGCGCCAGGGCGCTGCGGCGGATGCTTGACGGCGGCGAAGGCGTCATCGGCTTCCGCCAGGAAATCCGCCGGCAGGAGCACGCGGCCGACGACATCACCCGCGAAACGCTCCTCGCCGTGCGCCGCACCTTCATCACGCCCTTCGATCGCGGCGACATTCGCGACCTCATCACCGCGATGGACGACACGATCGACCAGATGCATCAGACGTCCAAGGTCACGCAGCTTTATGAAACGCGCGACTTCAACGCCTCGATGCGCCGGATCGGCGACATTATCGTCCAATCGTCCGAGCTGACGCGGGACGCCATGCCGCTCTTGCGGGCGATGAGCGCGAACCACGTCAAGCTCAACGCCTTCAGCGAAGAAATCACGCGGATCGAGGACGAGGCCGACGCAATTCACGACGAGGGGCTGAAAGAGCTTTTCCGCGCGCACCGCGCCGGCGACCCGATGGCTTTCATCATCGGCTCCGAGATTTACGGCCATCTGGAAAAGGTGGTCGACGGCTTCGAGGATATCGCCAATCGGGTGACGGGCATCGTCATCGAGCACGTCTAGGAGGGCGACGTGGGGGATGGCCCGCTTCTCCTTTACGGCCTGATCGCCGTCGCTCTGGCGTTCGACTTCCTCAACGGGCTGCACGACGCCGCCAACTCGATCGCCACGATCGTCTCGACCCGCGTGCTGCGCCCGCAATACGCCGTGTTCTGGGCGGCGTTTTTCAATTTCGTCGCCTTTCTCTTCTTCGGCCTGCATGTGGCGCAGACGGTCGGCACCGGGATCATCTCGCCTCAGATCGTTGACGATAAGGTGATCTTCGGCGCGCTGATGGGCGCGATTTCCTGGAATCTGCTCACCTGGCTTCTCGGCATTCCGTCGTCCAGTTCGCATGCGCTGGTCGGCGGCCTCGTCGGCGCGGGGGTCGCCAAGACAGGGACCGGCGCGGTCGTCTGGAGCGGCCTGATCAAGACGGGCTCCGCCATCGTTCTGTCGCCTGCGCTCGGTTTCCTGCTCGCGCTTCTGCTCGTGCTCGTCGTGTCATGGGCGCTTCTGCGCCGGACCCCCTATGCGGCCGATACCCTATTTCGCTCGTTGCAATTTGTTTCTGCTTCGCTTTACTCCCTTGGACATGGGGGCAATGATGCGCAGAAGACCATGGGCATTATCGCCGTGCTGCTTTATTCGCACGGCGCTTCGGGCGGCGAATTCCATGTGCCTTTCTGGGTCGTGCTGACGTGCCAGGCCGCGATGGGGCTGGGCACGCTCCTCGGCGGGTGGCGAATCGTGCATACGATGGGCTCGAAAATCACGCGGCTGACGCCCATGCAAGGCTTCTGCGCGGAGACGGGCGGCGCAATCACCCTATTTCTCGCCACGGGCCTCGGCGTTCCCGTTTCGACGACGCACACCATCACCGGGGCCATTGTCGGGGTCGGCGCGGCGCGGCGCGTGTCGGCGGTGCGCTGGAGCGTCGCCAAGGACATCGTCGTCGCCTGGATCGTCACTTTGCCAATGTCCGCCTTCATTGCAGCGGTCTTCTATTTTGCCGCGAGTTTCTTTGAATGAAGAAAAAGTCGCCGAAGACAAAGAAGAAGGACGCTCCCGCCCATGCGCCGCGGACGCAATACGCCGCGCTTCCCTGGCGGATCGGCGAGGAGACGGGCGTCGAAATCTGCCTTGCGACGTCCCGCGACACCAAGCGCTGGGTCATTCCGAAGGGCTGGCCGATGAAAGGCCGCAAGCCGCATATCGTCGCAGCGATCGAAGCGGCGCAGGAAGCGGGGCTTCAAGGCAAAATCGAGAAGACGAAACTCGGCGAGTTCGATTATGAAAAGCGGCTGCAAGGCGGCGCCGCGGTCGACTGCCGGGTAGAGGTGTTCCCGATGCGGGTGGCGCGGCAGCGAAAGAAATGGCCGGAAAGAGGCCAGCGCGTCACCTATTGGTTTCCCTACGCCGTCGCGGCCGGTCAGGTCGACGAACCGCAGTTGCGCGAGCTGATCCTCGCCTTCGGCCACGCGGTCACAAAAGGCGAGCGCCAAGCTTAAGGCATTCTGGGGCCTCGCCTCCGCGGCTGCCGGGCGGAAGCGCCAGGGCGCGCATCATCCGCCTAGCCGCGCGAAAGCAGCCTCGAGATCGTCCTTGAGGTCGGCGACGTCTTCCAGTCCGATCGAGAAGCGCAAAGCCGGTCCCTCTGGCGCCCATCTGGTCGCCGTGCGGAACGGCGCGCAGTCGAAGGGAAGGACGAGGCTTTCATAACCGCCCCAGGAGAAGCCGATTCCGAACAGCGCCAGCCCGTCCACGAAAGATTCGACCGCCGCCTTTGCGACGGGTTTCAGAATGATCGAGAAAACGCCGGAGGAGCCCGAAAAGTCGCGCTTCCAAAGATCGTGGCCGGGATGGCCGGGCAATGCCGGGTGCAGGACGCGCGCGATCTCCGGGCGAGCCTCGAGCCATGTCGCGATCTCCAGCGCCGCGCGTTCTTGCTCGCGCAGGCGCAGCGCCATGGTGCGCAGTCCGCGCAAAGCGAGCGACGCGTCGTCCGGCCCCGAACCAATGGCGAAGAGATTGAAGGTGTGACGCAGGCGCTTCGCCCATTTCGCGTTGGCGGAGACGAGCCCCATCAGAAGATCCGAATGGCCGGAAAGATATTTCGTGCCTGCGTCGACGGCGAGGTCGCAACCGCGTTCATGCGGCGGAAAGAAGAGCGGCGTCGCCCAAGTATTGTCGACGATGACGCAAACGCCCTTTTCGCGCGCCGCGGCGGCGATGGCGGGGATGTCCTGTATCTCCATGCTTTGAGATCCAGGCGACTCGGTGAGGATGGCGGTCGTCTCCGGACGGATGAGCGCCGAAACGCCCGCGCCGATTTCCGGGTCGTAATATTCGGTCGTCACGCCGAAACGGGCGAGAAACCCGTCGCAGAAGAAGCGCGTGGGCGCATAGGCCGAGTCGGTCACGAGAAGATGCGCGCCCGCTTTCGTGGCGGTCAGCAGCGCGATGGCGATCGCCGCGAGACCGGAGGGGACGAGCACCGTATCCTCCGCGCCGGCGATCTCGGTCCAGGCGGTCTCCAGCGCTCTTGTGGTGGGCGTGCCCTTGGTGCCGTAGGTGTAGGGCTGGCGCAGGCCCTCGAGATCGGCGACCGTCGGGAAGAGCACGGTCGAGCCGCGATAGATCGGCGGATTGACGAAGCCGAAATGTTCGAAGGGTTCGCGGCCGGCCTGAGTGACAACCGTGGCCATACGGTTTTTTCGCCGCTTTTCGCCTTTATCGCTTTTCATCGTCGTCCCTGGGTCGCGGACCGCGCGCTTGCGCCGGTCGGGCCCGACCGTAATATACAGTCCGAGCAATTCCGAGCCCGTCCATGATCGCCCGAGGCATCAATCTCGCCGTCGCAATTCTCTTTGTGCTCGGCGGGCAGGGGGCGCTTGCGCAGTCCGACGCCGGTCCGACGCTTTCGACCGTTCTCAAACGCGGCTATCTTTCCTGCGGCGTCTCGGAGGCGCCCGGCTTCGCGCAGCCGCCCTCCGGCGAAAAAAGCGATTGGCGCGGATTCGACGTCGATATCTGCCGTGCGGTCGCGGCGGCGATCTTCGACGATCCGCAGAAGGTGCGGTTTCTGGGTCTTTCGGCCAAGGACCGCGTGCCCGCGTTGCAAGCCGGCTGGATCGACGTGCTGGCCAGCGCCGCGCCATGGACGCAGTCGCGCGACGCCGCACAGCGGGCGATCTATGCGGGCGTCAGTTTTTATGACGGTCAGTCCTTCCTCGTCCGGCGCCAACGCAGCTTCGCGTCGGCGCAGGACCTTTCGGGCGTGTCGGTCTGCGTGCAGCAGGGCACGTCCTACGAATTGGAGGTCGCCGACTTTTTCCACAAACGCAAGGCGCCCTACGACGCCAAGCTCTTTGCGACCTTCGATGACGCCGCCGCAGGCTATGACAAGAGCCTGTGCGACGTGTTGACGGCGGACGCGTCTTCTCTCTATGCGGCGCGGGCGAAGCTCTCGAGCCCGGAAGCCCATGACGTGCTGCCCGACCTTCTGTCGAAGGCTCCCCACGGCCCCGTCGTGCGGCAGGGCGACGATCAGTGGCTCGGCGTCGTCCGCTGGGCGCTGTTTACGCTGATCGACGCGGAGGAGTTGCAGGTCTCCGTCGCCAATGCGGACGCCGCCTTGAAATCGGACGACCCCAATATCCGCCATCTCCTCGGCGTTGAAGGCGATCGCGGCTTGGGTCTCGGGCTCGCCGGAGACTGGCCCTACCGGATCGTCAAACATGTCGGCAATTACGCCGATGTCTTCGAGCGCAATATGGGGCAAGCTTCGCCTTTGGGCATGGAGCGGCGCGCGAACGCTCTGTGGAACAAGGGCGGGCTGATATATGCGCCATCGATCAGATAAGCGGAGCATAAGGGAGAAAAGCGCGGCCGAACTCTGGCCGCCGCTGCGGCGCTTCGTCGAGACCGACGCCGCGATCGGCCAGTGGGCGCTCAAAGGCGGCCCGGCGCGGCGCTTTATCTACGAGTTCATCCGATTCGGAATCAAACAGGCTTGGGCCTGCCTCTTTGGCGGGATCATGGTCTTTCTCGTTCTCGCGACCCGGCTCCTCTATCCCGTCCACGCGCCGCTCGCGCGTTACGACTTCCTCTTCCTCGCCGCGCTCGGCGTGCAGGCGACGCTGATCCTCCTGCGCTTCGAATCGCTCGCGGAAGCAGGTGTCATTTTCGTCTTCCACGTCGTTGGAACGGCGATGGAGCTGTTCAAGACCGCGCAGGGCTCCTGGGTCTATCCCGAAGAAGCGTTCTTCCGCATCGGCGGCGCGCCGCTTTTCACCGGCTTCATGTACGCCTGCGTCGGCAGCTACATGATGCGCGCCTGGGCGCTGTTCGATTTCCGCTTCACGAACCACCCGCCGCTGTGGCAGGTCGGCGCGCTCGCCGCCGCGATCTACGTCAATTTCTTCGCGCATCACTACGTCGCCGACATGCGCATCCTGCTCTTCGCGGCGAGCGCGGCGATCTTCTGGCGCACGACCATCTATTACCGCATCCATCACAGCTGGCGGACCATGCCGCTGCTGCTCGCTGCGTTTCTGGCGTCCTGCTTCATCTGGTTCGCGGAGAATATCGCGACCTACAGCCATGTCTGGCTCTATCCGGACCAGATGGCGGCGTGGAAGCCGGTGGGGATCGGCAAGCTCGGGTCGTGGTTCCTGCTGCAGATCGTGAGCTACGCGCTGGTCGCGCTCGCCTGCAAGCCGCAGCCGCCGGACGACGCGCCCCTCGAAGAGTCGCGGGCGCGGCACGGCGACCGATTGGCGAGCAAATCAAGAATCTCCGCGTGATCTTTGAAGGGACGTCGCCGCGTGCTAATGTTCTCCCTAGAGGGGGTGTTGCGGCTTCCAATCCGGTGGGGACCGGGTTTTATCCCGGCCCCCTTGCGTTAGCCGATGATCACGGTGAGTTTCCAACGCCCGACCGTGATTTCGACCTTCACCCGGATTTTCACACGCAACACCCCCTTTCGGTTAGCCAGTCGAGAAGACTGGCGGGGACGTTGTAGCCGCGTTCGAGGCAAGGACGAACTTGCGTTGACTGGCGCGGACTTGCGGGAAGCGCTACGTCAGCCCTCGCGCTTTTTCATGAATGAGAGCTTCGCGGACCGCGCGGTGCGGCGGACGTTTTCTTCGAAGAAAGGCGCTTGAAGAGCATATTTGGCGTGCTAAACTTTTCCCTAGAGGGGGTGTTGCGGCTTCCATTCCGGTGGGGACCGGGTTTTATCCCGGCCCCCCTTGCGTTAGCCGATGATCACGGTGACTTTCCAACGGCCAACCGTGATTTCGACCTTCACCCGGATTTTCACACGCAACACCCCCTTTCGGTTAGCCAGTCGGTCGACTGGCCCGTTGCTTATAGCCAAGCTTTTGGCTGATCCGAAGTTACCTTCCCCGACGCAGGCTTGAGCGCGCCCACCATTCGGTCAGCGCGTCGCGCGTCGGCTCGACATCCTCAGCCAAAGGCCCAGCGAAGACGCGCCACTCCTCCCGGAAGTGCGGCGACACCGCCGCGATAACGGGAATGCGCGCGGTCATCGCCGCTCGGAAGGCGTCGCAAAGGCCGCCGCGCTCGGCTTCCTGCTTCGAGAATTTGCTCACGACGATCAGGTCGGCGCCTTCGCGCGCGGCGCGCTCCACCGCCGCGCAGGCCATGGCCAGCTCGCCCGTATCGAGATTGCAGGCGACGGACCCCGGACCGAGATCCTGAGAAATGACGAACTCCGCCTCGGACGCCAGATCGCGCAGATAGATTCGAGAGCGGCCGGCGGAATCCGCGCCGCGCATCTGAGTCACGCCTGCAATGCGCGTCCCGGCATTCGCCAGCTCCAGGGCAAAGCTGCGCATCAATGACTGAATATTGGCGCTGTCCTGCGCCGGAAGCGCGGCGATGGGGGTGGGCGGCAGCGTTTTGCGGTCCATTAGGTCTCTTTCGTCAGCTTTTCCCGGCCTCGGCCAAGGGCGTAAGGCGCGGCGCGCCCCTCTTGTTTTAAAGGGCGTGAAGCCGATTTTATACAGTGTTACGAACAAGCGACGTGATCAAAAGTGGGCGATGACCTGAAGAAGCCGCTGGCCCCGACGTCGGCGCGCAAGAGCGCCATCGACGCCTTTCTCGAAAAGGCGCAAAGCGTCGTTGAGTCCGGCGGCGCGAGCGCGCGCCTGATTTTTGCGCTCGACGCGACAATGAGCCGCGAGCCGAGTTGGGACGTGGCGCAATCCATTCAGGGCGAGATGTTCCGCGCAACCGCCGCTCAAGGAGGGCTCGACGTTCAGTTGGTCTATTTCCGCGGTCTCCGGGAATGCCGCGCTTCGTCCTTCGTCTCGAACGGCGCGGGTCTGGGCGCGCTGATGTCGCGGATTTCCTGCATGGCCGGCCATACGCAGATCGACCGCGTTTTGCAGCATGCCTTGAACGAGACGCGCGTGCGCCGCGTCGGGGCGCTCGTTTATATTGGCGACGCGATGGAGGAGAATATCGACCGGCTCGCTATGTCGGCCGGGGAAATGGGTCTTCTTGGACTGAAGGCTTTCATGTTTCAGGAGGGCGAGGATCGTCGGACAATGTCGGCCTTCAAGGAAATCGCCCGGCTGACGGGCGGAGCCTATGCCGCCTTTGATCTTTCCGCGCCGCGTCGCCTCGCCGAGCTGCTTGGCGCCGCCGCTGCTTACGCCGCCGGCGGTTTGCCGGAACTTGAAAGGCGCGCGGAGCGGGGGGAAGACGCCGCGCGCTTGCTGCTGTCGCAGATGGGGTCAAGATAAGCCATGCCGGTCTTGATGGGATTTCTCGCGCTCGCTCTCGGGCTTTTCGCGCTCAAGGCCTATGTGAAGGCCTCGCCGGCCTTTCTCGCGCGCGCGCTCAAGCGCGGCGGCGGTTTTGTCCTGATGGCGCTCGGAGGCTTGCTCCTTGCGCGGGGACGCCTCGATTTCGGGCTGGCCCTCGGCGCGGCCGGATTGTGGCTGATGGGGCTCTCCGGTCGCGGCGGCTTCGGCGGCGGGGACGGCGGGTCCGGGGTCTCGCGCGTCAGGTCGGCGATGATCGAAATGGAGCTCGATCACGCGACGGGCGCGATACGCGGGATGATTCTGGCCGGACGGGACGAGGGCAAACGCCTCGACGCCTTGACCCGTCCCGCGCTGCTCGATCTCTACAATATATGTTCGCGCGACGATCCGGACGGGGCGCGGCTTCTAGAGGCGTATCTGGACCGCCGGTTTGCCGGATGGCGCGCGACAGGAGATCCGCACCGAGACGCGGGGAGCGCGGGCGAGACGCGCGCGCGCCGCTCCGGCTCGATCACCGAGGACGAGGCCTACGAGATTCTCGGTTTGAAAAAGGGCGCGGCGGCCGCCGACATTGCTCGGGCGCATCGCGATCTGATGAAGAAGCTTCATCCAGACCTTGGCGGGACGACTGATCTTGCCGCCCGAGTGAATGAAGCCAAGGAAGTCCTGATGCGGCGCCATCATTGAGGCGCGCCGATGAGCCTCTACGTCGTCCCAGGTGACGGACATGACGGCGCGCCCTTAGTTCTTGGTCGTGAAGCAGGAAAAGCCGGAGCGCTTCAGCGCGTTGCAGGCGGAGACGGCGCTCTGCTCCTCAAGCCCCGCGAAGCGCGCGCGATAAAGCGTCTCCTTGCCCTTCTGCACCTTCTCCGTGAACGCCTTGGCCGTCGACGGAAAGCCCTGGAGCTGGCTGCGGGCGCGGGACAGAAGTTCGTTGGCCTTCGAGGGGTCCTCGGCGGCGCCGATCTGGATCATCCAGCCGGGCTTGGTCGGACGCGCCGCATCGGCCTTGGCCACGCTGGAGGTCGAGCGGATCGCGGACGGCGTCGTCGTCGCGACGGTGATCTCGCGAGCCTTGGACGGGCGGCTCGAGGTCGAGCCGTCGATGATCGCCGCAAGCGCGTTTTTGGGGAGGGCCTTGGGGGCGTTCTTTTTGTCCGCCGGCGCGGGCTCTTCGGCGATACGCTTCTGAACGCCGGAGACGAAAGCCGGACGGACCTGCGCCTTTTCCGCGACCTTCTCGACGACGGGCTTTTCCGCCTTTTCGCGCGCGGGGATCGGAGCCGGCGGGACAGGCGCGGCGGCGCGGCGGAGCGCGCGGGCCGACGGGATGGCGCCGACGGATTCAGGATCGATCGTCGTCTCCTCGGGCGCATAAGCGGCGCGCTCGGGCTGACGGTCGGCGGCCTTGGGCGCGACAACCGGCTCTGACAGAAGGGCCTGCTCGACGACCGGCTGGTTCAAAGCGACCTGACGCTCGGACGCCCTTTCGACGGCAGGAGCCGCGATGGGCGCGGGGGCGGGGGCCGCCGCCACGACGTCTTCGTCCGCCGCGGAAGCGTCCTCGGCGATCGCCGCCGCCGTGCGTATATTCGCGCCGCCGCCAATATAGTCTTCGATGAGCTGCGCCATGATCCGGTCGCGGCCGCCGGCCGTCGCGCCGCCCATGACGACCGCCACGATATGGTGGTTGCCGCGACGGACCGACGTCAGCAGATTGAAGCCGGAAGCGCGGGTGTAGCCGGTCTTAATGCCGTCCATGCCCTCGACGCGGCCGAGGAGATGGTTGTGGTTGCGGTGCAGCGCGCCATTATACGCAAAACTATGCGTGCTGAAGTAACGATAATAGCGCGGGAAGCGGTCCTGGATCGCTCGGCCGAGAATGGCGAGATCGTAAGCCGTCGTGATCTGGTTCGGGTCCGGCAGGCCGGAGGCGTTCTCGTAATGCGTGTTGCGCATGCCGAGGGCGTGCGCCTTGCGGGTCATCATCTGCGCGAAGCTGTGTTCGTCGCCGCCGATATTTTCCGCGACCGCGCAGGCGATGTCGTTCGCGGACTTCGTCACCAGCGCCTTGATCGCATTTTCGACGCTGATCGTTTCGCCCGGCTGGAGGCCGAGTTTCGACGGCGCCTGGGACGCGGCGTGAGAAGAAATCATCAGCGGCGAGTCGAGGCGTAGATGGCCCTTATCGAGCTGTTCGAACAGCAGATAGAGCGTCATCACCTTGGTGACGGAGGCGGGGTGCCGCAATTCGTGTTCGCTGCGGGCGTACAGCGTTTTCCCGCTATTGGCGTCCATGACGATGGCCGCGAAACCGTGATGTTCGCCGACGACTCCGTCGCCGCCGCCGGTCCCGCCCGACGAGGTCGATGCGTAGAAACGATGGCTGCGCGCATGCCGGACCAAGGTTCGGTGATGCGCGAAGGAACGATGATAGACGTGCCGGCTGTGAGAAGCATGATGGCGATAGCCGTGGCGACGCGCTTCCGCAGGAATTGCCGTGATGGCGACAAACGCCATGATCACCGCGAAGATGGCTGCGAGGGAGCGGGGCTGCGCCAGGCGGTCCAGCAGACTCGGTTTCAACATTTGTTACTCGCCCCTTACGGAACTGGCACATGCGCGGAAGGCGACAACCGGAGATTGGCGTCGCAAAAACGCTACAGTTGTTCAGGGTAGGAGAACGCAGTTACCCGGGGGTTAAGCGCCGAATGAATTTTTTCGAGTAATTTTTGCAGCGCAACATTTTTATTGACGAACTTTTGTGCAGCGCATATATTAGCTCTTGTCAGCAGGCGCGTTTGCCGCGCCGCCAAGGGGCGGCGGATGGAGGATGAGCGCCATTTTATGAGGACAAACCCCATGGTGGCCAATTTCGAAAGCGTGCAGCAGCTCGGGAAAGAACAGTTCGAGGCCGTTTCAGCCGCCGCTGCGGCCGTCACGAAGGGCTGGCAGAGCATCGCCGCCGAGACGACCGACTACTCCAAGAAGTCTTTCGAGAAGAGCCGTCTGCTGGCGGAAAAGCTCATCGCGGTGAAGAAGATCGACGAGGCCTTCGCGCTGCAATCCGATTTCGCGAAATCCGCCTATGAGGATTTCGTCGCCGAGGCGACCAAGATCGGCGAACTCTACACCTCCATGACCAAGGAGGTTCTCAAGCCGATCGAAACCGCGACCAAGACCTTCACGGCGGCGGCCGAGTAAAAAATCTTACGCCGATGCGCGACAGATCGCTGCTAGACGCCCGGCAAGTTCGCCGGGCGTTGTTTTTTGAACTATCCTTTTTTCCGCGCCGGAGGGGCGATGGCCTGCTCCGAAATCGACAAAGATGAAGACTCGCGGGCAGGCGGACGCAAATGCGCCGCGCCGGCCGGAATGGGGGCGAAGGTCGAAAATGCTTCCCGTCGACCTTTCCCATCCGGTCGTCGTTCTCGGGCTCGTATTGATCTTCGCGGCGCTGTTTGGAGACGCGGCCGAGAGGC
Source organism: Methylocystis parvus OBBP (assembly GCF_027571405.1). Taxonomy (GTDB): domain Bacteria; phylum Pseudomonadota; class Alphaproteobacteria; order Rhizobiales; family Beijerinckiaceae; genus Methylocystis; species Methylocystis parva. The sequence goes on from NZ_CP092968.1 coordinate 775,176, forward strand.
TCGGCGTCCCCTGGATCACCGGATGCATCCTCGCGGGCGTCGTTCTCGGGCCGGATGCGATCGGCGTTCTGACGCCCCAAAAGCTCTCCGATTTGGGGCCCTTCCTTCAGGCGTCCCTCGCGCTCATCGCTTTCAACATCGGCAGTAAACTGACTGGCGCCCGGTTAAAAGCGTTCGGCGCGAGCATCGGTTGGCTCGCGCTCGTGCAGCTGCTCGCGCCGATGGCGGCGGTGCTCGCCGCGATGGCGGCGCTTGGCCTTCCCTGGCCCACGGCCCAGATCGCCGCAGCTGTTTCGCCCGCAACCGCGCCGACGACGACCTATGCGGTGGTTCGGCGCCTCGGCGCGTCCGGCCCTTTCGTCGATCGCGCGCTTGGCGTTCTCGCCATCAATGATGCTGCTGCGATCCTTCTCTTCAGCGTCATCTCGTCGATCGCCGTCGCCGGGCTCGCCGCACAGAGCTCGGCGGCGGAAACCTGGACCGCGCTGGCGGCGGCGGGGAGAGAAGAAGCGCTTTCCGTCGTGACGGGAGCCACGTTAGGCGCGTTTTATCTTGTCCTGCGCGACGTCATCGCTGGCGGCCGGCCGGGCTGGGACGATCGGTTGCGCGCGACGCTCTACGCTCTCCTGCTTCTCGCGGTCGGGACGGCGCTCGCTTTCGGATTGTCGCATCTCCTGACGACCCTGGCGATGGGCGCCATGGTGGCGAATGGCGTCGGGCGGGCCGAGCGAGAGGCGACGCAAGCCTCCGTCGGCGACATCGAGCAGCCGCTTTACATGATCTTCTTCGTGCTCGCCGGCGCGCATCTGCCGGCGACCGACCTCGTCGGACATGGCGCGGTCGTGATGGCGGCCCTCGTCTATGTTCTGTCGCGCGTCGCGGGAAAATATGTCGCGGTCTTCCTCGGCGCGACGGCGCTGCGGCTCGATCTGGCGACGAGACGCTATCTCGGCCTGTGTTTCCCCTCTCAGGGGGGCGCCGCCATGGGACTGGTGCTCGCCTGCAACGGCTCGCAAGCGGTCCGCGGACTCTCTCCCGACGCCGGGAGCCAGGTGGAAATGGCTGTCTCCATCGTCCTTCTTGGCGTGCTCTTCTCGCAGATCTTTGGCCCGATCGTCATCGATTACGCCGTTCGCCGCGGCGCGGCGAGTTCCGCAACCGGCGGTGGAAATGCATAAGTAGGCAATTTCGTGCAACTTTTTCGAAAGCTTCGCGTTTAGCTCCCATCTACTTTTTGGGCTAAGGGGAAAATTTCATGAGACAGTTTCTGATGAGCGCCAGCGTCGCCGCCGCGCTGTGCATGGCTGCGGCGCCGGCCAACGCCCAGGCGACTCGAACCTGGGTTTCCGGCGTCGGCGACGACGTGAACCCATGTTCGCGCACGGCCCCCTGCAAGACCTTCGCGGGGGCGATCTCCAAAACCGCGAGCGGCGGCGAGATTGACGCGCTCGATCCGGGCGGATACGGCGCGGTGACGATCACCAAGCCGATCACAATCGACGGCGGCGGGACGTTCGCGAGCATTCTCGCGAGCGCCACGAACGGGATCAACGTCAATATCTCCGCAACTTCGCCGACGCCAAATGTGGTCTTGCGGAACCTGTCGATCAACGGAGCCGGAACCACACTCGGCCTGACAGGGATCAACGTCCTCGGGGTGGGCGCCAATGTGCAGGTCGAGAACGTCAAGATCGAGAATTTTTCGACGACCGGCATTCGCTTCGCGCCGAACAACGCGACCTTCGTCTCGAAGCTTTTTGTGAAGGACACGGTGATCAACGACGTGGCCGGCGGCGGCATCACCGTCGCGCCGACCGGCGGGGCCAACGTCTTTGGCGAGGTCGACAATGTCACCGTAACGCGCAGCGGCCACGGCGTGCGCGTTCAGGATCGCGGTCTCGTCACGGTGGTCAACAGCCATTTCTCCGAGAATACCGGAGCCGGCGCGACCGTCGTGACGAGCGGGGCGGGGATCTTCACCGAACTCAGCATCAAGAATTCGGTCCTGTCCGCCAACCTGACCGGCATTTCGACGAGCGGCGCGAGCTCCATCGCGGCGCTGACGAATACCTCGGTCTTCCTGAACGGCACCGGCGTCTCGGCGTCGGGCGGCACGATCAACACCTTCGGAAACAATCAGGTGTTCGCCAATACGACGAACGGCGCCTTCAACGGATCGCAGGCGCAGCAGTAGCGGCTGCCGGGCGGGACGCGGCGGCCCGCCCCCTTTCTTCTCTAGTGGATGACCGCGCGCCGCTGTTTCAGCCGCGCCTTCGGATCGTTACATTCATCTCAGGATTTCCCCAGGCGGCGAGAGCCTGCCGAGAAAGCGGTCCGAGATGCGCGCCGAAAAAGCCGGATTCGTCCACCTTCATCTGCATACCGCCTATTCGCTTCGCGAAGGCGCGCTCACCATCGGCAAGCTGATCGACCTTGCGGTCCGGGACGAGCAGCCGGCGCTCGCCGTAACGGACACAAACAATCTTTTCGCGGCGCTCGAATTTTCGGAGAAGGCGGCGAAGGCCGGCGTTCAGCCCATCGTGGGCGCGCAGCTTCGGGTTGATTTCGGCGACGGCAAGCCGGGGAGCGTGTCGGGCCGGGACGACGGCTTCGCCAATGTCGTGCTGCTCGCCAAGACCGAAGCCGGCTATCTCAATCTCATGCGCGTCGCCTCCCGCGCCTATCTCGACACGGCGGAGGGAGACGAGCCGAATGTCTCGCTTGCCGCCCTGGCCGAAGACGCCGCGGAGCTGATCGCTCTGACAGGCGGGCCGGAAGGCGCGCTCGACCGCATGTTCGCCGCCGGCCGCCCGGAGCTGGCGCGCGCCCGGTTCGAAACGCTTCAGGAGTTTTTTCGGGACCGACTCTACGTTGAAATTCAACGTCATAATCTTCAAGCTGAACGTGAGGTGGAGCCTCAGCTTCTCGATCTGGCCTATCGCCGGGGCGCGCCGCTGGTCGCGACCAACGAGCCCTATTTCGCGTCCCGGGGCGACTTCGAGGCCCATGACGCGCTGCTCTGCATCGCCGAGGGAACCGTCACCGGCGTGACAGATCGTCGGCGCGTCTCCCCCGAGCATTATTTCAAGACGCGCTCCGAAATGCTGGCGCTGTTCGCGGACCTGCCGGAAGCGACAGCCAATACGGTCGAGATCGCCCGGCGCGTGAGCTATCGCCCGCGCACCCGCAAGCCGATCATGCCGCGCTTCCTGCGCGACGCCCCCGGCGACCGGCCGCTGACCGATGTGGAGGCGGAAGAGTTGCGCCGGCAGGCGACGGAGGGGCTCGAAGCCCGGCTCGCGGCGCATGGCCCGGCCGAGGGCCACGACCGCGAGGAATATTTCAGGCGCCTCGACTTCGAGTTGAGCACGATCGAGAAGATGGGGTTTCCCGGCTACTTCCTGATCGTGGCCGACTTCATCAAATACGCCAAGGCGCAGGGCATTCCGGTTGGGCCGGGCCGCGGTTCGGGCGCGGGCTCGCTGGTCGCCTACGCCCTGACCATCACGGATCTCGATCCGCTCCGCTTCGACCTCTTCTTCGAGCGCTTCCTGAACCCCGAACGCGTCTCGATGCCGGATTTCGACATCGACTTCTGCCAGACAAGGCGCGGCGAGGTGATCGACTATGTGCGCGACCGCTACGGCGCGGACCGCGTGGCGCAGATCATCACCTTCGGCTCCTTCCTGGCGCGCGGCGTGCTCCGCAGCGTCGGTCGCGTGCTGGAAATGCCGCTGGGACAGGTGGACAAGCTCGCCAAGCTCGTGCCGCAGAATCCGGCCAAGCCCGTCAGCCTCGCGGAAGCGGTCGCCGGCGAGCAAAAATTGCGCGAGGCGGCGGAAGAGGACGAGCGCGTCGCGCGGCTCTTCAAAATCGCCGGCGCGCTGGAGGGGCTATACTCCAACGCCTCGACCCACGCCGCCGGCGTCGTGATCGGCGACCGGCCGCTTCACGAGGTGACGCCGCTCTATCGCGACCCGAAATCGGACATGCCGGCGACCCAGTTCAACATGAAATGGGTCGAGCCGGCAGGCCTGATCAAATTCGACTTTCTGGGCCTCAAGACGCTGACCGTGCTCGCCATGGCGGGCAACCTCGCGCGCCGCCGCGACCCGAACTTTGATCTCGCCAAAATCCCCCTCGACGACGCGGACACCTACGCCATGCTTGGGCGCGGCGAGACGGTGGGCGTGTTTCAGCTTGAAAGCGCGGGCATGCGCAAGGCGCTGGTCGAAATGCACGCCGATCGTTTCGAGGACATCATCGCCCTCGTCGCGCTCTATCGGCCGGGCCCCATGGCCAATATCCCGACCTATTGCGCGGTGAAGCTCGGGGACGAGGAGGCCGACTACTACCACCCCAAGATCGAGCCCATTCTGAAGGAGACCTTCGGCGTCATCATCTATCAGGAGCAGGTGATGCAGATCGCCCAGGCGCTCTCGGGCTATACGCTCGGCGAGGCCGACATGCTCCGCCGCGCCATGGGCAAGAAGATCAAGGCGGAGATGGACGCGCAGCGCGAGCGCTTCGTGAAGGGCGCCGTCGAGCGGGATCTGACGAAGGAACGCGCCAATTTCATTTTCGACCTTCTCGCGAAATTCGCGGATTACGGCTTCAACAAGTCGCACGCCGCCGCCTATGCGCTGATCGCCTACCAGACGGCCTGGTTCAAGGCGCATTATCCGGCGGAGTTCCTCGCCGCCTCGATGACCTTCGACAAGAGCCAGACCGACAAGCTGGCCGAATTCCGCGACGAGGCGCGCCGGCTCGGCATAAATGTCGAGCCGCCCTCGATCAGGCGCTCGGGCGTGGATTTCGACGTGGCGCCCGGGCCGGACGGCAAGCTCGCCATCCGCTACGCGCTTTCCGCCATCAAGGGGGTGGGCGAGGGGCAGGCGGAGTCGATCGTTCGCTCCCGCGCCGACAGGCCGTTCAAAAGTCTCGCCGACTTCGCCAGCCGCATCAATCCGCGCGAGGTCAACAAGAAGGTGCTGGAGAATCTCGCAGCCTGCGGCGCCTTCGACGAATTGGAGCCCAACCGCGCCCGCGCTTTCGGAGCGACAGAGGGCGTACTCGCGACCGCCAACCGCCATGCCGAGGATCGCAAGGCGGGACAGAACGCGCTTTTCGGCGCCGCCGAGGCCGACGACCTCGTTCTGCCCAAGGTTCAGCCCTGGCCGGCCGGCGAGGTCCTACGCCGGGAATATGAGGCGGCGGGATTTTTCCTTTCGGGCCACCCGCTCGACGCCTATGCCAGTCTCCTACCCAAATTGAGGGTGTCGCGCTGGGTGAAATTCATCGCCGACGTGAAGGGCGGAGCGACCGCGGGACGCCTCGCCGCCGTGGTTCTGGACCGCGCCGAGCGCCGCACCAAGTCGGGTTCGAAGATGGGCATCGTCCAATTGTCGGACACGACCGGTCAGTATGAGGCCATCCTTTTCTCGGAGGCGCTCAACCAGTACCGCGACGCGCTGGAGAAGGGCGCCGCCGTTCTCGTGACCCTTTCCGCCTCGGTCGAGGGCGACGACGTGCGCGCCCGCATCGTCGCGGTCGAGCCTTTGGCCGCCGCAGCGGCGCGCGCGCAGAAGGGATTGCGGATTATCGTCGGAGATCAAAGTCCGATTGATAGGATAAAAAGCAGGCTAACGGGAAAGGGGGAGGGCGAAGTCTCTCTCCTGATCAAGCGCGACGTCGCCCCCGAGGAGATCGAGATCCGGCTACCCGGCGCCTATCCGGTCAATGCCGACGTCGCCGCCGCGCTGAGAGAAATTCCCGGCGTTCTGGAGGTGGAGCATATGTGACCGGATCTTTGCATCAGGTTTAACTTCAACATCAATTAAATTTATAATTAAATTTAAAATCAGTGTATTATGAATATGTTTGAAAGCGATGAATTAGTTTCTAACCGTCCCAGGGCTTGCGTCGGAGCAAGGTTTGGACAATGCGTCTGGCAGGCTTGATCCCGTGCCCGGCTTTGATACGGTTGGGTGCGCCTTCCGGCATGGAAGCATGTCTTGACGCATTGATCGGACTTAGAGCAGAAGGCCTCCCGGTCCTGAAAAAAGTCCTAACGGGGAGAAGTTCAATGTCGAAATCACTGATCGCCAAAATCGCTCTTTTCGGATTGGCCGCGGCGACCTTCGCCTCGCTGTCCTCGCCGGCTTTCGCATTCGGCGGATGCGGGCGCAACGGCCACAGAAACGCGTGGGGCGCCTGCGTTTACGGTGGCCAGAACCAGGGCTATTGCGCAGCGGTCGGCGGGACGCCGGTGCGCATGCCGAATGGCAATGTCCGCTGCGTCCGATAAGTCGTGACGCTTCATCGGTAGAATCCGATTGCTCGCCTCGCCGCCTTCGGACGGCAGGCGAGCAAGAAGCCCTTTGGACTTAAAGCCCTTTCCCGACGTCATCATTCTTTGCTGCACGCCGGAACAAGCGGAAGCGGACAGGCGTTGAAACGAAGCAGTTGCGTGCGGGGCGGGGATCGACGGGGGATGTCGCATGGATGCGTTCGTCGCCATGGATGGCGTCGTCGCGAGCCCTCAGGCTTACGGCGCTTTCTTCTTGTTCCCTTTTTTGATGATTATCGGAGCGGCTATCGGCTGCGCGCTGGCCAGGCCTCTGCGGCTGTGCGCCTGGACGACTTCGCTGGCGATGATGGGCGTGTGCGGCGCCTGGATGGGGGCTGAAGTCGCCTACCTCTTTGGGCGGGTGGAAATAGGGGGCGTTCACCAGTTCCTTGCGGCTGTCGTCGGGGCCGGCCTGTTCGCTTATGTCTGGCGTCGCGCTCATCAACCCGTTGCGGTCGATCCCGACTCCGGCGTTGCCTTGCACGAACCACCTGCATAGATATGGGCGCAGGGAGGCGCCCTGTGCCCACCACGATCGATCTGCTGAAAGACGACCCCCGGCCGCGGGGAGATGAAACGCGGTCGCCCGCGGCGCTGCGCCACCCGGAAAAAGCGGCGCGGCCGGATCAGCCGGTTCTCCGCAAACCGTCATGGATCCGGGTCAAGGCGCCCGGCTCGGCCGCCTGGGCCGAAACCAACGCTCTTCTGAACGGCGCCGGCCTGACGACCGTCTGCCAGGAGGCGGCGTGCCCCAATATCGGCGAGTGCTGGGAGAAAAAGCACGCCACTTTCATGATCATGGGCGAGGTCTGCACCCGCGCCTGCGCCTTCTGCAACGTCGCGACGGGCCTGCCGGCGCCGCTCAATCCGAGCGAGCCGGGCAGGGTGGCGGCCGCGACAAGGGCGCTGGGCCTCAGCCATGTCGTCGTCACCTCGGTCGACCGCGATGATCTCGCCGATGGCGGCGCGGCGCATTTCGCGCAGACCATCGGCGCCATTCGCAAGGCCTGCCCGGAAACCACGATCGAAGTGCTGACGCCCGACTTCCTGCGCAAGGAGGGGGCGCTCGAGCGCGTCGTGGCGGCCGCGCCCGATGTCTTCAACCACAATCTGGAGACCGTGCCCTCGCTCTATGTGACGGTGCGGCCAGGCGCCCGCTATTTCCACTCGCTGCGTCTGCTCCAGCGCGCCAAGGAACTGAATCCGAAGCTCTTCACCAAATCCGGCCTGATGCTTGGCCTCGGCGAGACCCGCAACGAGGTGATGCAGGTGATGGACGACATGCGCGCCGCCGAGGTCGATTTCATCACGCTGGGCCAATATCTCCAGCCGACGCGCAAGCATCATCCGATCGACCGATTCGTTCCTCCGGAGGAATTCGAGGCCTATAAGGCGATCGCGCTGGCCAAGGGCTTCGCCTATGTCGCGTCCTCGCCTTTGACCCGCTCCTCGCACCACGCGGGAGAAGATTTTTTGCGTTTGCGGGCGCGGCGGGCCGGCCAAGGGTTCGGAGCGTAACAAGCCCGCGATCGAATATGGCGTCTCGTCGCCCGATTGCCCAGCGGGAAGCCGTCGCGCGCCTTCGCGAAGGTTTCCGGCAATCCCCTCTGAATCAGTTTTTTTCGCCAAGCGTCTACGATCCGGATAACGCATTGCAAAGCATAGATATTTGAAGAGAGCTGAAACTTGATCCGATTAATGTTTGTTTCGGACCTTGGGCGTAAAATGGGACTAGGGTGAGCCGTCGTCCATGAAGCGCAACGCGTCCGCTTCGACTACCGAAGAGCAAATCATGACGAAGATACTCAAGACCTTCTTCCGCGACGAGTCCGGCGCGGCCGCGATCAAATACGGCCTGATCGCCCTCCTTATCAGCATCGCCATCATCGCCTGCATAAATGCTCTCGGCGTCAATCTGTCGAGCGCTTCGCTAAAGCTTCGGGCAACCTGACCTGATACACCCATTCGACCGCCGGCGGAGCAGCCTGCGGCAGCCAGACAAAAGGCGGCGCGTCACAGCGCCGCTTTTTTCATATTCCGATCGCGGCGGAAATCTCGGCGAGAGTCGCCTGTTCGGCCGCGCTCACCTTCTCCCCGCCAAAGCCCAGGAAACCGCCTTCGGTCCCCGCTTCGGCGACGAGTTTGGCGATATAGACGAGCCAGTTCTTGAACGGCCGCGCTTCCGCGGGCGCTCCGACATCGAGAATCTTGGACGTGTTGCGCAACTCCTCCAGCGCCCGGGTCTTGATCTCCTTCAGCTCCGCGCCCTGGATCAGCAGGCGCACGCCTTCTCGCGCCTGCGTGCGACCCTCCGGCGTCAGAAGATCGTCCACCACCGCCTTGATCAGGGCGTCCGCGCCAGGATCAGCCTTGGCCGCGGCCAGGGCCTTTGCGCTCGCCATGCCTTCCTGCAGCGCGCCGATAAAGCCGCTCGGGTCGCCGGCGCTCACAGCAAAGCCCACAAGAAGCGGCGCTTGCAGAATTTTATTCCATTGGTCCGATGTGAAATTTGCCTTGGTCGCCATAACCTCGTCCCACGAAAAGATATTTGCATCAGGCTCGAACCCTAGACCGTTCTTGTGATCGGAAAAAGAGCCATATGCGCCAGCGTTTCCTCGCTAGCGGAAATGGCGTAAGAGCGCTCCCTTATGAAGAGCTTTCGCACCCGCCGCCATGTGGCGCACAGCGCCGCAGACATGTTCGCGCTCATCTGCGACGTTGATGCCTATCCCCAATTCGTGCCGCTCTGCGAGGGGATGAAGGTGCGCCGCCGCGTGGAGAAAGCTCCGGGCGTGATCGAGCTCGTCGCCGACATGCAGGTGGGGTTCAAGGCGATTTGCGAGCGCTATTCGAGCCGCGTCACCTGCGACGCCAACACGCTGGACGTCAAGGTCGATTACATAGACGGGCCGTTCCGCAAGCTGGACAATCGCTGGTCCTTTCGCGACGAGGCGCCGGGGCCGGACGGCAGGCCCCGCTCCCTCGTGGACTTCTTTATCGCATATGAATTCAAGAGCGTGGCGCTGGGCCTCGTCATGGGCGCCATGTTCGACAAGGCGTTTCAAAAATATGCGGACGCCTTCGTGGCGCGCGCCGACGCAGTCTACAAGCGGCGCTGACGCTTTAGTCGCCGATCGCCGCCAGCAGCATATCGAGCGCCTGATCGACCGCGGCGGCGCGTATGTCCGCGCGGGAAAGGGGACCGAAGCGGCGCTCGATATGGACGACCGCGCCGCCGCGCCGCGCGCTCGCGAAATGAACGAGCCCGACCGGCTTTTCGACCGATCCGCCGCCCGGACCGGCGATCCCGGTAATCGAGACGGAAATGTCGGCGGCCGACCGCTCCAGGGCGCCCAGCGCCATCGCGCGGGCGGTTTCCGCGCTGACGGCCCCGTACGCGGCGATCACCTCCGCTGGAACGCCGAGCGCCTCGACCTTTGAGGCGTTTGAATAGGTGACGAACCCCCGTTCAAAGACGTCGGATGCGCCGGCGATCTCGGTCAGGGCGCCGGAGACGAGGCCGCCGGTGCAGGATTCAGCCGTCACAATCATCATGGCGGCGTTCTTAGCGTTTACGATAACCATATTAGCTTTTACGTTAATCGTATTAACCATGGCGATTCAGTCCTGTCCGGGCTTGGCGCGCAACGCCTTTACGCCGCCGCGCAGCTTCTTGCCCTCGAGGCGGCGGATCTTCGAGCCCAGGGTCGGCTTGGTTTTTCGGCGTGGGGGCGGGGGCGGGGCGGCGGCCTCGCGGACCAGATCGACGAGGCGCTCCAACGCGTCCTCGCGATTGCGCTCCTGCGTTCGGTGACGCTGCGCTTCGATGATCAGAACGCCGTCCTTGGTGAGGCGCGCGCCAGCGAGCCGTTCGAGCCGCATCCTGACGCCCTCCGGAAGGCTCGGCGAACGCCTGACGTCAAAGCGAAGACGCACCGCGCTCTCTACTTTGTTGACATTCTGCCCGCCCGGCCCGGAGGCGCGAAGAAATTCGAGCGCGATCTCGGAGTCCTCAAGGGAAAGTGTCGGCGTGACGCGGATCATGCGGCTGTGAGCCTGGAACGGGCGGCGCGACGAGAGGCCGGGCCTTCTACATTCTATCGGAGGCGCGCCGGCGGTCTTGTCAAGACGGCGGGGAAATCGTTGCGGGCTACTGGCGTCGTCGCGGCCGGGCCTGTCCCGATCGCCCCTCAGGATAACCCCCTCCATAGCGACGGCGCGTCGGGAGCGGCGCCTTTCTTCTTCACCGGTTCGGCTCACCTTTCGGCGGAAGGAAGGCAAATTCGACGCATCGGCCAGCCGTCATTCGCCGACTCCGGCGAGGCGGCTCCGGCTGGCGAGGCGGGATCTTTCGGCGGACTGGCGCGCATCCATGACGGCCGTTCGAACAAAAATGCGAACACGGTGCCGCGAGCCGCTGTTCGTACGAATGTTGGAACCAGCACCCCCGCCGCCGTCACGATCAGCGCCGTGGCGCCGCCGTCCGGGACAAGGCCCGTCTTGAGCAGCACGGTTCGCGCCGCCGCCATCGGCAGGAAGAAAGCGAGATAGATGGCGAGCGATTGCCCGCCGAGGCGGCGCAGCGGCGCCAGCGCGCGCGTCTGCGCCAGCATCGCCGAGGTCGAGACGACCGCCGCCGCGCCCACGAAGCCGAGCATGAGCGAGACGCCGGGCAGGGCGGCGTAGCCCATGTCCACCGCAAGGCCATTGATCACGGCCCATGCGCCGATCACGACGGCCGTCCGCCCCATATTCCGGCGCGCCTTCTCAGCAAGACAGAAGACTTGCGGCGCGAAGAGATAGCCGGCGTAAAAATAGACGAAGCGCCCGGCGAATTCGTCGATGACGGTCGAGCCGGTGTAGAGGTTCGAAATCTGCAGCGCGGCCGCGACCAGCAGCACGGCCTCAGGGGGCGTGCGCCTCAGGAGCTTCGTCGTCACGAAGAAAATCGGCAGCAGATAGATGAACCACAAGGTGCCGAAGGGCTCGATCATCGCAAAGGCGAGACTGCCGAGGATCGAGAAAGGATCGCCGTCAGCGAGCGCGAATTTCGGCAGGCCCTGAATCAACGTCCAGAGCACGAAGAAATAGACGAAATGCAGAACCTTCCGGTCGAGATAGTCGCGCCAGGGCCGGTTGATCGTTCGCGAGAGGAAGAGGCCCGCGACGAGGAAGAAATCCGGCATCCGGAACGGGCGCGCCCAATCGATAAAGCCATGCAGCCATGTGACGCCGTCGAGCGCCTCTTCGACGCCGAGCGTCGAATGCATCATCACCACGAGGATGATGCACCAGCCTTTGGCGTAATCGACCCAATCCACGCGCTCGGTCGTGCGGCTTATGGGCGTCGCCTTGGTCCAAGGCATCGGCTCTTGCTCCATCGGCGTCCGCTGTAAAAGGGCGGGCCTATCGAACCGGAGGATGGGCGACGTCACTGCAATTGTCTTCAACTTTGCGAAGTTAGGGTGAAATTAACCACCTTTCGCGTATTAACTTCTGGCGCGCGTCACGCGCTCTTCTTGATCGCCCCGGAGTCGCGCATCCGCAGCAGCCGGCCGAGATTGTGGTCGGAGACGAACGCGTGCAGGGCGTCGGCCTCCAGCGGGCGACTGAAGAGATAACCCTGAATCTCGTTGCAGCCATGCTCGCGCAGGAACGCCTCCTGCGCTTCCGTCTCCACGCCTTCCGCGACAACGCGCAGTTTCAGGGCCTGACCGAGCGAGATGATCGCCTCCGCGATCGCGCGATCATTGGGATCGGTCAGGATGTCATTGACGAAGGAGCGGTCGATCTTGATCTTGTCGAGCGGTATCTGCCGGATGAGGGCGAATGACGTATGGCCGGCGCCGAAATCGTCGATCGCGAGCTTGACGCCCGTCTCCTTGATCGCCCGCAAGACCATCAGGGCGTCGCCGGCGTCCTGCATCACCATGTTTTCGGTGATTTCGAGCTCCAGCCAATCCGGCTCCATACCGGCCTTCGCGAGCGCCTCGCAGATGTCCGAGACGATATGATCGTCATAGAGCTGACGCGGCGAGAGATTGACCGCGACCGAGACCGGACCCAGCCCCTGCGCCCGCCAGGCCATGTGTTGAGCGCAAGCCCGCTCCATCACCCATTTGCCCATCGGCACGATGAGACCGCTTTCCTCGGCGATCGGAATGAAGCGGTCGGGCGGGAGCAGACCCAATTCGGGGTGACGCCAGCGCAGCAGCGCTTCGACGCCGGTGATCGCGCCGGTCGCGATACAGCGCTTGGGTTGATAGACCAGGAGGAACTCGTCACGCTTGATGGCGCGACGCAGATCGTTCTCGAGCGTCAGTCCCTGCAGCGTTTGCGTCTTCGCCTTGGGCGAGAAGAGGCGCACGACGCCTTTCCCTTCGGCCTTCGCCAGATACATCGCCGAGTCGGCGTTTCTTAGAAGCGTCTCGTCATCCGCGCCGTCGCAGGGATAGAGCGCGACGCCGATGCTGGCGCTGACCCCGCATTCCTGTCCGGCGATCGGCATCGGCGCGGCTATGCAGGCGAGGAGAGACTCGGCGACCCGCACCGCGTTTCTCGGCGTATCCATGTCGTGCAAGATGACGACGAACTCGTCGCCCCCGAGGCGCGCGACGGCGTCGCATGCGCGCAGGCACGTTTTGAGCCGCGCGGAGACTTCGCGAAGCAGCGCGTCGCCCGCCGCATGTCCAAGCGTGTCGTTGATCGCCTTGAAGCGATCGAGATCGACGAAGAGCAAGCTGAAACGGCCCTGGCCGCCGCGGCAGGCGTCCACCTTCTCTCGCAGGAGTCGGGTGAAAAGGGCGCGATTGGGCAACCCGGTCAGCGCGTCATGGGTGGCGAGATAACGCACGCGCGCTTCCGCCTCCTGCCGCTCCGTCACGTCTTCGTAAATCACCACAGCGCCGCCGTCCTCTTGCGCCGCCTGGGTCGCGGAGACGACGCCGCCGTCCCGCCGTGGGATCAGCGTGCATGCGGTGCGACCGGCGCGCAAATTGACGAAGATCTCCCGGACGAAAAGATCGGCGCTTTCCTGCGTGAGCGCGCCACTCGCCTGCAGCGAACTGGCGAACGCCTCGATCGTCTGGCCGGCGGAAATATTTGCGGCGGACGTTCCGAAGGCGTTCGCCACGCGCGCATTCGTCACCACGAGCCGACCGTCGCCGTCAAGCATGCAAAGGCCTTGCGGCATGTTGTTGAGCGCCGCGTCGAATCTTTTGTTCCGCTCCTCGAGCTGTTGCGCGAGCTTTGAGGTCTGCTTACGGGCGTAGAGGACCCGAAGCATGTTGGCGGACTGATAGAAGCAGATGTCGAAGGCGCTGACGGTGAAGACGAAGAAGGTGAAAGCGAGGATGTAATAGGCCGCCTCGTTGCGCGCGAGCGCGGCGGCGCAGACCGGCGCGACATTGAACAGGAGCTGTCCGAGCGCGATGTGGCGAACGCCCGAATTGCGGACGACCGCGCCCGCCGTACAGCCTGTCGTCACCGTCAGGACGAGCATATGAACGACCGCGTCGTTCGTGTCGCGCAGCGCGACGACGTCGAGCGCGCCGAGCGCGCCGGAAAAGGCGTAGGCGCCGACAGCGTAGATCGCCTCCCATTTGGTCAGGGCCGCGCGACTTCGATCTTTCGCCCGGTCGCGCCGACGGTAAGCCAGGACGGCGCCCACTCGCACGCAGGAGACGAAGGCCAGCAGGGCGGAGCAGTAAGCGATCTGCGGCAGGTCCGCATAAAGCGCGACCGCGAAGGTCAAGGACGCCGAACTGGCGGCGCCGAGGACAAGCGAGACGAACGGCGCGTAGAGCGAATCCACGAGATCCGCCAGAACGTCGGTCGTCAGACGCGGGTCTTTTCTAAAAAACCTTTTCAGGGAAAAAAGTTGCATGAACGCCCCTCGTTCACGCAACTTTGCCGTGTCGGTATTTACATTTCGCTGTCAAACATGGTCGCCAATCCGTTAAAGGGTGAAGAAGGCCATGTTTTTACGTCGCTTTTTACCGAGCTGCAGAGATCCGCTCTTCAGGGCAGCCGCACCGTCGCGATGGCGAGCGCGGCGACGCCCTCTCGCCGCCCGGTAAACCCCAGCTTCTCCGTCGTCGTCGCCTTGATCGCCACGCGGTCGAGCGGCATTTCCATAATCTCCGCGAGCGTCGCGCGGATGGCGTCGCGATGCGGGCCGACCTTCGGCGCCTCGCAGACGATGGTCGCGTCGATATGGGCGATCATGCCGCCCCGGTCGCGCACCAGCTTGCAGGCGTGGGCCAGAAAGATGCGCGAGGGCGCGCCTTTCCATTGCGGGTCCGAGGGCGGGAAGTGCGCGCCTATGTCGCCCTCCGCGATCGCGCCGAGAACGGCGTCGGTGATGGCGTGCATCAGCACATCGGCGTCGGAATGGCCGGCGAGCGCATGGCTGTGGGGAACGGCGACGCCGCCGAGCCAGACATGATCGCCCTCGGCGAAGGCGTGAACGTCATAACCCTGTCCCATGCGCACGTCGGGGAGCGAGGCGAAGGAAGGGGCTTTCAATTGATCCATGGCGCGGGCGAAATCCTCTGGCGTCGTGAGCTTGAAATTGGCGAGATCGCCCGGAAAGACGAAGACCGCATGGCCGGCCGCCTCGGCGACCATGGCGTCGTCGGTGAGTTCGCGCTCGGCCGCGGCCGCCGCGCGATGGGCGTCGAGAATGAGCGGGAAACGGAAAGATTGCGGCGTCTGCACGGCGCGCAACCGCGCGCGATCCGGCGTCGCGAAGACGAACCCCCCGGCGTCGATCTCCTTCACCGTATCGTTGAGCGCGACGCCGGGCGCGGCGGCCCCGTGAGCATTGGCGGCGTCGATCGCGCGGGCGATGAGGGCGGGGTCGGCGAAGGGGCGGGCGGCGTCGTGGATCAGCACGATGGCGGGCGCGCCTTCCTGGGCGATCGCCTCGAGCCCATTGCGGACGCTCTCCTGACGCGAGGGGCCGCCAAGAGCGGGCTCTGACAGCGCGGCCTGTTCCGCCGGGTTCAGCTCCGCTATGCTGTTCGCGTAGAGCTCGCGGTCGTCTGGATGAATGACGACCTTCAGCCGCGCCCGCGGCGCGCCGACGCGCAAGGCGCGAAGCGTCCGCGCGAGGACCGTCTCGCCGGCGAGCTCACGATATTGTTTGGGCAGACCTTCGCCGGCGCGCGAGCCGCGTCCGCCGGCGACGACAAGGATGGCGATTTCGGTTCCTGCGACCATGCCGCTCTGTGTCGCTTTTCCTTCCCTGCGTCAAATAGACAGAGACGCGGCGCAACGGCAATGTTGCAACTGCGAAGGAGCCTGCTTATAGTATGAGCACTATGACCAGTGCTGAAAATGTGGGCGCAGATATGCGTCCGCCGCTGCAAGTCGGGCCTGTCCAGCTATCCGGCCGCGCTTTTCTCGCGCCCATGGCCGGCGTCACCGATCCAGCCATGAGGCGAATTGCCGAGCGATTTGGCGCCAGCGCGGCCGTGAGCGAGATGATCACCGCGGCGGGCGTCGCTCGCGGCGACAGGGAGACGGCGCTGCGACTTGCTTCCGCCAGCGATACAAAATCCGCGCCGCGCGTCATCCAGATCGCCGCTCGAGACCGAGATGAAATCGCCGCCGCCGCCCGCTGCGCCGAGGAGGCGGGGGCCGATTGGGTCGACATCAATATGGGATGCCCCTGCAAGCGCGTGACCGGCGGGCTCGCGGGCGCCGCGCTGATGCGCGATCTCAACCAGGCGGCGGCGCTCATCGCCGCGGCGCGCAACGCCATACGCATTCCGCTCAGCGTAAAGATGCGTCTGGGATGGGACGACGCGACGCGCAACGCGGCCGAACTCGCGCGACGCGCCGAGGCCGAAGGCGCCAGCCTCGTCACCGTGCATGGCCGCACGCGCCAGCAATTCTATACGGGCCGGGCCGACTGGGCGGCGATCGCCGCCGTCAAACAGACGGTCGCAATCCCGGTCGTCGCCAATGGCGATTGCGGTAGCCCGCAAGACGCCGCGCAGATGCTGGCGCTTTCGGGCGCCGATGCGGTGATGGTCGGGCGCGCCGCGCAGGGCCGACCCTGGCTCGTCGGCGACATCGCGCATTATCTCGCGACCGGCCGCAAGCGCCACGCGCCCGGCCTGACGGAGCGGGGGGCCGTCGCCCGCGAGCATCTTGACGGTCTGCTCTCCCAAATGGGCGCCGGCGCGGGACTGCGCCACGCGCGCAAACATCTCGCTTCCTATGTCGATGACGCCTTTGGCGCGGAGAGCGCTTCGATGGTCGAGCTGCGCCGCGCCCTTGTGACGGCGAACCGGGCCGACGAGGCGTTTCGCTTGATCGACATTATTTTCAGCGCTGAGACCCAAGAGGCCGCCGCATGAGCTATTCGGACCGAACGGGACGCGACGACGCCCGGCGCAAGGATTTCGCGCCGCTCAAAATTATAGACGAGCGCAATCGAAGCTGCGTTCTCGAAGCCCTGCCGAACGCGCTTCTCACCGTCTCGCGCGAGGGGGCGATCGAGGACGCCAACGCCGCGGCCGAGAGCTTCTTCGAACTCGGAAAGCCCTTGCTCATCGGGCAGAGGATCGACCGGCTTCTGCCTTTCGGCTCGCCGCTCATCACGCTGATCCAGCATGTGCGGGACCGTGGCGCGGCGATCAACGAATATAAGATCGATGTCGGCCGGCCGGGGCAGGAGGGCGACCGGCGCGTCGACGTCCATTGCGCGCCGCTGCCGGAATCGGACGGCGCGGTCCTGGTTGTGCTGCAAGAACGTACAATTGCCGATAAAATAGACAGGCAGCTCAGCCATAGGGGCGCTGTGCGTTCAGTTTCCGGCCTCGCCTCAATGCTCGCCCACGAAATCAAGAACCCGCTGTCGGGAATTCGTGGCGCCGCACAATTGCTCGAGAGCGGGCTTTCGGATCAGGATCGGGCGCTGACGCGGCTCATCTGCGAGGAGACCGACCGCATCGTGCGGCTCGTCGACCGGATGGAGGTTTTTTCGGACGCGCGGCCGCTGAAGCGCGAGCGCGTCAATATCCATTCGGTGCTCGATCATGTAAAGCAGGTCGCGCAAAGCGGCTTTGCGCGCCGCATCAGGTTCGTAGAGAATTACGATCCGTCGCTGCCGCCCGTGCTGGCCAATCGCGACCAGCTCGTCCAGGCCTTCCTGAACCTCGTCAAAAACGCCGCTGAAGCGATCGGCGACGACGCCGTGGATGGCGAGATCGAGCTCTCGACGGCCTTCCGTCCAGGCGTGAGCCTGCGGGCGCTCGGCGCGCGCGGCGCCGTGGGTCTGCCGCTCGAATTCTGCGTGCGCGACAATGGTCCCGGCGTGCCGGACGACATCGCCGCTCATCTCTTCGACCCCTTTGTCACCACGAAATCTTCGGGGACTGGCCTGGGACTTGCACTCGTCGCGAAGATCGTCAACGACCACGGCGGCGTTATTGAATGCGAATCTCTTCCCCGACGTACGACCTTCCGAGTTCTGATGCCCATGTATCGCGCCAAGTCGGCCGAGAAGCCATCGGAAACAAAGAAGGAAGGTCGCTCATGACTCTTTGTCTGCGCGGGAGATCCTTTTGATGACGAGAGGCGAAATTCTGGTCGCCGACGACGACGCGGCCATCCGCACGGTCGTAGCGCAGGCCCTGTCGCGCGCCGGCTATGAGGTCCGCACGACGGGCACGGCCGCGACGCTCTGGCGTTGGGTGCAATCGGGCGAGGGCGACCTCGTCGTGACCGACGTCGTGATGCCGGACGAAAACGCTTTCGAACTGCTGCCGCGCATCAAGAAACTGCGCCCCGAGCTGCCCATTATCGTGATGAGCGCGCAGAACACTTTCATGACGGCGATACGCGCCTCGGAAAGGGGCGCCTATGACTATCTGCCCAAGCCCTTCGATCTGAAGGAGCTCGTCGGCATTGTCGGCCGAGCCATGGCCGAGCCGCGTAAGAACGCCGACGAGGCCGCGCCCGAAGAAATGGAGGGCATGCCGCTCGTCGGAAGATCGCCCGCGATGCAGGAGATCTACCGCTCGCTCGCGCGCCTGATGCAGACCGATCTGACGGTCATGATCAATGGCGAATCCGGCACGGGCAAGGAGCTCGTCGCGCGCGCTCTTCATGATTACGGAAAGCGTAAGAAGGGCCCCTTCGTCGCGGTCAACATGGCGGCGATCCCCCGCGACCTGATCGAGAGCGAGCTTTTCGGCCATGAGAAGGGCGCCTTCACCGGCGCCAATCAGAGATCGGCCGGCCGCTTCGAGCAGGCGGAGGGCGGCACGCTGTTTCTCGACGAAATCGGCGACATGCCGATGGAGGCGCAGACCCGGCTGCTTCGCGTGTTGCAGCAGGGCGAATATACGACCGTCGGCGGCCGCACGCCGATCAAGACCAATGTCCGCATCATCGCCGCGACCAACAAGGATCTGCGCGGGCTGATCCAGCAGGGCCTGTTCCGCGAGGACCTCTATTTCCGGCTCAACGTCGTGCCGCTGCGCCTGCCGCCGCTGCGCGAGCGCACCGAGGACATTCCCGACCTCGTGCACCACTTTTTCAAACAGGCGGCGAGCGAGGGCCTGCCGCAGAAATATATCGAGCAGGCCGCGCTCGACCGGATGAAGAAATATCGCTGGCCGGGAAACATCCGCGAGCTGGAGAATCTGATCCGCCGCCTCGCCGCGCTGCATCCGCAGGAGGTCATCTCCGACCAGCTCGTCGAGGCCGAACTCGAGCACGAGCTGCGCCAGGCGACCGTCGACAGCAAGCCGGCCGCGCCGGGCGCGGCGCCCTCCAGGGAGCTGGAAAACGGCCAGACGCTCTCGACCTCGGTGGAGCAGCATCTCGCCAAGCTCTTTCGCGACTGCGGCGACGGCCTCCCGCCGCCCGGCCTCTATCACCGCATCATCCGCGAGATCGAGATTCCGCTGATCTCGGCCGCGCTGGCGGCGACGCGGGGGAATCAGATCAAGGCGGCGGAGCTTCTGGGGCTGAACCGGAATACGTTGCGCAAAAAGGTCAATGATCTGGATATAAGGCTGATGCGCTCGCCGAGGTGAGAGAGAGGATGAGGCGGCCGTCCCAGTGTCTCAGGGGCTCTCAAAGGTGCCGCACCTCCATTACCCCACCCCACTTATCGTTTAGGTATTCGCATATGAGCCGCCTATGACATTGATGTGCCTTTTCCTCGGAACATAACAGACACGTGTCCTCGAACATTTCGGGCCGAAAGCGCTCCTCTATTTTCCGCTCGGCCATCAGCGCCAGAAAACGTCTCTCATAGACGCTCCAGTCGCACTTATCCTTTTTGTATTGCTTCAGCATGTCGTCCGCAGGCGCAAGCAAAGGTTGATGAACATAATGAATTCCCCCGATTTTTTTTAGGAAATAGGCCAAGTCGTCGGCCTTCGCAAATCCCGCAAGTTGGGACGTGTTGTGTAGGCGGACATCAACCAATTTCTTCACTCCAGCGCGAATTAGACGCTCGAAGAAATTTTCCGCGTTGGACTTTGTAAATCCGATAGTGCTGACCTTTGCGCGAACCAATGTTTACTCCGCGGCGACAGGAGGTGGCCGTCCTGGGTCGGACGTTGAAAATGCGACCTTTCTTGCTTGAAGCCTATAGGCGGTTTGAAGCCTTTCCTCGCGAGCGGAAAAAAGATCGTCCGCATTTTGTCCAACGAGCGTAAGGAGTTCTTCCTCAATCCGGGTCTGCGGTATCGTCGATCCCTTGGACATAATATGTTGCACGTCTATTCCGCGGCGCAGCAACTGCCTGCCAACAAGTAGACAACGATGGCAATCAAGCGGATGTTTCTCAGAGCACATCAGCGCGATGCGGTATCGTTCCCCGCCGGCCACAACACGGTCGATTCCAGCATTGAATGCTTCCGTCGACGCCATTTTCTCGTAGTCAGCGACACCCTCACAATAAAAATTTGCGCCTGTCGGGCGACCACCCAACTCCTTCCCGAGGAAGACATAGGCAATACCGTCCTGCTTCAACTCGCTACACAACTCCTTCTGGTTGAAGTGGGGAAGATACCGCGAGTAGGGGGACGTGCGCACATCCGCGACCGCGTCCACGCCCACCCGACGAAGCAACGTCAAAAATTGCTCGTAAGGCAGCGTGGAATGACCAATCGAGAAGATACCACGTAGCGTAACCAATGGGTCTCTCCGCTCCGATCATAGAACGCCATTAAGCATCATATAGCACTTAGGAACACCTTCGAAAGCGCGCGCCAAGCCAATCCTAAGGTGGATTTTTCCACGCTCGGGCAAAACCGCCTCGATTCCCCTGGTTCCACCTTCCCTCCAAGCATCTTGCAGTATCTTAGCCGATACCGCCACTTTGTACTGTTCTTGATCCGAATCTTCGAAAGTCGCTTTGAGTTTTAGTTCGCTTGATTGTGTTCTGAATTCCTCAAACCCAATAGACGACCGGTCAATCGCAATGCCGACGAGAGACCGGCACCGCGCGCCGGAGTCCACATAAACTCCTTGGCAAACGCCTCTATAAATCGAGTTGTGTTTAAGATCTGAGCCGAATGCCTCTGAGAGTCCGTTTGAGAATGGTTGAAGGCTTGTCGCTGGCGTGATTCAAGCACGGGATGTGGACCCGAGCGAATCGCGCCAAGATGGCCGCCATTGAAAAGCAAACCAAGCGGTATCCGACAGATTTGACCGACGAGGAGTGGACGCGCGTCGAGGCGTTTCTTCCGTCGCCAGCGCGGCGAGGACGAAAGCCCTCTGTGGAGTTGCGCGAGGTTTTGAACGCCATCCGCTACATCGCTCGCGCCGGCTGCGGCTGGCGCATGCTGCCGAAGGACTTTCCGCCTTGGCAGACCGTTTACTGGTGGTTTCGTCGCTTCATGCGCCGCTTTCTTTTCGAGACGATCCATGACGTGGCTCTGATGATCGACCGCGAGCGCGCGGGCCGCGAGGCGAGCCCTTCGGCAGGCGTCATCGATAGTCAGTCGGTGAAAGCGCCCGCCGCGAAAACCCGAGGCTACGACGCCGGCAAGAAGATCAACGGGCGCAAACGCCACATCGCCGTGGACACGGACGGACGGCTGCTCATGGTCAATCTGACGACGGCGGATATTTCCGACTCCGCGGGCGCGCAGCAGGTTCTCGACGCCATTCGTAAGCGCTGGCCGTGGATCAAACATCTATTCGCCGACGGCGCCTATGATCGAAGGAAACTCATGGATAAGGCGGCGTTCAAGGACTTCGTCGTCGAGATCGTGAAGCGCATCGACGCCGATCCAGGCTTCAAAGTCCTGCCGCGACGCTGGGTGGTTGAGCGAACCTTTGGCTGGATGACCCGCTGGCGACGCCTCGTGCGCGATTACGAAAAGCGCATCGACGTCTCCAAGGCCATGATCCACGTCGCTCTCGGTGGACTCCTCTTGCGCAGGATCGCGCACTGAAATCAATTCTCAAACGGACTCTGATAACGATTGATCTATTCTGGGCCGCTGCGGCCCAAGCCAATCCAAAAATGCCTGCTCAACGACTTCAATTTTCGCAGGATCAATATTCTGATCTTCAGTTGAATGGGGGTAAAAATTAGTTTTGGTCGGTCCAGTCGGTACGACATTAAGCGTAACGCCGGGAACTATTCCAAGTCGTGCGATCAAATCCAAAGTCCAATGGTGTCCGCCTAGAAGGGGCCGGATCATCCGTTTCTCCTTGGCGCACCAGCCAGCTACGCAAAACATATTATTATGCATTACCGTGACGTCAGTGATGAGAATTCTCAAAAGGTTCTCCAGTTTTGCAATGAGCCCGGGAAATGGGCGTTATCCGTGAAATTTTCAAGGCGGAGCCAATCGGAAGACGGTAATAGGGTTCAATTGGAGGCTCACCCAAACCGTTGCACATTTGCAACAGTCGCGGCCCCGGCCTATAAAACCGCATGGCCCAAGCGGACGATAAGGCACTGTCAGATGGCGGCAAAGGCGCGGGGCTGCGCGCCTGGTTCGGACCCGCCGTGGCCGTCGGCGCCGTGGGTTGCGCGCTCGCGACCTTTCTCATCACCGCCGAATTCGGCCTCTCGCCGACCGACAACCGACTCATCGCCCTGCTTGTCGCGAACGCGCTTTTTGTCGGCGTTCTGCTCGTCATGGTGGTCATCAAGGTCCGGCGCCTTTACCGCGTGTGGCGGCGGGGCGAGGCGGCGGCCCGCCTTCATGTGCGCGTTGTCGGCATTTTCTCGGTCATCGCGGTCATACCCGCGATCCTGCTCGCCATCGCCGGTTCGCTGACCCTGGAGCGCGCGCTGAACCCCGCCTTCATGAACGGGGTCAAGATTTTCGTTCACAACACCGCGCAGGCGGCGGAGGCGTTTCAGTCGAGCCAGTGCCAGGCTTTGCTGCAGGAGGCGCAGCTCACCGCCGCCGATCTCGACCGGGCGCGCGTGCTCTTCATCACCGACCGCAATTATTTCCACCAGATTTTCGATTCGCGCGCGAAATTCCTCGGCTTTTCCGTGGCGGCGCTGGTCAAGGCGAATGGCGAAATCGTCGATCGGGTGGACGTCGCCAAGAATGCGTCGGCCATCGTCATCGCGCCGCCGGATTCCGAGTTCGAGAACGCCCGCAAGGGCGAGCCGCTCTGCCTGATGATCGACGACGGCAAGAGCTTCGTGGCGCTCCGGGCGCTCGGCGCCTTCGAGAACACCTTCCTCTATGTCACCCGTCCGATCGATCCCTTCGCCGTCGAGTTCCCGAAACAGGCCGAGACTCTGATCAATCGCTACGACGCTTTCGACGGTTATCGCGCGGCGGTGCAGCGGGCCTTCGTGCTGATGTATGCGCTGCTCACCACCATCATGCTGCTCTCCTCCGTCTGGTTCGGCCTCGATTTCGCCGACAGGCTGGTGACGCCGATCCGCACGCTGATCGCCGCGACCGATCAGGTCTCGGCTGGCAATCTCGGCGTTCGGGTCAGGGTCGACCGTTCGCATGGCGAACTCGCCCGGCTGGGAGACGTCTTCAATAATATGACGACGGAACTGAACCTGCAGCAGAACCGCCTGCTGGAGGCCAACCGTCTCAACGACGAGCGCCGCGAATTTACGGAAGCCGTGCTGGCCGGCGTGCCGGCCGCCGTCATGGGCGTCGACTCGAACGGGATCGTGACGATCCTGAACCGGTCGGCGGAGGAATTGTCGCTCAACGACGCCAAGGGGCAGGCGACGGTCGGCGCGAGCATCGCCGACGTCATGCCCGAGATCGCGCCACTTCTGACCGATGCGTTGGAGCTCTTCCCGCGCGCGGTGCAAAGTCAGATCACGATCAAGCGCGGCTCGGCCGAGCGCACCTTCAACATTCGCGTCACGTCGGCGCGCGGGCTGGACGAGGGAACGCCCAGCTTCGTCGTCACGCTCGACGACATTACGGATCTCGTCACCGCGCAGCGGACTTCCGCCTGGGCCGACGTGGCGCGGCGAATCGCACATGAAATCAAGAATCCGCTGACGCCGATCCAGCTCTCCGCCGAGCGTCTGAAGCGCAAATACGGCAAACTGATCCAGGTCGACCGCGAAGTCTTCGACCAGTGCATCGATACGATCGTGCGTCAGGTCGACGACATCAAGCGCATGGTGGACGAGTTCTCGTCCTTCGCCCGCATGCCCAAGGCGCGGCCGGCGCGCGACGACCTCACGGAATGCGCGCGGCAGGTCGCCTTCCTGATGCGCGTCGGCAACGCCGATGTGGACATTGTCGAGAATTACAGGGAGTCGCCGATTTACGCGCAGTTCGACAGGCGGCTTCTCTCCCAGGCGCTCACCAACATCGTCAAGAACGCGGTCGAGGGCGTCGCCGCGCGGGAGCCAGAAAACGCCACAGAAAAGGGCCGGGTCGAGATCAACCTGTCCGTGCGCGACCGCATGGCGGAGATCGACGTTATCGACAATGGTAAGGGCTTTCCGGCGATGAACCGGCAAAGGCTGCTGGAACCCTATATGACGACGCGCGCGGACGGCACAGGCCTGGGTCTGCCGATCGTCGCGAAGATTATCGAGGACCACGGCGGACGGTTGGAGCTTCTCGATGCGCCGAAGGGGCGGGGGGCCTGCGTGAGGCTCGTCCTGCCGCTGGCGGATGGCGGCAAGCTTCTGGATGAGCCGGCGACGGCGCACAATTCTGAAACGAGCGGGGCGTAATGGCGAGCGATATTCTGATCGTCGACGACGAACAAGACATCCGCGAGCTGGTCGCGGGCATTCTGGGCGACGAGGGGCATGGCGCCCGCACAGCCAAGGACGCGGACGACGCGCTGGCCGCGATCGCGTTCCGGCGCCCCCATCTGGTCTTTCTCGATATCTGGCTGCAGGGCTCCCGCCTTGACGGGCTGCAGGTGCTGGAGCAGATCCAGAAGCAGCACAAAGGCTTGCCGGTCGTCATGATTTCCGGTCACGGCAATATCGAGACGGCCGTCAGCGCCATCAAGATCGGCGCCTATGACTTCATCGAAAAGCCCT
The DNA here is from genome assembly GCF_027571405.1 of Methylocystis parvus OBBP. Lineage (GTDB taxonomy): Bacteria > Pseudomonadota > Alphaproteobacteria > Rhizobiales > Beijerinckiaceae > Methylocystis > Methylocystis parva. The sequence continues at coordinate 800,015 of NZ_CP092968.1, forward strand.
TCAAGGCCGACAGGCTGGTGCTCGTGGCTGAGCGCGCGCTCGAAGCCTATCAGCTCCGCCGCGAATTGTCGGCGCTGCGCCAGAGGGCGGGGGCCTTCGACCGCATCGTCGGCAATTCGCCGGCCGCGCATCAGCTTCAGCAACTGATCGCCCGCGTCGCGCCTGTAAATTCCCGCGTGCTCATCACAGGCGCGCCGGGCACGGGCAAGGAGCTGGCCGCCCGCTGCATCCATGAGGCCTCGGCGCGCGCCGGCGGACCCTTCGTCGTCATCAATTCGGCGACGATCACGCCGGAGAATATGGAGATCGAACTTTTCGGCCGGGAAGGGCCGGACGGCGAGCGGAAGATCGGCGCGCTGGAAGAGGCTCATGGCGGCACGCTCTTCCTCGACGAGATCGCCGACATGCCCAAGGACACGCAGGCGAAGATTCTCCGCGTCCTCGTGGACCAGACCTTCCAGCGCGTCGGCGGCGCGACGAAAGTGCAGGTCGACGTGCGCGTCATTTCGTCATCTGCCCGCGATCTCGCCGTCGCGATCGAGGACGGCGCGCTTCGCGAGGATCTCTTCCATCGCCTTGCGGTTGTGCCGATCCGCGTGCCGTCCCTGGCCGAGCGTCGGGAGGATATTCCCTCCTTGATCGAATATTTCATGGAGAATATGTCGCTGGCCTCGGGCATGCCGCGGCGTCAAATCGCCGAGGACGCGCTCGCCGTCCTGCAGTTGCACGATTGGCCCGGGAACATCCGTCAGTTGAAGAATAACGTCGAGCGGCTGATGATCCTCACCACCGGCGAACCCGGCGCGACGATCACGGCGGAGATGCTTCCGGCCGATGTCGGCGAACTCGTGCCGGCGACGCCGGCCGGCGTTCGCGGCGAAAAACTGATGAGCCTGCCGCTGCGCGAGGCGCGGGAAGTCTTCGAACGCGAATATCTCGTGGCTCAGCTCAACCGCTTTTCCGGCAATATTTCGCGAACCGCGGAATTCATCGGAATGGAGAGATCAGCCCTCCACAGGAAGTTGAAGTCACTGTCTATTGAATAATAAAATCAGTACGTTATAACTTGAACTTAAAGCTGAGATTTAAATCTTTGCCGATTGGGTCAGATAGCGCTGGCGTCCCGGGCCGGCGCGGCGTGCGCTATCTCCGGGCCGCGCCTCGCTGTCTTGGGCGACCGGTCTGGAGGGAGTCGTTCACGCCGCTCGCGTCACGCGTAAAAAGCCGGCCTGCCGGCAGTTCGGCATCCGGCTGATCGCACCGCCTGGATCGCACCTTCAGCAAGAGGATGAAGCGCTTTAACGCGCCCATGCCTCACATCGCCGACGCACGGAACAGCGTCCTCATCCTCCAATCGCCTGACGGCGCTGCTCGACGCGAGCATGCCCCGCCCCCGCCGGAGCCGGGGCGAGACATGCGCTCAAAGCCCTGATTGGATTTTGATAATTCACTGCAGGGTTGCGCCGTTTGGATCTCGCCTGGCGGCATCCGTCCGATCTTATTGGCTACGCTACCGATCGAAAATTTCTTATCAGCCGCAGCCAGTCGGGAGACGCAAACTCGCCTCCTCCACGACTTCCGCCTTGCGCTCGGACAGTCGAAGGGTTCTAATGTCGCCTTGCGGCGGCCAATCAAAAAACATAACCGCGGGGGGCGGCTCAAACCGCTCGGCTCAATCAGAAAAAAGAACAGGACAGCCGATGTCGTCGGAGCGTTCGCAAAATCTACAGGATACATTTCTCAATTTCGTCAGGAAAAACAAAGTTCCGCTTACGATCTTCCTCGTCAACGGCGTGAAGCTGCAGGGCATCGTTACCTGGTTCGACAATTTCTGCCTGCTTCTGCGTCGGGACGGCCACTCGCAACTCGTCTATAAGCACGCCATATCGACGATCATGCCGGGGCATCCGATCCAGATGTTCGAGCCTGGCGAGGACGAGGGGCCGGCGGAGAAGCAGCGGTAAGCGGATTGAACGACGAACTTGCAGGAGAAGAACGCGCGCTCGGCGACGACCGGACGCGCGCGATTGTGGTTGGGCCTTATCCTTCCAAGGGCCCGGCGTCGCTTTCACGCGATCCCGGAGCGCGGCTGGCTGAGGCCGTAGGCCTGGCCCAGGCGATCGATCTCGACATTGTCGGCGAGGTGCCGGTTGCGCTGAACGATGTTCGGCCCGCGACCTATCTCGGCAAGGGGAAGGTCGAGGAGATCGGCGAGACCGTCAAGGCGGCGGAAGCCGGCCTTGTCAGCATGGATTGCCAGCTCTCCCCGGTGCAGCAGCGGAACCTGGAAAAAGCCTGGGGCGCCAAGGTCATCGACCGCACGGGGCTCATTCTCGAGATTTTCGGGCAGCGCGCCAGAACGAAGGAGGGCGCGCTTCAGGTGGAGCTCGCCCATCTCGCTTATCAGAAATCCCGGCTCGTCCGCTCCTGGACCCATCTCGAGCGCCAGCGGGGCGGCTTCGGCTTTCTCGGCGGCCCCGGCGAAACCCAGATCGAGACTGACCGTCGCCTCATTGAAGAACGGATGCGCCGCATCGAGCACGACCTCGACAAGGTCAAGCGCACGCGCGGCCTGCACCGCAAGACGCGGCGCGAGGTTCCTTACCCGGTGGTCGCGCTCGTGGGCTACACCAACGCCGGAAAGTCGACGCTTTTCAATCGCCTGACGAAGGCTGAGGTCCTCGCGCAGGATATGCTTTTCGCGACGCTCGATCCGACCTTGCGCCAGATCCGCCTGCCGCATGGCGCGCGCGTGCTGCTCTCCGACACGGTCGGCTTCATCTCCGACCTGCCCACCATGCTCGTTTCCGCCTTCCGCGCCACGCTAGAGGAGGTGACGCTGGCGGACGTCATTCTGCATGTCAGAGACGTCTCGCATGAGGATTCCGAGGCGCAGGCGCGCGACGTCGAGGCGATTCTGGAGGAACTGGGTCTCAAGGGCGAGGCCGAGGGCCGGATCATCGAAGTTTGGAACAAGGTCGACTGCCTCGACGCCGAGCGGCTGGAATCGATGCGCGTCGCGGCGCGCGGCTACGATCTTCGGCGTCGGCCGGCGCTCGTCTCGGCCCTGACGGGCGAGGGGCTCGACGATCTCCTGACGCGGATCGAGAATGTTCTGGCGGAGAGCCGGACGACCCTCGCATTGGAGCTGCCGCCGGAAGACGGGCAGGGGCTTGCCTGGCTTCACGCCCATGCCGAGGTGCTGTCGCGCGAGACGGCGGATGACGGACGCTCCCGTCTTCTTGTCCGCGTCGCGCCAGAGCGCGTCGACGAGGTCATGCGCCGATACGCCGCCGCGCGGAGCCAATAAAGTGCACTGGCTTTATCTCGCCATCGCGATCGTGTCCGAGGTCGCGGGCTCTTCGGCCCTGCCCGCCGCGCAGGGCTTTCGCAACCCGCTGCCCTCGGCTCTGGTCATTGCGGGCTATATCTCCGCCTTCTATTTCCTGTCGCTGACGCTGGAAGCGATTCCGCTCGGCGTGGCCTACGCCATCTGGTCCGGAGTCGGCCTCGCCCTGATCTCCGTCGCTGGCTGGGTATTTTACCGGCAAGCTATGGGCGCGGTGGAAATCGCGGGCATTCTGCTGATCGGCGCGGGCGTCGTGATCCTGAAATTCGGAAGCGGCGCGCGCTAATCCGCGCCGAGGAAGGCCGGCAGCATCCGCTTCAGCGCGCGGTCCTTCATCACATAGTGATGCGCCAGCGCGGCGGATGCGTGCAAGACCGCGAGCAGGACGAGCGCGTGCGCCAGCAGCTCGTGGATTTCCTTGGAGTAATGCTTGAGCTCGCGGTTCCGGGGCCAGGGCGAGGGGATGTCGACGACGCCGAAGAGCGAGAGCGGCTCGCCGCCATGGAAAAGCGTCACGACTCCGACGACCGGGACAGCGACCAGCAGGGCGTAAAGAGCGAGGTGAACAAGTCTGGTCGCGAGCAGGGCTGGCGCGCCGAAACGTGTCGTCTCCAAAGCGGGGGCAGGGGTCACGAAGCGCCAGACGACGCGCAGCAGGAGCAGCAGCGCGACCATTTCGCCGAGGATGACATGGACGAACTCGCCCATATGACGGATCGAGCCCTTCGGAAGGTCATCGCCAAGGACGCCGAGCGTCCAGGCCGCGGCGACGAAAAGGACCGTCAGCCAGTGGAAGGCCTGCGCCGGCGGACTATAGCGGAGCGCGGCGGTGGAAGCGTCGGACATGACGGTCTCCATGGGGCGCGTGGAGAATGGCGCGGCGCGACATTCCAATCAAGGCGACGAGGCGTCGCGGCGTCAGTCGAGTCGCGAAGCGGAAACGGCTCGCAAGGCAGGGCAATCAGGTGAAGGACGACCAACCTCGCCCTCATGCTGAGCCGCCGCAGGCGGCGTCTCAAAGCACGAGGGCGAGCTCCAGATTTCGGGAAATGAAGGGTTTCCTCGTCCTTCGAGACGCGAGCTTCGCTCACTCCTCAGGATGAGGAAACCTTCATCCGATCGCCCTTGGCTCGCAAGGTCAGTCCTCTTTGTTCTTTTCCAGCCGTTTCGCTTCCGACCACAGCGCCTCCATCTCGTCGAGCGGGGCGGCCTCGGGCGATGAGCCCATCTCCTTCAACCGGCGCTCAATATGGCGAAAGCGCCGCTCGAATTTGGCGTTGGCGCCGCGCAACGCCTGTTCGGGATCGACCTTGGCGTGCCGCGCGAGATTGGAGACGACGAAAAGAAGGTCGCCAATCTCTTCCTCCAGCGCCTTCGCGTCGATCTGGCCGGCCGCCAGCTCGGCCGCGACCTCATCCGTTTCCTCTCGAATCTTGCCCATCACATGAAGGGCGTCGTTCCAGTCGAAACCGACTGTCGACGCCTTCTGCTGAAGCTTCACCGCGCGGGTCAAAGCGGGCAGGGCAAGCGGGACTCCGGCGAGCAGGCTCGCGGGAGCAGGGACTCCCTTGGCGGCTTTCTCGGCCGCCTTGATCTCACTCCACTGCGCCGTCACGCCGTCGGGGGTCTTGGCTCCGCCGTCGCCGAAAACATGCGGATGTCGGCGGATGAGCTTGTCGCAGATCGCGGCGACGACGTCGGGGAAGGCGAAGGCGCCCTGCTCTTCGGCCATGCGCGCGTGAAAGACCACCTGCAGCAGAAGGTCGCCGAGTTCGTCCTTCAGATCGCCGAGCTCGCCGATTTCGATCGCCTCGACGACCTCATAGGCTTCTTCGATCGTGTAAGGCGCGATGGAGCGAAAATCCTGCTCAAGGTCCCATGGGCAACCCGTGCCGGGCGTGCGCAGGGCCGCCATGATTTCTAAGAGACGCGCTGTGTCGCCTGACATGGGCGATGGCCCTTCCTGCAAAAGGAAACGCCGCGCTCCCTGATGGAAACGCGGCGTTCGGATCGTATATCGCTGCTCGATTAATCCAGCGTGATGGACAGCGCCTCGCGGCCCTTGGCGGTGTCCACGACCTGCATGGTCACCGGCTGACCTTCGAGAAGGCGCTGCACGCCCGACGGGCCGAGGATCGAGATGTGGACGAAAACGTCCTTTCCGCCATCATTCGACTGGACGAAGCCGAAGCCCTTGGTCTCGTCGAACCACTTCACCTTGCCGGAAACCGGCACGGCGGTCGAGGGATCGGGGGCCTGACGGCGCGGACGGGGACCGCCGCCGCCACCGCCGCCAAAGTCGCCGCGCGGGGGCGGAGGAGCGCGTTCGGCGGCGCCGGCGAGATCCACGTCGAGAATGCGCTGAACCTGCTGGCCCTTCACGGAGCTGGTCACAACGACCTGCAGCTTCGCGCCCGGCGGCAAGCTCTCATATCCCGCCGCCTGCACGGCTCCGATATGAAGGAAGGCGTCGCCCGTGCCGTTGGCGAGCTCGACGAAGCCGAAGCCTTTATCCGGCTTGAACCACTTCACAATGGCGTCGACGGCGGGCTCGTTGCCCATTATCGGGGGCGCCGAGTCCGGGAAACCGCCGCCGCCGAACGGCGACCTCGGGGCCCGACCGGGCCGCGGGGCGTCATAGCCGAACGGGCCGTCATCATCGAACCCACGCTTGCGGGGTCCCCGGAAATCTCTACCTTTGCTCATCTCTTACCTGCTCGTCTCCGCCAAAAACGGCAAGACTTTTATGCCAAACGCGTGCGCCCATGCGACATCGCTCGGGCGCGAAAAATGCGTCCGTCCGAAACGATGGGATGTTGCCAGTTTGAATGCCATATAGTCCCGCGCGGCGTAGGTTTTAGCAGATATCGGGCCGAACTGGCCAGAATTTTTCGTGGGTCCATCGAAAAAACCCAAGAAACGCCATGGTCCGGCTCAGCCGGAAGCGTCGAGACGCACGCGTCCCGCCTTGCTTTTCAAGGCTTTTCGTGCAAGCCGGGCGCAATAAGGCGCGATGATGGCGAGGGTTCGCCCCGACGGCGACGAATTAGCGCCGCGCGACGGCGCGAATGCGAATCTGCGCCGAAATTTCTTTGAGTTGGATCGCGATTTTGCGAAGGTAGGCGGGGCTGAACGAGCCGATTGGCTTCGGAGATTCCAAGTCATAGGCTTCGTCGCCCTGAACGAAATTATATTCGTCGAAAATCAGATAAGAAGGAAAGTCAAGCCCGCCGCGCCGGCACTCGATTTCGCTGGTCGCAAGGTGTGGGCGGTCGGCGCCCGGATTTTGCGAGGTGACGGGAAGGAGAAACAGGCGCGCCGGCGTTGTCGCCGTCCGGACGACGACACAGACCGGCCGCGATTTGCGGCCCATTTCCTCGCCGGCGTCAGCTTGGCGAGCCCACAGATAGCCGTAGCGAAGAACGTCGCCGGCCTTAATCGATTATGGCGTCGAGGCCGCGCATCAGCTCGTCGTGAACGTTGTCGGGCGCGCCTTCGAGCGTGAAGGCGGGTTGAGGGCGTCCGACGAGCTGGCGGTAGCGGTCGGCCGACAGGATGATGAGACGTTCCCGGCCGTATTTGGTCAAGGCGACGGGTTCGCTGAGGGCGTTTTCGAGAATTTCGCCGCTCAGGCGATTCATGTCGGAAAAGGAAAATTGTTTCATGGGCGCGCTCCGAGAGTAGGTAACTTACCTAAGTTACCTAATATCGGCAAGCGGCGCTGAAAAAGGCCGAGCGCTCATAGGCGCGACTTCCTATATTCATGATTCGCATAATCGATATTATGGAACCAAAAACGCCATCCCGGCAGGAGGGACGGGTTAATATGCGCGCCGACGGAAATATCCGCCGACGCATTTGCGCGGACAGTCCGGAACCTACCACCTTGGCCGGACCCGGGCGCCGATTTTTTCAAATTATGGAAAATTCGCCGCTAATCGCGCCGGTCTTGCAGTTCGATCTGCAGCCCGTCATAGGCCGGCTCGACATTGGCCGGCAGCACCGCGGCGAGCGCGTCGTAATCGAGATCGACATGCAGGTCGGTCAGAACGGCGCGCTTGGGGCGATAGAGATCGATGAAGGCCAGCGCCTGTTCGACGGATAGATGCGTGCCGTGGCGCTGCCAGCGCAGCGCATCGATGATCCAGAGGTCGAGGCCCTCCAGAAATCGCGAACTCTCCGGCGGGATGGCGTTGAGGTCCGGCGTATAGGCCAGATTGCCGAAGCGGAAGCCCAGCGCGTCCATATCGCCATGGTCGAGCCGGAAAGGCGTCGCCTCGAGCGCACCGCCGGGGCCGTCGATCGTCACGGGCCGTCCGGGGTGCAGCCGGCGCTCGGTCATCAGCGGCGGATAGTAGCTGCCCGGGGGCGTGACGAAGATATAGCCGAATTTCTGCGTGACCTCGCGCGAGGTCGGCTCGTCCATATAGGCCGGGATGCGCCGGCCGTTCTGGATCACGAGGCCGCGCAGATCGTCTATTCCGTGGGTGTGGTCGGCGTGCGGATGCGTGTAGAGCACGGCGTCGAGCCGCTTCACGTCGGCGGCGATGAGTTGCTCGCGCAGATCAGGCCCGGTATCGACCAGCGCCTGCGTCGCCACGGCCTCGTGATCGCCTTGCGCCACGAGGATCGAGCAGCGGCGGCGGCGGTTCTTCGGGTTTTCGGGATTGCACCTGCCCCAGCCCTGCCCGACCCGCGGCACGCCGCCCGACGACGCGCAGCCCAGTATCGTGACGGTCAGCGTCAAGCCGCTTGCTCCAGAGGCGGCATCTTGGAGAAGAGCCGCAGCGCGTTCCCGGTCGTGACGCGGGCGAGCTCGGCCTCCGAGACGCCCTTGATCTCCGCAAGCAGCCTCGCTGTGTCGACGACATAGGCCGGCTCGTTGCGCTTGCCGCGATGCGGGACGGGCGCAAGGAAAGGCGCGTCGGTCTCGACCAGCATCTTCTCGAGCGGAACGGCCTTGGCGGTCTCGCGCAGATCCGCCGAGTTCTTGAAGGTCACGACGCCGGAGAAAGAAATGTAGAGCCCGAGCTCGATCGCGGTTTCGGCGAGCTCGCGGCTCGAGGTGAAGCAATGGAGCAGGGCCGGGAAGGCGCCCTTCCCCATTTCCTCGCGCAGGATCGCGGCGCAATCATCGTCGGCGTCGCGCGTATGGATGACGAGCGGCAGACCGGTCTCGCGCGCGGCGGAGATATGCGTGCGGAAGACACGTTGCGACACCTCGCGCGGCGCGCGGTCGTAATGATAGTCGAGCCCCGCCTCGCCGAGTCCCACGCATTTGGGGTGCTGCGACAGCGTCACGAGTTGCTCGACCGTCGGCTCGGCTTCTTCATGCGAATGATGCGGGTGGGTGCCGACGGTGCAGAACACGTCCGGATAGGCTTCCGCCACCGCCTTCACGCGGTCGAAGCGCGAAAGATGGGTGGAGATGGTGATCATTCTGCCGACGCCGCGCGCCTTGGCGCGGGCGACGATCTCCGCCTGTTCGGGCGCGAAATCCGGGAAGTCGAGATGGCAATGGGTGTCGATGAGCATCGTTGCGGTCCAGAAACGGAAGCGGAGACCGTCGCCTTGCGGTTCGCCGACCCCGGCTAACCAGCGGCTTTTGACGACAATCAGGTGCGTTGGCCGCTTATGGCATGCGCCCCGTCGGCTATCAACGCGCCGCGCCGATCATGCCGCGATCCGGCCCTTCCCGGCGTCAAGCAGTTCGTCCAGTTCGTCCGCCGGCCGCCCATGGGAGAAATAATATCCCTGCCCTTCATTACAGCCTATGTCCGCGAGATAGCGCATTTGCGTCGCGTTCTCGACGCCCTCCGCCGTCACGCGCATGCCGAGCCGCGAGCCGAGCGCCACGATCGTATCGATAATGGCGTGAGAGGCCGGATCCGCGCCGATCGCCTGCGTGAATGCGCGATCGATCTTGATCTTGTCGAACGGGAAGCTGCGCAGATAGGTCAGCGACGAAAACCCAGTCCCGAAGTCGTCCAGCGAGATGGAGACGCCGAGCGCGCGCAGCGCTTGCAACGTCGCGAGCGTCGCTTCGGCGCGCTCCATCAGCAGCGACTCCGTAATTTCGATTTCGAGCCTGCCCGGCGCAAGTCCCGTGCGCTCCAGGATTCGCGCCACAGTCGCGAACATGTTGGATTGACGGAACTGCAAGGGCGAGACATTGACCGCCACCTTGACGTCGCGCGGCCACGCCGCAGCGTCCGCGCAGGCCTGTTCGAGCACAAATTCGCCAATCTGGGAAATGAGCAGCGATTGCTCGGCGAAGGGGATGAATTCGCCCGGCGGAACGAGACCCCGCGTCGGATGACGCCAGCGCACGAGCGCCTCCATCGTGCGCACCGCGCCGCTGCGCAAATCAACGATCGGCTGGTAGTGGACGACGAACTCCCGCCGGGCGACCGCGCAGCGAAGCTCGCTATCGAGAATCGCGCGGTCTCTCGCGGCCTGATCCAGCGCCGGCTCGAAAACGGAGCAAACGCCCCTGCCCGCGTTTTTGGACGCGTATAGCGCCAGATCGGCTTGCCGCAGCAACGCTTCCGGACAATGCGAGTCGCGCGGGGCGCAGGCGACGCCCACGCTGGCGCCGATGACGATCGTATGTCCGTCTATGTCGAAGGGCCGGTAAAGGTTCTGAAGCAAGCCGTCGGAATATCGCGCGATCGACTCCTGGTCGGCGCAACCGCGGCGCAGAATTGCAAATTCGTCGCCGCCGAGCCGTGTGACGACATCCTGATGCCCGGCGGCTTCCAGCAGGCGCAGCGACGCCGCCTGGAGGACGCGGTCGCCCACGGAATGGCCCAGCGTATCGTTGACCTGCTTGAAGTAGTCGAGATCGACGAGGAAGACGGCCAATTCCGCTCCGGCCGACAGCGCGCATTCCAGGCATTCGCGGAAGGCGGCGCGGTTCGGCAGATTAGTCAGCGGATCGTGCCGCGCCATGAAGGCGATGCGCGCCTCGGCCCGGTTGCGCTCGGTCGTGTCGACGGCCGCGACGAGCACGGCGGCTTTTCCTTCGTAAACGAATTTGCGCCAATAGATCAGCACGTCGATCTTCGCCCCGTCCGCCCGAAAATGCATGTCGGGTTTTTCCGGCGCGTCGAAACTGACCTGGCCTGAGGCGGCGATGTCTTCGAAACTCATTCCTTTGAGCGCGTCGCCCGGATAGCCGTAATGAGCGATCGTCGCGTCGTTGACGGCGACGATGCGATGGGTTTTCTCGTCGAGGACGAACATCGGAATGGGATTGCTCTCGAACAGCAATCGAAACGAGTCCTCGCGCGCCTTCATTTCGGTGATGTCGATGCGCAGGCCGATCGTGCAGTCGTTCGGCAGGCGCCGCTCGTCGATCATGATCCAGCGGCCATTGGCGAGCTGCTGCTCGTGCCTTTGTCCGGGATTGGCGAGGCGGCGCATACGCTCCTCCACCCATTCCGCCTCACGTCCGAACGCTTCCGGATAGTCGCCGCGCGCCACCCCTTCCCGCAAGGTGTCGACCATTCGCACGCCGATTCTGAAAAGATCGGCGCTGCGAGCATAGATCTCGGCGTAACTGCGGTTCCAGTGAATGTAGCGTCCGTCGGGGTCGAGCAGGACGACGCCTTCGGGAAGTTCATCCATCGCCGCGCGCAGGAGGTCGCCCTTGCGCTCCGCCGCCCGCGCCCAGTTGCGCGCGCGTCGCGATCCTTTCACGAGCTTTACCGTCCGCCCGAACCGGTCGAGCCGCTGCAGGGAGGAAAGGAGCGACTTGCCGAAGTAGAGCGCTCGAGTAGCGTATGTGGTTGTCGCGTCCATCGATTTTTCTCCAGGATCGGAGCCATCCTCATCTGGACGCGGTTAAATGAACATCAAAACCCCGGAAATTGACAATTGCGACGCAAACAGAGCTAACCATGTGTTTCTTTGCGCTTTTCTTCGGCAGCGTCCGCGCAGGATTTTGGCGCCTTGCCATTTTGCGCGTCTGCGCTTGCCGGTGAAACAGTCACGGCCAGAGCTGAAAATCTCCTTACGTAGACACGATTTAATTCATTGCGGCGCGCCAGTCGCCCCGCGTGCAGAGAATGCTGTTGGAGGACCAGTCGCCCGCTCCGCTTCCAGCGTTCATTTTTCCGCTGACCGTGGCGGTGACGCCGAGAAGCTTCAGGATGAAGGAAACGGCGCCGTCGGGGCCGATATGCCCGGAGGCGGACGCCGGGAGCCCCGTGAGCTTCGTCACCTGACCGCCCTGCACCACCGCCGTTATCCGCTTGCTCTTGACGGGGCAAAAGAAGCTGGAAGTCGACGCGTCGATGGTCCAGACGCCGTCATAGCTCCGCGGGGCCGGCGCCGAGCGGGCGGGGTCGCTCTCTGCGGGACCCGTCGCGACCATTCCCGACGAAGCGAGCGCGAGAGCAAGGCGAAGGGCGAAACGCAACGCTGCGACCATGTCAGTCCTGCCGTCATTTCGCATCATGGGGGAGGAATATGGCGTTCCAGGTCCATCCTCCTCACCGAGCCTGACGCGCCATGGCGCTTCAGTCATTTCTTGCTCGCCCGAGCCATGAGTCCCTCGGCCAGGCGGTCAAGATGCTCGGCAAGTGCGCTCGCATCCTCGAATTCCTCATAAGCGCCGCGCTCGAACGCGTCTGATCCCAGTTTCGCCGCAGCGCGCAGAACGTCCAGTTTGGCGGCGTCCTCGCTTTCGCGACGCGCGACCATGCGCAACCCTTCGCGCAAGACTTCGCTTGCATTCTGATACCTGCCGCTTTTCACGAGGGCGTCGATGAGCTTTTCCTGCTGTTCGGTAAGGACGACATTGCGGGTCGGCATGAGGGCTCCCATGGCGAAAGGTCGATTGGCATATTATGCCATATGGGGAGGCGTCTCCAATCCTTCGAGACGGCGTCGCGCGACAAGCGACAGGTCCGCCAGAATTCACTTTCCCTCGGAAGAGCCGCCCTGCGGACCAATTGCTAAGCCCGTGACCCGGTCGCTTCCGGCGCCATGTGACGGTCAACCGGCGCAAAGGGCCTGCAAATGACGATCGTGCTCAACCACATAATTGTGGCGGCGAAGAACAAGCGGGACGCCGCGCGCTGGTTCGCCGGGATCTTCGGGCTGCCCTTCGACGAGACAGCCGCCACGCATTTCGCGCCGGTGAAGGTCAACGACACGCTGACGCTGCTCTTCGACGATGAGCGGAACTTCCCGCCTAGCCATTACGCCTTCCATGTCAGCGACGTCGAGTTCGACGACATTTTCGGCCGGGTGCAGGCGAGCGGCATGAAATTCGGCAGCGCGCCGGGCAATTTCGAGGACGGCAAGCTCAACCACTGGAATGGCGGGCGCGGCGTCTATTTCAGAAGCCCCGACGGGCATGTGCTGGAATTGATGACTGTCCCGCAGTAACGGAAGGGGGTCTACGCTCCCTCCTCCGCCTCCACATAGCGAGGAAACACCGGCGCCGGCGGCGGCAAAGGCGCGCCTTCCTGCAGCGCATTCGCCTCCCCCGCATGGGCGAAATCCCGCTCGTCCGGGCCGACGCCAAGTGAGTCCAGAAATTTCCCCGCCGCCTCCGGCATGAACGGCTGCAACGGGATCACGAGACGGCGCAGCGTCTCGGCCGTCACATGGAGGATCGTCTCCATGCGCGCGGGGTCGGTCTTCTTTTTCGCCCAGGGCTCTTCGCCCGCGAAATAGCGGTTAGCATCCGCCACGACGCGGAAAATCTCCGCGAGCGCATGATGGGGCTGATAGGCGTCCATCGCCGCGCGCGCCTTCTCCAGCGCGCCCAAAGCCTGCGCGAGAATGTCCCTGTCGGCGCCGGTCAGCTCGCCCTTCTTCGGCACGACGCCGCCGCAATTCTTGGCGATCATGGAAAGCGAGCGCTGCGCCAGATTGCCGAGGTCGTTGGCGAGGTCGGCGTTCATGCGCATGACGATCGCCTCATGCGAATAATTGCCGTCCTGTCCGAAAGGCACTTCGCGCAGGAAGAAATAGCGCATCTGGTCGACGCCGTAGCGATCGATCAATTCTTGCGGCCCGACGACATTGCCGAGCGATTTCGACATCTTCTCGCCTTTCGAGAAGAGAAAGCCGTGCACCACGATCTGCCTTGGCAGCGGCGCGCCGGCCGACATCAGGAAGGCCGGCCAGTAGATGGCGTGGAAGCGGGTGATGTCCTTGCCGATTACATGTGCGTCGGCGGGCCAGTAGCGCGCCTTCTCGCCGCCGGTCAGCCAGCCGGTCGCGGTGATGTAATTCGTCAGCGCGTCGACCCAGACATACATCACATGGTCGGCGTTGGTTTCCGGGCTCAGCGGGATCTTGACGCCCCAGTCGAAGGTCGTGCGCGACACCGAGAGATCGTCGAGCCCGCGCTTCACGAAGGCGACGATCTCGTTCCTGTAATGCTCGGGCGTGATGAAGTTCGGGTTCGCTTCGTAGAGCGCGAGGAGCTTCTCGGCATAGGCCGAGAGCTTGAAGAACCAGCTCTCCTCCTCCACCCATTCCACCGGCGTGCCGGTCGGCGCGTATTTCTTGCCCTCGCGCTCGGTCAGCTCGTCCGCCGCGTAATAGGCCTCGTCGCGCACCGAATACCAGCCGGCGTATTTGGAGAGGTAGATGTCGCCATTCGCCGCCATGCGCCGCCACATTTCGAGCGCCGCCTCCTTGTGGCGCTCCTGGGTGGTGCGGACGATGTCGTCGGCCCGGGCGTTGAGCGCCTCGCCCATGCGCGCGAATTGCGCGGCGACGCCATCCACGAATTGCTGGGGAGTGACCCCTTCCTTCTCCGCCGTGCGCTGCACCTTCTGGCCGTGCTCGTCCATGCCGGTGACGAACAGCACGTCATAGCCGTCGAGCCGCTTCCAGCGCGCAAAGGCGTCGGTGGCGATGCGCTCATAGGCGTGGCCGATATGGGGCGCGCCATTCGCGTAAGGAATGGCGGTGGAGATCATGTAGGTGGGACGCTCGCTCATGGCGCTGATCTAGCGTTCTTTCGCAGCGCGGGGAAGTCGCGGGCTTCGCCATTCGGCGAGCCGGTCTGGCGGAGTTGGCGTTCATCTCTCCGAAACAACCGACCGGATAAAGGCTCTGGCCCTGCCGGGACTCCGCGAATCGCGACTCCCCTTCCCGGCCGTCGCGCGTTATCTTTTTCGCATCTGCGGGAGCACGAATAATGAGCCTATCGAGAGCGCCAAGAGACATTGCGCGTAAACTCGCGGAAAAAAGCCGCGCGCAATCAGAAGGCTGGCGGCGCGAGACCTTCACTTTGCCCCGCCTCGACGCGCGGGCGAAGGCGCGCGAATGGTTCGACCGCTACCCCAAGGCCGCCTATATGACGGAGATCGAGTTCTGGCGCGAGCTCGACGACGGCCGCATTGAATTCGTCATCCGTCGGTTGCCGAGCGCCGATTAGGGCGATTCGGAGCCCCCTTCCAGCTGGAAAAACGGCTCACAGCGCGTAGCTCTGATCCGCTTCGTGAAGCAAGCTCGCGACATTGCTCGCAAAGACGCGCGCGATCGCTCTGTCGCCCACGCCCAGCTCCCTGAGCTCCCGCGCCATCGGATGATCCCCCAAGGCGAGGGCGCCGCCGCCGGGAAGGCGCGAAAGGCCGTAAAGTCCTTCCGTTTCGATCCGATGCCGAAACAGGCGCCCGTCCTTGACCGTATAGATGCGAAAGGAGCGGCGCTCGATCTTGGCGGGAGCTTGCTCGACATCCAGCGTCAGCGCCTCCACGCCGTCCGCACGCAACCGGCAGCGGCGGAGATTGTCGATTTCCTCGAACTGGATTTCGGCGAGCCGCTTCGGATAACCCCAAAACTTGCCGAGCTCGCAGGCGTCGGCTGTCGTCACGGGCATATGAAGGACGAAAAAGCCGAGGCTGCGGAACATGTTCGGCAACAGCAGCGGGAGCGCCGGGAAATTGACGACCGGCCGGTGGAGAACCGGCGTCATCACCGCGACTTCGTTATAAGCGGCGAGGCCGTCGACGCGCCGATATTCGATCGCGGCGATGGAAAGCACGGCGACCCCCGGCGCGATCAGCGCGGGCTTGAGCTTCCGGCTTGGCAGAAGACGCCGCATGCGCGCCGCGGATGCGGGGAAATGCGCCATGACTCCGGTCCAGTCCCGATAGAGAACCGGAAGCCCGACGCGCCGCCCGCTCGGCAGGTCGATATGGTTGACGGCGGCGCGCCGCAGGATTTCCGCGACCATGGCGGCCCTTTCCTGCTGCTGCGAGGCCCTCAGCGTCGAAAGCTAGCGCGCATCTGGACGAACAGCACGAGCGCGACGGCGAACGCGATGATCCCCCAGCCATAGGCGAAGGTTCCCGTCGCGTCGCGCAGCGCGCCGAAGGCCGGCGGGGCGAGCACGACGAAGATCTGATTGACCGCCATTGCGAGGCCGATCATGAAACCGATGGCGTTCTTCGGCGCAGCCTCGGCGACGAGCGCAATCCATGGCCCGTACCAGCCAAAGCCGAAAAAGCCGAGCCAGACGCATATGGTCGCGACCGCCCAAAGCGGCGCGCCGGGCGCGCTTAAAAAAGCGGCGATCCCTGTCACGACCGCGACCATGCTCATCGCAAGCGGGAAAAAGCGGCCGCGCGGGCTGCGATCGCTCCACGCCGCGAGCAGCATGCGCGCGGCGGCCCCGGCGAATTGCGCGGCGAAGAGAATTTTCACGCCTGTTTCGACAGCTATGCCGAAACGGTCGCGCAGGTCGAGCGGCAGATAGACCGTGATCGCAAATTGCGCGCTGACCAGCGTCGCGCCCGGCCCAAGGAGCGGCGGGAGACGCGGCGCGACCTCCGTCAGATGTTCACGCCATTGCCCAAAGCCGCGCCGGCGTTGGGGAAGCTGCTCGGGCGGCTGACGATAAAAGAAGGCGAAGAGCAGCCCGCTCGAGAGCGCCGCGACAGCGCCGAGGTCGAAGGCCGCGCGCCAGCCGTGACGCGCGGCGACGACGGGCAGGATCAGCGCGCCGAGCGATGCGCCAAGCGGCAGGCCGGCCTGCCTGACGCCCATGGCGAAACCGCGCGTATCCGGCGGAAACCAGGCGGAAACGACCTTTCCGCCGCCCGGCTGCACGGTGCAGTAGCCAATGCTCGCGACAACGAGCCAGAAAAGCATCGCGCCATAGCTTTCCGCCCGCGCCGCAGCGAAAAGCGACGCGGCGACCAAGCTTGCGCCAATGCCGACAATGAGACGTTCGTTGAAACGGTCGAGCAGCGCGCCCGCGACGAGCAGGCCGGCGATGAGCGACCCTTGCGCCGCCGACATTGCGAGACCCACCTGCGCCGCGTCCAGACCAAACGCCGCCTGCAAAGCCGGCCCCAAGGCGCCAAGCCCCTGAACGAGGAAGCAGCCGCCGACCTGCGCGAGCGTCGCGAGCGCGAGCACGGCCCAGCGATAGGGGGATGGGCGGTGCGGCGCGGGCGCTGTGGACAAGGCGGTCGTTCCGTGGCGCGCTTCGCATCGACGGCGGCGCCGCGAAGTTCACGCGCGGCGTTTTATTGCATGGCCTTGGCGAGAGGAAAAATCCAAAGCGATTCTTTCGTAGGTTCAAAACCTTGCAGCAATGCAAACGCCAGCGCCGCCGGGCATTAGGGAATGAAGGCGTGGCGGTGGGACAAGCTGCGTTCGCCTCGACGCTCACTTTTTCCGATCGCCAAGAGTTCGATCGCCATGAGCAAGGCCTCCGTCGTCGTCTCCGGGCACGAGCAGCACCAGCCTGTATGCGGGAGCGTCGGCGGGCGTGAAGGAATGCTGCTCGAACCATAATCGTCCCGAGACCGGGTGATCGAAAGCGCGCAGGCCGCCTTCGCGATGCAGGACGTCCTGCGCATCCCAGGCTCGCGCGAAGAGAGGGCTCTCGTCGCGGAGCGCGTCCACGAAACGTTTGACGCGGACGTCCCGGAACATGTGTCCGTAATCGGCGCGAAACTCTGCGAGAAGCCGCAACGCGCGCGCCTCCCAATCGGGAATGAGGCTCCGCGCCGCGTCATCGCAAAATACGAAACGCAGAAGGTTGCGCTGATGCTCGCCGTCGAGCCAACCGGCGAAGAGATCCGCCGCCGTGTCGTTCCAGCAGCAGGCGTTCCAGAAGCAGTCGAGGGCGTAGGCCGGATGCTCGGCGGCGCCGACGAAGGCGCGCAGCGAGCGGGGCGTGGAGTCGATCGGGCTCGACGGCGTTTCGGGATCGATGCGGCCGGCGAGTTCAAAGAGGTAAGCGCGCTCGGCGGCGGAGAGCGACAGCGCGCGGGCGATGCGGCCGAGGGCTTCGGGCGAGGCCTGAACCTCCCGCCCCTGCTCGATCCAGGCGCACCAGGTCGCGCTGATGCCCGCGCGCGCCGCCAGCTCCTCCCGCCGCAGGCCGGGCGTGCGCCGGCGACCGCCGGGAGCCTCGGGCCGCGCCCGCTCCCGTCGCCCGCGAATGAAGTCTCCGAGAAGCCGCCTTTGATCCGTATCGAGCATGGGAGGCGTCATAATAGGATAATTTACTGGCTTGTAACAGTTTCAGGGCCGCGCAAACTGCCTTTCCGACGCGGGAGGACAGCGATGACGAACGCCCACGAGAAACTTGTCGAGGCCCAATTCGGGCCGCGCGCGAAAGCCTATGTCGACAGCGCCGTGCATGCGCGCGGGCCCGATCTCGACGCCCTGGAAGGCGTCGTCAGCGATGCGCATCCGGTCCATGCGCTCGATCTCGGCGCCGGCGGCGGCCATGTCTCCTACCTGATGGCGCGCCATGCGACTCGGGTGACGGCGGCGGACCTGTCGGAGGAGATGCTCGCGACCATCCGCGCGACGGCGCGCGCGAATGGTCTGGCGAATATCGACGCCGCGCAGGCCCTGGCGGAGCGCCTGCCCTTTCCCGACGCGCATTTCGACTTTCTGGCGAGCCGATATTCGGTCCATCATTGGCGGGACGTCGAGGCGGGATTGCGCGAGGCGCACCGCGTCCTGGCCCCGGGGCGCCGCGCCGCGTTCATCGACGTCTATGCGCCCGCAAAGGCGCAGCTCGATACGCATCTGCAAGCGGTCGAGTTGCTCCGCGACGCGTCGCATGTCCGGGATTATTCGCTTGCGGAATGGGTCGCCGCGCTCTCTCGGGCCGCGCTTTCGATCGAAACGCTGCGAAGCTGGCGGATTCGTTTGGACTTCGACTCATGGACGGCCCGCATGCGAACGCCCGCGGACAATGCCCGCGCGATCCGCGCCTTGCAGGCGGCCGCGACCGCCGAGGTCGCAGGCCATTTCGCGATCGAGCCGGACGGCTCCTTCACAATCGACGTGCTGATGCTGGTGGCCAGGAAATGAAGAAGCGGCGACGCCTCTGTGGTCGCCGCTTGCCCTTCCCTTCCCGCCGCTTATAGTCCGCGCGTCTCTCACGCCGGAAAGGTCCATGACGATCAAAAGCCTCCGCATCGGTACGCGCGGCTCGCCTCTCGCATTGGCGCAGACCCATATGGTTCGGGCGCTGCTCGCTGAGGCGCATGGCGTCGCCGAGGCGCATTTCGACATCGAGATCATCAAGACGACCGGCGACCAGATTCAGGACCGGCCGCTCTCGGAATCCGGCGGCAAGGGGCTCTTCACCAAGGAGCTCGACGCGGCGCTGATCGCCGGCGCGATCGATCTTGCGGTGCACAGCTCGAAGGATCTGCCGACGCATCTGCCGTCGGAGATCCTCATCGCCGGCTATCTGCCGCGCGAAGACGTGCGCGACGCCTGGATCGGCCGCAACGGCGCGGCGATCGACCAATTGCCTGCGGGCGCGGTCGTCGGCACGGCCTCGCTGCGGCGCGCGGCGCAGGTCAAGCGCAAGCGTCCGGACCTGAAAACGACGCTGCTGCGCGGCAATGTGCATACGCGGCTCGGCAAGGTCGAGAGCGGCGAGGTGGATGCGACGCTGTTGGCCCTCGCCGGGATGAAGCGGCTGGGCCTCGCGGATCGCGCGACGGCGCTGCTGCCGCTGGAGGATTTCCCGCCCGCCGTCGGGCAAGGCGCCATCGGATTGACGGCCCGCGCCGCCGACTCCGAGACGCAAAGCGCGCTCGCGCCGATCCTCGACGAGGCGACGGCGCTCGCGCTCGCCGCCGAGCGCGCTTTTCTCACGGCTCTGGACGGCTCCTGCCGCACGCCGATCGCGGGCCACGCCACGGTGGCGGGCGGCGACCTCTCCTTCTATGGCGAAGTGCTGAAGGCCGATGGCAGCGAAGTCTGGTCGACGCGCCGCAAGGGACGCGCCATCGACGCGGCGATGATCGGCGCCGACGCCGGCAATGAGATCGTGCTGAAGCTGCCCCACGGCGTCGCGGGGCTGATGTGACGCGCGTTCTCGTGCTCCGTGCGCGAGAAGACGCCTTACGTACGTCGGACAAGCTGCGCGCGATGGGATGTACGCCGATTGTATCTCCCGTGCTGGAGATCATGGCCGCGGGCGCGTTGATTCCGCCCGGCGATTACGACGCCGTCATCGCGTCGAGCGCCAAGGCGATCGAATGCGGCGGCGGAGCCGAGCCTTACAAGGCGCTGCCCTTCCATGTCGTCGGGGCCAGGACGGCGAAAGCCGTTGAAGCGCGCGGCTGGCGGCCGGAAATTATGGCGGGAAACGCCGAGGCCATCCTGCCGCTACTCCTCGCGCGATATTCCGGGGCCGCGCATTTTCTTTATCTCGCCGGGCGGGACCGGCAGGCGGCGCTGGAGGCGGGGCTTACGGGCGCCGGACATCGTATCACGTCCGTAATCGTCTATGAGGCCCGGGCGGCCGCGTCTTTGACGGACGAGGCATGCTCGGCGCTGCGCGCAAGAGCGGTCGATTTCGCGCTCCATTACTCCCGCCGCAGCGCCGAGATTTTTCTGAGCCTCGCGGAAGCGGCCGGGCTCTCCGGCGCCTTGCCAGGGATCGCCCATATTGCGCTTTCCGCCGATGTGGCGGCGCCGCTGGAGGCGCTGGGTCTTGACGTTACGCGCGCGGAAGAGCCCGATGAGGACCAGCTGCTCGCAGTTTTGGCGCGGCGCGTCGGCTAAACGGCGCGCCAAGGCTGCCATCGGCCCTGATCTGGGACGCCGCGCTATCGATCCTCGCAGGCGTTGCAGGCGCTCGCGGAGATTTGACGCCTGCATCGCCCACGCTTGTCGGCCATGGGCCGCGCGCCACGACGGCGACGAGAAGCAGATGGGAGCCCTACCACCCGCAAGCTGTTCCAAAGATCGGCGCTTCGGGAAAAAGCGAACTGCCGGCCCCCGCTACCCCATATGGGGGGATGAACCCTAATTACTGAAATAATATTATATTTCCTGTCGGAAATATTATGCCGGCGCCGGGGTCTTCTGGCCCCTGGCCTGTGGGACGCTTCCGAAATTGGGGCGGGAGCGCGCGGCGGCGGGGAAGCCCGCCAAACGCGCAAGAGGCTGCAGCCGAGCTCACCGAGGCCGCGTCGAAAAATCGTCGCGGCCCTCTGTCTTTTCAGGGTTGGCGCCTTCCGGCCTTCTGCTTTCGGACGCTGTCGCATTGCGGCGCGAGCGGGCCAGGCGTCGTTCGGAATGAGCGCGAGGTCTAGGCGCGCAAGAAGACGCCCTGCCCGTTTTCATCAAAATAGTCGATCCGCAGACCCTGTAATTTATGGCTATCGTCAAACATAAACCGCACAGGACTTGGCCCAAAAGCATTCTCTCCACGTGGCTGAAAGGTGAAAAT
Organism: Methylocystis parvus OBBP; assembly: GCF_027571405.1. Lineage (GTDB taxonomy): Bacteria > Pseudomonadota > Alphaproteobacteria > Rhizobiales > Beijerinckiaceae > Methylocystis > Methylocystis parva. Next base: position 821,062 of record NZ_CP092968.1, read on the forward strand.
CTCGCCGTCATAATGACGCATAACGTAAGGCGTATTTTCTGGACCCACGAACAGCGTCATATTGTTTACGTCTACCGTAATCCTAAGCGGTCCGTAAAGTTCGTTCTGATAGGTTCCGGCATGGTCCGATAACGCGGCGGGCGGCCTGGGGTCGGCGGGCGGCTTCGAGTAATCCGCGCCGAAGCCATAGGTCGGCTTGGACATTTGCGCAAAGGCGCCGCCGAACAGCGCAAGCCAGTCGCGCTGGATTTTGCCGGCCGTAACGAGGTCCAGAAAGCTTCGGCAAACAGCCTCCGGCGCGCCGACGGGAGACGTATTGCTCAACGCCACGACGCCCAGTTGCAGCTCGGGCAGGATGTTCACGCAGGCAGCCGCGCCGAACGAAAACGCGCCGGAATGCCCCCAGCGTACTAACGGATGTTCGTTATAACTAATGTCCCAACCGAGCCCGTAAAAGGTCGGCGCCGCTTTGGACGGATCGGCAGGGTCGGTCGCGATCTGCGGGCGATGCGTCTCATCAAGCGCGCCGGCGTCGATGATGTCCCGCCCGTCGAATTTCCCGCGCGCAAGCTGTAGCCGGACCCACGCCGCCATGTCGCGCGCCGAGGCGCTCGCGCCGCCGGCCGGCGATTGCGCATCGGGCTGACGCTGCGGGCCGGCCACCCACCGGCCGTCACGGCGCATATGGCCGAACGCCCTGTTTACGCGCGCCGTAAACTCGGCGTTGCTCGACGTCGCGCTCGTCATTCCGATGCGGCGATATAGCCGCTCGCTCGACAATTCCTCCCATGATCGACCAACCGCCCGCGCCGCTGCGACGGCCGCCGCCGTGAAGCCGAAATTGGTATAGGCGTAGGATGCGCGAAAACTCCCCGACGGCCTGATAAAGCGTAGCCGCCGCAGGATCTCGTCGCGGCCATAGCCAATGTCCTCCAGCAAATCGCCGGCGTGATCCGGAAGCCCGCTGCGATGGCAGAACATGTCGCGCAGCGTGATCTCCTTGCTGATCCAGGGATCGCTCATCGCGAAATCGGGGAGGAAGCGGACGATCTTGTCGTCCCAGGAAACGCGCTTGTCGCCGACAAGCCCCGCCACCACCGTCGTCGCCAGCGGCTTGGAGAGCGACGCAAGGGCGAAGACGGTGTCGGCGTCGACCGGATCGGCTCCCCCTGCCCGCCTCACGCCGAAGCCTTTGAGATAAACGACCCGGTCGCGCGACACGACGGCGACCGACATGCCGGGCGCGCCGGTCTTTTTCATCGTCTCCGAGACGATCCGGTCGAGGCTCGCAAGATGCTTCTCGACCGCATCCTCGCGTAAGGCCGTGGGGCGCGCCTCGGCCGCTCCATGCGCGGCGAGCGCGAAGCCCGAAGAAAGAATGGCCGAACGTCTCGTCATCGCCATGCCGCACCCCCGCGAATGTCGCCAAGGCGCAGACAGTAGGTCGATTTCAGTTTTCGACCAAAGCCCAGCCGATCAGCACCATCACCGGCCCGACGATCGTCTCGCTCGCGACCTTCCCGGGCAGATCGGCGATCGTGCCCTTGATGATGCGTTCGTCGGGAGTCGACGCGCGCTCGATCACAAAGGCAGGCGTGTCATGCGCCATGCCCTCCTCGAGCAGCCGCCGCGACAGAGCCGGCAGCGTGCGGTTGCCCATATAGACGGCCGTCGTCGCGCGGCGGTCGGCAAGCGCGCCCCAGTCGAAATCCTCGGGAAATTCGCCGTCCTTCGTATGGGCCGTAATGAATTGCACGCGGCGCGCCGTCTCGCGGCTGGTCAGCGACGCTCCCAAAGCCGCGGCGCCGGCGCAGGCGGCGGTGACGCCGGGCACGATCTCGATATCGAAGCCCGCTTCGCGCAGCGCGGCGATCTCCTCATTGGCGCGGCCGAAAATCAGCGGATCGCCGCCCTTGAGGCGCACGACATTCTTGCCCACGCGGGCGAGGTCGACGAGCAGCGCGGTGATCTCCTCCTGCCGCACGGAAGGCTTGTAGCCGCGCTTGCCGACATTGATGCGCGTCGCCTCCCGGCGGGCGAAGTCGAGAATGCTCGCCGGCACGAGATCGTCAAAGAGCACCACATCCGCGCCGGCGAGCGCGCGCATGCCTTTGAGCGTGAGAAGTTCCGGGTCGCCCGGCCCGGAGCCGACAAGCGTCACGCGCCCGCGCTGCGCGGCGTCGCCGGCGTCGCGCGCTTCGGTCAGAAGCGCGTCTCGATCTTTCTGCTCCGGCGGGCGCTCTATGTCGCGAAAAGCGAGCCTCGTGAAACGGCGCCAGAAATCGCGGCGCGCCAGAAAGTCGAGGCCCGATGAAAGGACCTGCGGACGCCAATCCTGCGCCGCCTTGGCCCAGGCGGCGAAGGTCGCGGGGACGAGCGATTCGATGCGGCCTCGCACGGCCTGCGCGAAGACAGGCGACGCGCCGCCGGTCGAGACGCCGATGACGAGCGGCGAGCGATTGACGATCGCGCCCATGATGAAATCGCTCATGGCCGGGCGGTCGGCGAGATTGAGCGCCACGCGCGCCGCATCCGCCGCTTTGCGGGCCATCTCCGCCTCCGCGTCGTCGAAGGTCGCGCCGAATGCGAGCGTCGCGCCCTGGAAATCGGAGGCCAGCGCCGCGCGCTGATGCAGCGCGACATTGGCGCGGGCCGCGGCGATTTCCAGCAATTTATCGCAAGGGTCGCGGGCGAAGACGTCCACCTGCGCCCCTGTGGCGGCGGCGAGATCGACCTTCCAGGCCGCGCCCTCGCCCCCGCCGATCACCACCACCCGCTTGCCGGCCAATGGGAAGAACACCGGCAGCGTTTCGAGGGGCTGCATGATTTCGGAGGAAACTTCGTCGGGTTTGCGGGTCACGATCCGGGCCTATGTGCTGGAACCCAACGCATAGCCCATCGGCAGGGGCCACAAAAGGCGCCGCGCCGGAGCGGCGGTCGCATGGCGCTTACGGCGCCCAAACAAAAAAGCGGCCCTGCGTCAGGGCCGCTTCCATTGATAGCGCGAGGCGCGACTTACTTCGTGCCGTCGGCCTTGAACTGCGACAGATAGGCCCAGACATTGTCCTGGTCGCCTTCCGAGGCGAGGCCCTGGAAGATCATCTTGGTGCCCGGCACCTTGGCCTTCGGGTTCTTGATGAACTCCTTGAAGGAGGCCTCGTCCCAGGCGATGCCGGAACCCTTCATGGCCTCGGAATAGTTATAGCCTTCGACCGTGCCGGCCTTGCGGCCCGACAGGCCGTTGAGTTGCGGGGCGACGGCGTTCTTGGCGCTCTCGCCGACCTGATGGCAGGCTTTGCACTTGGCGAAGACCTTCTCGCCCGCGGCGGCGTCGCCCGCGGCGTAGGCCTGGCCGGCGAAAGCGGCGAAAGCGACGCTCGCGGCGAACGTCAGCAGGGAAATCGTCTTCATCCTTGATCCTTTCCTCATCCTCGGCGTCGCTCAGCGACCGCCTATTCTTTGAAACTTGCCTGCCAAAGTTGGGCGCCTCCCGGGCGCTCTTTAGACGGCTTGGAAACTACAAGAAGGGGCGTTCCGACACAATACCGCCACTGCTCAGTCTCGTTACTGGACGATAGGAGGCGAGAACTGAACGGGGACTGAACCATGATTGAACCCGCCTCCGAATCGCGCCGTTTCATGAGTCCGGAATGATCGTCGCCGGCGCGCGCGTTCGGCTGGTTTCCCTGCCCGATTGGACGCTATCCGGCCTGCCGGAAGAGGAACAGGCCGCCTTGAAAGCCTTTGTCGGCGGCCGCGCCGACGTGACGGAAGTCGACGCTCACGGCTATGTCAGGATCGCTTCGGGAAGATGACCGAGCAGGACCGCGAGGCGCTTTATTCCGGCCATGCTTTCCGCGTCCACAAAGCTCTGCGAAAGCTCTGCGAATGTCGCGCTACGTCACCCGGCGCAGGGTGAGGTTGACCCGCGCGCCTTGCCCCGCGAGCGGCTCGGGCAAGGGCGTGAGGATCGACGGCAGGATGCGGTCGACGCCGTGAAAGCACAGCCGCGCCGCGCCGCCGAACACGAAGGCGTCCCCCGAAGCGAGCGTGACGGCGGACGTCTTGTCCGAACGTTTGCGCCCGCCGAAGCGGAACCTGCAATCGGCGCCAAGAGAAACAGAAAGAATCGGCGCGTCGAAATCAACTTCGTCGCGATCTTGATGCAGGCCCATCTTCGCGTCATCCGAATAGACATTGACGAGGCAGGCCTCGGGCGGCTTCGGGTGTCGCGTGAGTTCGTCCCAAATATTGAGCAGCAATCGTGGAATGGGCGGCCATGGCGCGCCGGTCTCGGGGTGGCGCGGCTCATAGCGATAGCCGCGTTCCCTGTCGCTCATCCAGCCCAAGGCGCCGCAATTCGTCATGCGCACCGACATGGGCAGGCCGGATTTCGGCATGCGGGAGGTAAAGAGCGGCGCATGGGCGATGACGTCGGCGACATCTTGCGCCAGCCGCCGCTGCGCCGCCGCATTGAGAAAGGCGGGGTAGAGGACGGCGCCGGGGACGATTTCGGGCATGGGCTTTATGTAGTTGCGCCCGCGCCCAGCTTCAGTGCTCCAGCACGGTCTTCGACGCCACCGTCGAGTCGGCGTTGAGCTTGTAGACGATCGGCACGCCGGTCGCGAGCTCCAGCGTCGTGACGCTTTCCGGCGTGAGCTGCTCCAGCACCATGCAGAGGGCGCGCAGAGAATTGCCATGCGCGGCGACGAGCACGCGCTCGCCGCGCATCACCGGCGGGAGGATGCGCTGCACATAGAAGGGCACGACGCGCGCGACCGTATCCTTCAGGCTTTCGCCGCCGGGCGGGGGCACGTCATAGGAGCGGCGCCACAGGCGCACCTGCTCCTCCCCCCATTTCTCGCGCGCCTCGTCCTTGTTGAGGCCGGAAAGATCGCCATAGTGGCGCTCATTCAGCGCCCGGTCCTTCACGGTCGGCACATTGGACTGGCCGAGCTCTTCAAAAATCAGATCGAGCGTGTGCTGCGCGCGCAAGAGCGCCGAGGTGAATCCCACGCTGAAGAGGAGGTCGAGCTTCTTGAGCTCCTTTCCGGCGCGACGGGCCTCGTCGATCCCCTCCGGGGTAAGGTCGGGATTCTTCCAGCCTGTAAATAGATTTTTGGCGTTCCATTCGCTCTGGCCGTGCCGGACGAGGACGAGTGTGCGGTGCATGCTCATGAAGGTCTCGCAGAACTCAGGCGCCGGTGAGGCCCAGCACGTCGGCCATGGAATAAAGACCGGGCTCCTTGCCGCGGGTCCAGATCGCCGCGGCGATGGCGCCGCGGGCAAAAATTCCGCGATCCTCCGCGCGGTGCGAAAACTCGATGCGTTCTCCCATGCCGGCGAAGATCACCGTATGGTCGCCGACGACCGTGCCCCCGCGCAAAGCCGCGAAACCGATCTCGCCCGGCTTGCGGGGCCCGGTGAGCCCGTCCCTGCCGCGCGCGCTGTGCTCGGCGAGTTCGATCCCCCTGCCCCTGGCGACGGCCTCGCCCAAAAGCAGCGCGGTGCCCGAGGGCGCGTCGACCTTCATCTTGTGATGCATTTCGACGATCTCGGCGTCCCAGGCCGGTCCGAGCGCCTTGGCGGCTTTCTCGATGAGGACGGACAGGAGATTGACGCCGAGGCTCATGTTGCCGGACCGCACGATCGCCGTCGCGCGGGCGGCGTCGGCCAGCGCCGCGAGATCGTCCGGCGCAAGACCGGTAGTGCCGACGACATGCGGAACCCGCGCACGCGCGGCGGCGCGCGCCATGGCGACCGTCGCCGCGGGAGAGGAGAAATCGATGACCGCGTCGGCCTGGGCGAGGGCGGCCTCGACGTCGCTCGTCACCGGAACGCCGTTCGCGCCCTGCCCGAAGGCGGCGCCGCTATCGGCCCCGATGGCGGGCGCGCCTTCCCGCGCCAGCGCCGCCACCAGCCGCACGCCCAACGTGTCGGGGATGGTCTGCGTCAGCATACGGCCCATACGGCCCGCCGCCCCCACCACGACCAGACGCAAATCGCTCATCTCTACAAGCCTCGCCTGCGGTCATACCAAAGAGACGCGATTGGGCGACTCGGGCCTTCTGACGCGCTCCTCCCTATACAGACGGGAAGCCGTTAAGAGAAGCCTTCCGATTGTCGCGGCGAAACGCCCTACCCGAACGGGCAGTTATTTCTTGGGTCGGAACGCCTTCACCTTCGCCGGGTCCGTCTCGATAAAGGCCGCGCCGATAAGGTCCAGACAATAAGGGACGGCGGGCATGACCGCATTCAAGCAAAGCTCGATCGCCGCCGGCTTGCCCGGCAAATTGATCACGAGACATTTGCCCCGATGCGCGGCGAGCTGGCGCGAGAGGATCGCCGTCGGCGTCTGCGACAGCGACACATGCCGCATCAGCTCGCCAAAGCCCGGCAATTCGCGCGGACAGGCGGCGAGCGTCGCCTCGGGGGTCAGATCGCGCGGGCTCGGTCCCGTGCCGCCGGTCGTGACGACGAGATCGCATCCGACCGTATCGGCGAGATCGATCAGCGTATCGCGCACGCTCTCGAAGCCGTCGGGAATGATCCGCCGCTCGATGCGGAAAGGCGTGGTCAGCGCGGATGTCAGATAGGCCTCGATCGCCGGGCCGCTCTCGTCCTTGTAGACGCCCGCGCTGGCGCGGTCCGAGGCGGTGACGACGCCGATGACGGCTGGGCGGTTCGTGTCGGTCATGTCGATGTCTCCCACCGCCTTTTGGCGCCTCGGCGCGAATTTGTCAGCCAGCCCCGCGTCACGGCGGCTTCAAAACTCCGCAATAGCGGCGCGAATTTAGCCAAACCACATGGATGAATAGTATAAATAGTTTTCATATCCCCCTCGGCGTGATCCGATATTGTTCCGGACGTCGTGAGTAATTCAAAATGGAACATGCGACATTTTTCGCCATATTTGCTCTTTAATACGGCGCTCCTCATCCACACAACGTCGCATCGATTGTGAGAAGACGCATCAGACGCGTCTTCTTCTGTGACGTTCGAACGAGGAGTGCAATCCGGAATGAAGCGTGTCTCTGTTGTGTTAGTCGTGCTTGGCCTGAGCTCTGTCCCCGCCGCGGCGGAGGATTTTTTATCCAAACTGTTCGGCGTCTCTGGCGCGCAACAACAACAGCAAATGCATTTCGCCCGCGCAGGCGGACATCATCGCCAATTGGAAAGCGTTCCGACGGCCGAGGCGATGCCGGAGGGCGCCCGTTCCTTCGTCGCCAACGCGTCGTTTTACGGCGGCGGCCCGCGCCGCTACGAACCCAACGCCCATACGGCGAGCGGCGAGCGCTTCAACCAATGGGACCTGACCGCCGCGCATCGCACCTTGCCGATTGGCACGCGGCTGCTGGTGACCCATGCCGGCCGCTCCGTCGTGGTGCGCATCAACGATCGCGGCCCGGCGGCCTGGACCGGCCGAAGCCTCGACCTGTCGCGTGGCGCGGCGTCCCGCATCGGCCTGATCTCGCGCGGAACGGGAGCGGTTCAGGTTCAGGTCCTGAACGGAAGCTGATTAAACAGACGCGCCCGGCGCCAAGGCCCGGGCGCGTAAGCCTCCGGGCTCGACGCAGGCGCGGCGAATGGAGTGGCCTCATCTCCCGGCGGTGATTTGGACCCCTCTATTTTGTTTTTACTGGCGCTTTGCTTTGGAATGAATCGACGTAGTGTCCATTCCGCGATCTACGCAAATAGAAGGCGGAAGGAAATACCATGGTCCAGCACGGCCGCAGCTCTTTGCTCAAGGCGCTCGCTTTTATTACGGGCGGTCTCGGATTTTTTCTTGTCGTGATGCATCAGGCCTCGCAATTCTTCAGATAATGCACCGTTTTTTCCTCCCCAGGAACAGAACGCCCGGCCTTTTTGAGGCCGGGCGTCGTCTTCGAGAGGTTCGGAGCTTATAAGGCCAGGCTCAGACGAACATGCCGAAGATTCCGGAGAGGATGCCGAAGCAGATCGCCGTCGCGGCGATGATCGGGACGTCGCTCGTTCCCCAATAAGCGAGGATCGCGCCGAGCCCGACGCCGGCCACGCCACAGATCAAGACATTCGGCGTAAGCGCGAAATTCATCTCGCGCATGCCGGTATATTTATCCTTCGGCAGATTGGTTTCCTGACGTGCCACGGCCTTCCCTCCACCACGCCGGGCCGATCATCGCGCGCCCGGCTTGCCGCTATCCTGGATTCGAGATTTGCTCCGTTTCGCGGGAAGGGCCAGCCGCTTTGCCGCCAATCTGGCGGCGTTATTCGCCAAAGACGGGCGGGAGACGTAGGCGTAGGCGGGAAAATGGCGGGCCGCGGCGCGAATGACCGTCGAGGAATATCGCGTCTGGTCGGAAGGCCGTCCGGGCCGCTACGAACTGATCGGGGGCGAACCGGGCGGGCTCTCTCCAATCGGGCGAGGACTTCCTCATCCTGAGGAGCCGTCGCAGGCGGCGTCTCGAAGGACGAGGAAGTCCTCGAGACGTGTTTTCCTCTCCTTCGTCCTTCGATACGGCCTCTTTGAGGCCTCCTCAGGATGAAGGAGAGGAAAACGATCCTTCACCCGAGATCGCCTTGGCCTCTCCCCTACTCCGCCTGGACGTAAATCTCCGCGCCCTTCTCCAGAAACTCCTCCGCCTTTTCCGCCATTCCCTTCTCGCGCTCCGCGATCTCGGCGGCCTCTTTGCGCAGATCCTGCGTGATCTGCATCGAGCAGAATTTCGGGCCGCACATGGAGCAGAAATGCGCGACCTTGTGCGCTTCCTTCGGCATGGTCTCGTCGTGGAATTCGCGCGCGGTGTCCGGATCGAGGCCGATCTCGAACTGATCCGTCCAGCGGAAGTCGAAGCGCGCGCGGCTCATGGCGTCGTCGCGTTCGCGCGCGGCGGGATGGCCCTTGGCGAGGTCGGCGGCGTGGGCGGCGATGCGGTAGGTGATGACGCCTGTCTTGACGTCGTCGCGATCCGGCAGCCCGAGATGCTCCTTAGGAGTTACGTAACACAGCATCGCCGTGCCGAACCAGCCGATCATCGCGGCGCCGATGCCCGAAGTGATGTGGTCGTATCCCGGCGCGATGTCGGTGACGAGCGGACCCAGCGTATAGAACGGCGCCTCGCCGCAGGCCTTGAGCTGCTTGTCCATATTGGCCTTGATCTTGTGCATCGGCACATGGCCGGGGCCTTCGATCATCGCCTGACAGCCCTTGTCCCAGGCGATTTTCGTCAATTCGCCCAGCGTCTCCAGCTCGGCGAATTGGGCGGCGTCATTGGCGTCGGCGTTGGAGCCCGGACGCAGCCCGTCGCCGAGCGAGAAGGAGACGTCATATCTGCGCATGATGTCGCAAATCTCGTCGAACCGCTCGTATAGGAAACTCTCTCTGTGCTTCGAGAGACACCAGCGCGCCATGATCGAGCCGCCGCGCGAGACGATGCCGGTGACGCGGCTCGCGGTCAGCGGCACATAAGCGAGGCGCACGCCGGCATGGATAGTGAAGTAATCGACGCCCTGCTCCGCCTGCTCGATCAGCGTATCCTTGAACACTTCCCAATCGAGCTTCAGCGCGTCGCCGCCGACTTTTTCGAGCGCCTGATAGATCGGGACCGTACCGATCGGGACGCTCGAATTGCGGATGATCCAGCCGCGAATATTGTGGATATTGCGGCCCGTCGAAAGGTCCATGACGGTGTCGGCGCCCCAGCGCGCCGACCAGACCATCTTCTCGACTTCTTCCGCGACCGAGGAGGTCACGGCGCTATTGCCGATATTGGCGTTCACCTTCACCAGGAAGTTGCGGCCGATGATGACCGGCTCCAGCTCGGCGTGATTTACGTTCGCCGGAATGATGGCGCGGCCGCGTGCGACCTCGTCGCGCACAAATTCGGGCGTGACGAATTCGGGGATCGCCGCGCCGAAGCTCTCGCCGTCGGCGATGCGCTCTTTCGCGACGTCGAGCGCGCGCTCGCGGCAGAGGTTCTCGCGATGCGCGACATAGATCATCTCTTCGGTGACGATCCCGGCGCGGGCGAATTCGAGCTGGGTGACGGGACCCGAGCCGGCGGCGCGATAGAGCTTGCGCGAGGCCGGGCATGGCGGCGCGAGGCGATCGCCTTCGGCGAAGCCGTTATCCTCGGGCTTTACGGCTCGGCCTTCATAGGTTTCGAGGCCCGCGCGCGCCGCGAGCCACGGCCGAGCTGAGGGAAGGCCCGCGGAGAGATCAGGCGTAAAGCTTTCGCAGCTATAGGGGCCGGACTGGTCATATACCCGCAGCGGCGCTTCGCCGGATGACGGATCGAGCGCGATTTCCCGATAGGGCACGCGAATGTCCGGGCGTCCGGCGGGCGAGGAATAGACCTTGCGCGACTTGCCGATGGGGCCGGTGGTGACGCTGAGCGGCGTGCGTTTGTCGTGGACGTTCATGGTCGCGCTTCCCTCTGGATCGCGCTCCTTCAAGGGGAGCGGATGTAGCTTGCGTCAGCCAGATTTGCGGCGTCGACCCCCACCCCGACCCTTCCCCTTGCAGGGGGAGGGAGCAGAGGCGCCGCCGCGATCCCCTCCCCCTGCAAGGGGGAGGGTCGGGGTGGGGGTCGCTCCGAAAAGAACGAACGCCACCCCGCCTAACGCAATTCGTTTGGGTCACGCCAATGCAGGGCGGAAAGGGGAGTACGGGCGCAAGCGCCCTGCCCTGGCATTCCCTCCGCCGGCATGACCCGGATCAGGTTCGACGGGTGCTTCTCAGCCGCGACGCGCGGCGCCCCTCGCCATTGAGCGGAAAACTAGTCGCTCTCGCCTTTCCCGGCAAGCGGCTGGAAATTCGCCCGTCGCGCCGGCGGATGCGGGGAGCCGCCGGAGCGTCACATTTGTTTTTTCAATCTGTGCTTTGGACCTGTCTCAGAGCGTCCCGCTCGCTTGCCAAGTCTTCTCAACTAGAGTGCCCGCCATGAAAAAGCTTTTGCTCGCCCTGGTTCTTTTCCCCTCTTTCGCCTTCGCCGCCGACGACGCGGTCGAATGCTCCAAGAAGCACGACGGCTCCGTCAAGTGCGACGTCAAGAAAGACAAAGTGGTTGTCGACGCCATCGTCGTGAATGGCGGCGACTGCCCTGTCTCGGAAAAGGACAAGGTCCTGCACCACCCCTACAATAAGGGCGACAAGTTCACCGTCCCCGGCCAGTCCAAGGATTTCCCGCCCGGCTTCGACGATTGCAGCTATATTCGCGAAGTCACCGTCAAGACGCATGACGGCAAGAAGAAGACCTTCGACGCGATGTAATTCGGCTCGAAGACAGCCTGTCTTCCCCGCAGGGCGCTTGGCGACAAGCGCCCTCTTTCATTTTCGGACCGCGGGTCGAGGCTGCCCGAGCGGCGCAACTCACGCTAGACTGACCGCCATCCCTCCTGGCTGTGCCTCCGACATGACGCAATTTCCTTTCCAAGGCCTCTCTTCCGACGAAGCCGCGCGCCGCCTCGCCGAATACGGCCCCAACGCTCCGCCGCCGGCGAAGACGCCGAGCGTTTTCGACATTGCGTTGCGGACGCTGAAGGAGCCGATGTTCTTTCTGCTCGCCGCTGCGGCGACGCTCTATCTCTTCGTCGGCGATCTGGGCGAGGGCCTGTTCATGGTCGCGGGCGCCGCCGCTTCCATTACGCTCGTCGTCATCCAGGAGTTTCGCAGCGAACGCGCGCTGCAGGCCTTGCAGGCGCTCGCGGAGCCGACGGCGCATGTCATTCGCGACGGCGCGGAGCTGCGTCTCCCGGCGCGCGACCTCGTCCCCGGCGACGCCATTCTTGTCGGCGAGGGCCAGCGCATTCCGGCCGACGCGACGTTGCGCGCGGGCGATGCGCTTGTCGTCGACGAGTCGATCCTGACGGGCGAGTCCGCTCCTGTCACGAAGACTCTCGCGGGCGACGGCGTCGACCTCGCTTTCCCTCAGCCCGGCGGCGACTTCACGCCCTTTCTCTACGCCGGCTGCATGATCGTGCGCGGATCCGGCGTCGCATGCGTGGCGCGAACGGGCTCGCGCACCGCCGTCGGCGGTCTCGGCGCGTCGCTCGCCGCCATAAAAGGCGAAGCGAGCCCGCTGCAGAAGCGCACCGGCGACCTCGTCGCCCGTCTCGGCGCCTTCGCCCTGCTCTTTTGCGCGCTTGTCACCGTCGCCTACGGCCTTGTCCATGGCGACTGGTTCGAAGGCGCCATCGCCGGCATTACGCTCGCCATCGGCCTGCTGCCCGAAGAATTTCCGATGGTGCTGGCGATCTTTCTCGCACTCGGCGCCTATCGGCTCGCGCGACGCAAGGTGCTTGTGCGCCGCTCATCCGTGACGGAGACGCTCGGCTCGACATCGCTTCTTTGCGTCGACAAGACCGGAACGCTCACCCAGAACCGCATGGCCGTGGTGCGCCTCTATACGGGCGGCGCCGTCGAACCCATACCGGAAGCGCCCAACGCCGAAGAGCACAGGCTGATACAGGCGGCGCTGCGCGCCTCGGCGGCGAATCCCGTGGATCCGATGGACAGGGCCGTCCATGCGCTCGCGGTAAACCTCGAAATCCCCGCCGGCGGCGAAACGATAGAGAGCTTTCCGATCAAGCCGGAACTCCTCGCCTTCATCCAGTCCTGGCGGGTCGAGGGCGGCGGTCTGAAGGCCGCCAAGGGCGCGCCGGAAGCGATCTTCCGCCTCGCCCGGGTCGACGACGGGACGCATGCGCATTACGCGTCGACCGTCGAGGAAATGGCGCGCGAGGGATTGCGCGTGCTCGCCGTCGCCGAGACGGAGCCGACGCGGGAGGAAGGCGTCGACGCGCCCTATCGCCTTTTGGGGCTTCTCGCTTTCGAGGACCCGATCCGCGACGACGTTCCCGCCGCCGTGGCGGCGGCGCGCCGGGCGGGCGTCGACGTCGCGATGATCACAGGCGACTATCCGGCGACCGCGCTCGCCATTGCGCGCGCGGCGGGAATTGACGTGACGCGCGGCGCGACGACCGGCGCGGAGATTGCCGACATGCCGCCCGAAGAAGCGGCGGCGAGGCTCAAAGACAGCCGCGTCTTCGCGCGCGTCATGCCGACGAACAAACTCGCGCTCGTCGAGGCTTTCAAGGCCGACGGCCATATCGTCGCCATGACCGGCGACGGGGTGAATGACGGCCCGGCCCTCGCGGCCGCCCATATCGGCATCGCCATGGGGCAGCGCGGCTCCGACGTCGCGCGCGAGGCCGCCCATATCGTGCTGCTCGACGACCGCTTCGCCTCCATCGTCTCGGGCATTGAACTTGGCCGGCGCATTTCGTCCAATTTGCGCAAGGCGCTCACTTTCATCACAGCCATCCATATCCCGATCGCCGGTCTCGCCTTGACGCCGATCCTCATGGGCCTGCCGCCAATGCTTCTGCCGGCCCATGTCGTTCTGATGGAGTTGATCATCGACCCGACCTGCTCCCTCGCCTTCGAGGCCGAACCCGGCGAAAAGGACGCCATGCTCAAGCCGCCGCGCCCCCAAAGCGAGCCGCTGTTTGGGACGCGCGATCTGTGGCTCGGCGTGGCGCAAGGCTTTGCGGTCTTTCTTGCGGTTCTCAGCGTCTATGTGCTGGCGATGAGCGTCAGCGTTCCGGAAGCCCAGGCGCGCGGGCTTTCCTTCGCGACGCTGATCGTCGGCAATTTGTCGCTCGCCCTTTCCGACGCGCTGCCGAAAGGCGTCTCGCCTTTCGCGCGGGAGAACGCGTTCTTCTGGGCGATCGCCGCCGCGGCGCTCTTCGTGGTCGGAGCCGGACTCTATTTCCCGCCGCTCGCCGGAGTGCTCCGTTTCGCGCCGCCGGCGACGGAGGATCTGGTCCTCGCCGCGCTGCTCGCGATCGGCGCCGGCGGATGGTACGGCATGTGGAAGAGGCTGCTCAGCATTTGATGCAAATGCTTTCCATCCGGTCGACTCTATAAACGATGGTAAACAGCCGCCGGAACCGATGTAAGTCTTTTTCCAAATTCCGGTTGCGGGCCGCGCCCTTCTCCAGCGACATTCGCGGCGGCGCGCTCGTCCGGCGCGCTATGCCGATGGCCGAATTGCGGCCAAGGAGGAAAAATGTCCATTTCAACATCTGCGGATACAATAGCTGAACTTACCACCCGACTTCCTTCCGCGATCTCCCTCCAGGACATCGCGGTGCGCCTCGCGAACGGCGTCTGCGCGGCCTACGCCGCCTATAATAACGGCTCCAACCTGACGCCCAGTCTGAACGGATATAAGAACCTCAATCTGATTTACGCCTTTGAAGCCGACCCCAACGGAAACCCCTTCGGGGCGGCGGAAGCGAAGGCGAGCGCGGTCTCCGGTACGAAACAGCGGACTCTGTCGCGCGTCGAAAGCGAGCCGGCGGCGTATGCGCGCGGACCGAACGGCGCGGCGCCCGCCTGCGTCGGACCAACGCCCATCGGCACGCCTCGTCCTGGAAGCCAGTTATTCGGATTTACCGCGACGGCGAACGACAATTCGCACAATATATTGGTTCTGCGAGGCACCGTGACGCTCGAAGAAGCGGGATACGATCTGCTTGGATGGGGAGACAATACGCCCTGCTATTTGCCCAGTCAGACCGGAACCCAAATCTTCGGCATGGTCAATTCGTATCTCTACGCCTTCTACGTCAATGACGACGGCGGACTCGTCACCTCGCTGGCGGCGTCCTGTCTGAACGCCATCCAGAATACATCCGCGCAGGCGCCCAATGCGCCGTGGTATATGGGCGCGCATAGTCTGGGCGGCGCGATGCTTTCGCTCGCCGCGCTCGACGCTGTCGTGAGCGGCGTCCTGAACGAACCGCCTTTGGTCGTCACCTTCGGCAGCCTGCATGTCGGCGACGCGGCGTTCGCTCAAGCCTATAAAGCGAAAATTCCCGCCAGCCTGCGGGTCGCCAATCTGTGCGACTTCGTGCCGAGCATGGTTTCGCTCGAACCGGTTACGCTCGCCGATCCTTATGTTCATGTCGGGGTCGAAGCGACCTTCGTATGGCAGACCTGGGACGATTGGGGCAACCACTCGCACGCCAACATCTATATGCCCATGGTGCAGAACTACTGGAGCGTCATTCACTTCGGACCGCGCGCCTATCCGCAATAGCGACGCCCGACAATTTGCGTCCCTCCCCGCAAGGGAGGGCGTTCGCGTCTCGAAGCTGATTGCGATGCGCCGCTAAAGCTATAGGTTTGCATTTGGGCCTCGCCCGCTGGTATGGGCTTTGCCTCGCCGCAAGGAGCGGCGCAACACAGGCGGCAATGTGACGAACGAGACGGCGCAAAATCGCAAATCCCTCTCCATCATCGTATCCAAAGGCACGCTGGACTGGGCCTATCCGCCCTTCATCCTGGCGACGACCGCCGCCGCGATGGATATGGACGCGACTCTCTTTTTCACCTTCTACGGCCTCGGCCTGTTGAAGAAGGATCTCGATCTCGAAATCTCGCCGCTCGGCAATCCGGCCATGAAGATGCCGATGGCCGGCATGCATATCGGCATGCCCAATCTTGTCGCCGCCCTGCCCGGCGTCACCGCCGGCGCCACGGCGATGATGAAGAACATGATCGGGAAGAAGGGCGTCGCGAGCATTGCGGAGCTGCGCGACATCGCGCTCGAGAGCGGCGTGAAGCTCGTCGCCTGCCAGATGACCATGGACCTCTTCGAGTTCAGGAAAGAGGACATGATCGACGGCGTTTCGTTCGGGGGCGCCGCGACCTATCTCTCCGAGGCCGTGAAGGCCGACGTCAATCTCTTCATTTGAGTAACGACATGAACGACAAGATCGTCGATGCGCGCGGCCTCAACTGTCCGATGCCCATCCTGCGCACGAAGAAGGCGCTGAAGGAAATCGCGATCGGCGACACGCTCGAAGTGCTCGCCAGCGATCCCGGCTCGCTGTCAGACTTTGAAGCTTTCGCGCGGCAGACGGGGGATGAACTCGTCAGCGCCGAACGATTGGACTCTCACTTTCGCTACGTGCTTCGGCGAAAGAATTAAGCGATCGTTTATTTTTGCTGCGGCTGCTCAGGTTAAACTGTTGCAAGAACGTAACATTGCTTGGCTTTTTGAATTGTGGAGGCCAAGCGGCGCTGCCTGCGATACCGCGACTCTGCTACGCTCCGTTTCAGTTGTTCGGCGTGTATCAGTTGCGTTTCAAGCACAAGCCAGGCCGTCACCATGAACAAATCTCAAACGCGACGTCTCGCGCTCGCCGTCACCGCGCTGCTCGCCTCCGACTTGTCGTCCGCCTTCGCCGCCGACGGTTATTTCATGATCGGATATGGCCCGCGTCAGAAGGCGCTCGGCGGGGCCGGCGTCGCCGATCAGCGCGACGCCATGGCGATCTCCGCCAATCCTGCCGGCATTGTCGGACTCGAACGTCAGTTCCAGCAGGGCATGACGGTCGTCAATGGCGAGCGCGGCTATTACACGAGCGGGACGCCGCGCGTCGTCGCTCCCGGATATGTCGAGAGCGGCCGGCCCTGGTTCCCGATCCCCAATGCGGGCTACATTCAGCCGATCGACGAAAACTCCGCATGGAGCGTCGCCGGCTACGCCAATGGCGGCATCAACACATCCTATGACTGGGGTCATTGGCATGCCCCGAGTGGCGGTCCCCTCGGCGGCGGCTTCGCCGGCGTCGATTTGCAGCAGGCTTTCTTCAGCGTCTCCTACGCGCGCCGCTTCGGCACGTCGATCGGCCCCATCACGGTCGGCGTCGCGCCGACCGTCGGCGTGCAGATGTTCAATCTGCAGGGAGTCAAGGGGTTCGCGCCCTATTCGTCGAATCCGTGGGAGCTGTCCGACATGGCCTATGACTGGTCATGGGGCGGCGGACTGCGCGCCGGCCTTGTCTGGGGCATGACCGACAAACTGCGCTTCGGCTTCTCGGGTTCGACGCCGATCTGGATGTCGCGCCTCGACAAATATTCGGGGATCATCGCCGATCACGGACGCTTTGACATCCCGGCCAGCATGCAAGCGGGTTTCGCCTATGACCTGCTTCCGAGTCTGACGCTGATGGTCGACTGGCGCCATATTTTCTATTCCATGCAGCCAGCGCTCGGAAACCCGTCCAATCCCATCACCGTGGGCTCAATGGGTCTTACAAGCGGGCCCGGCTTCGATTGGACGGACGTCGACTCCGGCGCGGTCGGCGCGGAATGGCGCTATTCGCCGTCGCTGACGCTGCGTTCCGGCTATCACTACAGCACGAACCCCATTCGCGCGCGCTCGGTGACGGTGAACATTCTGGCGCCGATCATGATGCGCCATCATGCGTCCGTCGGCGCCAATTACGCTTTCACGAAGAATTCGTCGCTCGACTTCGCCTTCGTCTACGCGTTCAAGAATTCGATGACGGGTCAGGAATGGATTCCGCAGCGCGCCGGCCTGCCCTACGGCGCTCTCAATCCCGCCGCGACGATCACGCCGTGGGTGCAGGCGTGGGAGCTGACTTTCGGTTATAATTACAAATGGGACGCGGGCGACAATTCGATCATCCCCACCCGTTTCTGATCGGGTGAAGGATAATCTCGGACGACCGGCGCCCGATACCTCCCTTTATGGGGAGGTACTGCTCGCGAGCGGCGTTCCCCCGATTGCCCTTGGTCCCTTCACCCCACGACAATCGTCGGCGCGGCGCGCTGCTTCGTGGTTTCCAGAAGCGTCTTCACTTTGGCTGCGAGGTTGAGATAGACCGCCGCCTGCGGGCTGTCCGGTTCGGCCCCGACGACCGGTTTCCCCGAGTCCGAGGTTTCGCGGATCTTCATGTCGAGCGGCGCTTCTCCGAGGAAGGGCACCCCCATCTGCTCCGCATCATGGCGCGCGCCGCCATGGGAAAAGATTTCCGAACGCCCGCCGCAATGCGGGCAGAGGAAGTAGCTCATATTCTCGATGATGCCGAGGATCGGCGCCTCGACCTTCTGGAACATGGCGACCGCGCGGCGCGCGTCGATCAGCGCGAGGTCCTGCGGCGTCGAGACGATCACCGCGCCTGCGATCGGCGTCTGCTGCGCCATGGTGAGCTGCACGTCGCCCGTGCCGGGCGGCATGTCGACGACGAGGGCGTCGAGATCGCCCCAGAGCACGTCGCCGAGCATTTGGGTGAGCGCCTGCGCCACCATCGGCCCGCGCCAGACCATCGGCACATTTTCGTCGACGAGAAAGCCCATCGACATGATTTTCACGCCATAGGCTTCGAGCGGCGTGAGCTTGCCGTTCTCAACCTTCGGTTTGTCATGGAGGCCGAAGAGCCGCGGCGCCGACGGACCGTAAATATCGGCGTCGAGAAGCCCGACTTTCCAGCCCTGCGCGGCGAGACCGAGGGCGAGATTCGCCGAGGTCGTCGATTTGCCGACGCCGCCTTTACCCGAGGCGACCACGATAATGTAGCGGATATGCTCCAGCGCCGGGGCCAAGCCCTTGCGCTGCTGCGGCGGGGGCGGCGCAGCGTGCGAATGGCCATGATGATGATGGTCGTGCGCCTTCGCCGCGCCCGGGGCGCGCTCGGCCGTCAGCGTCACGACCGCCGCCTCGATGCCCGGCAGGGCCTTGATCGCCTTCTCCGCATTCGCGCGCGCCATTTCCCAGCCGTCCGGCTTTGCGGGGTCGCCGGCGAGCGAGACATAGGCCTTGGCGCCGGCGAGATTGATCCCGCTCACCGCCCGGGCGATGGAAATGCCGCCCGGGGCGTATAGGTTTTCGAGGGCTTTCAGAATGTCCGCTTCCGTCGCCACGGGCCGCTCCTTGCCTGTTTAGAGTCATTCTAGACAAGGATATGCCGCTAAATGCGACGCGCGTCCATGGCGAGATTCAATTTCCTGAACAACAGCGGCCTTCCGCCTGCACGGGTGGGCAAGGAACGTTGCCATAGGAGCAGAAGACGCAGCAGTCGCCTTGTTTGGGCGTCAATCGAGCGCCGCAGGAGCGACAGTCATAGACGACGAGGCAGGCGTCGGTCGGCATAATCGACACTTCAGCGTGGCCGCACTCCGGACAAGTCAGCGTGGAGTCGCGCTTCATGCGAACAGCGCCATCGGCTGTTCGATCAGGCCCTTGAACGCCGCAAGAAGCTCCGCGCCGAGCGCGCCGTCGACAGCGCGATGATCGCAGGAAAGCGTTACGGTCATCATGGTCGCGACGGCGGGCTTATCATCCTTCACGACCATGCGCTGCTCCCCCTTCCCCACGGCGAGGATGGTCGATTGCGGCGGATTGATCACGGCCGAGAAATTCCTGATCCCATACATGCCGAGATTGGAGACCGCCGAGACGCCGCCCTCATATTCATGAGGCTTGAGCTTGCGCGCGCGCGCGCGACCGGCAAGCTCCTTGATCTCGTCGGAGATTTCGCGAACCGTCTTCGCCTGCGCATTGCGGATGATCGGCGTGATGAGTCCGCCCGGTATCGAGACCGCGACGCCGACGTCCGAGGCCTTGTGCTTCAGCATGGCTTCCGGCGTGAAGGTGACGTTGGCCTCCGGTACGCGCTGCAAAGCGAGCGCCAGCGCCTTGACGATGTAGTCGTTGACCGAGGTCTTCCACTCGGGCGCGCCATCCGCGCGCTTGGGCGCGGCGGCGTTGAAGTCCTCGCGCAATTTCAGCAGCGCGTCGATCTCGCAATCGACGTCGAGATAGAAATGCGGAACGGTCTGGATCGACTCGGTGAGGCGCCGGGCGATCGCCTTGCGCATCGAATCGTGCGGGACTTCCTCGTAGGAGTCGATCTCGTAGAATTTGCGCGTCGTCGCGGTCGACGGCGTCTCGGCGAGCGCCGCTGACGGCCGCGCCGGCGTCGGCGCGGATTTCCCGGCGGCGCCGCTCGCCAGCGCGCTTTTCACGTCGCGCTCGATGACGCGGCCATGCGGGCCGGACCCGTTGAGCGACGCCAAATCGAGCCCCGCCTCTTTTGCGAGACGGCGCGCGAGCGGCGAAGCGAAGATGCGCGGGGCGCCCGTATCCGAGGTGACCAACGCCATGGCTCAGCCCCTGTAAAGCACGGCCTTCGCCGCCGCGACCACTTCCGCCACGCTCGGCAAAGCGAGCTTCTCCA
Source organism: Methylocystis parvus OBBP (assembly GCF_027571405.1). Taxonomy (GTDB): domain Bacteria; phylum Pseudomonadota; class Alphaproteobacteria; order Rhizobiales; family Beijerinckiaceae; genus Methylocystis; species Methylocystis parva. The sequence goes on from NZ_CP092968.1 coordinate 841,099, forward strand.
AATTCGCCGCGTAAGGCATCGGCACGTCCTTGCCGGTCACGCGCGCGACCGGCGCGTCGAGATAATCGAAGGCCTCCTGCTGGAGCCGCGCCGCGATTTCGGCGCCGATCCCGCATTGCGACCAGCCCTCCTCTATCGCCACGCAGCGGCCGGTCTTCTTCACGGATTCGACGATCGTTTCGATATCCATCGGCCGCAACGTGCGCAGATCGATCACCTCGGCCTCGATCCCCTCCTTCGCCAGTTCATCAGCCGCGCCGAGGGCGTAAGTCATGCCGATGGAGAAGGAGACGAGCGTCACGTCCGCGCCCGGCCGGGCGATGCGCGCCTTGCCGATCGGCAGGACGAAGTCCTCGAGCGCGGGAACGTCCGAGGTCTTGCCGTAGAGAATTTCGTTCTCGAGGAAGATCACCGGATTGTCATTGCGGATCGCCGCCTTCAGCAGCCCCTTCGCGTCGCTGGCGTTGGAGGGCGAAATGACGATCAGCCCCGGCACATGCGCATACCAGGCGGAATAATCCTGGCTGTGCTGCGCCGCGACGCGCGCGGCTGCGCCGTTGGGTCCGCGGAAGACGATCGGGCTGTGGATCTGGCCGCCGGACATATAGAGCGTCTTGGCCGCCGAATTCACGATGTGGTCGATGGCCTGCATCGAGAAATTGAAAGTCATGAATTCGACGATCGGCCGCAGGCCCGCGAAAGCCGCGCCGACGCCGACGCCGGCGAAGCCATATTCGGTGATCGGCGTGTCGCGCACGCGCATGGGGCCGAATTCCTGCAGCAGGCCCTGCGTAACCTTGTAGGCGCCCTGATATTCGCCGACCTCCTCGCCGATGATGAAGACGTTCGGATCGCGCCGCATCTCTTCCGCCATGGCGTCGCGCAGGGCTTCGCGCATGGTCATCGGAATCATGACCGTGCCGGCGGGGACTTCCGGCGCGGCGCTTACGGCGGGCGGCGCCGCGACGCTCACGGGCTTCGGCGCGGGGGCCGCCGCCTCGGCGGCGGCGTCGGTGCGCGCTTTATTGGCTTCGCCCGGCTCGTCCTGCGGCGCCGTCGGCGGCGCGGGGGGCTTCGCGACGGGCGGCGCCTCGATGGCGGAGGCGTCCTCGCCCTCGCCCGCGATCACGGCGATAGGCGTATTGACCGCGACATTCTCCGTGCCGCCGGGGACCAGAATGCGCGCCAGCACGCCTTCGTCCACGGCCTCCACCTCCATCGTCGCCTTGTCGGTCTCGATCTCGGCGATGACGTCGCCGGCCTTGATTTCGTCGCCTTCGCTCTTGAGCCATTTGGCGAGCTTGCCCTGCTCCATGGTGGGCGAGAGCGCGGGCATGAGGACGTTGATGGTCATTTAATTTCCGCCCTTCACGCCAGCACGTCGGTATAAAGCTCCGACGAATCCGGCTCCTTGTCCATCATCGCAAAATCGGCGGCCTCCGCGACAATCTTGCGAACGCCCGCGTCGATCTTCTTCAGCTCGTCCTCGGCCACGCCCGCCGCGAGCAGGCGCAGGCGCACCTGTTCGATCGGATCGTGCTCCTCGCGCATCTTCTGCACTTCTTCCTTGGAGCGATATTTCGCCGGGTCCGACATTGAGTGCCCGCGATAGCGGTAAGTCTGGATTTCGAGGAGGTAAGGCCCCTTCCCCGAGCGGCACCATTCCAGCGCCTCCGCCGCCGACGCGCGCACCGCGCGCACGTCCATGCCGTCGACCTGATGGCCGGGAATGCCGAAGGCCGCGCCGCGCATCGCGAAGTCCATCTGCGCGGCGGCGCGGGTCACAGAGGTGCCCATGGCGTAGCGGTTGTTCTCGACGATGAAGAGCGCCGGCAGCTTCCACAGCGCCGCCATGTTGAAGGCCTCGTAGACCTGCCCCTGATTGGCCGCGCCTTCGCCGAAGAAGGTGATGGAGACCTTGCCGTCGCCGCGATAGGCGTTGGCGAAGGCGATGCCGGCTCCGATCGGGACGGGCGCGCCGACGATGCCGTGCCCGCCGTAAAAGGCTTTCTCATGCGAGAACATGTGCATGGAGCCGCCCTTGCCCTTGGAGTAGCCCCCACGCTTGCCGGCGAGCTCGGCCATGACGCCCTTGGCGTCCATGCCGCTGGCCAGCATGTGGCCATGGTCCCGATAGCTCGTCGTGAACTGATCGCCTTCCCGCGCCGCCATTTTGACGCCGACGACCACGGCCTCCTGACCGATATAGAGGTGGCAGAAACCGGCGATCACGCCCATGCCGTAAAGCTGGCCCGCCTTCTCCTCGAAACGGCGGATCAGCAGCATCTCGCGCAGCGCGTGAAGCTCTTCCTCGCGGGTGAAATCTGGAACGGCATGAGCCGTGTTCGCGCCGTCGCCTGCGTTCGCCATCGGCTGTTCCCGGCCTCCTGCCCGTTATCTGGAGAACGAGCGGGACGATACCAGAGTCGGGGGTTAAAGACGAGTGACCGCCTGTTTGTCACCGCGCGTCGAGCTGCGTCTGCAGTTCTTCCGCGAAAGCCATGATCCGCTTGGCGTTCGCGCCGAAATCGTGCCGGCCGTAACGCGAGGCGGAGCGCAGATCGATGCGCGTCTGTCCCGGCAAAGGCTTGAGTCGCACCGTCACATCCTCGTCGAAGCCCATAATCAGAGTCTTGTCGAGAAAATCGGCGTGCCCCTCTCCCGTGCGGCCGCCTGGCGGACGCTTGTCCACCACCCGCCATCCGACCGCCTTCGCCGTCTTCAGCACCAGGGCGAAAGCTTCGTCCGCATCGAGATCGACGACGATCGGCTCCACGTCCGGATAGGCCGGGCGCTGCGCCTCGCGCGATTTTAGCGGCAGGCCTCTCGGCTGAAAGCCTTTGCGGGCCTCATAGGCCGCGCTGGAAAGCGAGAAATATGGCGGGTTGGAGATATCCGTCGAGATGTCCGACAACACCGGAAGCCGTACGGATTCGAAAGCGAGATAAGTCGGATAAGCGAGCGTCAGAAGCGCGATGACGCCCGCGGCGACCGTCGCGCCCACGCCGCGCCGCCCGGACCGCCAGATGGCGACGCTCGCCGCGCCGACGAGAAGCAGCGCGACCAATGCGAGCGCGACCGCCGCGCCGAGGCAGGCGAGCGCCGAAACCGGCGCGATCACATTGAGCCGCACGAAGAGAACGGTAAGGATCGCGACGGTCGCTCCAAAGAGCGCGACGTTGCGGCTCCAGAGAGCGGCCTGAGACCAGGGCTCCGGCGGCAAGGTGCGGCGCATAAAGCTCGACAGTCCCCGTTCCTGCGCCGCCAACATGGCGGCGGGGAGCATTCTTCGCCAAAGCGCGCCCGGAATGCAACGGCGCAAAGAATTCGCAAAAATGCCGCGAAGGCCGCGCCTGTTAGCTGGACGTTAAGCGAATGCGGCGAAGTTCGAGCATCGGGTTCACCCAGCGTTATCCAAGCGTAAACAGCGTAGAGGCCGGCCATGTCGGACAAATATTCGATCGAGTTCCCCGTGTCCCAGTTCGGCGGTCACCCGCACGATCTCCTCGCGCGCCTTTATCGCGAAATCGGCATCTCCGCCGTCGCCGCCGCGCTGGAAGTCTCCCGTTTGCCCGAGAGCGAAGAGAAGGAAGCCTTCCAGCCTTCATGGCTGCCGCTGGGCGAGGACCTCGCGGCCTGATACAAGACGTCCCGCCGGGCGACCCCGGACAGTCGCCGCCAGAGATGTCTGAATGATCAGCCGCCGCGCGCTGTTGCGCATGCCGGGCGGGCTCGCGCTCGCGGGGCTCGGCCTTGCGTCCTACTCCGTCGTCGTCGAACCCAATTTCCTTCTCGACGTCACGCGCTATCGCGTGACGCCGCAGGACTGGCCGGGCGGCTTGCGCCTGAAGATCGCGATCATCACCGACCTTCACGCCTGCGAACCGTGGATGCCGGTTTCGCGCATCCGAAAAATCGCGCGACTGACGAACGCCCTTCAGCCCGATCTTGTCGCGCTGCTGGGCGATTTCGCCGCCGGGACGCATCTCGTCTCCGGCGCCGTTCCGCCCGAGCAGTGGGCGGAAGCGCTCTCCGAACTCCGCGCGCCGCTCGGCGTCCACGCGGTGCTCGGCAATCATGACTGGTGGCACGGCCCGCTCGTCAGCGACCCGGGCGATCACGCCGAAGCGGCGCGGCGCGCGTTGAAGCAGATGGGCGCGCGCGTCTATGAAAACGACGCGCTGCGTCTGACCAAGGACGGCCAGCCTTTCTGGATCCTCGGTCTCGGCGACCAGATGGCGACATATGAGGGCGAGGCCGTCGGCTGGCGCGGCCATGACGACCTCCCCGGAACGGTTAAGCGCGTCTCGGACGACGCGCCCGCCATTCTGCTCGCCCATGAGCCGCAGGTGTTCCATCGCGCGCCAAAGCGGATCGCGCTTACGCTGTGCGGACATACGCATGGCGGGCAAGTCAATCTGCCCCTGCTCGGCCCCGTGGTCGCCGAACTGCGCTACGGGGCCTCCCATGTCTACGGCCATCATGTCGACGACGGCCGACACCTCGTCATTTCCGGCGGTCTCGGCGAGTCGATCGCGCCCGTGCGCTTCATGCGCCCGCCGGAGATTGTGGAAGTGACGGTCGAAGCTGGTGAGACGATCTCACCAGCTGACCGAAATGCGCCTATATGAGTGTTTGCAACAGGGAGGCCCGCAAATGAGACGGTTCCTGACGGTTCTGACGACGACCCTGGCTCTCGCGCTGCTTTCCCCCGCCTTCGCTAAGGGCAAAGGGGGCCATGTTCCCGCTCCCGCAAGCGCCGAGGCGGGCGATGACGGGTATTTTGATGGATTTGTCACCGGCCTCAGCGGACAAAAAGTCCCGGTCATGCAATATCCCGGCTCCACAACCGTCATCACCCGCAAGATGATGGACGACTTCCAGACGAGAAGCGTTTGCGACGCCCTTCTTATGGCGCCGGGGGTCACGGCCTCCTGCCGATAGGGCTCAGGCGTAAATTTCGGGATGCCGCAATTGCAGCGCCTGCGCAAGGGCGAGCGTCTTCATGTCGACGAGATCGCCGGCCGCCATCAGCGCCGCGAAATCGGCGGCGCTCATCTCGACGACGCGGATATTCTCGTCCTCCGCATCGAGCCCGCCGCCCGCCGCGACGCGGTCGGTTGCGGCGTAAGGCGCGAGATATAGAGTAAGCTTCTCCGTCGAAATGCCGGGCATGGTCCATGTCGTGGCGACATATTCCAGCTTGCCGAGTTGCAGCCCCGCTTCCTCCATCGCCTCGCGCCGCGCCGCGGCGGCGCAGTCGGCCTCGTCGAGAATGCCGGCGACGGCTTCGAGCGTCTTCTCCTGCCCGTCCGAAATGAACGGAGCCGGCCGGAACTGTTCGACCAGAACGACGGTCTTGCGCTGCGCGTCATAAGGCAGCACCGCGACGGCGGAGCCGTGGTCCTCGATCTCGCGATAGATGAGCTTGCCGTCCGGCAGACGCAGACAGGCGACCGAGAGACTCGCCCAGCCCTGGTGTTTGTAATCGAGATTGACGAGCGCGTGCTTTTTCATCGGTTCCCGATTCTGGACGAATCTCACAAAAACATCGAAACGCGCCGCCGGGATGGCGCGCCGACAAAAAAAGCGCGGACGAGCCGCGCTTTAGCTTGCTGACAAAGTTGCGGTGACGCCCCTCTCGCTTCGAGACGCCTGCTGCGCAGGCTCCTCAGCATGAGGGGCTTCTTCTTTAGCCCCAAACAGTTAGGCCTCATCCTGAGGAGCGCGCGCAGCGCGCGTCTCGAAGGACGAGGCCGCCTCGCCAATTACTCGATGATGCTGGCGACGACGCCGGCTCCGACGGTGCGGCCGCCTTCGCGGATGGCGAAGCGCAGCTTCTCCTCCATCGCCACCGGCACGATCAGGTTCACTTCCATCGTGACGTTGTCGCCCGGCATCACCATCTCGACGCCCTCGGGGAGCGTCACGATGCCGGTCACGTCCGTCGTGCGGAAATAAAACTGCGGGCGGTAATTCGTGAAGAACGGCGTGTGCCGGCCGCCCTCGTCCTTGGTCAGGATATAGGCCTCGGCCTTGAACTTCGTGTGCGGCTTCACCGAACCCGGCTTGCACAGAACCTGGCCGCGCTCAACGTCCTCGCGCTTCGTGCCGCGCAGCAGGCAGCCCACATTGTCGCCCGCCTCGCCCTGATCCAGCAGCTTGCGGAACATCTCGACGCCCGTCACCGTCGACTTCGTCGTCGGACGGATGCCCACGATCTCGACTTCCTCGCCCACCTTGATCACGCCGCGCTCGATGCGCCCCGTCACCACCGTGCCGCGGCCCGAAATCGAGAACACGTCCTCGACCGGCATCAGGAAGGGCTGATCCTTCGGACGCTCCGGCTGCGGAATGTAGCGGTCGACTTCCGCCATCAGCTTCAGGATCGCGTCATGGCCCAGCTCCGGAGACTTGTTCTCCAGCGCGCACAAAGCCGAACCCTTGACGATCGGAATGTCGTCGCCGGGGAAGTCATACTTCGACAGAAGCTCGCGCACTTCGAGCTCGACCAGCTCCAGAAGCTCCGGATCGTCGACCATGTCGACCTTGTTGAGGAACACCACCAGCGCCGGCACGCCGACCTGGCGGGCGAGCAGGATGTGCTCGCGGGTCTGCGGCATCGGGCCGTCGGCGGCCGACACCACCAGGATCGCGCCGTCCATCTGCGCCGCGCCGGTGATCATGTTCTTCACATAGTCGGCGTGGCCGGGGCAGTCGACATGCGCGTAATGGCGGTTCGTCGTCTCATATTCGACATGCGCCGTCGAAATCGTGATGCCGCGCGCCTTCTCCTCCGGCGCCTTGTCGATCTGGTCATAGGCCGTGAAGGTCGCGCCGCCCGTCTCCGCCAGAACCTTCGTGATCGCCGCCGTCAAGGACGTCTTGCCATGATCGACGTGACCGATCGTTCCAATATTGCAGTGCGGCTTGGTGCGAGAGAATTTTTCCTTGGCCATGGTCCCCGTTCCGTCTGAGCGGGTCCTCCGCCCGCGCGCGGCGGGCTTTTACGGGGTAACAGGGACAAGAGCAAGGGGGCGGCGCAACGTCGCCGTAACAGACAGCGTTCGAATTGTCCGTCCGCGCGACTCTGACCAGTTTCGCCTTGTGGTTGGCCGGCGTCGTCGTCTTCGCCCCTCTCAGCGTCTTGCCGATCGACGCGCTACGGGCGCGGCTTCGCGCAACCGGGCTTCTCGCCCCCGCGTAAACGCCCCGGACGCCATAACGCAGGGACGGCGGAAGGCGCATGCGTTATATTGCGGCGCAACACCCCGCCCATGGAGCCGTCCAATGACGTCCGATCCCAGGCGAAGCCTTTTGCCTGTCGCTATTTTCTGGGTTTTCATCGTTCTGAGCGCCGCCTCTCTGGCGACCGGCGCGGCGCGGGAGCATGCAGCTCTCGACGCCGCGACCCGGGCATATCTCTCCGAACTGCATGTCTCGCTCGGCCTGACCGCCGCCATCTTCCTCGCGGCGCACATATTGGTCGCGGGGTTGCTCTGGCTGACCGTCGAAAGCGGCGGACCGCTCGGCGGCCGGGCCCGCGCCGCTTTTTGGCTGCGGCAGGGGATCTGCGTTCTCTTCCTCGTCACGGCGGCGGCGGGAACGCTCGCCTCGGCCTTCCGGGGCGAGCAGCTCTTCTTTTGGGAATATCCCCTTCCCTTCTGGGACGCGGGCGATCCGGCCCTTGCCGACAAGCTGCAGTCCGCACACGGATTTGCGGCTTACGCTCTCGCCGCCGCCATCGTCCTCTACGCAGGGCTCGTCTTGTTCGATCGCCTTTTTCCGGCCGGCGAAGCGCCCGCCAAGGCGCTCGAATTATCAGCGCCGCCGGACATCGCGGCCTTGATCGCGGATGGTTTGGCGCAGAGTTTCCGTTTCTTTGGCGCCGCAGCTTTCTGGCTGCAGCTTTTACTCGCGATCGTTTCGGCGGTGTTGCTGGCTTTTGGCTATGTCGGCCATTCCGTGAGCCCCGACGGCTCGGGCTTTGGCGACGCGATCTATTGGGCCTCGGCGGGGCTCGCTTTGCTGATCGTCTCCATCCTGTTCGGCTTCCGCTATATGAGCGCCGCCATTCGAATCCGCATGCATCCGGAAGGTTATCTCGCTCATCAGCGACGCATGGCCTTCTGGTTCGTCGGCGCGGGCGGGCTGGTCGATCTTCTCGGAGCGCTTGTGTCCTTCGTCGGCGTCGGCCTGAGCGTGGCGCTGCTTGTCGGCAAGACCGTCTCACAACCGCCGGGCATCGCCATCACCGACCCCAACAAGATCATCCGCGCGCTCGACGTCTTCGTATTGCTCGTGAACTTCAACCTGCTTTTCGCACATTGCGTGGGCGTCGGCGTCGCGGCATGGCTGAGCATCAGCAGCCTGAAGGCGCGTCATCAATATGTGGTGGCGAAGGAGGTGACGCGCGCCGCCGAGGCGGTTGTCGATCAGGCGCAATAGCCGGCCGAGAGTTGCGGCGACAGCGTCAGCAGGCGCGGGGCGCGCGCTCGTTACGCGGCTCCAGACAGATTGCTTGAAATCTTTGGAAAGATGCCCGAAAGCGTCGTGCCGACAGCTCTCGCTCCGGCGATGACCGCGAGGCCGAGGAAGACCGCCAGCAGCGAATATTCAATCGCGGTCGCGCCGGATTCGTCGGCCCAGAATTTCTGCATCATGCCCCGCCCTCGCAACGATTCCCACATTCCCGCAAAGGTCGCCCCGAGAGGTGAGGAAGACGTTAATGGCTCGCGCTACCGTTGCGCAGGGCTACCTTGCCATTATTGTCTTAACCGCACGGAAGACGGAGCCGGAGCGCTTACGCTCCCTCCCCTTCGTCTCCCTCCCCCACATCCCCAATATGCTCGACCGACACCACACGCTCGTCCTCGGCCGTATTGAACACGATCACGCCCTGCGCGCCACGTCCCGCGACTCTAATCCCTTCCACCGGGCAGCGGATGAGCTGACCGCCATCGGTGACGAGCATGATCTCGTCGTCCGGACCGACGGGGAATGACGCCACGAGCTTGCCGTTGCGGGCGTTGACCGCCATGGCGACGATGCCTTTGCCGCCGCGCCCCGTAATACGATACTCGTAAGAGGAGGTGCGCTTGCCGTAGCCGTTCTCGGACACCGTCAGAATGATCTGCTCGGCCGCCTGCATCTCGTAGAAGCGCACATCGGAAAGTTCGACGGCGCCCGTCCCCTCTTCTGCTTCCGCGCCCGCATCCGGCGCGACATCCTCGCCCATGCGACGGCGCAGCGCGCTCGCCTTTTTGAGATATGCGGCGCGCTCGTCGCCCGTCGCTTCGAAATGTTTGAGGATCGACAGCGAAATGACGCGATCGCCGTCGGCGAGCGACACGCCGCGCACGCCCATGGAGCTGCGGCCCTGGAAGACGCGCACTTCCGGCACGGCGAAACGGATGCACTGGCCGTCGCTCGTCGTCAGCAGAATGTCGTCATGCTCCGTCGCCGTGGCGACGTCGACGATCCCCTCGCCCTCGTCGAGCTTCATGGCGATCAGGCCGTTGCGGCGCACGTCGACGAAATCCGAGAGCTTGTTGCGCCTCACCGTGCCGCGCGTCGTCGCGAAGATGACGTCGAGCGTCTCCCAACTCGTCTCGTCCTCGGGCAGCGGCATGATGGTGGTGATGCGTTCGCCGGACTCGAGCGGCAGCATGTTGACGAGCGCCTTGCCCCGCGCCTGCGGCGCCGCGAGCGGCAGCCGCCAGACTTTTTCCTTATAGGCCTTGCCGCGCGAGGAGAAGAACAGCACCGGCGTATGGGTGTTGGCGACGAAGAGGCGGTGGACGAAATCCTCCTCCTTCATCTGCATGCCAGAGCGGCCCTTGCCGCCGCGCCTTTGCGCCCGATAGGTCGAAAGCGGCACGCGCTTGATGTAGCCGGCATGGGAGACGGTGACGACCATGTCCTCGCGGACGATAAGGTCCTCGTCCTCCACCTCGCCGTCGGAGTCGAGAATCTCCGTGCGGCGCGGCGTCGCATAAGCCTCCTTCACCGCCAGCATCTCGTCCTTCACGATGCCGAACAGCCTTTCGCGCGAGCCGAGGATCTCGAGATATTCCGCGATCTCGGCTGCGAGCTTGTTCAAGGCTTCCGCGATCTCCTCGCGGCCGAGCGCCGTGAGGCGCTGCAGGCGCAGATCGAGGATCGCGCGCGCCTGCGCCTCGGAGAGGCGGATCGTGCCGTCGTCGGAGAGCTTGTGGCGTGGATCGGCGATAAGCTCCACGAGCGGCGCCATGTCCTTCGCCGGCCAGTCGCGCGCCATCAAGGCTTCGCGCGCCGCCGCGGCGTCAGCCGAGGTGCGGATGAGGCGGATCACTTCGTCGATATTCGCGACCGCGATAGCGAGGCCAACCTGCAGATGGGCGTTGTCGCGCGCTTTGTTCAGCCGGAACTTGGTGCGGCGGGTGACGACCGTCTCGCGGAAATCGACGAAGGCGCGCAGCACGTCATGGAGCGTCATCAGCTCCGGCCGGCCGCCATTGAGCGCGATCATGTTCACCGCGAAGCTCGATTGCAGCGCGGTGTGGCGCCAGAGCTGGTTCAGCACGACGTCGGCGACCGCCTCGCGCTTCAGCTCCACCACGATGCGCATGCCGTCGCGGTCGGACTCGTCGCGCAGATCCGAGATGCCTTCGATCTTCTTTTCCTTGACGAGTTCCGCGATGCGCTCGATCAGCGCGGCCTTGTTCACCTGATAGGGTATCTCGGTGAAGATGATCGCCTCGCGCTCCTTGCGCAGCGTCTCGATCTCGGCTTTCGCGCGCATGATGATCGAGCCGCGCCCGGTCGCGTAGGCGTTGCGGATGCCGCCGCGCCCGAGGATCGTCGCCGCCGTCGGAAAGTCCGGGCCGGGAACGATCTCCATCAGTTCGGCGACAGTCATGTCGGGCTTGTCGATCAGCGCGATGCAGGCGTCTATGACTTCGCCGAGATTATGCGGCGGAATATTCGTCGCCATGCCGACGGCGATGCCGCCGGCGCCGTTGACGAGCAGGTTCGGGAAGCGCGCCGGAAGGACGGTCGGCTCATGCTCCTTGCCGTCATAGTTCGGCTGGAAGTCGACCGTGCCTTCGTCGATGTCCTCGAGCAGCGCGAGGGCGGGCTTGGCGAGGCGCGACTCAGTGTAGCGCATGGCCGCCGGCGGATCATTGTCGACCGAGCCGAAATTGCCCTGTCCGTCGACGAGCATGAGCCGCATCGAGAAGGGTTGCGCCATGCGCACCAGCGCGTCGTAGATCGCCGCGTCGCCATGCGGATGATATTTACCCATGACGTCGCCGACGATGCGCGCCGACTTCACGTAAGGCTTGTCGGGCGTGTGCCCGTTCTCGTTCATCGAAAACAGGATGCGCCGATGCACGGGCTTGAGGCCGTCGCGAACGTCCGGCAGCGCGCGGCTCACGATCACGCTCATCGCGTAATCGAGATAGCTGCGCTTCATCTCGTCGGCGATGGACACCGGCCTGATGTCGGAGCCGTGCTTTTCGGGTTCGTCTTTTTTCGAGTCGTCGTCGGCCAATTGCGCGCCATCCGGGGCTAAATCCTGATCCTTTCCGTATAGGCGATTCGGCGGCGCGGCGCCAGTTTCGCCCGGATATGATACACATTGAAATTCAACGCCTTAGATTGAGCATGCCGGACTATTGCGGGGATAGCCGCGCAACGAAAATCAAAATCCGGGCCGAATGAAAGTAAATTGGCTCGACAGCAACGTTTTTTACCTTCCAAGCTTGATCGCCGCCCTGCGCCATGCTCCTATCCGCCCGCCTTGCCGAGACGTAAGGCGGCTCGCTCGAGGCCCGGCTGTCGCCGCGTCGATTTCATCTCGTTGCGGCGACCGGCATTTGAGCGGGAATTGCTTGTGTAATGAAGAATTTTTGGAAGGATCGAATATGGTCAAGTTTCTGAAAATGTTGTGTATATCCGTCGTCGCGTTCGGCGCCGTCAACGGCGTCGCCCTCGCCTCCGACAGCGAAGGCGACGGGCGTTCCTGCCCGGTGAGCTGGCAGACTCTGCGGGATGCGTTGAGAGCCGCCAAGGCCGACAGGAGCGTCACGACTCCAGGCGCCTTCGGCAACAATATGTGGGGCGTCGTCGTGAACCGCACCGGGGCGGTGTGCGCGGTCGCGTTTTCAGGCTCCGCCGCGAGCGATCAGTGGCTCCTCAGCCGACAGATCGCAGCCGCAAAGGCTTTCACGGCGAACGGCCTCAGCCTCGACTCCATTCTCGGCGGCAGCAAACAGCTCTCGACCCAGCAGCTTTACGACCTCGTCCAGCCCGGCGGCGGCCTCTACGGCGTGCATTTCGGCAATATTCAGGACGCGGCGGACGCTACGAAAGGGCCGGCGTCGAAATGGGGCGCCGCCTCAGATCCGATGGTCGGGCTGCGCGTGGCCGGCATGATCACTTTCGGCGGCGGGCTCGCACTCGTCAACAATCGCGGCGTCGTGGTCGGGGGTCTTGGAATATCCGGCGATACGGCGTGCCAGGACGATAAATTCGCCCGAGCGGTTCGCACCGGACTGGGGTTGAATGGCGGCGTCGCGGATGCGGGGACCGGAGCAACCTGCCGGTAAGTTCGTCATATTGGCGGCGCTGAAAAGACATCGCCCCGGCCGATGGGCCGGGGCGACATTTCTCTCACTGATCGCTCGCGCGCCTGTTGCGTGAGGCTTCCTCGGCGCTCGACGCCGCACCGGCGTCTCCGGGCTCGATGAGCCCGAAATCGTCTTCGTCGAAGACCGACGACGAAGCCGGGGGCTTCGGAGCCGGCGACGGGGCGATATAGGCCTCGATCTCCTCATGCGCGTCGAAACGCGTCTCGACGACGGGTTCCGGAAAACGGCTCCCCTTCGGCTCGACGATTTGCGGTTCGACCAACGTAAGCTCGGGCTCACGCTGCCGGGGCTCCGCCGCCTCGACGATGAGAGGCGCCACGACCGGTTCGACGGCAACCACGGCGGCGGCTACTCCCGAGGCGCGGCTCGGACGCATGACGCGCGAGACGTTTACGGTGGAAGGCGCGGCCGGCTCCTCGGTCGAGCGGCGCATTCTGGCGGCCAGCATTTTCAGGGCGGAAGCAGGCTCTTCCGCTTCGTTCGACGCTCGCGGATCAGCGCTGGCGGGCGCAGGCGTCGCCGACTCGCTCCTGCTCGACCGCATGGCGGCGATCTTACCCATAAGGCCGCCGATCGCGCCTTCCGTTTTCTCGGCGCTGGCGGGCGCCGGCTTGCGAGCGGCGACGACCGGCGCCTCCGCGACCGGCTCCACCTCATGCTCGGCCTTCTTGGCGAAGCGCGCATGGAGCGTCGGCAGCAAGCGGGCGAAGAGCGACGGAGTCGCCTCGGAGGCGGGCTCGTCGACCATAGCTATAGCTGCGGGAGCCTCTTGTCCGCGACGCGGTTCGGGGTCGCGGGAGACCCGCTTCACCGGCGCGGCCTCGGCCTCCATCGCCTCGGCCACAGCCGCGTCATCGCCGGCCTTGCGACGCCGTTTCAAAAGAACATAGGCTCCGAGCGCCGCAACGCCGAACAGCGCAGGATAGAGCAGGCTCGACAGCAGCCCGCCGCCCTGCGCTTCCTCCGGCGCTGGCGCCAGCGCGGGCGGCGCCGACTTCGCGGACACGTCTCGCGTCAGCAAGTCGCCGGCGACATAGGGAGCGACCTTGTCGGCCGCGGCGTCGAAATCCTCATAGGCCTTGCCGCGATCATAGACGATGGTCGAAGCGAGCGACGCCGCTTCGTCCTTCAGACGCTCCGCGCCTTCGCCGCCGTCGGCGAGCCCGACCTTGATCGCGCCCTGGCGGCCAAGCGCCCAGGATTCGCAATTGAAGAATTTGTCGAGCCCGTTCTGATCGTTTTGCGTCGAAATATTCACGCAGGCGGAGAGACGGCGCTTGTCGTCGATCGCCGGCGCGATGAGCCAACCGTCGAGCGCCACCGGCGGCTGGCCGGCGTGGACGCGCTGGGCGTTGACCTCGGGCAGACTCGCTTCGAACGCCGTCAACAGCTTCCCGGGCTCGAGCGAATCGGGCTCGCCGGTCTTGATGTAACCATCGTCGAGCAATTCGACAGGCGCGAGCCATTCGAGCTTTCCGCCGGCCGGGGCGACCATTCCCTGAACGCCCGGCCGCCATTCGAGACCGGCTTCCTGGGCAAGTTTGTGCGCTGTCTCGAGCGGCAGGAAAACGCGGCCGGCCGGCAACCACATCGTGGCCCGATCGCCGATCCGAATCTCCGCCGGGCCAACGAGGCCCTCCGCCAGAAGCGACGCAATGCGCGCATCCGAAGCCTCCTGAACGGCGGCGGGATCGCTGGAAGTCGCGGGAGCCGTCTGACCCTCCAGCTGGGCGTCCGCGGCTTGCTCCGCGACGGGCTGATCCGCGGCGACGGCGGCCGGCGCTTCCGGCGCCAGGGAGCGCAATTTCGGAACGAAAGAAGCCGCGGGAGAATCCCCCTGAAGCTCCACCACATTCTCGCCGAGCGCCGCGACCGGCGGCTTGATCGCCGCAATGGCGCGGCGCGGCGGATTGAAGGTCATGATCGGCGCCTCGAAACGCGCGGGCTCGACGATCGTGGCTTCGCCCGCCACAGCGGCGGCTTCGACCGGCGCGGGCGGCAAGGCTGCGTCCTGCCCTTCGGCCGGCGCGGCCGGCGTTTCATTCGGGAGTTGCGCCGCGACCGAGGGGGCCTCTCCTGCGGCCGGGGCCGGCGTGTCGGCGAGCGCTGGCTGCTGCTCGACGGGCATAGCCGGCGGGGGAGCGGATGGAGCCTCGGCGACCGGCTGCGCGGGAATGGGCGCCGCGGCGACGGGAGCGGGCTGCGCAGGAGCCGGCGCGGCTTCCTTGACGGGCGCCGGCGCGGGCTTCGCGGCGACGGCCGGCTGCGGGGCAGGTTTGGGCGCGAGCTTTTGCGCTTGAGCGGCGCCCTTGACCGGCTTCATCGGCGCCATCTCGAAAATGATGTCCTGCGCGGAATTCGCCGGGGACATGGGCGGCATCTCGTAGATCACGTCGCCGCTGCTGCGGCCGTCGCGCGCCCAGCCTTGCGTCGGGACAAGGGACAACACGGCGAGCAAGGCGACGCTCGACGCGACAACAGGCGGCTTGGAATACGACATCGACCACTCCACGACGCATACAAGGATACGCAGGTCGCGACGTTGACGGCCGAAGCTGAAGAAAGCGCTATTTCTGGGTTGTGAGATTAAGGAAACGCATTGGCAGCGTTAACGCCCGGTTTACGCAGCCGCTCAAGACGCCGCGAAAAGCTGCGCCGGATCGGCGGGTTTGAGCTCGACGCTCTCTCCGCAGCCGCAAGCCGACGTCTGATTTGGATTTTCGAAGACGAAGGCCGAAGAGAATTTGTCGATCTTCACATCCATCGTCGTGCCCAAAAGATACAGAACCGCGCCCGCGTCGACGATGACCCTGCCGCCCTCGAAATCGATCACTTCGTCGCCCTTTTGGGGCTCGGCGAGCGCCATCTTGTAGGACATGCCGGCGCAACCGCCTTTTTCCACCGATACGCGCAGGCCGGTCTCCGCCGCTGCGTTGGCCAGCAGGCCGCGCACGCGCTCGGCGGCGGCGGGGCTGACGATCATCACGCTCGGTTTCGGCAGCGGCATTTTTCTTCTTCCTCAGTAATTGGCCCAGAGGCCCGGAGACGCCAGCTCTACCAGATGGTGGTCTGGGTCTCGAAAATAAAGGCTCTCTCCGCCGCGCGGCCATTTCATGACGGCTTCGATCTCGACGCCGCACGCCGCGAGGCGGGTCCTCCATTCCGGAATGTCGTCCGCCTCCACCGCAAAGGCGAGATGCGCGGGACCTTGCCCATCATGCGGCGGAATGCGGCCGCCGGGAAGATCGATCGGCTCGAGCGCGCCGCCTTGCCTGAACAGCAACAGCACGCTGGCCGGTCCACAATCCAACGCCCACATGCGGCTGTCCTGCATCATGGGCGATAAGCCGAGCGCATCCCGATAGAAGCGCCCCGCTCTCTCGAGGTCCTCGACATAAAGGGCCGTCTCCAGAACTCTCGGCTTCGTTTGCGGAGCAAACATGACGCTCGACTTCCGACATGACGCCTGTCGCTTGGCGTCTTTCGTTCAGAACATGTCGAGCGTGACGCGCGCCTCGTCCGACATGCGGCTCTGATCCCATGGGGGATCGAATACGAGATTGACCTTCACTTCCGAAACGCCCGGGACGGCGCCGACGGCGTTCTTCACCCATATGGGCATTTCCCCCGCGACGGGACATCCCGGCGCTGTCAGCGTCATGTCGATTTCCACGACGCCGGCGTCAGAAATATCAATACGGTAGACCAGCCCCAGTTCGTAGACGTCGGCCGGGATCTCCGGATCGTAGACGGTCTTCAGCGCCTTCACGATGTCGTCGGTCAGGCTGTCGTTTTTAGACGCGGAGATAGAAGCGCGGTCGTCCTCCGCGGCGACTTCCGGCTCGCTTGGGTTTAGAGCGTCGGTCATCAGCACGAGAACCTCCTCAGGCGAAAAGTTTCTGAGCTTTTAGCAAAGCTTCTGCCAACCGATCGACTTCCTCGCGCGTGTTGTAGAGCGCGAAGGAGGCGCGGCATGTCGAAGTCACCCCGAAATGCGACAGAAGCGGCATTGCGCAATGCGTTCCGGCGCGCACGGCGACGCCGGAACGATCGATGATGGTCGCGATGTCATGCGCATGCGCCGCCTTCATCTCGAAAGCGACGATCGGTCCCTTGTCCGGCGCATTTCCGAAGATGCGCAGGCCCTCGATCTCGGAGAGCCGCTGCTGCGCATAGGCCGTCAGTCGCGCCTCATGGGCGCGGATCGCGCCGCGGCCGATCGAGTCGATATAATCGAGCGCCGCGCCGAGCCCCACGGCCTGGGCGATCGGCGGCGTGCCCGCCTCGAAGCGATGCGGCGGCGCGTTGTAAGTCACAGTGTCGCGCGTGACGGTCTCGATCATCTCGCCGCCGCCAGCGAAAGGCGGCAGCGCTTCGAGCCATTTACGCTTACCGTAAACCGCGCCGACGCCCGTCGGGCCGTAAAGCTTGTGGCCGGTGACGACGTAGAAATCGACGTCGAGCGCCTGCACGTCCACGTCGAGATGCACGGCCCCCTGCGAGCCGTCGACGCAGATCGGAACGCCATGCGCATGGGCGATGCGCGCCATATCCGCGATCGGCGTCGGCGCGCCGACGACATTGGACATATGCGTCACCGAGACGATCTTCGTCCGCTCGGTGAACATCTTCTCGAAAACGTCGAGATCGATGACGCCATTGTCGTCCGGCACGATCCATTTGATGACCGCGCCCTTGCGCTCCCGCAGGAAGTGCCAGGGCACGATGTTGGAATGATGCTCCATCAGCGACAGGATGATCTCGTCGCCCTCGCCGATATGGGCGAGCCCGTAGGAGGCGGCGACAAGGTTGAGCGCCTCGGTCGCGCCGCGCGTGAAAATGATCTCTTCCGTCAACCCGGCGTTCAGGAAACGCCGCACCGCTTCGCGCGCGCCCTCATAGCCCTCCGTCGCCGCATTGGCGAGGTAATGCAGGCCGCGATGCACATTCGCGTATTCGTGCTCGTAGAAATGCGTCAGCCGATCGATGACCGCGCGGGGCTTTTGCGCCGAAGCGGCGTTGTCGAGATAAGCGAGCGGCTTGCCGTAAGGCATTTCGGCGAGGATCGGAAAATCCGCGCGGATTTTTTCGACGTCGTAGAGGGTCACGTGCTGGTTCATCGCGCCCTCGCCGCCATCCAGGAGGAAATGCGCGTGGCGAGGAAGCCGCGCAGCGCCTCGTTTTCGAGTCCCTCGAAAGCCTCATTGGCGAAGCCTTCGATCAGCAGCGCCTCCGCCTCGACGCGCGGAATGCCGCGCGCCACGAGGTAGAAGAGCTGGTCCTTGTCGAGCCGGCCGCAAGTCGCGCCATGTCCGCATTGGACGTCGTCCGCGAAGATTTCCAGCTCCGGCTTGTTGTTCATCGTGGCGCCGTCCGAGAGCAGGACGGCCTTGGACTGCATGACGCCGTCGGTCTTCTGCGCGCCCGGCCGCACCACGATCTTGCCCTGGAAGACGCCCGTGCCCTGCTCGTCGAGAATGCTGCGGAAGCGCTCGCGGCTTTCGCCATTCGGAAAAGCATGGTCGACGACCAGCGTCGTGTCGACATGCTGGCGGCCTTTGGCGAGCGTCGCGCCATTGAGCGAGACCTTCGCCCGCTCTCCATCGAGCCGCGCGAAGATCTGGCGGCGCAGCAGCCCCGCGCCTTCGAGCAGCGCGTAGGAATTGAGGCTCGCCCCTTCGTCGAGATGGGCGAGCAGGCTCATGACCCGCACCAGCGCGTCGCTTTGCCCCGAAGCGTGGGTGATAATATCGAGCGTCGCGCCCGAGGCGAGACGGACGATCAGCGCCTGATTGTCCTGCGCCGGCGCCGACGAGAGCGCGCCGGCCGTCTCGACAATCGTCGCGTGAGCGTCCTTGCCGACGATCACGACATTGCGGCTGAAGCTCGATTGCGCCTCTTCCGACGAGACGAAGGTCGCGAGTTCGATCGTTTGTTCCAACGTTGCGCCGCCGGCGACGCGCAGCACCACGCCGTCCTGCATCAGGGCGGCGTTGAGCGACAAGGCGGCGTCGTCCGTCTGGACGTCGCTGCTGGCGATGAGCGCCATGATCCCGGCCGCGCCCTGCCCCAGCGCCTCGCGCAATGGCTGCGCCTTTACGCCTTCCGGAAGAGCGGCGAGGTCCGAGAGGTCCGGACGGAAGACGCCGTCGAGCGTCACGAGGCGGATCGCGCCGCATTTCGCCGGAAGCGTCAAAGCAGCCGCGTAGACGGACGCGATCGGCGCGGGCTTGGCGAGCGCGGCCTTGAGGTCCGTATAGTGCCAGGCCTCCACGCGGCGGTTCGGAAGCCCCTTGGCGGCGAAGGATTCCCAGGCCGCCTGACGCAGGCCGGTCGCTCCCTTGCCCTTCATCTCGTCGAAGAGAGAGAGAAGCGCCGCATCGGTTTCGGTGGCGAGCTTGATCATGGCTTACGCCGCCTCTTCAGCCAGATATTCCCGATAGCCGTGTTCTTCGAGCTCGAGAGCGAGCGCCGGCCCGCCCGAACGCTGGATGACGCCCTTCGCCATCACATGCACCGTGTCCGGCTTGATGTAGTCGAGCAGACGTTGATAGTGCGTGATGACGAGGAAAGAGCGCTTGGGATTGCGCAGAGAATTGACGCCTTCGGAGACGACGCGCAGCGCGTCGATGTCCAATCCCGAGTCGGTCTCGTCGAGAATGCCGAATTTCGGCTGGAGCAGCGCCATCTGGAGAATGTCCATGCGCTTCTTCTCGCCGCCCGAGAAGCCGGAATTGAGCGGCCGGCGCAGCATCTCCTGCGAGACGCCGAGCTTGGCCGAGGCCTCCTTTACGGCCTTCATAAATTCGGGCGTCGCCAGCTCCTCTTCGCCGCGCGAGCGGCGCTGGGCGTTCATCGCGGCCTTGAGGAAGGTCATGGTGGCGACGCCGGGGATCTCCACCGGATATTGGAAGGCCAGGAATATTCCCTTGGCGGCGCGCTCATGCGGCTCCAGCTCAAGTATGTTCTCGCCGTCGAGCAGCACCTCGCCTTCCGTGATCTCATAGCCCTCGCGGCCGGAGATCACGTAGGAAAGCGTTGATTTGCCCGTGCCGTTGGGCCCCATGATCGCGGCGACCTCGCCGTCCTTCACGGTGAGCGTCAGGCCTTTGAGGATCTTCCGGTCGCCGACCGAAACGTGGAGGTTCTTGATTTCGAGCATCGTAAACTCTTCCGGTCTCTGGGGCGTCATGGCCGGCCTTGTGCCGGTCATCCACACGCGTTTTGTATTCCTTAGTCGCGGCCAAGAGCCACATTGCTGACAGGCGTGGATGGCCGGGACGAGCCCGGCCATGACGCAGAGCGTCGCTACCCCACGCTCCCTTCGAGCGAGATCGAGATCAGCTTTTGCGCCTCGACCGCGAACTCCATCGGCAGTTGCTGCAGCACGTCGCGCACGAAGCCGTTGACGATCAGCGCCGTCGCCTCTTCGGCGGAGAGCCCGCGCTGCTGCGCATAGAAGAGCTGGTCCTCGGAGATCTTCGACGTCGTCGCTTCGTGCTCGAACTGCGCGCTCGGGTTTTTCGACTCGATATAGGGAACCGTATGCGCGCCGCAGTCATGGCCGATCAGCAGGCTGTCGCATTGCGTGAAGTTGCGCGCGCCTTCGGCTTTACGATGCGCGGAAACCTGTCCCCGATAGGTGTTCTGCGAATTGCCCGCCGAGATGCCCTTGGAGACGATGCGGCTCTTGGTGTTGCGGCCGAGATGGATCATCTTCGTGCCGCTGTCGACCTGCTGATAGCCGTTCGACACGGCGATCGAATAGAACTCGCCCTGCGAGCCGTCGCCGCGCAGGATGCAGGACGGATATTTCCAGGTGATGGCCGAACCCGTCTCCACCTGCGTCCATGAGATATGCGAATTGCGGCCGCGGCAGTCGCCGCGCTTCGTCACGAAGTTGTAGATGCCGCCCTTGCCCTCGCTGTCGCCGGGATACCAGTTCTGCACCGTCGAATATTTGATCTCGGCGTCGTCGAGCGCCACGAGTTCGACCACGGCGGCGTGAAGCTGGTTCTCGTCGCGCTTTGGCGCCGTGCAGCCTTCGAGATAGCTCACATAGGAGCCCTCGTCGGCGATGATCAGCGTGCGCTCGAACTGTCCCGTCTTCTGCTCATTGATGCGGAAGTAAGTGGAGAGCTCCATCGGGCAGCGCACGCCCTTCGGGATGTAGACGAAGGAGCCGTCGGAGAAGACCGCGCTGTTCAAAGTCGCGTAGAAATTGTCCGTCACCGGCACGACCGAGCCGAGATATTTCTTCACCAGCTCCGGATGCGTCTTCACAGCCTCCGAGATCGGGCAGAAGATCACGCCCGCTTTGGCCAGCTCCTCCTTGAAGGTCGTCGCGACCGAGACGCTGTCGAACACCGCGTCCACAGCGACCTTGCGCATTTCGACGCCGGCGAGGATTTCCTGCTCCTTGAGCGGAATGCCGAGCTTCTCGTAGGTTCGCAGCAGCTCGGGATCGACTTCGTCGAGCGACTTCGGACCCGGCGTCGACTTCGGCGCCGCGTAGTAATAGAGGTCCTGATAGTCGATCGGCGGATAGTGGACGCGCGCCCAGTTCGGCTCGTCCATGGTCAGCCAGCGGCGGTAAGCCTCGAGGCGCCATTCGGTCAGCCAATCGGGTTCGTTCTTCTTGGCGGAGATGAAGCGAACAATGTCTTCGCTCAGGCCCTTGGGGGCCTTCTCCGATTCGATATCGGTCGTGAAGCCGTATTTGTAAGCGTCAACGTCGATGGACTCGACGCGTTCAACGGTCTCCTTGAGAGCCGCCATGTCTTTCATCTCCTCGTCACGACGGGTTCAAGGCCCGCCGGCCGATCTGGTTCCCCGCCCGCTTGAGCGCTTTCCGCCGAAATGGAAGCCGGTTCGGCGTTCAGAAAGCGCGGCCAAGCTAAGCGACGGAACGCCGCGACCTGATCCGGTTCACGACCTCCGCAAGAACCATTCCAAACTGTTCTACATCCTCTTCGCGAGTCGTCCAACCCAGGCTCACGCGCAAAGCTTCCTTTTCGGCGGCCCCCATGGCGGCCAGCACATGCGACTCCCGCACCTTTCCCGACGAACAGGCCGAGCCGCTGGACGCGGCGACGCCGGAAAGATCCAGCGCCATCAAAGCCGTATGCGCAGGAATGCCCGGCAGCGCAAAGGCGGAGGTCGTCGCGACGCGAAGCGCCCCGCGCCCAAAGAAACGCGCGTCGGGGGCGATTTCGGCAATCTTGTTTTCAAGAGAGTTGCGCATGAGGCGCAGCCGAAGCTCCTCCGCCGTCAGCCCGGCCAGCGAGGCGTCGAAAGCCGCCGCAAAGCCTGCAATTCCCGCGATATTCTCTGTCCCCGCGCGGCGTCCGAACTCCTGCCCGCCGCCCTTGGCCAGCGTTTCCGTTATGTGGAGGTCATCCTGCGCCGCCGCAAGCGCCCCGACTCCGGCTGGCCCCCCGAGCTTATGTGAGGAACAGAACAAAAAATCCGCGCCGGTGGACGGGAAGCATGTCTCGATTCTGCCAATGGCCTGGGTGGCGTCGCAGATGAGGAGTCCGCCCGCCGTATGGACCCGTTCGGCAACCTCGCGGACAGGCTGAATCACGCCCGTCTCGTTATTTACGGCCTGAAGCGCGGCCATGATCCGCTTGCCGGCATGCCGCGCCAACGCTTCGTCGAGCGCGGCTAGCGACAACGTTCCTTCCGCCGTGAGCGCGATGCGCTCAACTGCATCCGCCGGGAAGCGATGGCCGAGCAGGACAGCCGGATGCTCGCCCGCGCCGAGGAGCAGGACCTCGAACGGGGCTGGATTTTTTCCGCGCTGCAACATGGGCGTCAGCGCCAGATTGGCGGACTCGGTCGCGCCGCTGGTGAAGGTGACGTTGCGCGCCGCCGTCCCGAGCCCCCGCCCGATCACGGCCCGCGCCTGCTCCAGCAAAGCCTTGGCGGCGCGGCCCTCGGCGTGGACGGAGGAAGCGTTCCCCGGCGCCTCCATGGCTGCCAGCATCGCCGCCCGCGCCTCGGGGCGCAGCGGCGAAGTGGCGTTGTGGTCGAGATAGATGCGGGACTTCGACATGGAGCACATGTAGCCTTCTCCCGCGCGCGGGAGAAGGAAGAAACCCCATGATTCAGGACCGAACAAGGGCGTCCGCCGGTTTCACGGCCGCGCGGTCCTCGCCAGCCGCGCGAGGTTCACGAGCTCCGCGCGGTAGCCGAAGGGGTCCTCGCCCTTCGCGCCCTTGGCCAGCGCGATCACGTCGTCATAGCTGTATTTGCCGATATAGGGCGCGCCCTTCAGCAATTGCCCGAAGGCCGCGACCGCGATCGAGAAGCGCACATCGTCCGTCGTCGCCGACAGCTTCTCGACAGCCTGCGCATCGCCGATCGGCGACGAGATCAGCTTCGACTCGTCTTCCTTCGGCAGCTTGTAGCGCAGCTTGACGAAACCGAGTTCGCCATCGGCCGGACCCGACTCCGGCGCGATGCGCGTTTCGGCCGCGCGTTTGCCGTAGCGCAGATCGTCGACAAGCTTTTTCTCGCCCACGGGCGTAATTTCGTAGATCGCCGTCACGCGATGGCCGGAGCCGACATCGCCCGCGTCCACCTTGTCATTGTTGAAATCCTCGCGCTTCAGCGCGCGGGTTTCATAGCCGATCAGGCGATATTCCGAGACGCGCGCGGGATTCCATTCGACCTGGATCTTCACATCCCTGGCGATGGGGAAGAGAGTCGATGAAGCCTCCTCCACCAGAACCTTGCGGGCCTCGTTGAGATTGTCGACATAAGCCGCCGCGCCATTGCCGTTCTGGGCGAGCGCCTGCATCAGCGCGTCATTGTAATTGCCCTGCCCGACGCCGAGGATGGAGAGGAAAATCCCCTTGTCGCGCTTGCGCTCGATCACCCCCTTCAGCTCGCTTTGATCGGTGACGCCGACATTGAAATCGCCGTCCGTCGAAAGGATCACGCGGTTGACGGCGCCCTTGTCGAAATTCTCTTCCGCCAGACGATAGGCGTCCTGAATCCCCTGCGCGCCCGCCGTCGAGCCGCCGGCGCCCAGCGCGTCGATCGCCGCGATGATCTTGCCCTTATCGGAAATCTTGGTCGGCTCCAAAGCGACGCCCGAACCCGAGGCGTATGTAACGAGCGCCACCGTATCCTCCGGCTTCAACTCGTCGACCAGCATGCGTAGCGCGTTTTTCACGAGCGGAAGCTTGTCCTCCGACGCCATCGAGCCGGAGACGTCGACGAGGAACACGAGATTGGCGCGCGGGCGCTGCGCGCTTTGCAGCGCATAGCCCTGCACGGCGACATGCACGAGCCTGTTATGCGCGTTCCAGGGCGACGGCGCGACGGTGATCGTCGGCTTGAAGGGAATGTCCGCGCTTTCCGGCTGCGGATAATTGTAGGGGAAGTAATTGATGAACTCCTCGACGCGCACGGAATCCTTCGGCGGCAGCCGCCCCGAACTGATCGCGCGCCGCGCGAAGGCGTAGGACGCCGTGTCGACATCGATCGAAAAGGTCGAGACCGGTTCCTGCGCAACCTGTTTGACCGGGTTGATGTCCTTCGAGTCGAACTTGTCGCGGAATTCCTGATCGACGGGCGGCGGGAGCATTTCGGCCATGCCGTGCTCCGCCGGCGCCTGCATCATCACGCCATTGGCGACGGCGCGCGCGTCTTTGGGTTTGGCGAGCGGCGGCGCGGAAGCCGACATGGCGAAATTGGCGACGCGTTCGGCTTTCTTCGCTTCCTGCCGAGCGATCGTCGCGGGCTTGGCGGGAGCCGGAAGCATGAAATGCGACTGCGGCAAGGCTGCGACCTTTCCGCGATTCTCGTCGACCGCCTCCGCGACGGACGGCCGCGCTGGCGTCGGCGGCAGCGCATCGACGACGTCGAGTCCGCCACCCGTCACATTGCCCGAGACCTTCCCGAAAGTTCCGGCGGGCTGCGCCAGATTGTGCTTATAGACCAAGAAAGCGGTCGGCGCGCCGATCATCAGCGCGGCGACGGACGCGGCGAGCGCGCGGTTTGTGTGAAGCAGACGCATGGGCTTTTTCCCCTCCGTTCGAGACAATGCGTCTCTCGGACGGACGGGCGCGTCATTTCCTTGGGTCTCGCTCCCGCTTTTTTTCGCGTCGTCGAAAGCGGCCATGGCGGCGGCGAGCGCGGCTCGCTTCGCCGCGTCGCGCGGCGGCGGGACATCTTTGAGGCGCGTGAGGTCGGGTTCAGTCATGCCGGCTCCTTTGGGGCGCAGGCGGACCGTACCCTCCCCTCGAGGGGGAGGCGTTAAGCGCGCAGCGTCCGTCATTGCGAGGAGCGCAGCGACGAAGCAATCCAGCGCCACGCCGGAGCTGCTGGATTGCTTCGCGTTTCCGCGAAGTCGGGTATACCCGACTTCGAAAAAAATGCTCGCAATGACGATAGGCGGAGGAATGAGTGAGCCTCGCCATCATCACACCGCCTCCAGCGAAATCTTGAGCCGCTTCCTGGCTTCGTGCAGACGCCAGGACACGGTCTTCTCCGCGCAGCCCATCAGCGCCGCCGCCTCGCCATGCGACAGATCCTCGCCATAGACGAGGAGCACCGCGTCGCGCTGCTGCTCGGGAAGCGCGCGCACGGCGCGCCAGAGATCGTCATTGGCGGCGGCGTCCTCGGGAGATTCGCAATCGGCGCAGTCGGCGAGTTCAATCATCTGCTCGGGCGCGAAGGCGACGACTTTTCTCCGTGCGCGGATGTGATCGACGGCCGTCGTATAGGCGATGCGATAGGCCCAGCTCGAAAAGGCGCAATCGCCGCGAAAGTTTCTGATCGCGCCGGCCATCTTCACCATCGTCTCCTGTGCGATGTCCTCGGCCTCGGTCCGCGCGCCCGACCAGCGCCAGGCGAGCGCATGCACGCGGTCGTAATGGCGCTCCGCCAATGCCGCGAAAGCCGCGCGGTCGCCCGCCGCCGCGCGCCGCGCCAATTCGCCGTCGGTCGGATCGCTCGCCGTCAATTCGCCCCCGAAATGTCTCGCCCCGAATGATTAGACGGGAGGAGTTGGGAATTCCTTGGGGCGCGACGCAAATTTTTTCGCGGGGCTCAACCCCGATCTTTTCACCGTTGCTCGGGGAGAGGGAACGAAGCGGCGGCGCCCCAGCCAGAAACCCAGCCTTTGCGCCATCGTCGCGAGTCCCAGCAACGAGCCCAGAAACACAAATACCGCCTCGACCGCCGCCGCCGCGAGCCCGCCGAAAACCAGCGCCCCGCGCCCGAGCGTCGCCAATATCGCCCGGGTCGCCCCGCCCCGGGCCTTGGCGAGCCGCGCGGCCTTTCCCAGTTCCGCTCCGTCTTCCGCCACGGCCAGCGCATCCTTGACTCCGCTCGCGCCGGCGCGGCGATAGATCGCAGCCGCGTCCTCTCCCACCGCCCGGAAGGTCGCGAGCGCGCCCGGCCTCACCACTTTGACGGCGGCCGCACGGGCGGCGGCGAAATCGGCTTTCGCGACCGCCGAGAAACCCGCCGTCAGCGCCTCGCGATCCACGGCCTTGGCGGCGGTCGCTCCGAGCGCCCTGGCGAGCGGACGCGACAGTCGTCCGGCCTTCTGCGCGCTTTTGACGATGGTCATTCCCGAACGCGCCGGCAGCAGCGCGCCGACGCTCGACCATGTAACGGCCGATAAAGCGAGTCCCGCCGCCGCGAGGCCGACGACGAGCTGATCGGGCTCCTCGCCGCGCCGGACTTTCTCGCCTTCGCTCCAGAGATCCCGAAGATCGCCATAACCAGTGAGATCGCCGATGAGCGCGCCGGTGAAAGCGGGGCCATTGTCGCGCGCGCCATGCAGAAAGCCTTGCGTGAAATCCTCGACCGTCTTTTCCTCAGCCTCGGCGTCAAGGGCGGCAAGTCGCCGCTCCTGCTCGGCGGTCGGCGCCAGGCGGCGCAGGCGGCCAAGTTCGATGAAGCTCCTGGCGAGATCTGCGTCGTCCGCCGCGAGCGCGGCGTCGAGCGCCTGCGAAAAGCGCGTGGCCGTGAGGGTCTGATCGAGCCGCGCGTCGGCGAGCGCGACCGGATCGTCCTTCGTCGCCGCGAGCCGGAGGCCGTCAAAGGCGGGCGTAAGGCTTCTCGCGGCGAGCCAGAAAAGCAGCGCCGCGAGGGAGAGGAAGAACAGCGCGCGGGCGCGCATGGGAGCGACCGTCATAGGGAAGATGTAGGGATGAATATTTCGCGGCGTTAGGGCGCATCGAAGATCAGCGGTTGTCGAAAAGACTTGGCCGCACATTTTGGGCTGTGTGGAATACGGCGCGAATAAGGACGCCGTCCTCCTCCTCGGTGTAGAAAACATCATGGGACTGGAAGCGAAACCGCCGCGCGCCTCTCAATAATTCATCGGCGGAGGTCCCCATTTTAGGGAAATCGGCGAGCAAGCCGAAAGTACGTTCGAGACCTTCGTGATAGGCTCTCGCCTGATAGAGACCGAATCTCCGGGCAGTAAATGCGCCAATGTCGCTAATTTGGCGTCTCGCCTGGAAGGAGAGGCGATACTTACTCACGCGGCGACGCGGCGGCCTCGATTTCCGCCCAAATCTCCTTCATCGACGCATCACAGGGCGTTGCGGCCTCGGCCGAGCTTAAGGCGCTGCGCATCCGACGAAGCTGCTCGTCGCGCGACAGCTCGCGCCAAGCCTCGATTTCCGCCTCGCTCGGCGTCGCCGAAGGCGTCACGCTTCGTATGAGCGACAGTTGATCGGACGTTGGAACGGCGGCCATGGGCAAAATCTATCGCAGACCGGTCTTAAAGCCAATGACGAGCGGAAGCGAAACTCCAGTTCCAGCGCCGCGCTCGCTTATCCGCCCCCTTCTCCCTTCCGAATTCCCTTGCAATTCACTCGGTCAAGCGTGCTAGAAGGCGCTCTCCCCCGTTTCCACAGGGAAATCCTATGCCCGAAGTCATCTTCACCGGCCCGGCCGGCAGGCTCGAAGGCCGGTTTCATCAGTCCGCCACGCGCGGCGCGCCGATCGCCATCGTCCTGCATCCGCATCCGCAATTCGGCGGGACGATGAATAATCAGATCGTCTATCATCTCTATTACGCCTTCGCGGAACGCGGCTTCTCGGTGTTGCGCTTCAATTTCCGCGGCGTGGGGCGCAGCCAGGGCAATTTTGACCATGGCTCGGGCGAGCTTTCCGACGCGGCGGCCGCGCTCGACTGGGCGCAGGCGGTGAATCCCGAGGCGCGCGCCTGCTGGATCGCGGGCGTCTCTTTCGGCTCCTGGATCGGCATGCAGCTTCTCATGCGCCGGCCGGAGATCGAGGGCTTTGTTTCCGTGGCGCCGCCCGCCAACCGTTTCGATTTCTCGTTCCTCGCGCCCTGCCCGTCCTCGGGCCTCTTCATCCATGGCGATCAGGACCGCGTGGCGCCGCTGAAGGAAGTCACCGGGCTGATCGAAAAGCTCAAGACGCAGAAAGGCATCATGATCGAGCACGCGGTGGTCGAAGGCGCCAACCATTTCTTCGAGAACAAGGTGGAGCCGCTGATCGCCCATGTCGACGCCTATCTCGACAGGCGCCTCGGCAACCCGCCGCGCATCGCCATTCCGGCGCGGGGGGATTAAGCGTCCCCTCGCCGCGCTTGCGGGGAGATGGGATTTACTACCCCACCTTCGCGCTCAATCGCGGGACGATCTCTCTCTCGATCGTCTCTTCGTCCAGCCCCTCATAGGTCGACCATTCGACCGTGGGGCCCGGCCCGATGACGAAGGTCGCCGGCACGCCCTTGGCCCCGAGCGCGCGCTGCAGATAAGTGTTCTCGTCCATGCCCACGGCGACGAAAGGATTGCCGTGTTTGGCCAGAAAGAGCCTGGCTTTCGTCGGCGGATCCTTCACGTCGGCCCCGTAGATCGGCGCGAGATTGCGTTTTGCGAGCGCGACGATCAGTTCATGCTCGGCCCGGCATGTCGGACACCACGACGCCCAGACGACGAGAAGCGAACGCTTCCCCGCGAGATCGGCGCTCGAGAAGCCCGGCATGGGCGCGCCTTTGGCGTCGAGCAGGCCCGGTAACGGGGGCAGATCGAACTTCGCGACCGAAAACGGGTTGAAGAGCCGCGCGGTCATGTCTTTTCTTTTCCAGACATGCTCGAACACGGCGGCGCCCGCCCCCAATCCCGCGAGGCCGACCGCGCCCAGAACGACGCTGCGTCTGGTGGCGAACCACTCGGTCTCTTTTTGCAAAGCGTCCGGCCGCATGATTGTCGCCCGTTACCGTTTGAGGAGCATCCGCGCTACCGGCAGAAATACTTTGAAACAGGTGAATGAATCGTGTTTCCGGAATTTCACAACCGCCGCTCCGCATGGCTTAAATTTGATTATTTTGAATCAACAAGATAGAGGCTCACGATGTCGCCGGCTGATATACAATCTATGCGTGCATGAGTGATTTTGACACACGCCTGCATATTGGGCTGGTTGAGTTACGAAGCAATTTATTCACGGCTGTTGGACACTCTCGCCCTGGAAAGGTCGGGTGTTGAAAGTCCACAGATGCGCTCAGTCAAGATTGCCGAACCGGTTGATTCCGACGCCGCCGCCGACGACATCATTCAATTGGTCAGGGTCGAGAAGCTCGACATGGCGCTGCGTCTCGCGCCGCTCTCGATGGGGTTGATTACTTTCGGCCTGCTTTTCCTTGGCGTGCTGTTCTGGCGGTCGGACAGGGAAGATTACATCCTGCTCCTCAATTTCAGCGCGCTGATCCTTACCGCCGTCACGCTCACTTACTGCAAGAGATGGTTCGACCGGCCGCGGCCGGACGCCGTCGCGCAGCGCGAAATGTTCGTGATCCGAACCGTCGCCTTTCTCTACGGATCGATCATCGGCACCATCTCGCCGATGATCTATCTCGACGGCGACCCGCAGGTGCGGCTCCTGATCGCGACGACGGTCGCCGGGGCCATCGCCAACTGCATCACAATCTCTTTCCTGCCGTCGCTGGCGATCGCCTATCTCGTGCCGCTCGTCACGCAGTCGCTCCTCACGCTCGCCGCGACAGGCGAGCTTTTCAGCTTCTACGTCGCGCTTCTCGAACTGCTCTTCGCCCTTTTCCTCTCGTTCCTGACCATTTTCATGAGCGCGCTGGTCGAACGTCGCGTCATCGCGCAGTACAATCTCGAACGCGAGCAGGCGCTCACAAATCTGCTGCTCAACGACTTCGAGGAAAGCGCCAATGACTGGCTCTGGGAGACCGATGACGAGTTGCGCTTGCGTCACGTCTCCGATCGACTTTCGCAGGTCGCCGCGCGCGACAAGTCGGCGCTGAAAGAGAAGCCTATCGCCGAACTCTTCGCGCCGGACGGAGAGGAAGGCGTCGAAGCCTTTACGCGGCTGCGCGAGGCGGTCGTGGCGCGGCGCGCCTTTCGCGACATTCTCCTGCCCGTCCTCGTCGAGGGCGAGCGGCGTTGGTGGCTCGTCAGCGGCAAGCCGATCGTCGTCGGCAATTCACGTTTTTCCGGCTATCGCGGGGTGGGTGCGGACATCACGATCAAGAAGCAGGCGGAGGATCGCCTCTCTTTCCTGGTGATGCACGACGCTTTGACCAATCTGCCCAACCGCGTCTGCTTCCAGCAGCGCCTCAACAAGGCCAGCGCGGAGCTTTACGCGAAGGGCACGCCCTACGCCGTGCTCTGCCTCGATCTCGACGAGTTCAAGAGCGTCAACGATACGCTGGGCCACGGCGCCGGCGACAAACTGCTCCAGGCCGTATCTTACAGGCTGATCAAGGCCGTCGGTCCCAAGGCGGTGGTCGCGCGCCTTGCAGGCGACGAATATGCGGTCCTGCTCTCGGGCCTCGACGCCTATGACCGTGAAAAGCTCTCGGCGGCCTGCGCGTCGATCGTCTCGGAGATAAGCGTTCCGTTCCCGATCAACGACGCGGTGGTCAATATCGGCGTGAGCATCGGCATCGCCATCGCGCCGCAGGACGGCGTGCAGGAGATCATGCGCCGGGCGGATCTCGCGCTGTATCAGGCGAAACGCAACGGCAAGAACGTCTTCCGCTTCTATCAGGCGGATATGGATGAAGAGATCATTGCGCGTCGCGCGATCGGCGCCGAACTTCAGGTCGCCGTCGAGCGCGGCGAATTCGTCCTCTATTTCCAGCCGCTGGTCAACGCCGCTTCCAAGAAGATACAGGGTTTCGAAGCTCTGGTGCGCTGGAAGCATCCGACGCGCGGCTTCGTCTCGCCCGCCGAATTCATCCCCATTGCAGAGGAAATCGGAGCCATTTCCTCGCTCGGCGGATGGGTCATCGACGAAGCCTGCCGTCTCGCCGTCACCTGGCCGACCCCGGTGCCCGTCGCCGTGAACATCTCGCCCATTCAGTTTCGCCATTCGGATTTGCCGCAGATCGTGTCGGACGCCTTGCGTCGCCACGAACTCCCCGCGCATCGCCTCGAACTGGAGCTCACGGAGTCGGCTCTGCTCGAATCCACGCCCGCGACGCAGAAAATGCTGCATCGCCTGGGCGAGATCGGCGTGCGTCTCTCGCTCGACGATTTCGGCACGGGCTATTCGAGCCTCAGCTATCTGCGCCGCATCTCGTTCCACAAGATCAAGATCGACCAGAGCTTCGTGCGCAATTTGCCGGAAGACGAACGCGATATGTCGATCGTGCGCGCGATCGTCGACATTGCGACGACCATGGGCGTCGCGACGATCGCCGAGGGCGTCGAGACCGAGGATCAGTCGCGCGCGCTGCTGGCGCAAGGCTGCCATCAACTCCAGGGCTATCTATTCAGCAAGCCCGTGCCCGCCGAGGACGTTCCGCTGCTGCTTGCGCCCGGCTCGGTTGAAATGAATGTGAACGCCGTCGCCTGATCCGCGATGGAACCGCGCTTCCCTCGTGACCCGGGCGCATTCGACGCTTCCGGGTCTTGCCGATACGGAATGTTCGGCTCCTAGACCACCGCAACCCGCGCCAGCACCCCGCCGGGCAGCGGCTCCGGCGCGCCCGTGGTCGTCGGAAAGGTGATCGGCAGGCCTTCCAGCACGCGCGCGGCGAGATAGGCGAAGGCTTGCGCCTCCATCGAATCCGCCGACCAGCCGACGGCGTCGGCGGTCGTGACCTTGCAGGGCAGGCGCATCACCAATTCGCGCACCAAAATTGGATTGCGCGCGCCGCCGCCGCAGACGATCAGCAATTGCGGCTGGTTGGGCAGATGCGGAAAGAGCCGCAGCACGGAGGCCGCGGTGAAGGCGGTGAGCGTCGCGGCGGCGTCCTCCGTGGCGAGTTTGGCGACGGGGTCGAGCGCAAAGGCGTTGCGATCGAGCGATTTCGGCGGCGGTTGATCGAAAAAGGGATGCG
Source organism: Methylocystis parvus OBBP (assembly GCF_027571405.1). GTDB lineage: Bacteria > Pseudomonadota > Alphaproteobacteria > Rhizobiales > Beijerinckiaceae > Methylocystis > Methylocystis parva. The sequence continues at coordinate 873,052 of NZ_CP092968.1, forward strand.
CCAGCATCCGCAGCAGCGCCGCCTCGTTCACCCTGCCGCGCGCGGCGGTATGGCCATGGCGGTCGATCGGCGCGCCGGTGCGCTGAAGCATGAGGTCGTCTATGAGCGCGTTGCCCGGGCCTGTGTCGCAAGCGATCGGCTGCTCGCCGTCTGCGACATAAGTCACATTCGCGACCCCGCCAATATTGAGCAGCGCAACCTCGCCTTTCATCCCGCCGGCCATGACCAGCGCGCGATGAAACACCGGCACGATCGGCGCGCCCTCCCCGCCCGCAAAAATGTCGGCGGCCCGGAAGTCGTAAGCGACCTCGATCCCCAGCCGGTTGGCGAGCGCCTGACCGTCGCCGATCTGGATGGTCAGCTTCTGCTTGGGCCGATGCAGCACGGTCTGGCCGTGGAAGCCGACAATGTTCACCGAGCCCGCCTCGATGGAATTGTCGCGCAAAAAGGTCTCGACCGCCTCGGCGTGCCGATCCGTCACCATGCGCTCGGCGAAAGCGAGCACGCCCGGCCGCGCGTCGCGATCCTCCATCGTCGCGGCCTCGGCGAGCGCATTGCGCAGCAGCGCGCGGTCGGCGTCGTTATAGGGATAGTGCCCCGTCGGCCCGAAGGCGACGGCCGCGTCGCCATCCGTCTCGATGAGCGCGACGTCCACGCCGTCCATGGACGTGCCGGACATGAGGCCAATGGCGCGATAGCTGGGCAAAGGCGAATCTCCAATCAAGAGTCCAAAGTCTACGTGATTTGAACGGCGACATGAATCGTCGCGGGCGTGGCCTCCGACGAAAAGTCGCGCTCGCGCCATCCAATGATATTATTGTTTTACAGAAATTATCTTTGGATTACGATAATACATGGAGAATGCAATGACCAATATCCGGCAGATGCCGCTGCAAGCGGCCCCCCTGGAGCCGCCGCGCCGCCGAGCCATCCGGCGCCGCAGCGCCTTTCTCGCCGCCTCCCTCGCCTGGACATTTTCCGCCGCGCTTTGCGCGACTGCGCTTTTGATCGGGACAGCGCTCTTTTACCAGGGCGAGTTCGTTTCCTTCGGGCCCGGGGGCCTGTGGTTCAGCTATGGACCGGACGCCGCGCTGGGACGCGTCTCGCTTGCGGCCTTCACCGCGACGCAGCGCTGCGCCGGCGCGCTCGCCATTGCATTTCTCACGACGCCGGTGCTGATCGTCCTGCATTTCGCGCGGCGCCTGTTCCAGCTCTATGCGGAAGGCGTCGTCTTCACGTCCGCCAATGCGCGGCTTATCAAATTCATGGCGGGCGGCCTTTGCGCCTACGCCTTCGCGCCCCTCGCCGCGAACCGAACGATCCATCTCGCCGGAATTACGAGCGATCCCGTATGGCTCCATGCCGACGAGGTTCTCGCCCTTGTCTTCGGCGCGCTCGCTTATGTCGTCGCGGACGTCATGGAGTTCGGTCACGAGATCGAACGCGACAGGGACGGTTTCGTCTGATGCCGATCGTCATGCGCCTCGACGTCATGCTCGCCAAGCGCCGCATGCGCTCCAAAACTCTCGCGCAGATTGTCGGCGTGACGGAAGCCAATCTGTCGCTCCTGAAATCCGGGAAGGTGAACGGCGTGCGCTTCTCGACTCTCGCCGCCATTTGCCATGCGCTCGACTGTCAGCCGGGCGATCTCATGGAATATGTGCCGGACGAACAGGCGGAGGCCGAACGCAAGGCCGGATAAGACCCAGACTTTTGGGCTCGGAGGAATTGCAATGCGCAAAATTCTTTTGGCGCTGCTGGCGGCGCTCGTCTTTATTCCTGCCGTCAGTCCCGCCGTCGCGGCGGCGTCCAAGCGAAATATGGCGCCGCTCGAGGGAATCCCCTTCATCTTCGACTCTGGCCGGATACTTCTCGACGCCGTCTTCATGACGCCCGAGGGGCGGGAGCGCAGAGCGCTCGCCTGGTTCAATATGGGCATGTCGGCGCCGGCGCTGACAAAGGCGCTATATCGCGAACTCGGCCTCGATCGCGGCGCGCCGCTACGGGTCTCGGTCGACGGGCGCCAGCTTGAGGCGCGCGCCGAAGACGTCGTCGACGGCGACGGCGGAATTGGCGTGCCGACCTTCGCGCATCTCTTCGCGCCGCGTCGCGTCGAGGCGATGCTGCCCGCGCATATGATGCAGGACTATATCGCGCAGATCGACTATGGCAGGCGCCGCTTCGCGCTACTTCCGCCGGGCGGAAAACGTCCCGAAGGAGACGCCGTTCCAATTCTGCTCAACCCGGAAAGTGGCGTTGTCGCAGTGGAAGCGCAAATCGACGGCGCGACGCTGCCGCTCGTGATCGACGCCGGCGGCGGTTACAGCTGGATGCGCGGCGACGTTACGCGCGCCCTCCTCGCGCGCCATCCCGATTGGCTGCGCGCCCATGGCGCCGTCGGCGCGGCGAATGCGAATATGATCGACTTCGCTTTCGAGAAGGAAGGCGACCTGTTGCGCATACCCAGCCTGCGATTGGGCGAGACGGAATTGAGCCAGCTTGGCTTCCTTGGAACGGCGCCGGTTTTAGGCCCGATCGCCGAGGGCGTTTTCGGCGATCTCTTCTGGGACAATTGGCGCAAGGCCGCGCCGGCCCCCGTCGTCGGCTGGCTGGGCGGCAATGCGCTAAGCGATTTCGAGCTGACGATCGACTATCCGAACCGCATGAGCTATTGGCGCCGCGAGCGCGCATCTGATGGGACGGAGCTGGACCAGCCGCCATTGACGCTCGTGCGCCGGGAAGAGCGGTTCATTATCGGCGGCGTGGCGAAAACAGCCGACGGGCGGAGTCAGAGTGGCGTCGAGAGTGGCGACGAGCTTCTTGCTGTCGACGATATGCTCGCGCGCGGCGCGAGCAAGGACGCTGTGCTCTCGGCGCTCCATGGCGCGCCGGGCGAGTGGAAAAGACTGACGCTGGATCGCGGCGGCGCGCGGTTGGAGGTCGATGCGGAGGTGATGAATTTCCGCTGATCAGAAATTAGGAGCCTTGATGAGCTGGGTGAAGTCGGACCACTGCTCCGAGAACAACAATCTCGGATATTAGCCGCCAATACCTCCCCTTTACGGGGAGGTCGGCGGTCGAAGACCGCCGGGTGGGGCTCGCGCCACAATAAATATGGTAGGTTTAACCCCACCCGGCCCTGCGGAGCAGGGCCACCCTCCCCGTAAAGGGGAGGGATTCGCTCAGGCCCAGCGTTCATCCGATTGCCCCGGAGTAAGCTTGCGCAACGCCCTTCGGATGGTTGACCTGCGTCTCAGCGACGACCAGATCGAACGCTATCGCGAACATCAACGCTCCTTTGGATCGTCTAAGATATTGCTGAATCGGTAATCCACGACTTCGCCCGTTTCCAGAATCCTGACTTTCATCCAACGGTCGCCTAATGGCTCTTCGGAGCCTAGCGCAATGATTTCATAAGAAGGGCCGAAGGGACCAAATCTGCGAAAGGTTCCGACCAGTTCTCTCGGGTCTGGAATAAAAGAAGCGGCGGTCTGGCTCATGCGGGTATCCTAGCACGCCTGCGCGAACCGGGAAAACGCTTACCCCCGCCGCCCCTCCCACCCCCAAGCCGCGACGACCACGCCCAGCAGCGCCAGCATCGCCGAAAGGCCGAGGCCCAGCGGCGCGACTTCGACGCCGACCAGCGTGGAGGCGCCGGTCTGCCTCACGCCGATCCAGTCCGATCCGCCATAACGGCTGGCGTCCCGCATCTCCACAATGCGCGGCATGGTCACGGCGTCGCTCGTCTTGCTCAACCGCCGCGCTGCGCCGCCCGTCGCTTCGGCGAGCGGCGCGAGCTTTTCGGTCGTCGACGCCACCTCGCGAAACTCACGCGGATTCGCCGGTCCGACATTGACGAGCGCCGTCAGGCCGTCGCTTTCGAAGCGCCACAGGCCCATTTCCGTCGCGTCGAAGCGCGCGCGCCACAGGCCGGGCTCGCCGTTCCTGAGCGCGATCTCCTGATGGACTCCGGAGGGCGAGGTCGCCGTCACCGGCGTCGTTTCATCCTTCAAGGTCTGGCGTTCGACCGTCACCTCGCGGCCGCGGGCGTCCGCGCGCAGCGCCTCCTCTTCGAGGTCGGGCTCCTTCATCAGCCAATGGGCGAGGCGACGCGTGAGGTCGGCGTTCGGCCCGCCGCCGTCGAAGCCGCGCGCCCAGAGCCAGATCTGATCCGTCAGCAGCAGCGCGACGCGCCCTTTGCCTTCATGCGAGAGCACGAGCAGCGGCTTGTCTTTGGCGCCGGAGAGGATCGAATTGCCCTTCAGCACATTGGCGTCGACCTGCCGGAACCATTCGCCCCATTGCGGCGGATCGCTCTTGGCGCCCGGCAGGCCGCGCGTGACAGGATGTTTCTCGCCGTCCTTGCTGATATGCGCCCGGAACGCCTGTTCGAACAAGGCGCCGTCGGGACGCGCGGGCAGAATGTTTTCGAGCGGCGAGTAATAGAGGCCGCGCAGCGTCGCGTAATCCGGCCCGACCGCCGCCAGAAACGCGCCGCCATTTTCGACATATCGCGAGATATTGTCGAAATAGACCGAGGGCAGAAGCGTCTGGTTCGAATAGCGGTCGAAGATGATGAGATCGAATTCGTTGATCTTGCGCCCGAAGAGATCGGCCGTCGGGAAGGCGATCAGCGAAAGCTCGCTCGCGGGCGTCACGTCGAGCTTTTCCGGCGGACGCAGAATCGTGAAATGCACCAGCTCCACATTGGCGTCGGCCCGCAGCAGATTGCGCCAGCTCCGCTCGCCGGGATGCGGTTCACCGGAAACGAGCAGCACTTTCAGCCTGTCGCGCACGCCTTCGATGGAGACGACCGCCTTGTTGTCAACGAGCGTGAGTTCGCCCGGCGCTGGCGGGACTTCCAGCTCAACGATGTTCGCGCCGCCATGCGTGATCTTCACCGGTATGTTGACGATGTCGCCCGGGACGGGGCTGTAGGTCGGCAATTGCTCGCCGTCGCGACGCACGGCGATGGGCGTGCGCGCGCCGTCGCCGCCAGTGTCGACGACGCGCGCGCGGATCGTCTGCTCCTTGCCGACAATGCCGAAGCGCGGCGCTTCGACGAGTTCAATGCGCCGGTCGCGTTCGCCTTCCCTGCCGGTGATCAGCGCATGCACGGGCGCGCGGAAGCCGAGCGCCTCCGCCTTGGCGGGAATGTCGTGAACGACGCCGTCCGTGACGAGCAAGGCGCCGCCGACGCGCTCGGGCGGGACGTCCTTGAGAGCCTGTTCGAGCGCGCCGAAGAGCTTGGTGCCGTCATTGCCGCTCGCGTCATTCGTCACGGTGACGAAACGCGTCTCGACATCGCCGAATTTGGCGAGCGCCGCGTCGAGCGCCTTGCGCGCTTCCTCCGTCTGCGCCGCGCGCGCGCCGAAATTCTGGCTTTCGCTTTTATCGACGACCACGGCGACGATGGTTTTCTGCGGATCGCGCTTCTCGGTGACGAGCGACGGGTCGGTCAGCGCGGCGAGGATGAGGGCGAGCGCCAATGCGCGCAGCGCAGCGCCGCGCTGGCCCGCGACGGCGCCGAGAATGATCGCGATCGCGCCGGCGATGGCGAGCGCGGCAAGGATCGGCCAGGGAAGCAGAGGCGCGAAGGTGAGGTTGAGATCGGTCATAGGCCTTTCAGCCCCTTAGCGTCATTGCGAGGAGCGAAGCGACGAAGCAATCCAGAGCGGCGGCGGCCCCTGGATTGCTTCGCTTCGCTCGCAATGACGGCGCGTCGTGCGCTCACTGTCCCAGCCTTTCCAGCAAATCGCGCACATGCACCTGGTCGGATTTGTAATTCCCGGTCAGCGTATACATCACCAGATTGACGCCCCCGCGCAACGCAAGCTCCCGCTGCCGCGCGCCGCCAGGCGTCAGCGGAAAGAGCGGCTGGCCGCGTTTGTCCTGCGCCCAGGCGCTGGCGAGATCGTTCGAGGTGATGACGATCGCGGAGACGCTGTCGGTCGCCCGCACAGGTCGCGCCGACGCCTCCTTCGGCTCGGGCGGCAGCGCCTCGACCCAGGTCTCGCCCGTCGCGTAACGGCCGACGAAGTTGTCGAGCAGATAGAATGTCTTCGTAATCACATGATCGCGCGGGACCGCTTCCAGCTCGGGAATGTCCAGCCCTTTGGTCAATTCGCGCAGCCATTGCGTTTCGGGCGTCGGCCCGTCGCCGGGGCGCTGATTGATCGCGTCGCGCGTGTCGAAGACGATGGTGCCGCCCTGTTTCATATAGGCGGCGACCTTGGCGACGGTCTTCGCCGACGGCTGCGGCGCGCTGGCGACGATCGGCCAATAGAGCATGGGATAGAAAGCGAGTTCGTCCTTCGCCGGATCGACGCCCATCGGATCGGCGGGCGCGAAGGAGGTGCGCAGGGAGAGAGCCTTGGAGAGCGCTTCGAGCCCGAGGCGCGACACCTCGTCGATCTTGGCGTCGCCGGAAGCGACATAGGCAAGCCGCGCATTGAGCGCCGCTTCCTTGTCGCGCTGCGTCACGATGGGCTTCGCGTCGCTCTCCGCCCTGACGTCGCCGGGATGAAAACCGACCGAAAGGATGGCGAAGGCGCCGGCCGCCGCGGCGAGCGGTCTCAAGCGCAGCTTGCCGGAAAGGACGAGCACGGCGACCGCGTCCACGATGAAGGCGATGAGCGCCGCCGCGAGCAGCGGCCCGCGGAAATCCACCGGCGCGCCGGCTTCGAGAGCGGCTGCGGATAGACCCGCCCCCGCGAAATCGAAGCTCTTGAGCTCATCCGCAGGCCGAAGCGTCTGCAAGGCGACGAACGCATCGCCGGCGCCGTAAAGTCCGGGCGGATGTTCGGCGCTCGCAGGCCCGTCGAAATTGGCCGGGATCGCCCTTGCGGCGGGACCCGGCGCGGACAAGACGCCGAAACCGTCCAACGCTTTCATCGGCGCGAGCATATGCTGGTCATTCGCGGCGGCGGCTTCGCCTTCGCCCGGCAAAGGCGCGGATTCGCCGGCCATCGCCGCGATGCGCTTCAGCATATCGACGAAGAGGCCCGAGATCGGCAGGTTCGACCAGCTCGTGTCGGCGTTGACGTGGAAGAGGACGATGAGGCCCTTGCCGCGCCGCTCCGCGGTCACGAGCGGCGTGCCGTCGGAGAGCCGCGCCCAGCTCTTTTGCGCGAGGCCCGGATCGGGCTCCGCCAGCACCTGACGCTGAATGCTGACGTCTTTCGACGCCGGCAGCCCGTAGAACGGACTCGCCGCGTCGAATTCGGCGAGCGATTTCGGCTCCTCCCACGACATGGCGCCGCCGAGCACGCGGCCGTTGCGGCGCAGGCGCACCGGAAGCAGATCGTCGGCGGCGTTGGCGAGACGCGGACCGGCGAAACGGATCAGCGTTCCGCCATCCTCCACGATTTTCGCGAGAGCGTCATAGGTTTCGCCGGGCGCAAGGCCGACATCGGCGAGCGCCACGATGTTGGGGCGCTCGGCCAGCAGCGTCTGGATCGGGTCGACCGCGCCGGGGCGCGCTCGTCTCACCTGGGAAAAAGGAGCCAGCGCCTTGTCGAGATAATAGACCGGCGAGAGCAAAGGCTGCGCGTCGTCGAGCCCCGCGCCGCCGATCAGCGCGACGCGCCGAACCTTGGAGCGCGCGTCGAGCAGCGCAACGGCGCCGGCGGAATTCTCGCCCTCGATGCGGATCAGCGCAACGTCGTTGCGCAGCTCCACCGGAAGGTCGAGTTTCGCCTTGACGCGCAGCGCGGCGCCGAAATCGACGCTCGCCTTTCCGATGATCTGGCCCCTGGCGTCATAAGCGGCGACGACCGCGCCGGCGGGCGCCGAAGCGCTCGGGCGTAAAATGTCGACGGCCAGCGTCGTGGAATCATTGGCCGGTGCGGCGAGCGCCGTCGGCGCATGGGCGTCGAGCAGAATCTCGAGACGCGCGCCCTTTTCCGCCGCGGCCTTCAGCGCCTCGGCGAAAACCTCCGCCCGCCCGTCGGCGAGACCGTCGCTGATCCAGACGATGCGCGCCTTGGGGTTTTCTTTCGCAAATGCGGAAAGGGCGTCGACCGCGGCGCCTCGATCGGGAATGAATGGCTTCGGCCGCGCCGAGCGAAGCTTCTCCAGTGCGCGGCCCGCATCGGAAAGAGTCGGCGCCGCCGTCTCGGAGACGGCCATGAAGGCGACGGGAGCCCCGCCCCGCGCAGCGCTTTCGAGGATGGCGGCGCCGGCGGCGATGCGTTTCTCCCAACTCGGGGCCGCCGCCCAGCCGTCGTCGAGCAGGACGAGCGTCGGCGCCATGGAGGCGGTCGCGCTCCCTGCCGGGCTCCAGACCGGCCCCGCCATGGCGAGGATCAACGCCGCCGCGAGCGCAAGACGCATGGCGAGCAGCCACCAAGGAGTCTTTGACGGCGTCTCCTCGTCCCGCGTCAATTCGCGCAGGATTTTCGTCGGCGGGAAGACGATCTGGCGCGGACGCGGCGGCGTCACCCGCAGCAGCCAGTATATGAGCGGCAGCGCGGCGAGGCCGACAAGCGCCAGGGGAGCGGCGAAGGATAGTCCGGAAAACATGGGCTGAACAACGCGTTCGAGGAGGAGCGTGACGATCACGCCGCCAAGGACGTTCACAGGGTCTCCTCCACCCCGTGCAGCCCCATGGCGAGCGCCAGAGCGGCTTCGGCGGCGGGTCGATCCGTGTGATGTTGCAGGAAGAGAAAGCCCGAAGCGCGCGCCGTCTCGCGCACCGCCTCGCGATGCGCGTCGAAACGCTGCGCATAGGCGTCACGAAGGCTTCGCGCGTCGCCTGCGTGAAAGGCCGGACCGCCGTCGGTGTCGAGAAACATCGTTTCGCCAGAAAAGGGGAAACTCTCCTCGCTTGGGTCGATCACCATCAGCAGCGCGCCGGAGGCGCCCGCGTCCGCATAGCGACGCAAGCGAGCGGACAGCCCATCGAGATCGCAAAGGAAATCGGAGATGAGAACGACGCGCGCGCGGGGGCGCAATCGGGCGTCGGGCGGAAGGTCGTCTCTCGCCGTCTCCGCCGCCCGCTCATAAAGCGCTCGCGACAGGCGGTCGATCACGTCGCGCGCGGAGATCGGCGCGGTCAGGCCAAGAGCGGCGACGCGTTCCCCGCCGCGCACCAGAACGTCCGCGAGGGCGAACCCCAGCATCACGCCGCGCGAAAGCTTGTCGTCCTGCGCGAGCGACGAGACGAAAGCCATGGATGGCGAACAGTCCATCCAGAGATAATAATCGTGCGCCGCCTCCCATTCGCGCTCGCGAACGTAAAGCTGGTCGCTGCGCGCCGAACGGCGCCAGTCGATGCGATGCGCCGCTTCGCCATTGGCGAAGGGACGGTATTGCCAGAAAGTCTCGCCCTGCCCCGCGCGCTTGCGGCCGTGAACGCCGTAAGCGACGCTCGCGGCGATCTCATGCGCGCGGTTGACGAGGCGCGGAAGACTTGCGGCGAGATCCGCCGCGACGGCGGCGTCGACATCGGCGCGGATCGCGGGGTCATAGGCGCGGGTTTCGACGGGGCGGATCATGGGGTGGTCGTTCCCCCCACCCGGCCCGCTCCGCGGGCCACCCTCCCCGCAAGGGGGAGGGATGGAGCGGCGCCGTTTCCGCCTTCAGGGAAAAGACAGCAAGATAACGCCGCGTTGGGCGCCCAAATCCCTCCCCCTTGCGGGGAGGGTGACGCCGCGAAGCGGCGGCGGGTGGGGGGCGCTGCGTTTGACCGAGAGCCCATCACCCGATCCGCGACACGAGCTTGCCGATCAGCTCCGCGATCGTCGTTTCGCGGCGCGCGGCGAAATTCAGCGCCATGCGGTGACGCAGCACCGGCGCGGCGAGCGCGGCGACGTCGTCGAGCGACGGCGCGAGGCGGCCCGTCGCCAATGCGCGGGCGCGGGTCGCGAGCATCAGCGCCTGTGCGGCGCGAGGGCCCGGACCCCAGGCGACATGTTTCGCGATCGCCGGATCGCCCGAAGAACCAAACTCTTGCGGGCGCGCCGCGCGAACGAGATCGAGTATGGCGTCGACGACCTTGTCGCCGACCGGCAGACGGCGGACGAGCCGCTGCGTCGCCATCAACTCCTCCGCGTCCAGCGCCTGCGCGGCTTCAGCGGTTTTCTCGCCCGTCGTCTCGAGCAGCACGCGGCGTTCGCTCGCGCGGTCGGGATAATGCACGTCGATCTGCAACAGGAAGCGGTCGAGCTGCGCCTCGGGAAGCGGATAGGTTCCCTCCTGCTCCAGCGGGTTTTGCGTCGCGAGCACATGGAAGGGGCGCGGCAGATCATAGCGCTTTCCGGCGACGCTGACATGATGCTCCTGCATTGCCTGCAGAAGCGCGGACTGCGTGCGCGGCGAAGCGCGATTGATTTCGTCCGCCATCAGGAGCTGCGCGAAGATCGGCCCCTTGATGAAGCGGAAGGAGCGCGAGCGGTCGGCCCCCTCCTCCAAAACCTCCGAGCCGATAATGTCCGCCGGCAACAAATCGGGCGTGAATTGGACCCGCTGTTCCGCGAGGCCCAGCACCTTGCCCAGCGTCTCGACAAGTTTCGTCTTGGCGAGGCCGGGCACGCCGACAAGGAGGCCATGGCCGCCCGCGAGGATCGTGACGAGGGCCTGCTCGACCACTTCGTCCTGACCGAAGATGACGGCGCCGATGGCGGCGCGGGCGCGCCCGATATGATCCAGTGCGCGCTCGGCCGATTCGGCGACGGCGGCATCAAACGGCGCGAGATTGCTTGAGGTCATGGGCGCTTCTGTCACGTCTTTCGAAGGAAATAGGGAGCGGCGCCCGATATTGCATCGGTCGGGGGCCGGCTGTCCCGCACGGATTTTCAAGTATCGATACTGTGACGTCAAACGCGAGCGAATTATGGCGAGTCCGAGAACGGCCAGACAATTCAGATCGATCAGCCGCCCGCGAGCCGAAGGGCGGCGAATGTTCCGGGACAGCCCGCCATCGCACAGGGCCCAGCTCTTACGCCAAGACGCCGCCGCCAAGACGCCGCCGCCGGCAAAAAGTCCGGCGACGAGCGCGCGCGTCGCTAAAACATTGCGGCTCAGTAGCGCGCGTAGATCGGACCGGCGACGGGCTTGACGAGCGGGGTGTAGTCGCTGAAGCGAATGTTCAGCCCGACCCGGAAAATATTGCCGTTATAGCTCGTATAGGATCGCGTCAGGTTCTGCCAGGCCGGCCCCACGATCGGAGGCGACGTCGGGTCCTTCTGAATCGTCCCCGACGTTTGAACCGAGCCGAGCGAATAATAGAGATATTCGCCCCTTATCGTGACGCCGGGATAGATCATCCACTCCGTTCCGAAGCCGAGCGTCCAACCGGTGGCGATTTTCGAATAGGAGCCCTGCCCCGTCCAGGCGGCGAGGAGATAGGGAGAGCCCGGCTGCGGGAAATAGGCTTGCGTCACGCCGTAATCGCCGCTGATCTGGCCATAGGCGAAGCCGCCGGTGGCGTAAAGCAATAGCGTCGGCAAAGCGAGCCAGCCCGCGCGGAGGCGCACCGTGCCCAGGAAATTCAGCGACCGCGAGCCGGCCGTGAAGGCCCCGATCTGGTAGCCGCCGCCGTCGGGCACGTCCATGAGCAGCGCCGAGGATGCGCGCGCCCGAATTCTGCTGAAACCTTCCGCGTCGGCCTCGATGCCGATGACGCCGCCATTGCCGGCCTGCCAGTCATAGCCAATCTGGGCGCCGCCGATAAAGCCGCTATTGTCCGCCTTGAGGCGCGCGGCGGCCGTCGTCGCAGCGACGGCGGCGATATTGGCGTCGGGCGGAAGCGGAGCCGGCACCAAGGCGACGGTCTGCGGCAGGTCGACAGCGTTCTGCGAGGGTTTGATAAAGGGCGAAATGGCGAAGGTTCCGCCCAGATTGACGCCGACATAGAACCCTGTCCATGTATAGATCGGCGGCGCTACGTAGCGTGCTGGCGGCGGGTTGTAATAAGGCATATCGGCCGCGAGCGCCGAGGCGCTCGACAGCGCCCAAGTTGCGACGCCAACCAGATATTTCTTCATAACGCGCTCACGCAGCTACACTTTCACAGCGCCGATCTTCGCGCCGCGCAAATCACTATCGCGTTAATTTGATTCAAATGCCGCCGATTGCGCGCGAATGCGTGAATCAAAGGTAAAGAAAGACAAAAGTGCGAATAGAGGAACGCACGTAAAGGATCGACAGTGCGGCGCGAGATTCCCGATCGCGCCTTTGGCGCGTTGGGAATGACAGCGGGCGGCTTTCCGCGTGAGCGGGAATCCACAGCGCCTGAACGCCTAACCCCTCCGCCTTTCGCTATAGCGTCGCCGCCGACGCGCCGCTCGGCCACAACTCGCGCGCTTTGTTGCGAAGGACGTATTTCTGGATTTTGCCGGTCGAGGTCTTCGGCAGCGGACCGAAGACGACGTGGCGTGGACATTTGAAATGCGCCAGATGCTTGCGCGACCAGGAGACGATCTCGTCGGCGGTCGCCGTCTCGCCTTCCTTCAGCTCCACGAAGGCGCAGGGCGTCTCGCCCCATTTGTCGTCGGGCGCGGCGACGACCGCCGCGGCGCTCACTTTGGGGTGCTTGAACAGGACGTCCTCCACCTCGATCGAGGAGATGTTTTCGCCGCCCGAGATGATGATGTCCTTCGATCTGTCCTTGAGCTGAATATAGCCGTCCGGATGCATCACGCCGAGGTCGCCGGAATGGAACCAGCCGCCATGGAAGGCTTTCTCCGAGGCGGACGGATTCTTGAGGTAGCCCTTCATGACGATATTGCCGCGGAACATGACTTCGCCCATGGTCTGGCCGTCGCGCGGCACGGGCCGCATCGTTTCGGGATCGATGACCTCGAGCTCCTCCAGCACATTGTAGCGCACGCCCTGTCGCGCCTTCATCTGCGCCTGCGCCGTGTCGTCCAGCCCGTCCCAACGCTCCTGCCATTCATTGACCGCCGCCGGCCCATAGGTCTCGGTCAGGCCGTAAAGATGCGTCACCTCGAAGCCGGCCTCCTTCATCGCGGCGAGAACCGCCTGCGGCGGCGGAGCGGCGGCGGTGAAGAAGCGGACCGTCTCTTTCAGGGGCTTCTTCTCGGCGTCGCCGGCGTTGAGCAGGGTCGACATCACGATAGGGGCGCCGCAAAGATGCGTCACGCCATGTTCGGCCATGAGCTCGTACATGTGACCCGCGCGCACCTGGCGCAGGCAGACATGGGCGCCCGCCGCAACGGAGATGGACCAGGGGAAGCACCAGCCATTGCAGTGGAACATGGGCAGCGTCCAGAGATAGACTGGTCGCCGGCCCATATCGCCGGTCAGGATGTTTCCCATCGCCAGCAGATAGGCGCCGCGATGATGGTAGACGACGCCTTTCGGATCTCCCGTGGTGCCTGACGTATAATTGAGCGAAATGGCGTCCCACTCATCGCCGGGCGGGCTCCAGTCGTATTCCGGATCGCCGGCGAGGATGAAATCCTCATAATCGATCGAGCCCAGCCGCTCGCCCGGCCCGTTATATTCGGGATCGTCATAGTCGATGAGAAGCGGCCTGGACTTGCACTGCGCGAGCGCCTCGCGGATCAGGCCCGAATATTCGCGGTCGACGATCAGCGCCTTTGCTTCGGCGTGGTCGAGGGTGAAGGCGAGGATCGGCGCGTCGAGCCGGGTGTTCAGCGTATTGAGGACGGCGCCGGCCATGGGCACGCCGTAGTGACATTCGAGCATGGCCGGCGTATTGGCCAGCATCACGGAGACCGTTTCGCCCTTCCCGACGCCGGCCTTCTCCAGCGCGCTCGCGAGGCGCCTGCTGCGCGCGTAGAAGTCGCGATAGGTGCGCCGAAGGCCGCCATGGATAATCGCGACCCGGTCGGGAAACACCGCCGCCGCGCGGGCCAGAAAGGTCAGCGGCGTCAGCGGCTGGAAATTGGCCGGGTTGCGGTCGAGATCGCGATCATAGGCGGATGCGGTCATGAAAGGCTCCAGAGGGCTGCCCGACGCAGGGCGCTCTCCTATTACATGCAATTTTCGCGGGAGGCGCCAAGCGCGCGAGCGGACGGCAGCCGTCAGCGCACGAATTTCATCGACGCGAAGAGGAAACCGCCCAAAGCGATCTGCGACACGAAGAGCCAGCGCAGAATTTCCACTTTGAGATTGGCGGCGGAAGTGTCGATCTTCGCGTCGAGGCGGGTCTCAAGCCCACTCATATCGCGGCGAACGTCCGCAATCTCGCTACGCAATTCCATTCCCTGAGCTGCGATTTCGCCACGAAGCTCAACGCCCAAGGCGGCGATTTCTCCGCGGAGTTCGACGCCCTGACCGACCATTTCGCTACGAAGGTCCGCAATTTCCTGGCGTAAGTCGCGACCAAGGGCTTCCAGGTCTGACTTTGTAGCGACCGTGTCGCGCAGGGCCGCATCGAGAGCGTCGGCATGGGCGCGCGCTTGAGTCTCGTCGATCCCGCCGCTTTTCAGGCGGTCGACATAGGCGAGGCGGTCGAAAGAAATGGCGGTCGAGACCATTCCAGGAGGATAGGCCCCGCCGCCGCCCAAATCAATCCTTATGGCTCAGCTCTCGCCGCTTACTCCCCGAAATCGAGGTCCTTCAGCCGCCCGAAGACGCGGTCGGCGTCGAAATTGTCTTCCTCTTCCGCGGGTTGCGGCGCGCTCGGCTTGCCGAAGACGTCCTCGGTCGTCACCGGCTCGCGATGACCGGTGGTGACGGCGGCCGGCATGAGCGTCTGGCCATGATCCTCGACGACGGCCGGACGGTCCTTGGCGGCGCGGTTCACCTCGAAATCGAGATCGATCTGCGAGCAGAGGCCGAGCGTCACCGGATCCATCGGCGTCAGCGCGGCGGAGTTCCAATGCGTGCGCTCGCGAATCGCCTTCAGCGTCGCCTTGGTGGTGCCGACGAGGCGCATGATCTGCGCGTCCTTCAGCTCCGGATGGTTGCGCACCAGCCAAAGAATGGCGTTGGGGCGATCCTGGCGGCGCGACAGCGGCGTGTAGCGCGGGCCGCGCGCCTTCTTGACCTCCGGCACGACGACCTTGGAGACCAGCAGCTTCAGCTGATGCTTGGGATCGCGCTCGCCCCGGCCGATTTCGTCACGGCTGAGCTGGCCGGAGGTGATCGGGTCATGTCCGCGAATGCCGGCGGCGACCTCGCCATCCGCAATGCCTTTCACCTCGAGCGGGTGGAGCTTACAGAATTCGGCGATCTGGTCGAAGGTCAGCGAGGTGTTTTCGACGAGCCAGACAGCCGTCGCCTTCGGCATCAAGGGGGCGTTGCTCATCTCGTCAATCTCCTTGGGTCACGAGCATGGCGGGAGCGCCCGGCGCCGCGCTTCTTCGCGCTGGCGGCCCATTAGGCTCGACCGTCCATGATGGGAATGAAGCTGATATACGCGTTTCCCGGCAAAAGCGCAATGATTGGGCGCCGTGGCGCTCAAATTTCGGCCGCGGCGCCAATGCGCGCGCTCAAGGCTTCGCGCCAGGTGCGGATTTTTTCGCCTCCTCTTCGTCGGCGCGTGCGCGCGCCGACTCGCCCTTGGCGCGATAAAGATCGGCGCGCAGACGATAGACGCCCGTCAGCCCCAGCTCGATCGCCTTCGAAGCGTCCGCGACGGCGCGGTCCAGATCGCCCTTCATCCGCCAGGCCAAGGCGCGGTTTGCGTAGGCGGCGCCCTGCCCGGGCTTCAATGCGATGGCCTTGTCGTAATCGGCGATGGCGTTGTCGACCTGCCCGAGCTGCTGGCGCATCAGACCGCGATTGGAGAAGGCCTCGGAGTCGCTGGGATCGAACTCGGCGGCCTTTGAAAAATCCGCCTCGGCATGGGCGAGGTCGCCTTTGCGGAAATAGGCCATTCCCCGGTATTTCGCGGCCATGCCGCGCGCCGGCGCGTCGCGGCCCGCATCGTCGATGATCAACCCGCAGGCGGCGATGGCCTTGTCGGCGTCCCCGACCCTGCAGTCGCCGGCGTCCGTCTTCGCCGGGTCCTCGCCCTTGTCCGACGCCTCGCGAATATGCGCGTCGAACGCGACAAGCGAGCATCCCTGCTTCTTGCCTTTCGTTGCGCAGATTTTGAAGGCGTAGATATCGTCGCCCACATAATCGGGCTGCGGCGTATAGATGAATTCCCTGTCGCCGATTTTCTTGATCGCCCCATGCACAGGCGGCTTGTCGTCGGGCGCGACGCTGGTGAAGCGATAGCCCTTGCCTTCCTTGAATTTGTGCTGGCAATCGGTTCCCTTTTGAATCACTTCGCCGACAATGACGCCGTCGTTTCTGTCGGGGAAAAATTCGAACGGCTTGTAGAGACACGTCGCCTGACTCCCGCCGCAGGAAACGACAAACATAGCAGCGGCGATCGTCTGACGCGGAATCATCGCACCCTCCTGAAAGTCACGCCTCCCCTCTTGAAGAATTGCGCCCGCCAAGTCTGTGCGTCGGCGCACCTGTGAAAGTGATGCGTCATATGGAAGGCGGCGTTGGTCACGCCGCCTCTTGCCGCGACTAAGCGTCGGCCTGCGATTCCTCGGACGCGTTTTCCGCGGTCGCCGCTTCGATATGCAGTTTTGCGTCGGCGACGACGAGCCTTCGCAAATAAGCCGAGTCGGCGTCCGGCGTATCCTCGAGTTTGACGATGACTCTCAGCGCCTGCATGGCGTCAAAGCTTGGATTCGTTCCACTCTGCATTTGTGAATCTCCCACGGCGGCGCGTCGATCTTTCGCAACGCGCGCGTCGTTAAGACAAGCTTCGAATGTGTCGAATCTGCGCTGCGGTCGAGCTTTAATTTTCCTATTGAAATCCGATCGATGGAGCGTCGCCAACATGCGCTTTCCCCTGCGCGGGCCGTCAAGGTTTCGAACAAATTTCATCGAGGCGCAAACGTTGTGCGGGCTTCGTGTCGTCCGGTCGGGTTGCGAGCTGAGTTTATTGTGCAATTGCACAAGAGCCTGGCGGGGAACGCCTCATTTGACAGCGGCAGGCGCTTTGCCCATTAACCCCCGATGGGCGGGAGGGCCCGACGGGACGACGCCATGCAGAATAACGCCAAGGGTCTCACCTATTCCGACGCGGGCGTGGATATCGACGCCGGTAACCGGCTCGTCGATATGATCCGCCCCGCCGTCCGGGCGACGCGCCGGCCCGGCGCGGATGGCGAGATCGGCGGCTTTGGCGGGGTCTTCGACCTGAAAGCCGCGCGTTTCACCGATCCCGTGCTCGTCGCGGCGAATGACGGCGTCGGCACCAAGGTCAAGATCGCGATCGAGTCGGGCATGCATGGGACGATCGGAATCGATCTCGTCGCCATGTGCGTCAACGATCTCATCGTGCAGGGCGCGGAGCCGCTCTTCTTTCTCGACTATTACGCCACCGGCAAGCTCGACCCGAATGTCGCCGCTTCCGTCGTGAAAGGCGTTTCCGACGGCTGCGTCCAGGCCGGCTGCGCGCTGCTTGGCGGCGAGACGGCGGAAATGCCCGGTCTCTATTCGGGCCGCGATTATGATCTCGCCGGCTTCGCCGTCGGCGCCGCCGAACGCAAGGGACTTCTGCCGCGCGAGGTTCAGCCCGGCGACGTCGCTTTCGGCCTGCCGTCCTCCGGCGTGCATTCCAACGGCTTCTCGCTCGTGCGCCGCATCGTGAAGGAGACGGGCCTCTCCTGGAGCGCCACCGCGCCTTTCGCGCCGGAAATGACGCTCGCCCGCGCTCTGCTCGAACCGACGCGCATCTATGTGAAGCCCTTGCTCGCCGCGCTGAAGAAGACGCCCCATATCCGCGCGCTCGCGCATATCACCGGCGGCGGCTTTCCGGACAATCTGCCGCGCGTGCTGCCCAAGGGCGTGAACGTCTCGCTGGATCTTGCCGCTTTCGAGGTCCCGCGCGTCTTCAAATGGCTCGCCAAGACCGGCGACGTCGCCGAATATGAGATGCTGCGCACGTTCAATTGCGGAATCGGCATGGTCGTCTTCGCGGCGAAGGACGGCGCCGGCGAGGTCGAGAATGTACTCCGCGAAGTCGGCGAGAAGCCCGTGCGGATCGGCGAGGCGATCGACGCCGAGGGCGGCGAGCGCGTCGTGATGAACGGCGCGTTGGGGTTGTAGGTCTCTAAGAAAGATGACCCGCCTGCGCACCGCCATTCTCATCTCCGGCCGCGGCTCCAATATGGACGCCCTGATCGCCGCCGCGCGCGCGCCGGATTTTCCAGCGGAGATCGTTCTCGTCCTCTCAAACCGCGCCGATGCGCCGGGTCTTGCTAAAGCGAAAGCGGCCGGCGTCGCCGTCGCCGCCGTCGACCACAAGATTTACGCAGGTCGAGAGGAGTTCGAGCGCTCGCTGCAACTCGTGCTCGAGACCCACCGCATCGATTTCATCTGCCTCGCCGGCTTCATGCGGCTCTTCACCCCCTGGTTCATCAATCAGTGGCGTGGGCGGATGCTCAACATCCACCCGGCTCTGCTGCCGTCCTATCGCGGTCTGCACACCCATGAGCGCGCGCTCGCCGACGGCGTGAAGATACATGGCTGCACGGCGCATTTCGTCGTGCCGGAAATGGATGAAGGCCCGATCGTCGCGCAGGCCGCCGTGCCGGTGCTCGACGGCGACACGCCGGAAACGCTCGGCGCCCGCGTTTTGTCGCAGGAGCATGTGATTTACCCGCTGGCGCTGCGGCTCGCGGCGTCGGGCGCCGTGCGGATCGAGGGCAATCGCGTGCTGGGAGCGCTGCCCGCTTGCGACGACAGATTGATCGCGCCCTCTGCAACCCCTTTCTAAGTCGAGAAAGAATGGTTGTGTGCAGACTTGGAGGACTAGTATATTGTTGAAGTCCTAGTTTTGCTTTGAAGTCGTGTGGTTGCCTGTATCAACGCGCGCGGCTCTGGACTGCTTCGTCGCTTTTTTCGAAGTCGGGCATACCCGACTTCGCCATATGCTCTTCGCAATGACGGTCAAGGTCGCTATGAAGGTCGACGCGCGGCCCTCAATGAAACGACGGCTTCGGCTCCTTCGGCTGCTCTTTCCTCTTCTGCGGCGGCGCGGCGATGGGGCTCGCTTGATGATGCAGCAGCCGCCACGTCCCGTCGATGAAGCGGAACCAGTTCGACGCCAGCAATAGCCCGCCGCCGACCTGCTCTACACAAAATACCCGCCCATCGACGCCGTCGATCGCCGCCTGCTCCTCTTCCGTACGGATCGCTTCCTGCGATGGGTTGCGGAAGATGTCGCAATAGGAGCCGATGACCGGCGCGCGGCCGATGAGCGCCACCGGCCAGCCCGGATGCACGCAGGTGACGCCGTCTTCCGCCCAGATCGTCTCCATGGCCGCGAGGTCGCGTGCGGAGAAGGCGCGGTAATAGGCGGCGTTTGCCGCGAGCAGGCTTTCTTCGTCCATGGAGGAAGAGTGCGGGATTTGACCCCCCATGGCAATAGCGCCGCAAGCGCCGATATGCTTTGCTTTGCTTTGCAGCGCCCGATGACGTTTGCGAGGAGACATGACAAGAAGCCGGCTCGCCCTGTCGATCTCCGTCGCGCTCATGCTCTTTTCCCTGGGCGGCGCATCTGCGCAGGGCGGCGCGCAGAGCTGCCAGAGGCAAATAAAGCAGAGCTGCTCGAAAACCTTTCGCGTCTGCCTCGCCAGTTGCGCCCCGAACGCCGGCTTCGGCCAGGACGAATGCCGCTATCGCTGCTGCGTCGACAAACGCGTCTGCCTGATCGCTGGGAATTGCGACGCGCGCCCATGTCGCGATTGAAGGGGCGGCGCGATTGACGCGGCGGCGCGCGACTTGCAACGCTTCGGCATGGACGCGCTGACCCTCTTCGGACTCTTCGCCGTGAGCGCCATGCTGCTCACTTATGCGCTCGAAGAGCGCAGCCATTGGTTTGTGCTCGGCTTCGCGGCCTCCTGCGCGCTCGGCTCCATTTATGGATTCCTGCAAGGCGCGTGGCCGTTCGGCCTCGTAGAGGGCGTGTGGTCGGTCGTGGCGCTCAGGCGGTGGCTCGATCGCCGCGCGGACTTTCGGGCGGAGGAGTGAAACCCCACATCAAGGCGATCCATATCGCGGCCAGTCGAAACTGTGCTAATCACCCGCCAATTCCCCGGCCTTGAACCGGGCGCAGGAGGCTAGAGAATGTTCATCCAGACCGAAGCCACCCCCAATCCCGCCACGCTGAAATTCCTGCCCGGCCAGAACGTTCTCGGCCAGGGCGCGATGGAGTTCCGCTCGCCGGACGCCGCCGCCAACGCGCCGCTGGCGCAGGCCCTGCTCGCGATCGAGGGCGTCGAGGCGGTGATGTATGGCGGCGACTTCGTTTCCGTCACGAAGAGGGAAATGGACTGGGCCCATCTGAAGCCCGCCATTCTCGGCACGATCATGGAGCATTTCGCCTCCGGCGCGCCGCTTCTGACCGAGGGCGACGCGGCCGTCGAGGATCACGGCGGGGAGTTTTACGATCCGGCCGACGCCGAAACCGTGGCGACGATCAAGGAGTTGATCGAGACTCGCGTGCGCCCGGCCGTCGCTGGCGACGGCGGCGACATCGTCTTCAAGGGCTTTCGCGACGGCGTCGTCTTCCTCGCCATGAAAGGCGCCTGCTCGGGCTGCCCCTCCTCCACCGCGACGCTGCGCAACGGCATCGAAAACCTGCTCCGTCACTTCGTTCCGCAGGTGAAATCCGTCGAACCGGCCTAGTTCTCGCGGGATTCGCCTGCCGCTTTATTGATCGCGCCCCCAAAACGGTCATAATCCGCCCATGCGAATCCTTGCGATTGACACCGCCCTGCCCGCCGTCTCGGCCTGCGTGCTCGACCACGACGCGGAGCAGCCCATCGCTTCCGAGACCCTCGCCATGGAGCGCGGGCATGCGGAGGCGATCATGCCGCTCATCGAGCGGGTCATGAGCAAGGTCGAGGGCGGCTTCTCCACCATCGACCGGGTCGCCGTCGCGGTCGGTCCCGGCTCCTTCACCGGCATTCGCATCGGCCTCGCCGCCGGACAGGCCATCGCTCTGGCCTGCAAGGCGGAGGTCGTCGGCGTCTCGACGCTGGCCGCCCTCGCCGCCCCGCTGATCCTGGAGGAATTCGACGGCGTCGCCGCCGCCGCCATCGACGCAAGACACGGCAAGGTCTATGTGGCGGCCTTCGCTCCGGACGGCCGCGCGCTGCTGACGCCCCGCCGGGCCGGCGCGCATGAGGCGCTGCGGGCGCTCGGCGACGGGCCGCTGCTGCTCATTGGATCCGGGGCCGAATTGCTGGCCAAGGAAGCCCGCGCCACCGGCATGACGGTCCGGATCGTCAGCGAGCAGGCGTCCCCCGACATCGAATTCGTCGCCCGGCTCGGCCTCGCCGCGCGGCCCGAGACGGCGCCCGCCCGGCCGCTCTATCTCAAGGAGCCGGACGTCACCCTCCCCGGCAAGCCGGCCGAAGCCGCGCCGCCATCCGAGGCGTCCGCTCCGGCCCCGCCTCTGGCCGCGGAACCCGAGACGCCTCAGGAAACTCCTTCGTCCGCGCCGCGCGCGGCGTGGCCCGACCCGCCGGCGCCCCCCGCCGAACCCGCCCCGGACAGCGCCCCCTCGCAGGAAGCGCTCGCCTCCGCGCCGGCGCGCGCTTAAATTCCTCGCCATGAGCCTTTTGACCAGTTTCTTCGCCAAGCCGTCCTTTGTGGTTCGGCCGATCGGGGCCGAGCGGGCGGAAGAATGCGAGACGCTGCATGGCGCCTCCTTCGCCTTTGGCTGGTCCAAGATCGATTTCGAGAGCTATCTCACCGATCCGCACATCATCGCCGACGGCGCGGTGGCGGAGGGCGCGCGCGGCAAGCTCGGCGGCTTCATCCTGTCGCGCCTTTTGCCCCCGGACTCCGAGGTTCTGACTTTCGCGGTCGACCCGGCCCGCCGGGGCGCGGGCCTCGGCCGCATGATCCTCGACAAGCATCTGGAAAATCTGGAGCGCGGCGGCGCGAGGCTGGTCTTTCTGGAAGTCGCCGACGACAACGACGCGGCGCTGAAGCTCTATTTCCGCGTCGGCTTCAAGGAGATCGGCCGGCGGGAGAATTATTACCAGCGCGCCGACGGGACGAAGCGCGCGGCGGTGAATTTGCGATTGGAGATGTGAGGCGCCGTAGCGCCTCACCAGTTTCAGGTCACCGATATTTCGCGATGATCGTCTCGCTCGCCTTCTCGCTGATCATGTAGACGGAAGCGAGAATGAAAAGGCCGGGAATCCGGGGAAAGACCGAGGCGTCGACCACTCGCAGATTCCTGGCGCCGCGCACCTGGAATTCCTTGTCGAGCACCGCCATCGGATCGCCGTCGGGGCCGATCCGGCAGGTGCAGGAGGCATGGTGGCCCCAGGCGTTTTTCTTGACATATTCCCGCAGATCTTCGCCGAGTTGGGGCGCGACTTGCGCCGCGAGGACGCCATCGTCGATGAGCGAGCGGTTGATCTCCAGCGCGAACTCGACGCCGTCGATGACCGCCTGCAAATCCTCGCCACTCCCGCCGTCTTCTTTGCTCTCGTCAAAATATTTGAAGTTGATATTGGGCGTGTCGAAAGGGTCGGCCGTTCTGAGCGTGACCTCGCCCGAGGCGTTCCTGGTGTGGCCCTTCAGCACCGCCCAGGTGAAATAGTCTTTCTGCGCGAGCGCCCGACGCGAATAACCGACATAATAGCCCTGAAAATTCAGGGGAAGGCCGAACACGTAGAGATCCGGCGCCTGCTCGCGCGTGCGTTGGCTCGACCGCATGACGATCCCGACGACCGCGCCATTGGTCGCGTATATTCCCTTTCCGGTTTCTTTCCACTCGGCTTTGTGAGGATCCGGGTCCGGCGCTTCTGACTCATGGCCTGACTCGAAGCGCGCCTTTTCCATTGTGCGAAGCGGGCGCGGCGCCTGTCCGACGACGCCGACCTCGTAGCGATCCTGCAGATTCTTTCCGACGCCGGGGCTGTCGATCCGAACGCTTATGCCCAAGGCTTCAAGGTCCGCCTTCGGGCCGATGCCGGAGAGCATCAGCAATTGCGGCGTGTTGAACGCCCCTCCGCAGAGAATGACCTCCTTATTGGCGAAATAAACGAGTTCCTCCCTTCCTGTCGGCGGGTCCGCGCGATGGTGGCGCGCGCCGTAGAGCCGCTCTCCTTTCGCGCAGCGCACGCCGATGGCGCGCGTCGGATCGTCGGGCGCGAACTCGACCGCCGTAACGAACGTATTCGTCTCGAGCGTCAGCTGGCCTGCCGGGAGCCCCTGCTCTTTCGCGGACTGGAGCAAGCGCTGCGCGGCGCGCACGCGCTCGCGTGCGCCCGTGCGGCGGCCATTATCCACAGAAATCGGAATGACGTTGACGCCCTCCTTCTTTTCCGTCGCAACGGAAGGCTCGTTGGGATTGAGCCGGGGCATTGGCGGAACGCCGCGCTGGAAGGCCGTCTTGAAAGCCGCGATGACCGCTTTTTTCGCGCCGTTCTCGTCATTGAGGAGAAGTTTGGGGTCGGCTTGGGTGACGGTCAGCCATCCGGCGCCGCGGGGACCATGGGCGCCTTTCCCAAATTCGTTGGCGGTCACGACGCCAAGGTCGCCTCTGACCTTCCGCGGTTCGCGGATGGCGTCGTGGATTTGCGCCCTGACGGCGTCGACGCCCTCCTCGAAGAGCGACGCGAATTCGGAGGCGACGTCGGTGAGCCCCGGCAGGCTGTAGAGAACGCTTGCGTCTCGATAACGGGCGTTCTCGATGCGGTCGAAATATTTGCGCATCGCGCCAGCGCTCCAGCTCGGGTCTTGAACAAGCGCCGATATCCCGTCCCAGTCTTCGTCAGCGGGGTAGACCGTGATCAGCGCATGATGGGTCGTGCAGCCGCCGAGCGCGCTGGCGCGTGGGTAGAAGACGCCCTGCGCGCGCTCGACCGGCTGTTCGAAAGACGGCGGCCCCTCGAACGGGCCGGCGTCGGCGGCGATCGTTCCCGCATGGCGCTTCCAGTCGGATCTTCGCCGGTCCTCATCCGCATAATGCTCGACGAAAAACTCCCAGCTCGACGCCGGGTCTTCGCTGGCGAGCGCGTGAAAGGCCGGGATCGAATAATTGTCGTCGGTCTTGCCCGCCGCGAGCAAATCCTCCCCAGCCTCGAGCAAAAGCACTTTGAAACCCGCCAGCGCCAAATTGGCGGCCAACGGCCCCCCGCCGGCTCCCGAGCCGACGATGACGAAATCATATTCACTCATTGAAAATCTCCTGAATAAAATAACTTAACGAATGCAGATTGCGATCGAACGGCGTTCCCGTCAAGCATCCGACGGCTAAATCATCGTAGCGGCGGCGACGGGCGGCGGCGGAAGGGGCCCAAACATTCGAGTCGGCTCCCCTGCGAAAACCGCCTATAATATTCGGAGAACTGAGGCGGCGGGCGAGTCGCGTCCTCAGGCAGGCAGGAGCATCAAGATTACCACCCCGGTTTCGAACGCGGCGGAAGCGCTTCAGGAGGCCCCCGACTTGGCGGCCTCGCAGGAGAAGGGTCGAGACGCTGGCGGCAAGGTTCTGGTCAAGTCTTACGGCTGCCAGATGAACGTCTATGACGCCACGCGCATGGCCGATCTGCTCGGCCAGGAGGGCTACGCCGAGACGACGAACGAAGCCGAGGCCGATCTCGTCATTCTCAACACCTGCCACATCCGCGAAAAGGCCGCCGAGAAAATCTACTCGGAGCTCGGCAAGCTGGCGCTCGAAAAGCGCGCGCGCGAAGTCTCAGGCCGCGACATGAAGATCGTCGTCGCCGGCTGCGTCGCGCAGGCCGAGGGCGCGGAGGTGTTGAAGCGCCAGCGGGCGGTCGATCTCGTCGTCGGCCCGCAGAGCTATCACCGCCTGCCGGACCTGCTGCAACGCGCCAGGGAGGGCGGCCGCCTCACCGACACGGATTTCGCGGTCGAGGACAAGTTCGACGCCCTGCCCCAGCCGAGCCGCGCGCAGATCCGCGCCCGCGGCGTCTCCGCTTTCGTCACCGTGCAGGAAGGCTGCGACAAATTCTGTTCCTTCTGCGTCGTTCCCTACACGCGCGGCGCCGAGGTCTCACGTCCGGTGGCGGACATTGTCGCCGAGACGCGGCGGCTCGTGGAGGCCGGCGTCGCCGAGGTCACGCTCATCGGCCAGAACGTCAACGCCTATCGCGGCCCGGATGAAAAGGGCGCGGAATGGAGCCTCGCCAGGCTGTTCGAACATCTTTCAGAAATGCGGGGGCTGGAGCGCCTGCGCTACACCACCAGTCATCCTGTCGACATGGCGCAGGATTTGATTGAGGCGCATGAGTCGATCCCAAAGCTCATGCCCTATGTCCATCTCCCCGTTCAGTCCGGATCGGACCGCATCCTGAAAGCCATGAACCGCAAGCACAAGGCGGAAGACTTTCTCGACATCGTCGCGAGGCTGCGCAAGGCGCGGCCCGATATGGCGATGTCGTCGGATTTCATCGTGGGCTTTCCCGGCGAGACGGACGAAGATTTCGAAGCGACGATGCAGCTCGTGCGCGACGTCGGCTTCGCATCGAGTTTCTCCTTCAAATATTCGCCCCGTCCCGGCACGCCCGGCGCCGAGCGCGACGACCAGATCGGCGAAGAGGTCATGCGCGAGCGTCTCGCCGCGCTTCAGGCGCTGCTGGAAGAGCAGCGCCAGTCCTTCAACAGCGCGACCGTTGGTCGGACGATCGACGTGCTGTTCGAGAAACAGGGCCGCCACGAGGGTCAAATCGGCGGCAAGAGCCCCTATATGCAGGCCGTGCATGTCAGCGGCTCCGCTGAAATGATCGGGCGCGTGGCCCCGGTGGCGATCGTCGCCGCGGGGTCCAATTCGCTGGCCGGTCGGCTGTTGGGCGAGGGCGAGGAGGCGAAGGCTTGACGACGATTGACGAACCGAGGACCGGACGCCGGGACGAGGCGGCCGAGCCCGACGCGGAAATCACCCTGGCCTTCGAAAACAATAAATACGCCTCCCTCGTCTTCGGGCATTACGATCAGAACCTCGCCAAGATCGAGCGGCGGCTGAAAATCGCCTCCTTCGCCAATGGCAATCATGTCACGCTGAAGGGGAAATCGGAGGCCTGCGAACACGCCCGCCGCGTGCTGGAGGCGCTTTACGAGCGCATCTCCAAGGGCCAGGCCATCGCGCTCGGCGACGTGGACGGCGCGATCGAGGAGACGGCGCGCCAGCGCAGCCTCTTTCCGGACGCGGAGCCCGCGCGCGGCGCCTTTGAGCAGCTCATCACCCGCAAGCGCGGGCTGGTGCGCGCGCGCAACGCCGCTCAGGACCAGTATTTGCGCGCGATGAAGCGCTATGAGCTGGTTTTCGGCGCCGGACCCGCCGGCACGGGCAAGACCTGGCTCGCCGTCGGCCATGCCGTGCAGCTCATGGAGCAAGGCGCCGTGGAGCGGCTCATTCTCTCGCGCCCGGCGGTGGAGGCCGGCGAGCGTCTGGGCTTCCTGCCCGGCGACATGCGCGAGAAGGTCGATCCCTATCTGCGCCCCATCTATGACGCCCTGCACGACTTCATGGACTCGCGCATGGTCGAGCGCGGCATGCAGACCGGCATTATCGAGGTGGCGCCGCTCGCCTTCATGCGCGGCCGCACCCTCACCCGCGCCTGCATCCTGCTCGACGAGGCGCAGAACGCCACCTCCATGCAGATGAAAATGTTTCTGACGCGCCTCGGCGAAGGCTCGCGCATGATCATTACCGGCGATCCGTCGCAGACCGACCTGCCCCCGGGCCAGACCTCGGGCCTGTCCGAAGCGATTTCGCTTCTGTCGGAAATCGACAGCGTCGGCCGCGTCGCCTTTTCCGAGGGCGACGTGGTGCGTCACGATCTCGTGCGCCAGATCGTCGGCGCCTATGACCGCGCCGCCCGCGCGAAAAACAAACAGTCATGAGCGTGGAAATCGACATCAACCTCGCCGCCGAGGCTTGGGACAGCCTCAACGGACTCGAGGCGCTGACCCGCGACGCGATAAAGGCGAGTCTCGCCGAGAGCGGAGCCCGACTTGTCGAAGGCTGTGAAATCAGCGTCACATTCTGCGACGACGCTGAAATCCATGATCTCAACGCCGAATGGCGCGGGAAGGATCAGCCCACCAACGTCCTGTCCTTCCCGACGCCCGGGCCGCTCGCCGCCCGCCCCCTCCTCGGCGACATTGTGATCGCCTACGAGACCGTGGCCGGGGAGGCGGCGGAGCAGGAAAAAACATTGCGCGACCATACCGCCCACATGGTCATCCATGGATTTCTGCATCTGATCGGCTATGATCATGAGACTGCCGCCGAGGCCGAAGAAATGGAGAGCCTCGAAAGACGGATCGCGTCCCGGTTGGGCTTGCGCGACCCCTACGCCGGCGAGGCGGCCGGCGAAGAGGATGAAGCGAGCGAACTGAACGAAGGTCATGTCGATACGATCTGAAAACGCCGAGGAGCCATTAAGACGCAGCCACGAGCGCGTGACGCTGCTCGACAGGCTGAGGGGTCTGCTCGGCCTCTCGCCGGCCTCCGTCCGCGAGGATATCGAGGACGCGCTGGAGGAAGCCGCCGGCGACGTGACGCCGCATGAGCGCGCCCTGCTGAAGAATGTGCTCGGCTTGCACGATCTGCGCGTCGAGGACGCGATGATCCCCCGCGCCGACATCGTGGCCATCTCGCTCGAAGCGTCTCTGCGCGACGCGCTCGCCGTGTTTCGCGACGCCGGCCATTCGCGCCTGCCCGTCTATGCCGAAACCCTCGACGATCCGCGCGGCATGGTGCACATACGCGACTTCGTCAATCATCTCGCCATTCGCGCCGAGAAAAGCGACGCGCCGGCGGCGGACGCCAGGAAAATTGACTTCGACACGCGGATTGGCGACGCCAATCTTCTGAAGCCGGTGCTTTTCGTGCCCCGCTCGATGCCGGCGCTCGACCTGCTCGTCCGCATGCAGACGACGCGCACGCATCTTGCGCTCGTCATCGACGAATATGGCGGCACGGACGGCCTCGTCACCATTGAAGACATTATGGAGATGATCGTCGGAGACATCGAGGACGAGCACGACGTCGCGGAGCCGCCGGAGATCGAGGAACTCGACAATGGCGATTATCTCGTCGATGCGCGCGCGGATCTCGACGAAGTGACGGCGCGGCTCGGAGTCGATTTCCGGCTGGAGGACACGCCGGCGGAAGTCACGACGATCGGCGGCCTCGTCGCCTGGCTCGCGGGACGCGTTCCGATGCGCGGCGAGATCATCGGCACGCCGGTCGACGCCTATGAGTTCGAAATCATCGAGGCCGACCCGCGCCGCGTCGGCAAGTTGAGGGTGCGGACGCGACGGCATCCTTGAGACCGGGTTTGAGCTTATGCTTGCTTCGAGAGCTTAAGCTTGTCCCGGGCTTCGCCTCGCCTCCAAAGCGTCTAGAGTGGAGCCGCCGATTCGCGGGGAACCTCCAAACCGATGGCGCAGACTGCCGAACTTAGCGGCGTGCGGGCGGGACTTTCGACCCTCCCTCAGCGCATTATTCTGGCCGACGGATGGACGCGCCGCGCGATCGCGTTCGCCGCGGGCGCCTTCGGGACCCTCGCTCTCCCCCCTTTCGATTTCGCGCCGGCCATGGCCGTTCCGATGACCGCCGCCGTCTGGCTGATCGACGGGGCGGCCATACAAGGGGCGCGCTTCAGCCTTGCGCCGATCCGCTCGGCCGCCGCGGCGGGCTGGTGGCTCGGCTTCGGCTATTTTCTCGCGAGTCTTTGGTGGCTCGGCGCCGCCATGCTGGTCGAGGCCGATCAATTCGCCTGGGCGATCCCGCTCGCCGTCATCGGGCTTCCCACCGCGCTGGCGCTGTTCCCCGCTCTCGGCTTCGCGCTTTCCCGGCTGCTCTGGTCGTCGGGGAGCCTTCGGATTTTCGCCCTGGCCGCGGGGCTCGGCGCCTCAGAATGGCTGCGCGGACATATTCTTACGGGCTTTCCCTGGAACGATTTCGGCATGGCGCTGGCCGAGGCCGGCCCGTTCGGCCAGGCGGCGTCGCTGGTAGGTCTGCACGGCCTGGACCTCCTGGCGATCGTCATTTTCGCCGCGCCGGCGACGATCGTCGATCGGCGCCCTGGGCAGCGCTTCCTGTCCAACGCCGCGGCCTGGACGGCCGCCTTTCTTCTCTTGACGCTCTCGGCCTATGGCGCGCTGCGGCTCGCGACGAGCGGAACGGAATATGTGGACGGGGTCGCGCTGCGGCTGATGCAGCCGAACCTCCCGCAAGACGCCAAGTTCAAGCCGGAGAACGGCCAGGAAATCCTGCGCCGCTACCTTGCGCTGTCGGATCGTGCGACCGGGCCGGGACATACGGGCGTCTCCGACGTCACCCACCTCATCTGGCCTGAATCCGCCTTCCCCTACGTTCTTTCGCGCGAGCCTCAGGCCGTTGCGGCCATTTCCAGAGCGCTGCAGGGAAAAATCCTCATCACCGGCGCCGCGCGCGTCGAAGCCGACGGGAGCGGAAGGCGGGGCAAGATTTACAACTCCATCGAAGTGCTTCAGGGCGACCGCTTTCTCGCCTTCTACGACAAGACGCATCTTGTCCCGTTCGGCGAATACTTGCCGCTGGAAGGTCTGCTGCGGCCGCTCGGCGTCTCGCATCTCGTCCCCGGCGTCTGGGACAGGGGGCAAGGGCCGCGCACGCTCGCGGCGCCGGGCCTGCCGCAAATCGCGCCGCTCATCTGCTACGAAGCGATTTTCCCCGGCGAGGCGGCGCCCCGAGATAAGGGCGGCGCTCGCCCGCAACTCCTGCTCAACCTCACCAATGACGGGTGGTTCGGCAAGACGATCGGACCCTATCAGCATTTCGCGCAGGCCCGGCTGAGGGCCGTCGAAGAAGGTCTTCCGCTGATACGCGTCGCGAATACTGGCATTTCCGCCATAGTCGACGCTTACGGACGCGTAATCGACTCGCTGCCATTGGGCGAAGAAGGGATCATCGACGGCCGCCTGCCGAAAGCGGCCGGTGAGACCATCTTCGCCAGATGGGGGGGCGGCCCCTTCGTCGTTTTATGGGCCCTGTTTCTTCTCCTCGCCCTCGCAGGGAGATGGCGAGGCTGAAAAAGCATCGTCAAGACGTGGTGTTACGAAAAGTCGACCGTGCCGCTCAACTGTTCTTTCACTTCAGAGTTGTTGCACTCGTTCAATCTATCCTACAAGTCGATATGGCCAGGCAAAAGCAATGGCAGGATAGAGCGATAAACGTTCTTTGTTCAATTTCAGGAGGCTAAACATTAATCCTGTTTGCATTTGATCAGCGTTCGGCTAAAACGCGGCAGGAGGTCGTAAAAGTGAAGAAAACGCCAGATCCGATCGACCGACACGTCGGCAGCCGCGTGCGTATGCAGCGCATCCTGATGAAAATGAGTCAGGAAAAGCTGGGCGAAGCCCTGGGCCTCACCTTCCAGCAGGTTCAGAAATACGAGAAGGGCCTGAACCGGATCGGCGCGAGCCGTCTCCAGCAAATTTCGAAGACCTTGAACGTTCCTCCATCTTTCTTTTTCGAGGGCGCGCCGACTTTGGGCGTCGCCGAAGGAAACGGTTTCGCCGAAGAGTCTTCTTCTCAATATGTCGTCGACTTCCTCTCCACTGCCGAGGGACTGCACCTCAACCGGGCTTTCGCCCGCATCAAGGACTCGAAGGTGAGAAAACGCATCCTGGATCTCGTGACGACGCTCGCCGAACAGGGCGACGCCTGAGCGCGGCGAGTTCTATTTAACGAACGAATTTCCCCTTTTTGGCTTGACGTATCGAACGCCGACTGGCAGATGTCGGATGATAGCGTCGCAGAGTCGCGCGCTTGATCCGCACGGGCGGCCATTGGGAGATTCCAAAAGTGACCCGGAAAAATTACCTTTTCACCAGCGAGTCTGTTTCCGAAGGCCACCCCGACAAGGTGAGCGACCGCATCTCCGACGAAATCGTCGATGAGTTCTTCCGTGAGGGGCCAAAGGCCGGCATCGACCCTTACGCCATCCGCGTCGCCGCGGAGACGCTCTGCACGACGAACCGCGTCGTGATCGCCGGCGAAGTGCGCGGCCCGCATATCGGTTTCGGCCGGATCGAGGAGATCGCCCGTAACGCCATCCGCTCGATCGGCTATGAGCAGCACGGCTTCCACTGGAACACCGCCAAGATCGAAGTGCTCCTTCACGAGCAGTCGGTCGACATCGCCCAGGGCGTCGACGCCTCTGGCAACAAGGACGAGGGCGCGGGCGACCAGGGCATCATGTTCGGCTACGCGACGAACGAGACGCCGGCGCTCATGCCGGCCCCGCTCTATTATTCGCACAAGATCCTTGAGCTGCTCGCCCAGGCGCGCCACTCCGGCAAGGAGAAGGGCCTCGGCCCGGACGCCAAGAGCCAGGTGACCGTTCGCTACGTCGACGGCAAGCCGGTCGAGGCGACGCAGATCGTTCTCTCGCATCAGCATATCGACGAGAGCCTGTCGCCCGCCGACATTCGCCGCATCGCCGAGCCCTATATCCGCGAAGCGCTGCCGCAGGGCTGGATCACCGACTCGACGGTCTGGCACGTCAATCCGACCGGCAAGTTCTTCATCGGCGGTCCGGACGGCGACACCGGCCTCACGGGCCGCAAGATCATCGTCGACACTTACGGCGGCGCGGCCCCGCATGGCGGCGGCGCCTTCTCCGGCAAGGACCCGACCAAGGTCGACCGCTCAGCCGCCTACGCCGCGCGCTATCTCGCGAAGAACATCGTCGCCGCCGGCCTCGCCGATCGCGTGACGATCCAGCTCTCCTACGCCATCGGCGTCGCCGAGCCGCTGTCGATCTATGTCGACACGCATGGCACGGGCAAGGTCGCGGAAGACAAGATCGAGGCGGCGCTGCCGCAGCTCGTGCGCCTGACGCCGCGCGGCATTCGCGAGCATCTCCAGCTCAACCGCCCGATCTACGCCCGCACCTCGGCTTACGGCCATTTCGGCCGCGCGCCGGAGACGGATGGCGGCTTCTCCTGGGAAAAGACGGACCTTGTCGACCAGTTGAAATCGGCCCTGGCCTGATCGCAGCCGCGAATTTAAGGATACGCAATGGCCGGGCTCGTCCCGGCCATTGGCTTTAGAGAATTGGGAAATGACAGAAGCGGCTCATCCGTCGCGTCGCCTTTACGGCCGCTCCAGGGGCAAGGCCCTGCGCCCGCATCAGTCCGAACTCATGTCGGAGCTGCTGCCAAAGCTCTCCATCGACCTCGCTAAGCCCCTGCCCCTCCGGCCCGGCCGAGAGGCGCGGCTCGAAATCGGCTTTGGCGGCGGCGAACATCTGATCGAGGCCGCGGCGCGCGAGCCGCAGATCGACTTTTTCGGCTGCGAGCCCTTCGTCAACGGCATGGCGAAGCTTCTGGCGCAGATCGAGGCGAGAGGCCTCGACAATATCCGCCTCCACAGGGGCGACGCCGGCGAGGTCCTCGACAGGCTGCCGGCGGCGAGCCTGTCGCGCATCTACCTTTTCTATCCGGATCCCTGGCCCAAGCGCCGCCATCGCAAGCGCCGCTTCGTTTCGCCCGAGAATCTTGAAAAGCTGGCGCGCGTCCTGCGCCCCGGCGCGGAGCTGCGCTTCGCCACGGACATAGACGACTATGCGGCCTGGACTCTCGCCCGGCTCCGCGCTTGCAGGCATTTTTCCTGGCGCGCCAAAACGGCGCAGGACTGGCTCGTCCCCTGGGCGGGCTGGACGCAGACCAAATATGAGGCCAAGGCGATGGCGGCCGGCCGTCATCCGGTCTATCTGACCTTCATCAGAGAGAGCGACTGAATCAGCGAGAGGGAGCGGCGGGATGGTGGATTTGGCGAATGCGGGCGCAGCGGCGCCGGCGCCGATCGAAACGACGGTCGCGCGCTTTCGCGCCGACGTGCTCGAAGCTTCCTTGCGCAAAGTGGTTGTCGTCGATTTCTGGGCCCCCTGGTGCGGCCCCTGCAAACAGCTCGCGCCGATCGTCGAGCGGCTCGTCGCGGCGACCGGCGGCAAGGCCGTTCTCGTCAAGATGAACATCGACGCCGAGCCGGAAATCGCAGACCAGCTCGGCGTCAAATCGATCCCCGCCGTCGTCGCCTTCCAGCGCGGGCGTCCGGTGGACGGCTTTGTCGGCGCGCTGCCGGAAAGCCAGATCAAGGGCTTCCTCGAGCGGCTGGTCGGTCCGATCGAGGACGCCGGAGACGCGCTCGAGGCGGCGCAGGCGATGATCGCGGAAGGCGACGTCGAGAGCGCCCACGCCCTGCTCTCCGAAATCATCGGCGAGGAGCAGGTCAACCCGAAAGCTTTCGCGCTGCTGGCGCGGCTTTACATCGGGGCCGAACAGCTCGACGCCGCCCGCGCCGTGCTCGAGCGCCTGCCTGAATCCGCGAAGAAGGATACGGACGTCGCGGCCGCCTGGGCGGCGATCGAAAACGCGGCCGCCGCCGCGGATCTCGGCGAGATCGACGACCTCAAAAAGCGCATCGGTTTCGATCCCAACGATCTCCAGGCCTATTTCGACCTCGCTCTGGCGCTCAACGCCGAGGACCGCCGGGAAGAAGCGGCGAATGCGCTTCTTGAAATCATCCGGCGCGACCGTAGTTGGAACGAGGACGGGGCGAGAAAGCAGCTCGTCCAGTTTTTCGAGGCTTGGGGACCGATGGACAAGGCGGCCGTCGCCGCGCGTCGGCGCCTCTCGACGCTGCTTTTCTCATAATAGGAGAGGCGTTCCGCCGGCCGCCATGAGCCTGAACAGTCCCTATACCGACATTCGCGCACTGCCTCGGACGCTTCCGCTCTTTCCGCTTACGGGGGCCGTGCTGCTGCCGCGGGGCGAGCTGCCGCTCAATATTTTCGAGCCGCGCTACGTCTCCATGCTGGACGACGCCATCGCCGGGGAGCGTCTTATCGGCATGATCCAGCCCCTGCCCAACGGCAATGGCGCCGCCGCGCCGCCGCTCTTCCAGATCGGCTGCGCCGGCAAGGTGACCCGTTTCGCGGAGACGGGCGACGGGCGTTATCTGATCACGCTGACGGGCGTTATCCGGTTCCGAATCGCGGAAGAACTGGAGAACGGGACGGCCTACCGGCAATCTCGCGTCGACTATGACGGCTTTCAGGCCGATCTCCGGCCCGGCGCCGGGGAAAACGACGTCGATCGCGAAGCCATGGTGGCGATGTTGCGCAGCTTCGCGGAATATTCGAAACTCGAAATTGATTGGACGAGCATCGACGCGGCTCCGACCGAGACCCTGGTCAATGCGCTCGCCATGATGTCGCCTTTCGGGGCGAATGAAAAACAGGCGCTGGTCGAGGCGATCGACCTCAAGACCCGCGCAGAAACGCTCGTCGCTCTCGCGAAGCTGGACATGGCCCAGCGCGACGGCGAAAGGCAGCAGTGGCACTGACGCGGCAAGATGGGGAAAGCAAGATGAGCGATCAAATCGACGCGGCCGACGGCGCCAACGAGGCCAACGCGCCCGAGGGAACCAAAGTCGATCCGCGCCTTCTCGAAATTCTGGTCTGCCCTTTGACGAAAACAACGCTGGAATACGACCGGGCGCGGCAGGAGCTGATCTCCCGCTCGGCGCGCCTCGCCTATCCGATCCGCGACGGCATTCCGATCATGCTGCCTGAAGAGGCGCGGCAGATCGACTGACGCGTCTCATCCGCCATGGATGACGCCCCCGCTCGCGAACTCGTTGCGCTGCTCGATCTCGAGAATCTGGGCGACGACCGTTTTCGCGGACATAGCCCGCATGCGGCGGGTCGCCATCTCTATGGCGGACAGGTCGTGGCGCAGGCGCTCGTCGCCACGACGCGCACCACGCCGGCCGATCGCCCGCTTCACTCCCTTCACGCCTATTTCGTCCTCGCCGGAGACCCGCAGGTCCCGATCGACTTCGCCGTCGAACGCATTCGCGACGGCCGCAGCTTCACGACGCGCCGCTGCGTCGCGTCGCAGCAAAAGCGGACCATCTTCTCGCTGGAAGCCTCTTTTCAGTTGCGCGAGCAGGGCTTCGAGCACGCGGCGGATATGCCGCAGACGCCCGATCCGGAAAGCCTCGCCCCCATCAACGATCTCGTCGAACGGTTTCGCGGCTTCCTGCCGCTCCCGGCCGAGCACTGGTTGAAACGCGCCACTTCTGTCGATATGCGCATCGCAGCGCCGGAGACGCTGATCGCGCCGAACCGCCTGGGGCAGTTCATCTGGTTCCGGGTTCAGGGCCCCCTGCCCGATGACGAGGCGCTCCATGCGGCGCTCCTCGCCTATTTGTCGGACATGACCCTGCTGAATACGGCGCTCATGGTCCATGGGCGCAACATTTTCGATGCGAAAATTCAGGTCGCCAGCCTCGACCATGCGCTTTGGATCCATCATCCGCCGCGCGTCGACCAATGGTTGCTTTATGCGCAGGAAAGCCCGGCCGCATCCAATGCGCGCGGCCTCACCTTCGGGCGGATTTTCACCCGGGACGGACGGCTGCTCGCCTCCGTGGCGCAGGAAGGACTCATCCGCCTGCGCACCAATATTTAGGCGCCTGCTTTTTTTCTAGGCGCCGGTTATTTACGAAGCATTCACACTTCGTCCGGCCGAAACGCGCTCTCGCCAGCGACTCCGGGCTTTTTCTTCGCCGATGGCGCCGCGACTCCCCGGCAGCGCCCCGTCGGCGATCCGCTTCCCTCAGGAAAAGCCCCGGTTTTCCTCTCGTTCATGACATTGGCACGGCAATTGAAAGCAATGGCGCGAGCGTTCAACCGCTCTCTCCAACGACCGCGCCGCTGCGGCGTTCCGCCTTGACCGGCGGCGCCCGTCCAAGGGGTCGATAACAACAGGATTGGCAGATGAAAATCGTGACAGCGATCATCAAGCCGTTCAAGCTCGATGAGGTCCGCGACGCGCTGACCAATATCGGCGTGCACGGCCTTACGGTGACGGAAGTCAAGGGCTACGGACGACAGAAGGGCCACACGGAAATCTATCGCGGGGCTGAATACGCCATCAGCTTTCTGCCGAAACTCAAGATCGAAGTCGCAGTCTCTGCGAGCCTCGTCGACAAGGTCATCGACGCCATCACCTCCACCGCCCGCACGGGCCAGATCGGCGACGGCAAGATCTTCGTCGGCCCGCTCGAGCGCGCCATCCGCATCCGCACCGGCGAATCCGACGCCGACGCGCTCTGACCGTCCCTCCCGACAACTTTGGAGCTTCCCTACATGAAACTTCCTACGTCTCGGAGCGCGCTCGCCGCTTCGACCCTCGCGGGAGCGGCGCTCATCGCGCTGATGGGACCGGCCTTCGCCGGCAATGACCCGACTCCCAATCCCGGCGACGTGTCGTGGATGCTGACCTCCGCGCTGCTCGTCCTGATGATGTCGATCCCGGGCCTCGCGCTGTTCTATGGCGGCCTCGTGCGCACCAAGAACATGCTGTCGATCCTGACGCAGACATTCGCGATCGTCTCGCTCGTCGGCGTCATCTGGGCCGTCTATGGCTATTCCCTCGCCTTTGGCGACGGCGGCTCGCTCAACCATTACATGGGCGGCCTCAATAAGCTCTTCCTCAAGGGCGTGACCGCGGGAGCCAACGCCCCGACCTTCACGCCGGGCCATGTCATTCCGGAATACGCCTTCTTCGTCTTCCAGATGACCTTCGCCATGATCACGCCGGCCCTCATCGTCGGCGCCTATGCCGAGCGCATGAAGTTCTCCGCCGTACTGCTCTTCACGACGCTTTGGGTGACCTTCATCTACTTCCCGATCGCGCATTGGGTCTGGGGAACCGCCGATCCGAACGCGATTGTCGACGCCGCGACGCAGCTCGCCGCAGCGACCACGGATGAGGCCAAGGCCGCTGCGCAGGCGAAGATCGACGAGATCGCTGGCAATGTGGGCTGGCTCGCCGGAAAGGGCGCGCTCGATTTCGCGGGCGGCACCGTCGTCCACATCAACGCTGGCATCGCCGGCCTCGTCGGCGCCATCATGGTCGGTAAGCGCATCGGCTACGGCAAGGAAGTGCTCGCGCCCCACTCTCTGACCATGTCGATGATCGGCGCCTCGCTGCTGTGGGTCGGCTGGTTCGGCTTCAACGCCGGCTCCAACCTCGAAGCGAACAACACGACGGCGCTGGCCTTCGTCAACACAATGGTCGCGACCGCTGCGGCGGGCCTGTCCTGGATGCTGGTCGAATGGCTGCTCAAGGGCAAGCCCTCGCTGCTCGGCCTCATCACCGGCGCGGTCGCGGGCCTCGTCGCGGTGACGCCGGCCTCAGGCTTTGCGGGTCCGATGGGCTCGATCATCCTCGGCCTCGTGGTCTCCCCGATCTGTCTCTTCTTCGTCGACGTGATCAAGAAGAAGGTCGGCTATGACGACGCGCTCGACGTCTTCGGCGTGCACTGCATCGGCGGCATCACGGGCGCGCTGGCGACCGGCCTGCTGGTCAATCCCGACTTTGGCGGCGTCGGCATCACCGACTACACCAATCTCGAAACCTATGCCGGCACATACGACATGGTCGCGCAGATGAAGGCGCAGGGAACGGCCGTCATCGCCACCCTGCTCTTCTCCGGCATTGGTTCAGCGATCCTCTACAAGGTCGTCGACATCATCATCGGTCTGCGTCCGGCGCCCGATCAGGAACGCGAGGGCCTGGACATCTCGGATCACGGCGAACGCGCTTACAACTACTGACCTTTTCCCCCGAGCAGAGATGAAGCGGCGCCTACGGGCGCCGTTTCTTTTGAAAATGTGCGCGAACACACGGAAATCAGTTTCCCCTCGCCCTAGGGAGAGCTTGGCCGCTGGCGACAGCCATGTTACTGGCCAGCCTAATTCGGGCAATACAGGGGAAATATTATGACCGCCTTTGCCTTTACCCGCCGCGGACTGCTCGGCGGCCTTGCCGCCGCTTCCGCTTTCGCCATGACGCGCGCCGCATGCGCCGACGACATGCTGAAGGACGTCTCGAAGCTCAAGCCCGGCGACTTCACCTGGAATCCCGAGCGCGAGCCTTCGGGCCCCGTCTCGGTCGTGGTCTCGATCCCCGAGCAGCGCGTGCATGTCTATCGCAACGGCGTGCGCATCGCGGTCGCGACCTGCTCCACCGGCAAGCCCGGCCACGAGACGCCGACGGGCGTGTTCGTCGTGCTGCAGAAGGACAAGAACCACCATTCGTCGATCTATGACGACGCGCCCATGCCGAACATGAACCGGCTGACCTGGTCGGGCGTCGCGCTGCATGCGGGCAATCTTCCGGGCTATCCGGCGTCGCATGGCTGCGTGCGCCTGCCGACGAAATTTTCCGAGCTGCTTTTCACCGTCACCCATGTCGGCACGCCGGTCATCATCGCGGGCGCGCATACCGATCCGTGGGAGCTCACCCATCCCGGCATGGTGCTCTCGGGCTACGCCG
This sequence comes from Methylocystis parvus OBBP, assembly GCF_027571405.1. Classification (GTDB taxonomy): domain Bacteria; phylum Pseudomonadota; class Alphaproteobacteria; order Rhizobiales; family Beijerinckiaceae; genus Methylocystis; species Methylocystis parva. The sequence goes on from NZ_CP092968.1 coordinate 911,401, forward strand.
AGAACGAGTTCGAGCATGTGCTCGCGAGTCTCGACGGCAAGAAGCATCCTTCCGACTGGAGCGAGGCGGAGCAGAAGCCCGTCACCAGCGTGATCGTCTCGTCGGCCGACAAGGTGATCGAGCTTATCGAAAACGACCGCGTCGTCGCGCGCTCGAAGCTCACTCTGAAGGACGGCGACAAGCTCGGCTCGCATGTCTTCGTGCTCAACGGCGCGAATACGGACGCCAGGGGCATGCATTGGAGCGCGATCACCCATCAGCAGGCGACGACGCCGCTGATGCGCGACGACGTCGTGATGCAGCGCATCTCCGCCGAGCCCGCCTTCGTCAACGAGATGAAAGCCCGCATGCATCCCGGCATGACGATGGTGCTGACCGACGCGCCGCTGACGCCCGACACCAAGACCGGCAAGGATTTCGTGATCGTCACGGCGGGGTGAGCGCCGGCGGGCCTCATACCGGTTCCGCTTGAGTCGTTCGCCCTGCGGCCGTCATTGCGAGGAGGCTTTGCCGACGAAGCAATCCAGCGCCACGTTGACGCCCCTGGATTGCTTCGCTTCGCTCGCAATGACGCCCGTGAGCATTGTCGCGAAGCGATCGATCAGGCGGAAGCCTCTTACTAATTTGAATCATTCACGCCCGCCAGCTTCTCCCGCAGGTCGGCGTCGGCGCGTTGCAGATTTGCGCGCGCATGTGCGAGCCACAGCGCGCGCGACTCCGGCAGGCGGAAGAGTCGCTCGCCCGCGCCAAGGAAGCTCTCGAGCATCTGCACGCGCCCCTGATAAAAGGCCCGCTCCGGCGCCCAGCCGAACTCGAAATGAATGTCGTCGAGATTTTTCTCGAAGACGCTCCAGGGCGCGGCGAGCGACGAGAGATCGAGATCGAGGAAGAAGTCGAGATCGCGCGAAAAGCCGGGATAATGTTCGGCCCGCGCCTTCGCTTTCATATGGCTCGACGTCGCCATGATGAGATCGTTGACCGCCAGTTCCTCGAGCGCGTCGAATTTGGAATGGCGGGCGAAGAGCTCCGCGCTCGCTCGGACATTCTCGGGATCGGTGCGCGGGCGTCCGTCCTGATCGCGCGTGAGATAGACGGAATCGTGCCAGAAGATGGCGGCGGCGATGAGATCGGCGCGCGTCGGCAAGTGCGCCAGAGCATCGAGTTTCGTGAGCAGATCGACGATATGTCCCCAGGCGTGATAGGCGCGCTGCGGTTCACGGTAAGCGGAGTCGAGCGTGGCGAAAGCCTGCGCGTCGTGGCGCGAGGCGAGTAGATTCCAGTATTTCGCGACGATTGTATCGGTCATGCGCGGACGGCGATCCTTCAGTAGAGCCAATAGGTCGCGCGAGGCGCTGGACGGCAGAGCGCTGGGGCTATTTGCTCTGGAGATTCCATATCGAAGACCAGCCTTCTTGCAAGCCCTCGTGGGCCAGCCTGGAATATCGTTGCCCCATCGCCACATAGAGCGCAGGCCAAGCGCCGGGTAGCGTTTGAGCGAGGGCTTCGGCGCGCGCCGCGGCGGCGTCGAAGCGGCCTGATTCATATTCCTCGCGCATGGCGTCGTGCGCTGTGCGCCAGCGCATATACGCTTCGGTCCGGGCCGTCTCTGAGTCCCCCGCAAGCGCGAAAACATGAGTCGGCTCGCTGCGCCCGACCACGATGATGCGCCCAAGATCGAGCCACGCCATGTCCGGAACGGCGTCGCGAATGACGCTTGAAACAATGATGTCCGTCGCGAAAGCCTTGCTCGCCCCCTCGAGCCGCGAGGCGAGATTCACATTGTCGCCGAGGATCGAATAATCGAAGCGGCGGATAGAGCCCATATTGCCGACGCTGGCCGGGCCGAGATGGAGACCGAGCCCCATGGCCGCCTCCTTGTGCGGACGCCCCTCCGCCTCGGCCCAGCGCGCGCGCTCCGAGTTGAACTGCAACATCGCCGCACGCATGGCGAGAGCGGCCCCGACGGCCTTGCGCGGATGATCCGCAATGTCGAGCGGCGCGTTCCAGAAGGCGAGAATGGCGTCGCCCATATATTTGTCGACCGTCCCCTCGCATTCGAGAATGGCGTCGGTCATGGGCGTCAGATAGTCATTCATGAACTGGGTGAGTTCGCGCGCGCTCAAGCCTTCCGAAATGCCCGAGAAGTTGCGCAGATCCGAAAAGAGCACGGTCAGTTCGCGCGTCTCGCCGCCCAGCACCAGCCGCTCGGGATGCTCCGCGATGCGGTCGACGACCGCCGGCGCGACGAATTTGCCGAAAGCGCGGCGCACCTGCCGCCGTGCGAGGATTTCGCTTCGCCACAGCGTCACCGCGCCGACCACATAGGAGCCGACGATGACCAGGCTCGGATAGGCGGGATCGATCAGCAATCCCTGCTTTTCGAAGAGATAGAACGCCCCCCCGAAAAGCCCCGCGACGGCGAGCGGCGCAAAGGCGGCGGAGACGAGCGGCGGCGCGACGAACAGAAGCGGCATGGTCAACGCGAAGGCGATAATCGCGACGACATATTCGAGCCCCGGCGCCCAATCGGGCCGCGACAGCAGCGCGCCGGTCGTCAGCGACTCGACGATTTGCGCATGGACGTCGACGCCGGGGACCACGGGTTCGAGCGGCGTGGCGCGCACGTCGCCGAGACCGACGGCGAGCGCGCCGACGAAGATGATGCGTCCCTCTATCTCGCTTCGCGCGACCTTGTTCTCGAGCACCGCTTTTGCGGAAACGTTGCGCGCGGGCGTCGAAAATGTGTAGCGCGGGCGAACGTCGGAGGCCGGCCCCGTCGCGATCTGAAACGCGCCGACCTTCACGGCGTTGACGCCCGTCTGCGCGCCGTACGCAGTCTCGCCGCTGGCGTTGGAGGAGCGGATGACGACGCTCTGCTCGCCTTGCGCGACGCGGAGCGCCTCCAGCGCCAGCGACGGCGCGATGGAGGCGCCGACGCGCGTGAGCAACGGCACGCGCCGCACCACGAGGTCGCGATCCGGTATCCAATTGGTCGCGCCGAGCCCCTGCGCATTGGCGGCGAGGGCCGGCAGCGGCAGCACGACGGCGGGAAAAGCGTAAAGGAAGGGCGCGGGCGCGTCGCCGGCGGCGACGAGCCCGGCTTTCGCCGGATACTCTTTTGCGCCCTCCATGGCCAAGGTCGCGCCCAGCACCACGGGCGCATCGCGCAGAGCGTTTGCGAGAACGGCGTCACTGTCGGGCGTCTTGGCGATCAGCCTGGAGACGTCCGCGCGAAGTTTGGCGTCGGGCAGCGCATCGACCAGCATCCTTGCGCTGGCGTGGTCCGGCTCCGAAAAGATGAAGTCGAAGGCGATGGCGGCGGCGCCGAGTTCGCGCAATCTTTCGACAAGCTGCGCGACGCGCGTTCTCGGCCACGGCCATTGGCCGAAAGCCTTCAGGCTCTCTTCGTCGACGCCGACGACGCGCGCCGGCGTCTCGGGATCATAGGCGCGCGGCGAGAGACGCTGAAATTCGTCGAAGACGAGATTGCGCAGATCGTCGAGACGGCGCGGCTGCAGCGCGCCCCACGGCAGCACGAGCGCCGCCGCGAGCAACGTTGCGAAGAGAAAGACCCACTTACGCTTGAGCATTCAGCAACCGGGCGGCGCGCCGCGCGCCGGCGACGATTTCAGCGCCATTGCTCTTCGCCCGGATATTCCGGGTAATATTCCTGTTCCTCGACGACGACGGGCGGCGCCGGCTGGTTCTCGACATTGGTGCGGCTCTGCACGATGGCGTTGCCGGCCCAGACCGGCCCGAGCGCATCGAGGCCCGGCGAGGGCTCGACGCTTGGCGGAGGCGTGTCGCCCAGCGCAAAATTCGCGTCTGAATTTTTCGGCTTCACCTTTGCGCCGCCCGACTGGCCGATCTGGCTCGCCATCTGCGCATTGAGCGAGGCGATCGTCTCTCCCGGCACGCGGAACGGCTCGGAGACGCCGCCGCTGCGGGCGCAGACGCCAAAGCCGGGCCGGTTCAGGGTCTGCGAGCCCCCTGCACCAGCGACCTCGGCCACGCCGTTCTGATGGACGATGAGCGCCTCGCATTCGCCTCCGATGCGCACGAGCACGGAGCCGCCGCGCACGCCGATGGAGGCGGTCGGGGTCTTCAGCGTCGCGCCGGAGCCATGGCTCACGCCGCCGCCGACGAAGCGCATCACGCCCTTGGCGACGCTGACGCCCTGGCTGCCGTTCGAGCCGTTATAGACGAAGTCGTCTATGACGACCGAGCTGTTGCGGCCAACCGTCATCGTTGAACTGTCGTTGAAGACGATCTGCGCGCTGCCCGCGCCGGTCGTCTCGATGCGCTCGCGCTTTTCAACCCCGAGCCCCACCGCAAGCGGACGCTTCGCGGCGCCGGGGGGCGTGCCATGGGCCGCAACGTTGACGGCGCCGACATTGCCGACCTTTTCCGCGGCCGCGGGAAAAGCCGCGAGCGCGAAGGCGGAGGCGAGCGGGAGAAGGGAGATCTTTTTCATCGCGTCTCTCCCTTAGAACCGGGCCGTGGGGCCGAAGGAGACGGCCACATTATGCATCTTGAAATTCGGAATGTTCGAGTCGTTGCGCAGGAATTCGAGATTGCCGGCGAAACCGAAAGTCTGCGTCACCGGCGCATCGAGCATGAGGCCATAGGTCCAGGCGGCGTCATGACGCGCGACGAAAGGATTGACCAGCGGATTGGCTTTGTCGAAAGCGAGATTGGTGAAGCGCGCATAAGGCGCGATGGTCCAGCGCTGCGCGATCATCGGATGCGGCGGGCTGACCTCGAAACGCGCCATCGCCTGCACGTCGACCTGATCCGAACTCTGCGCCGCATAGCCGGCCGTCGCGCGCGAATAGGCGACGCGTCCGTCGAGGCGCACGCCGTCCAGAACGCGATAGGAGCCGCTGACATAACCGGTCACGACGTCGCCCGTGGCGAGCGTCGAGAGCGTCGCATAAGGCGACACGCCGAAGATGGAGCGGCCCGGATCGACCCAAAGGCCGCGCCATTCCGCGCCGGGCTCCAGCCAGAAATCGGGATTGACGTCCGCCCGCACGCTCGCGCCGGCGCCGCCGGTGTTGAGGTAATTGTTGGAGCCGAGCATGGAGACCGCGCCCGTCAGATAGGGACGCACCGACAGATTGTTGAACAGCGTCTGCGGAATGAAGAAGCGCGGGCCGGTCGTCGCCGAGAAGAGCATGACGCTGTATTGCGGCAGGTTGAACTGCTGCGTGGCGTAGCCCGTCAGCTTCGTCTCCAGCCGGTCGCCGCGCTGGCCGCCGAATTCATATTCGTGCGACGCCTGGATGAGCTGGAACGAATTCAGGTCGGCCTTTTGCGGCGCGGCCGAAGCCAGGCCGACGCCGCCAACCTGGAACAGATTGTTGGCTGGAAAATAATTGGCGTTGGACTGGCCGCGCAGGCCGACATGCATGCGCACCGAGATGCGGCTGATCTGCGTGCGCTTCTCGATGTCGGGAAGCTGCGCGTCGATCTGCGCGGTCTGGACCGCGTCGAGGTCGCCCGCCGCCTTCGCCGCTTTCAGATGCTGGGCCGCGACCTCCCAGGCGCCGAGCCGCGCATAGAGGAAACCTAATTCCTTGCGGGCGCGGGAAAGCTGCGGATTGAACATCAGCAGGCGCTCGAGCGCGCCGACGCCGGCCTCGTAATCGCGCATTTCCGTCGTCACCACGACGAAGCGATAGGTGGCCTCGTAATCTTCCGGATGCGCCTGAATGCGCGCGGCGAGCTGGTCGCGCGCGGCGCGCATGTCCTGCGCCATGGCCGGGGCGCAAAGAGCGGCGGCGACAAGGAGCCCGCCCAGCGCCTTCAATGGATTTCTTTTCATCGACAACGAACGCGCCCCCAAACAATGCACCAGCGACGATGAAGCTGACTCAAAGCATTCGGCGCGGCAAGCGGAGGCGATTCGCGCCCCATTCATCGAGACATGGCAATAACCATTTGTAAATAAATCGCTATTGCTAGGCAGACCACTCCGATCCGCGTTTGTGAACGCCAGGAAACAATCCCGGACTGTTGCAGCTAAACAACAGGCTCGCTAGGGATTTTCGACTTTTCGGCGAGACGAAGGACGGTCGCGCTCCGCTGCTCGGACGCCGACGGCGGCGGCGCGAGCCGCGTTTCGAGCGCGCGGTTCGTCCGGCGTCCAAACGGCGCGAGGCCCCGGCGGCGCGCGAAGATGGAACTCGTCCGGCGGGGGCCGCGCGACGGGCCCTGGGCCAGCAATCTGCGCAACACCACGAACAAATCCGCGGCCTCGCCGGCGGCGCCGGCGGAAACGGCCGTGCGAATGTCGGCGACGATCTTGGCGCGCGCCACGGCCGGCGACCGCCGCGCGCGGCAATATTTGGAAAGCAGGCGCTCGTGCTTCTTGCTTGGGGTCACGCCGAGCATGATTTCATGCGGCGCGAGGCCCGCAATGTCGGCGCAGCGCTCGATGGGCGTCAATTGAGCGAACATTCGCGTCTCCCTCATGACCGAGACGTCTGTCTCGTGAGATGGGGCGAGGCTACAAAATGGCGAGGGCTTCGTTTGTGCGCGGGCGCACGCGCAAATTCTAAATCGCCAAAGGAAGCGTCAGAGAGGTTTTCGGGCCGCGATGAAAACCGAGACGCCAAAGCGACGAATAAACGGCGCTCTCTCCAGAAGGGGGATCAGCGCCTGATATCGTTTAATTGCCCCCGCCGGCAGCCAGGCGTGGACCTCCAGCACCGGCCAGACAAAGTCCGCCTGTTCTATGATAAAACCAGCGGCCTCGACCAAATCTCGCAACTCTCCCGGCCAATAATTGCGGGCATGCATGAAGCGTTGCCCGACGCTCGATGGAAGCCAGGGCAGGAAGGGAACGGGCCAGGGCAACTGAATTTCCCCGATATGTCCGCCATGGCCCTCGAAGGGAAACCAGCGGTTGGGACTCATGACGATCAGACGGCCGCCCGGCCGCAAGACCCGCAGAATTTCCGCAAGCGACGTCATCTCGTCACGAACATGCTCGAGCACTTCATTGACGAGCGCGCCATCGAACATGTCGTCTTCAAAGGGGAGATGATCCACCGGGACGTGCTGGAAGGTGAGCGACCCCGAATCCTGAAAGCGGTTGCGAGCCTCTTCTATTCGTTCCGCGACGACGTCCACCCCGTCAGCGCGCGACGCGCCACGTTCAACGAGCGCGGATGTATAGCTGCCATCGGCGCAGCCATAATCCAGCCAGCGGCCTTTGACAGGTCCCAGCGCCTCGATCTTGCCGATCCGGTAGGTGAGATTGAGAGGCGCCGCCGTCGAGGCGCCGGGCGGAAAGTAACCCACAATTCTCGCGTGAGCCGGCTGACTCAAAGCTGGGTTTTCCGTGTGAATTCGACCGCTCGCCATGTCGCCAACTCCCAAAATATCGATTAAGGGAGCAGTTTTCTTTCGAATAAAAACTGTGTCAAGCTTAGGCGTTGATTTTACAAGCTATAACTTGTCTGATTACTTCAAAATAGCGCACCTTCATTGCGACGCGCGCCACAATTATCTTGGCTACTCCGCCGCGTTCATCGCATCCTTCACGCGCTTCTCGAGCACGCTCGGCCGCAGCAGCACCAGCCCGCCGCGCACCTTCTCCGCGAGCCCCTCCTCCGACATGGCGCCGAGTTCGCGGCTGACCTGCTCGCGCCGGCAGCCGATGCGGGCGGCGAGATCGTGCTGAAAAGGCGGCGGCGAGACGATGGCCTGCCCGTCATGCCCCTTGCGCGGAACGGACATGCGCAGAAGCTCCGAATAGAGCCGGTGGCGCAGATCGAGCACGGAGCGCTCGAACAGCCTCACATTGAGTTCGCGCACGCGCGCGGTGAGGAGGCGCAGGAGCCTGTCGCTGATCTCCGGCGAATGCAGCGCGATTTCCTTGAAGACCGTCGGCGGCACGAGCAGAAGCTCGGCGTTGGTGAGCGCCGTGACGTTGGCCGAGCGCTTGGCGCCGTCGATCGCCGCCATCTCGCCGAAAAACTTGCCCGAGCTGAAGTCGCCGAGGATCATCTCCTTGCCGGCGGCGGTGCGGACGAGAACGCGCACGTCTCCCGAGACGATGAAATAAACGTCAGTCGAGGGATCGTCGAAGTCGAGGACGAGTTCCCCCTCGGAATAGCGCTTGCGCACGCATTGGCGCCCGAAAGTCTCGGCGCGCGCCGGGTCGAGACCGGCGAAGAAAGGTATTCCGTCGAACACGGACAAGGCGGGAGGCTCCAGTGGCGGAAGTACGGAACGGCGCGATAGTGACGCCAAACTTTGCCGCCGTCGAGGGGAGAAGCATCGCATCTTACGAACCAGTGAAGAGACTCTTTCACTAAGCGCAGACTCGGCCGGACGCTCTGGCGCCCCGGCCCGAACCGGGCGACAATCCAGCGATGACCCTGCGGCTCGCGACATTCAATCTGGAGAATTTGGACTTCGCCCCGAGCCGCCGGGACGCTTTCGAAGCGCGCCGCGCCGCCCTTCTGCCGATGTTCGAAGCCCTCGACGCGGACATTCTCTGCCTGCAGGAAGTCGGCGCTCAGAAGCCCCACAAGCATAGCGCCCGCGACTTCATCGCGCTCGACCGCCTGCTCGCGGGAACGCCCTATGCCGGGTTCAGCCGCGCCAGCAGCGTCCGGCCGGGAACGGGCGCGCCCGCCGATGTGCACAATCTCGTCATTCTCAGCCGCTGGCCGATCTGCGCCGCCCGCCAGATCCATCACGACATCGCGCCGCGCTGGTCCTGGCCCCCGCCCCGCGACGGCGACGTCCAGCCCCCGCCGATCGTGATCGAATGGGACCGGCCGCTTCTCTATGCGGCGATCGAGCCGCCGTCCGGGCGCCGGCTGCATGTTCTCGACCTGCATCTGCGCGCCCCGCGCCCCGCCCCGGTCGCCACGGCCCGCGGCGAGGGCTCCAGCAAATCGCTGATCGAAGGCCAGTTCGTCGCCGCGCAGAAGCGTGAAGGTCAGGCGCTGGAGGCGCGGCTCTTCGTCGAGACGCTCTTCGACGCCGACCCCGACGCCCTGATCGCGGTCTGCGGCGACTTCAACGCCGACGACCATGACGCGCCGACCCGGCTTCTCCGCGGCGGCGACAATGAGTTGCAGCAGGGCGCGCGGGCGCTGGCGCCCATGGAGGAGCGCGCGGAGCCGGGAAAGCGATATTCGGTGATCCATGCAGGCCGGCCGAAACTGATCGACCATATCTTGGCGTCGCCCGCGCTTGCGGCGGCATGGCGCGAGACGCGGATTCTCAACGAAGGGCTGGAGGACGAGGTTTTCGCCCGGGACCCGGTGCCGGGATCGCTGCACGCGGCGATCATCGCCGCTTTCGAGCTGTGAAACCCAGCGCGTCCAGTTTCAATTCGAGCCGCTTCTTCCCGGTGAGGCCGCTCGCGACGAGGCAATGGGACTCGCGCAGATAATCTCGCAATTCGTCATCGGAGAGTCCCGGCGATCCGAAATGCTGAATCCAGCTCAATCCGCGCGACGCGAGATAGGGAGCCGGACGCAGGCCGGGGCGCTCACGCAACATCTCGAACGCCAGCGGACTGACCTTGAAACTATAAGCCGGCGCGCCATTCCCTCCCGCGCCGATGGCGAAGACCTTGTCTCCCACCTTCCACACATGCGAACCGCCCCACTGCACGACATGATGCGCGGCGGGAAGCTTTCCGCAAAAAGCGTTGAACTCGTCATGAGTCATCGCAGCCTCCCATAAGCGCGGCTAGCCGTCGCGTCGCTCCCCGTCCATCCCAATCCGGTGCATCAGATAACACAGACAATCCAGCTTCACCGCGCGCGGATCGATAGTGAGCATCGCCGGGATCGCCGCGCGCGACAGCCTGATCTCGCCGCCCGCATAATCGAAATATTCCCCCGGCTGCGCATCGTCGCCATCGCCCGGCAGGACGTCGAGCCTCATCCCGGACCGCGCGACGCCGAAGGAAGCGCCGGGCGTAAGTTCGCTGAAATTCAGATGATCGATGTCGGAGCGAAACATGAAATCCGCCGGCGCGCCGTCGAAGGAAAAGCTTGCTTCGGCCGGCGGCTTCACGATGGCGCAAGTGCGCAGGATGTCGACGTCGTGCGGCGCCGGCGGATGGTCGGGCAGATGCGCGATCGATAGCGCCGCCTCCACAAGTTCAACGGCGTGCTGCGTCGCCGAGCCCGCGCCCGCCTTGCCGCATTCGACCGTGATCGCCGGACAGAGATCGGCGAAGGCCGCCGCCTGCGTGCCGACAGGCCGCTGGAAATGCACGACGATGCGCGAGAAAAGCTGCGCAAGCGCGATGAATTTCGGCTCCAATCTCCTCACACAGGCGTAGTGCGGATTGAAGCCGGTATTGTTGTGAATGTCGATGCTCGCGAAGAGGCCGCGTCTTTTCGCGTAGTCATAGACCCATCGCGCCATCTCCGCCTGCGCTTCGCCGCAAAAGAGCGAGCCGGGCCAGACGCGATTATAATCGCGCTCATCGGGAAGCGTGCGGAGATTGGCCGCCGCCGCCCGAATATTGCCGACGAAGAACAAAAGCGCGCGCGGCAGGCCGCGCGCCGCATGCGCGCGCAAAACCTGCTGCATCGCATCGAGGCCGCTATATTCATTGCCGTGCAGCAAGGTCGAGACGAAAAGCGGATTGGGGTCCCGGCCGGGAAGATCGAACAGCGTCGGCCCGGGGAGAATGTCGACGAGCCTGTCGGCCGGACAATCGAGAAAACCCGGCGGCAGTCGATCCATTACGGCGCAGGGCGCGTCGGTCACATCCATTCTCATATTTCCCATTCATGCACGGGCGCGCCGCTGCGCTGCCCTTCGCAATAGGCGGCCATCATGGCGTAAAGATCGCCGTCGCAGGCCTCGAGCGCCTTGCGCTGCCAGACCGCGCCCGTCTGACGCGTGCGCAGCCGCGCCTCGATCACGTCGAGAAAGCCGCGTGAATCCGTCACGCCGAAATCCGCAAGCCCCGCGCGGGCGGCGGGAAGCAGATATTCGATCAGCAGGCGATCCGCGCCGATTTCGCCGAGGCCCGGCCAGATCAGAACCGCGTCGAGCCCGAGGCGCGCGGCGTCGTAGAAATTGCGCAAAGCGTCTTCGAAAGAGAGCCCCGCCGTTCCATTGTCGCCGGCGAGCGCCAGCATGCGCGTCAAGCCGAGATAGAGCGCGGCGTTCGCCATCATATCGACGAAGCTCGGCCCCGCCGGGAGGATGCGATGCTCGACGCGCAGATGCGGCGCGCCGTCCTCGTCAAAGCCGATCAGCGGACGGTTCCAGCGCCAGATGACGCCGTTATGCAGCCGCAGATGACGCATCGCTTCGGCCCGATCCTCGAAGGCGATCGGCAGCAGCGCGTCGTAATTGCGGGCGTTTTCCTGGAAGATTTCGAGGAGCGAGCGCGTCGCATATCCAGACCCCATGCAGACGCGCCGCGGTCCCGGCACGTCGACCGCCTGCTCGAAGAGCGGAATGCGCGTCTCCTCCCACAAGGCCTTGCCGAACAGAAACGGCGCATTGCCGCAGGCGGCGATGATGGGGCCGGAGGCGGCGATCGAGGCGTTGTAATAGAGATGGGCGAGATCGGCGGGCGACTTGAGATGCACCTGGAAAGACGTGGTCGCGGCCTCCAGCATCACGTCGCGATGCTCGGAGACGAGATGCTCGCGGCCGAGAATGTCGACGCGCAAAGGCCGCCCGCCGCGCATGCGCAGCACCTCGCTGTTCAGCGCGTAATAGCGGTTCAGGGGCGACATATTCGCAAGAGTGAGATCCTCGTCGCGAATGGTCGGCAGCGTGCCGATCAGCACCAGATTGGCGTCCAGCCGGTGCGCCGTCTCGTTGCAGGCGGCCCAAAGCTCCGTCAGCGCGTCATAGGCGCGGCCGAGCGCGTCGCCTTCGAGCGGCAGCGGGTCGCAGTTGAGCTCCAGATTGAAGCGCGACAGCTCCGGCACGACCAGCGGATTGCCGAGCGCTTCGAGCAGATGCTGGTTAATGGAGGCCGGGAAGTAATTGTGATCGACGATCCAGGTCTCGATCTCGAAACCGATCATATGGCCGGCGCGCGAGAATTTGTCGGCCGCGAAAAGCGCGCGGGCGATGTCGGTCTCCTCCGCGAGCCGAGCGGCGAAGCGCGCCTTGTCGGCGTCGGAAAAACCAGTCGCCTTGATTTCCTCGCCCACGGCAACTCCCTTTTCAGCCTTTCTATTACGTAGGCGCTCTGCAAGGGAAGCGGGAGCGGCGAAGGGTCGCCAACTCATCGGCCCCTACGGGGCAAGCAGTTCACCCGTCATGGCCGGGCTTGATCCGGCTATCCACGTCGGGACGCCCGCGCCAATGCCGCAAAGCGCGCCCAGCGGCGCCGCGTGGACGCCCGGCGCAAGGCCGGACATGACGGTTGGGAGATTGCGCACTCCCTCCCCGTGTCACGGTGAAAACGGCGCCGGTCGCGCACAGGGAACGCCTAGCCACAATGTCCCCCGCGTCATGGCCGGGCTTGACCCGGCCATCCACGCCGGGACGCCCGCGCCAATGTCGCAAGGGACGCGCAGCGGCGCCGCGTGGATGCCCGGCGCAAGGCCGGGCATGACGGTTGGGAGATTGCGGCTCAAACCGCAGTCAATTCGCCAGCGTCTCATACAAATCGCTCCAATCCGGATTCATCTGCAAAATAAGCCGCACTTTCCATGCGCGCGGCCAATGTTTCATGGTCTTTTCACGCTGGATCGCCGTGCGGATGTCGCCATGCGGCTCGTACCAAACCAAGCGATTCAAACCGTATCTTTGCGTGAAACCGCTTATCCGGCTCTCGCGATGTTCGAAGGCCCGGCGCGCGAGATCGTTGGTGACGCCGAGATAGAGCGTCCCATTCGCGCGATTCGTCATAATGTAGACCCACCCGCCTCGCATCGGCGCATGGTGGCGGCGTTGCCCACTCGAAGCAAGCGACGTCGTAGGCGACAAGAGCGCGTCGAGGAGCGGCGTGGACGCCCGGCAACAAGGCCGGGCGTGGTTGAGAGATTGCGCATTCCCTCCCCATGTCACGGTGAAAGCGGCGCCGGTCGCGCATAGGAAACGCCTAGCCACAATGTTCCCCCGCGTCATGGCCGGGCTTGTCCCGGCCATCCACGCCGGGACGCCCGCGCCAATGTTGCAAGAGGCGCGCAGCGGCGCCGCGTGGATGCCCGGCGCAAGGCCGGGCATGACGGACGAAAGACTTCGCACGAAAAAAACTTATCCCCACTCCTCTATGCCGCCCCTATCCTGCGCCCGCCTCGTCACCTTAGGGGGCGTCGTCGTAGCCCGGCGGCGCGGCGGGGTCGGTCAAGCGTCCGTCGGGCTCTTGTGGCGGATGTGGGCGGGTCGTCGGTCGGGCTTTCCCGTGCAGAGCGGGGCAAGCAATCTGTGGCGGCAACGTCGCAGGGCGCGAATAAAGCTGGGCCTTAACGTTCCTTCGGGTCTTGCAGCGGGAACTTCTGAAAAGGAAGCCGCGCCCGGGGGAAGGCGGCATCGGAAAACTGCAGGACACAAATCGCCTGCGGCGCTCAAGCGCGCGCTCGTCTGGCGGGTCAGACCGTCAGGCGGGAAAGAAGCGGTCCTGTCAGGGGCCGTGTCCGGGAGCGAAGTCACTCCGTCGGGAAAAGGTGCGCGAGCATAAAGACCGTGTCCGGGACGCTTTGGCTCCGGTGCGCATGAAACACATACACATCTCGGCCGAACCGGGCCGAGGCGTCCCGGATTTCCCTTATCGCCTCGCGCCGAAAGAGCGCGGGAACGAAAGCGCGTATTCGTGTCGGAGGGCTTTCTGGGATATTCGTAAAGATCAAATCGCCTGAAACATTTCGGAGGCCCCTCCTCTTGTCCGACATCGCCTATGTCAACGGCGCCTATACGCCGCTCGAAGACGCCAAAATCTCCATTCTCGATCGCGGCTTCCTTTTCGCCGACGGCGTCTATGAAGTCGCCGCCGTCATTGACGGGAGGCTCGTCGACAATGCGGCGCATCTGGCGCGGCTCGAGCGCTCGCTGAAAGAGCTTCGGCTCGAATGTCCGGCGTCGATGCAGGAGATCGTCGAGATCGAGAAGACGCTGGTCGCGCGCAACGGGATCGCCGAGGGCATGGTCTATCTGCAGATCACGCGCGGCGCGGCGGAGCGGGATTTCGCCTTCCCGAAAGGCGTCAAACCGACGCTGATCGCCTTTACGCAGGAGAAGAATATTCTTTCTTCGCTCTACGCCGAGAAGGGAATCAGGATCGTCACCGTCCCGGACCAGCGCTGGGCCCGGCGCGACATCAAGAGCGTCGCCTTGCTCGCGCAGGTGCTGGCCAAGCAGGCGGCGTCGGAAGCCGGCTGTCAGGAGGCCTGGATGGTCGGTCCCGACGGCTACATTACGGAAGGCTCGTCCTCGACCGCCTTCATCATCACCAAAGCAGGGGCGATCGTCACGCGGCCGAATTCTGAAGCGATCCTGCCGGGCTGCACGCGCCTTTCCGTGCTCGCGCTCGCGGCGGAGCATGGCCTCGATGTGGCGGAGCGCGCTTTCACGGCCGAGGAAGCCTATGAAGCGGCGGAGGCCTTTTTGACCTCGGCGTCAAATCTCGTGCTGCCGATCGTGTCGATCGACGGACGGGCGATCGGCGACGGAAAGCCCGGGCCTCACGCAACGAGATTGCGGGCGCTCTATCTCGATTTTGCGCGGGCGACGGCCTGCTCGTCCTGATCGCGCTTCTCGCGATCAGCGCGCTTCGGCCTCGTCGAACGCTTGCGACGGCGCGCGTTCGATGGCGAGCGCGATGATCAGGCTGAACACCGCCGCCGCAAGGCACCAGACCGAATACCAGGCCGGGCGATTGTCGAGGAGCGCCCAGACGAAGGTCGCGAAAACGACGACGCCGAAGAAGACGAGGCCGCGCCTCTCGCTGAAGATGAGCGGCGCGACCGTCAATACGACATAGAGGAAATGTACGATGACGGGCGGACGTTCGAACATCGGCGTATAAGCGAGTGAATGCTTCACCACCGCCAGTTCGATGCCGTCCGCAAGAACCAGCTTGATGACGAGATAGACGCCGAGGATCGCGCCGGTCCCGCCGAGCATGCGCCACAGACGCCGCCGCTCGGAATCGCACTCGGCATAGGCGGCGGCGAAGGGCGTCAGCACCGGCCAGACGATGAAGGCGATGAAAGTATAGAGATAGCGGAACGCCATATCGCCTTCGAAAGGATGAAACCAGCTATACCAGACGACGCCCTCGGTCATCTGATGAATCGCGAAGACGAGCGGGAAAAGCGCGAAGAGCAGCATTCGGGGGTCGTGGATTCTGGCTTTCGCCACCATGCCGCCGCCGGCGACGGCGAGACCCATGCTCGCCATGACGCTCGCCTCCAGTGAGTAGCACACGCCCGAACGCTCCCCTGCAAGAGAACCAATCAGCCTAAGGGCGCCAGAAAATTTTTACGGCTTTGCGACGGCTTGGCCGACTCGGCGGCGCTCGCGGCGGAACAGTGCTGGCGAGCGCGCGTTCTGCATCCGAATGTAAAAAACCGCCCAGGAGGATTTCATGGGTAGCCTGCTTCACTACGCGATCCTGTTTCTCATCGTCGCGGTCATCGCCGCCTTCTTCGGTTTCGGCGGCGTCGCCGGCACGGCGATGGAAGGCGCGCGCATTCTGTTCTGGGTGGCGCTCGTCCTCTTCGTCATCTCTGTCGTCGCGGGCTTTCTTCGTAGAGCCTGACGGCCGCTTTTCGGCGCTCCCAACTGGCCGGTTTTAGCCGGCCTTTTTTTGAAAGGCGCGCCGCCTTGGCGGTTTTGAACGCGACGCAACCCAGACCGCTTTTTTGTGAGGAGGACGTCACGCCATTCGTCGCGCGACGGCGTGATCCGTCAGACCCGATCAACGAAATGCTCCCTGACTGGACCGGCGACGCCGGTCCTTTTTTTCAGGGAATGTCGTCCAGCGCTTTCAGCCAGACTTCGGCGGATGAATCGCTCGGCGCGCGCCAGTCGCCGCGCGGCGAGAGAGAGCCGCCGGAGCTGACCTTCGGGCCATTTGGCAAGGCCGAACGCTTGAACTGGCTCGTCGCGAAAAAGCGGCGCGCGAACACGGCGAGCCAATGCTTGATCTCCGCGAGATCATAGGCGCCGCGATCATTCGCCGCGATAACGGACGGCCAGACGCCCGCTTGCGCATCTCGCCAGGCATGCCACGCGAGGAACGCGACTTTGGCGGGCGCGAAGCCGTATCGCGTCGTATAGAAAAGATTGAAATCCTGCAGCGCATAGGGGCCGACAAAAGCTTCCGTGCGCTGCGCCGTATCGCCGGGCACGAGTTCCGGCGAAATTTCCGTTGCGAGAATGTCTTTGAGCACGGAAACCGTCCGCGAACCGAAACGCGCGTCGCGCGCGCACCAGCGTATGAGATGCTGGATGAGCGTCTTCGGCACGGAGGCGTTGACGTTGTAATGCGACATCTGATCGCCGACGCCATATGTGCACCATCCCAGCGCAAGTTCCGAAAGATCGCCGGTGCCGATCACAATGCCGTTGTGGAGATTGGCGAGGCGGAAGAGCAGCGACGTGCGCGCGCCCGCCTGCACGTTTTCATAGGTCACGTCATAGACCGCTTCGCCGCGCGCGGCCGGATGGCCGATATCTTCCAGCATCTGCTTGCAGGCGGCCGAAACGTCGATCTCCTTCGCCGAAACGTCCAGCGCGCGCATGAGCGCCCAGGCGTTGCTCCTGGTCCGGTCGGTCGTCGCGAAAGCCGGCAGCGTATAAGCGAGGACATTGGCGCGCGGCAGACCGAGAGCGTCCATCGCCGTCACCGCGACGAGGAGCGCTTGGGTCGAGTCGAGGCCGCCCGAGACGCCGATGACGACCTTCTCCATGCCGGAGGCGCGCAGCCTCTGCTCCAATCCATGCGCTTGAATATTGAACGCCTCGAAGCATAGCTCCACGAGCCGGGCCTCGTCATTCGGCACGAAGGGAAAGCGCGGAACCTCGCGCATGAGGCCAATATCGACGTCGCGCCGCGCGTTCAGTTCGAATTCGACGCGGCGATACTGAACCGCGCCCGCTTCGACATCCGCGCAATCGCCGAACGTTACCTGCCGCGCGCGCTCCGCGACGAGACGGCCAATGTCGACATCCGCGAGAACGAGTTGCGGCTCGTCCGAGAAACGCGGCGCTTTGGCGAGAAGATCGCCTTTCTCGTAGATCATCGCCTCGCCGTCCCAGGCGAGATCGGTCGTCGACTCGCCCTGCCCCGCCGCCGAGTAAAGATAGGCGGCGAGGCAGCGCGCCGAATGGGCGGCGCACAATGTCTGCCGATAATCCGACTTGCCGACGATGGCGTTGGAGGCGGAGAGATTGAGGAGCAGCGTCGCGCCCGCCAGCGCCGCGCGCGACGAGGGCGGGATCGGAACC
Organism: Methylocystis parvus OBBP; assembly: GCF_027571405.1. Lineage (GTDB taxonomy): Bacteria > Pseudomonadota > Alphaproteobacteria > Rhizobiales > Beijerinckiaceae > Methylocystis > Methylocystis parva. The sequence goes on from NZ_CP092968.1 coordinate 928,813, forward strand.
CATACGTCTTCGCAGATTTCCGTATGGATGGCGAGGCCGGGAAAGTCCGACGCCTCGAGAAGCACGTCCGAGCCAAAGGGCGCGAACTGCTCCGCGACCTGAATTTCCTCGCCGGCGACAGAGGCGCCGGAAGCGAAGTGACGCTTCTCGTAAAATTCGCGGTAATTCGGCAGGTAGATCTTGGGCGTCACGGCCAGGACGCGTCCGCGCAGGATGGCGACGGCGCAGTTGTAAAGCCGGCCCCTGTGACGCAGCGGCGCGCCGGCGACGAGGATCGGATGCAGCGCGCGGGACGCCTCGACCAATTCGCCGAGCGCGCCGTCGACCGCGGCGAGGAGCGCTTCCTGCTGCAACAGATCGTCGATCGCATAGGCAGAAATTCCGAGCTCCGGAAAAAGTACGAGCGACGCGCCTTTCGCGTCCGCCTCCCGCGCCATCTCGATCATGCGCGCGACATTGAAGACGGGGTCGGCGACGCGAACGCGCGGACAGGCGACCGCGGCGCGGATGAAGCCATGTGTATGCAGCGAGAAGAAAGGATGGGTCATTTGAGCCCGCGCGAGCGGCCGAAGCGCGTGAAGAGGAAGCGCCATAATGCATCAAAGCCGGCAAGGCCGCCATTCCCGAAGCTGCTCCGGATAACGTTCATCCCTTTAACCTATGAACGGAATTTATTTTTTCTATTCAACCGCTTCAATTCCAACGTTTAAGCTCCTTCAAAGGGCGGGGCGCCTCTCCTTCCGCCCTTTCTATTTTTGCGGCTCCTGCGTCTTCAGGATAGCGCGCGCATCGAAGACGGGGTTGGCCCCCTGCTCGCCATAACGAAACATCACGACCGTGACGGCGAAGTTCGCGACGGCCGGCTGGCCGGGCGTCACAAGCTGCGTCTCCCCCGCGCTCCAGTCGATGAAGCGAAAGAGGTCGTATTCATGCGCGAGCGTCTCCTTCGCTCCGAGAACAAGCGCCTCCTTCAAAGCCTCTTCATCCGACGGCGCGTCATAGCCCGTCAGATTGACGCGAACCATATTGGGCGCGAGCGACGAGACCTTGGTCGAGAGACAGGCGGAAAGCGCGAGGCACGCGGCGAGAAGCGCAGCCGACGGAAATCGGAGGATCGGATGCGACGCCACGGAACGAGGGCTCATTCGCGCTCGAACTGGGGAAGACGCCATGCCTCGCCGCGCGCGGCTGCGCGCCATTCCGCCCAGGCGGGAAGCGTCTTTACCGTTTCCATGTATCTGCGCGACGGCTCGGAAACGGGGATCATATAATTGTCCAGTCGCTGGACGACCGGCGCAAACATCGCGTCTGCGGCGCTGAACGCCCCGAAAAGAAACGGCCCTCCATAGGAGGACAGCGCGTCTCGCCACGCCGCGTCGATGCGTTCCGCGTCCGCGAGCGCCCCGTCGGATATCGGAACGGGCCGCGCCGCGCGGCCGAAATTCATGCTGCATTCGTTACGAAGCGCCGAAAAACCGGCGTGCATCTCGCAAGCGAGCGCCCGCGCATGGGCGCGCGCGGCAGGATCGCGCGGCCAGATCGCCCGGTCGGGAAAAAGGTCGGCGACGTGTTCGATGATTGCGAGCGATTCCCAAACCGTCAGCGCGCCGTCTTTCAGAATGGGAGCCTTGCCCGCGGGCGAATGCGCCAAAAGGGCCGGTTTCGACTCCGCGCGATAAAGCGGAACGAGGATCTCCTCGAACGGAACCTCGAAAACCTTCATCAATATCCAGGGCCGCATCGACCAGGATGAATAGCGCTTATTGCCGATGACGAGCTTCAGCACGTTTGATCCTCGCATGCAAAAAAGGGCGGGGTTTCCCCCGCCCTTCTATCTCATCCCCGCCGGAGAGATCACCCCCAATGGGCGAAGATGGCGAGCATCAGCAGCGCGACGATGTTGGTGATCTTGATCGCTGGGTTCACCGCGGGGCCGGCCGTGTCCTTATAGGGATCGCCGACCGTGTCGCCCGTGACCGACGCCTTGTGGGCGTCCGAACCCTTGAGATGCCTCACGCCGTCCTTGTCGACGAAGCCGTCCTCGAAGGACTTCTTGGCGTTGTCCCACGCGCCGCCGCCCGAGGTCATCGAGATGGCGACGAAGACGCCATTGACGATGACGCCCAGCAGCAGCGCGCCGACAGCCGCCAGCGAATTGGCGACGCCGCCGCCGAGAATGCGGACGACGAGATACATCACGATCGGCGCGAAGACCGGCAGCAGCGACGGAATGATCATTTCCTGAATCGCCGCCTGCGTGAGCATATCGACCGCGCGGCCGTAATCGGGACGGTCGGAGCCGTCCATGATGCCGGGCTTCTCACGGAACTGCCGGCGCACTTCCTCGACGACGGAGCCGGCCGCCTTGCCGACGGCGGTCATCGCGATGCCGCCGAAGAGATAGGGAATGAGGCCGCCAAAGATCAGGCCCGCCACCACGAAGGGATTGGACAGGCTGAAATCGATATTTTCGAGCCCCTTGAAAGAGGGCACGCCGGCCGCCGCAAAGTGCTTGATGTCATTCGTATAGGCCGCGAAGAGCACGAGCGCGCCGAGACCGGCCGAGCCGATGGCGTAGCCCTTGGTCACCGCCTTGGTCGTATTGCCCACGGCGTCGAGCGCGTCGGTCGACTGACGCACCTCCTTCGGGAGCCCCGACATTTCGGCGATGCCGCCAGCATTGTCGGTCACTGGTCCGAAGGCGTCGAGCGCGACGATCATACCGGCGAGGCCGAGCATCGTCGTGACCGCGATCGCCGTGCCATAGAGGCCGCCGAACTGATAGGTCAGGATGATGCCGAGCACGATCACCACGGCCGGCCCGGCCGTCGCCTCGAGCGACACGGCGAGGCCCTGAATGACGTTGGTGCCGTGGCCCGTCACCGACGCCTGCGCGATCGACACGACCGGGCGCTTGCCCGTGCCGGTATAATATTCGGTGATGTAGACGATGGCGCCCGTGACGATCAGGCCGATGACGCCGCAGAGGAACAGCATGAAGCCGTTGACCGGCTCGCCGTTCACCTTGCCCACTTCGCCGAGACCGACGGTGAAGAGGGTCGCGAGGAGCAGGCCGGGAATCGAGAGAACGCCCGTCGCGATCAGGCCCTTATAGAGGGCGTCCATGATCTGGTCGTCCTTGAGGCCGATCTTCTCGAAGTAAGGCGCCGCGATCTGGCCCCACTGCGTGTCGTCCTTGCCGAGCTTCACGAAAAAAGTGCCGGCGATGGAGGTGAGGATGGAGAGGCCGCCAATGGCGAGCGGATAGATCACCGCGCTATAGAGCCCCTCCTGCCCGGCGAAGAAGATCGACGCCAGCACCATGGTGGCGACGACCGTCACCGCATAGGTCTCGAAGAGGTCGGCCGCCATGCCCGCGCAGTCGCCGACATTGTCGCCGACATTGTCGGCGATAGTCGCGGGGTTGCGCGGATCGTCCTCGGGAATGCCCGCCTCGACCTTGCCGACGAGATCGGCGCCGACATCGGCGCCCTTGGTGAAGATGCCGCCGCCGAGGCGCGCGAAGATCGAGATGAGCGAGGCGCCGAAGCCAAGCGCGACGAGCGCATCGACGACGACGCGGTTCTCCGCCGTGAAGCCCAGGCCCCAGGTGAGGAAAGCGAAATAGACCGCGACGCCGAGCAGCGCGAGGCCCGCGACAAGAAGGCCGGTGACGGCGCCGGCCTTGAAGGCGATGTCGAGTCCGCCAGCGAGCGACTGCGTCGCGGCCTGCGCGGTGCGGACATTGGCGCGCACGGAAACGTTCATGCCGATATAACCGGCCGCGCCCGAAAGCGCCGCGCCGATGGCGAAGCCGACGGCGACCCACCAGCCGAGCAGGATGACGAGCAACACGAAAATGCCCGCGCCGACATAGCCGATCGTCCTATATTGACGGTTCAGATAGGCCTGCGCGCCTTCCGCGACGGCGCCCGAAATTTCCTGCATGCGCGGCGAGCCGGGATCGGCCGCAAGCAGTTCTTGCGACGTCTTCACGCCGTATACGACGGACATGAGTCCGAAGACGATGGTGAGAAAAAGGACCATGGGGTTCGCCTTTTCGTTCTGCGACCGGTGGACGGCCGAACGGGTCGCGCCACAAGGGGCTGTCGCGCAACGGAAAAAAGGAAGCGCGCCCCGGTCTCGAATCGGGCCGGGGGCACAAGAATTTTCCTCTGACTTTCTGCCAGAAACAGGGCCCTCGGGCAATCCGCGCTCGGGCGTGGCCACAGCGCAAACCTGGCGCCAGCCAAGCGGGGGAAGGGCTTTGGCGATGGCGCCAGACTGGAAAGCGGACCCCAGGGGCGGCGACGGTCAGAAATGGCTGAAGGACGGCTTCGCGAAAGCGATAGGCTCGCCGTCGGGGCCAAGGAATATTGGCGGACCTGCGACTGACGCAATCTCGCCGATGCGGACGACGTCCAGGGGGCGCGCGGCCCAGGCCGACGCCGTGCAGAGAATTTCATAATCGTCGCCGCCCGTCAGCGCGCTTTCGAAAAGCTCCGGCGAGAGCGCGATCAACTCGCTGGCGGCGTCGGAGAGCGGAATGCTGGTCGCCTCCACGACAGCGCCGACCCCCGAGGCGCGGCAGAGCTTGGCGAGATCGCCGGCGAGTCCGTCCGAAACATCCATGGCGGCGTTGGCGTGGGCGCGCAACATCGGCGCGAGGTCGAGACGCGGGCGCGGCAGCAGATAGCGGTCGAGAAGATGCGCGCGGGAAGCCGGCGAGAGCCGCGCCGCCAAGGACGGGTCGCGGCGCAAGGCGAGGCCAAGCGCCGCGTCGCCAATGGTTCCCGAGACGTAGATCGCGTCCCCCGGCCGGGCGCCCGTGCGCGGCACGAAGCGCGGCGTCCGCCCCAGCGCGGCGATTGAAATGGTCAGCGGCCCCGGCGTGGCCGTCGTATCGCCGCCGATGAGCGGCGCGGCATAGACCTGTGCGTCCTCGGAGAGGCCTGAGGCGAAAGCCCTCAGCCAGTCATTGGTCCAATCCGCCGGCAATGCGAGCGAGAGGAGGAAGCCGATGGGCGTCGCGCCTTTGGCGGCGAGGTCGGAGAGATTGACCCGCAACGCCTTCTTCGCGATGAGCGCCGGAGAATCATCAGCGAAAAAATGCACGCCCGCGACAAGCATGTCGACCGTCGCGACGGTGGGCTCTTTCGACGCCTCGATCAGCGCCGCGTCGTCCTTCAGCCCCAAAGCCGCCGGTCCGGCGATGGGCGCGAAGATGCGGGCGATGAGTTCCTCTTCGGTGTAGCGCTTGGGCATCGCCGCCTCCCCGGCCCGCCTTCATCAACGGAACGGCTTACGAGCAAGTGAAAGGCGGGGCTATCCCCCCATCTCGCCCGCACGCTCCTCGCGCGCGATCTTGTCGAGCACGGCGTTCACCATGCCCGACTCCGTCGGCCCGAAAAAGGCGCCGGCGACGTCGACATATTCCTTGATCACGGCGCGGGCAGGCACGTCCTTGCGGGCGCGAAGCTCGTAGGTCCCCGCGCGCAGCGACGCGCGCATGACCGCCTCGACGCGCGCGAGCGGCCAGCCGCCCGAGAGCACGCGGTCGATCTGCCGGTCGATCGCCACCTGATCGGTGAGCACGCCTTGCAGCACGTCGCGGAAAAAGGTCAGTTCCGCGGGCTTGTATTGCACGCCCTCGATCTCGCGGCCGATCCAATGGGACTCGAATTCGGCGAAGATCTCGTTGAGGCCTTTGCCCGCGACCTCCATCTGGTAAAGCGCCTGCACGACGGCGAGGCGCGCGGCGGAGCGCTGATCGAGGCTCATGTGAGGCTCCGCTTCAGGCGAATAAGGGCGAGCGCGGCGAGCGCGGCGTCGGCGCCCTTGTCGCCCTGTTTGGGATCGGCGCGCGCAATCGCCTGTTCATCATTCTCCACAGTCAGGATTCCGTTGCCGAGGGGTAGCCGCTGCGAGACCGACAGATCGGTCAGCGCGCGCGAGCTTTCATTGGCGACGATCTCGAAATGATAGGTCTCGCCGCGAATGACGCAGCCGAGCGCGACGAGGCCGTCATAAGGCGCGCCCGCTTTTTCGGCCGCGTCGAGCGCGATGGCGGCGGCGGCCGCGATCTCCAGCGCGCCGGGAACCTCGATCACGGTCGCATTCGCGCCGAGCCGCTCGATCGCCGCCAGCGCGCCTTCCTTCAGTTTGCCGACAATGTCGGCGTTGAACCTGGCCGCGACGACGAGTATCCGCGCGCCGGGAACCGGCGTCGCATCAATGTCGTCCGGTGCAAAACCTGCCATAAGCCGTAACTCCGAAAGCCCCCTCCCCGACCCTCCCCCAGCTACGCGGGAGAGGAAGCGGATCGCGGCCTTCATCGACAACGCCGATCATGAGCGTCCCCTCTCCCGCTTGCGGGGGAGGGACAGGGAGGGGCCGCTCCGAGGGGATTTTGAATTCGACGCGACTTATGTCACAGCGACGGCGGCTTGTCAGCCCGCGGGCGGCTACTTCTCAGGGCGAGCGGGTGAAGGACTTCCTCATCCTGAGGAGCCGCCACAGGCGGCGTCTCGAAGGACGAGGAAGTCCTTCACCCGATTTACCCTGAGCTATTTCTCGCTCAGCCTCGCCGCATAACGCGCCATCATATCCACCTCGATATTGAGCGCATCCCCTACCCCGCAAGCGCCGAAGGTCGTCACCGCCAGCGTATGTGGAATCAGCAGGATCGAGAAGCGGTCGCCCTCGACCTCATTCACCGTCAGCGACGCGCCGTCCAGAGCGACGGAGCCTTTCTGCGCGATGAAGCGCGAGAGCTCGCGCGGCGCCTCGATCCAGAAGCGCGCCATGCTTGTTTCTTTTGACGGGCGCCCGTCGGGCGCCCTTTCGCAGATGTCTTCCCGCGACACAATCCGCGCCACGCCGTCGACATGGCCGGTGACGATATGGCCGCCGAGTTCGTCGCCGATCTTCAGCGCGCGTTCGAGATTGACGCGCGTTCCCGGCTTCCATGTTTCAACAGTCGTCTTCGCCAGCGTCTCGGCGGCGGCGTCGACGTCGAAGACCGTGCGCCCGCCTTCGCGCGCGACGGCGACCACGGTAAGGCAGACGCCGGCATGGGCGATGGAGGCGCCAAGAGCGACGCCGTCGGCGTCATAGGCGCAGACGATGCGCAGACGCTTCAGATCGCCGCGCGGCTCGACGGAGAGAACCTCGCCAATGTCGGTGACGATGCCGGTGAACATGATCCCCTCTCCGCGTCGCGTGTCCCCTCTCCCCGCGCGCGGGGAGAGGGAGCTATTAATCCATCCGCGCATAGCGCGTCATCTGATCGACGCCGAGCATGCGGCTTTCGATCATGCGATAGCGCGAGAGATTTTCCAGCGCCTTGCGTGCGACCGGAGTCAGCGCCGGACGGCCGGGGCGACCGAGCGGCTTCACGCCCTTGTGAATGATGACGTCGTCGGCGAGGCCCGCCGCAAGCAGGCTCTCCGCCACGCGCGGTCCACCCTCGCTGAAGACGCGCGTCACGCCGCGATCCGCCAGCAGCCGCAGCGCCGCCAGCAAATCGAGACGGCCGTCGATCGTCGGAACGCGAACGACTTCGGCGCCCGTCAGCTCCGCAAAAGAATGCGCGCTTACGTCCGGAACGTCCGGACCGATCAAGACGAGCAGCGGCGTCTCGCGCGCGGTGAAGGCGAGACGCGAACGCGGCGAGAGCGTGAGGTTCCGGTCGAGCACGACGCGAAGCCGTTTGGCGCCGTCCAGCCCAGGCAGGCGCACGGTCATCAGCGGATCGTCCTCGCGCGCCGTGCCGGAGCCGACCATGATCGCGTCGTGCAGCGAACGCTGCACATGGGTATAGGCGTCGGCGATGGGGCCGGTGATGCGCAGACGCGGATCGTGCGCGTCGCCCGCCGCGTAACCGTCCGCGGTCTGCGCGAGTTTCAGCGTCACCATCGGCCGGTGCTTGGTGACGCGCAGGATATGGCCGAGATGATCGCAGCGCGCCGCCGCCGCTTCGGGGCCGACGACCACCTCGACCCCCGCATCGCGCAAAAGCGCATGTCCCCTGCCCGCGACGCGCGGGTCGGGATCTTCCATCGCAGTGACGACTCGCGTCACGCCGGCGGCGATAATGGCGTCGACGCAAGGCGGAGTGGCGCCGTGATGCGAACAGGGCTCGAGCGTGACGTAGAGCGTCGCGCCGCGCGCCGCTTCTCCCGCCGCCGCAAGCGCGATGGCCTCCGCATGCGGGCGCCCGCCCTCGGCCGTATATCCGCGCGCGACGATGACGCCGTCCTTCACCACGAGCGCGCCGACGGCCGGATTGGGAGCCGTGCGGCCCATATTGCGCCGGCCGAGCGCCAGCGCCGCCGCCATATAGGCGCCGTCGGTCGCGGCGAGGGACATGGTTTCGTGGCGGCTCATTTAATCGTCGGCGTCTTCTAATCGTCGGCGTCTTCGGCGAATTCGCCGCCGCTTTCCAGTTCGTCGATGATGGCGTTGAAATCGCGCGCTTCACGGAAGTCGCGATAGACGGAAGCGAAACGGACATAGGCCACCGCGTCCAGCGAACGCAAGCCCTCAATGACGAGTTCGCCGATGCGTTGGCTTTCGACCTCCAGCTCGCCCAGGCTTTCGAGCTGGCGAACGATGCCCGAAATCATGCGCTCGACCCTTTCAGGCTCGACCGGGCGCTTGCGCAGCGCGATCTCCACGGAGCGCGTGAGCTTGTCGCGATCGAAAGGCGCGCGCTTGCCGGATTTCTTGACGACGATGACCTCGCGCAGTTGCACGCGCTCGAAGGTCGTGAAGCGGCCGCCGCAGGTCGGGCAGACGCGCCGGCGCCGGATGCAGGCCGAATCCTCGGCGGGACGCGAATCCTTCACCTGCGTGTCGAAGGAGCCACAATAGGGACAGCGCATTTATTCGCCCTTTGGGCGAATGGCGAATAGCGAGCGGCGAACAGTTTTCACCATTCGCTACTCGCTAATCTCTATTCGCTTTTATGAATAGATCGGGAACTTCGCGGTCAGCGCGTGGACCTTCTCCTTCACCGCCGCTTCCGTGCCCGCATTGGCCTCTTCGCCCTTCGACGACAGGCCGTCCAGCACTTCGACGATCAGGCCGCCGACTTCCTTGAACTCGCCCACGCCGAAGCCGCGCGAGGTCGCCGCCGGCGTGCCGAGACGGACGCCGGAGGTGACGAAGGGCTTCTCCGGGTCGAAGGGGATGCCGTTCTTGTTGCAGGTGATGTGGGCGCGGCCGAGCGCGGCTTCCGCCGCCTTGCCGGTGATCTTCTTGGGACGCAGATCGACCAGCATCAGATGGTTCTCGGTGCCGCCGGAGACGATGGCGAGGCCGGCGTCGACCAGCGTCTGCGCCAGCGTCTGCGCATTGTCCTTCACGCGCTGCTGATAGGCCTTGAACTCGGGCGTCAGCGCCTCGCCGAAGGCGACGGCCTTGGCGGCGATGACATGCATCAGCGGGCCGCCCTGCAGGCCCGGGAACACCGCCGAATTGATCTTCTTGGCGATGTCTTCGTCATTGGTCAGCACCATGCCGCCGCGCGGGCCGCGAAGCGTCTTGTGCGTCGTGGTGGTGACGATATGGGCGTGCGGGAACGGCGAGGGATGCAGGCCCGCGGCGACGAGGCCGGCGAAGTGAGCCATGTCCACCATGAAATAGGCGCCGACTTCATCGGCGATCTTGCGGAAGGCCTCGAAGTCCCAGATGCGCGAATAGCCCGAGCCGCCGGCGATGATGATCTTCGGCTTGTGCTCGCGGGCGAGCGCGGCGACCTGATCCATGTCGATGCGCTGATCGTCCTTGCGGACGGTGTAGGGAACCGGCTTGAACCACTTGCCCGAGAGGTTGACGGGCGAGCCGTGGGTCAGATGGCCGCCGGCCGCGAGGTCGAGGCCCATGAAGACGTCGCCCGGCTGCGCGAGCGCCAGGAAGACGGACTGGTTGGCCTGCGAGCCGGAATTCGGCTGCACATTGGCGAAGCCGCAGCCGAAAAGCTTCTTGGCGCGGTCGATCGCGAGATTCTCGGCGATGTCGACATACTGGCAGCCGCCATAATAGCGCTTGCCCGGATAGCCCTCGGCATATTTGTTGGTGAGAACCGAGCCCTGAGCCTCCATCACCGCCTTGGAAACAATGTTCTCCGACGCGATCAGCTCGATCTCGTGCTTCTGGCGGCCGAGCTCGAGTTCGATCGCCTTGGCGAGCTCCGGATCGGACTGCGCAAGGGAGGTGGTGAAGAAACCGGACTGGCTCATGGAATTTCCTCTAGCCTAAGGGCGCGAAAGATAAGCGAAAAAGACGGCTTCCCCGGTGCAAGCGGCGAACCCGGCTCTCCATGTCGCGCATTGTTGAGGGGTTCGCCTTATCACGGCGCGGTCGGAACGGAAAGAGTGGCCGATTGAAGCGGGAATTTTGCGGCTGGCTGGCCACAGGACGCATCACCCGAACTCCAGCGACGTCACGCCGAAAATCCGGTCGACCGGCAGATCCGGCGCGGGCCCGCCATACATTCGCACGCAGCCGAAAACCTGCTTGAAGCCGAAGCGCTCCGCCAGAGCCATGGCGGCGACGTTGACGTCGGGCATGTCGATCTGAATCCGCTCGCTGGCGACGCGCGCCATCAAATCCGAAAGCAGGCGATGCGCGGTCAATGGATCATTGGCGGCGAGCGGGCCGATCTTGTAGCCCGTGAGACAGGGGCGCGCGACGCCATAGCCCGCGAGTTTCCCCTTCTCGTAAAGCCCGGCGACATGCGCGCCGGGCTGGGCGACCCAGCGCGCCAAAAATTTTTCGCGCGGCGCGGGGAAGAGCGGGCGGTCATAGACGAGGATGTCGGCAAGGAAGTCGCCGACGTCGCGCATGACGCCCGCATCCGGCGCGCCCGCCGCGACGCCCTGGAAGCGGATGTGGCGATAGGCCTGCCGGAAGCCGCTTTTCTCGTAATAGGGAATCATGGCGAAGACGCCGTCGAGGCCCACGGCCCCTTCCCTGACGCGCTCTTTCGAGCGCGCGATGAGATGGCGCCACAGCGCGCCGCCCAATCCGCGATTGCGATATTCCCGGCGCATGATGAACAGCCCCAGAAAGCCGAAGCGCCCGCCATAGCTGAAGACCGATCCGCCGCCGACGAGCGTCTCGCCCTCGCGCAGCGCGATGAAAGCGTCGGGATCGACGCCATGCGCGATGGAGAGATCGTTGCGCCCCGGATTCCACCCTTCGCCCGCCGCCCAGGCGCCAAGCTCCGCGATTTCCTCCAAAGTCATGGCGGCGAACGAAACGCCCGGCGGCAATTCCATGATCATGGTCTATCCATCCTTGAAAAGGCGAAAGGGAAGACTGGCGGCGGCAATGTCAATGCAAGATCGAAATGCTTTTTTACGACGGGAACGTAACCCTGAAAAGGCCGCCATTCCGCATTTCATGCAAGCATCATTCGCTTTGTCGTCGCGCCGCTCCGCAAGTCGCTTGCTGTGCTCCTCGCCGCCCAACGCAGATACCCGTCCAATTGTCCGAATAAGGCGCGCCTGCCCTTAGTCCCTGCCGAACCGCTCGGCGGCGGCCAAAGCGGCTTCCCGCGCCGCCGTCAGTTCGCCCGCCCGCATGTCGCGCAAATGCTCGACGATCGCCGCGGGCGCCCGCTCCGGCGCGCCCGCGTCGAAGGCCGGATGCGGGTCGTATTCAATCGCGAGCTGCAGCATTTTCGCGTGTTCCTCGCCCCGCAGCTCGGCGGCGAGCGTCAGGCCGAAATCGAGCCCCGCCGTGGCGCCGCCGCCGGTGATGCGGTTGCGGTCGATGACGACGCGCTCCGTTACCGGCTCCGCGCCGAAAAGCGGCAGCAGATCGCGCACCATCCAGTAGCTCGCAGCCTTGTAGCCTTTGAGCAGCCCCGCCGCGCCGAGGAGGAGCGAACCGGTGCAGACGCTGGTGACATATTTCGCGCGAGCGCCCCGATCGGCGAGGAAATCGAGGATAGTCCCGTCCTGCATGGCCGGGATCGCGCCCTTGAGGCCGCCCGGAACGAAAAGAATGTCGAGCTCTTTCGGGCAGGCCTCGAAACTGTGGCCGGCCGCATAAGAGACGCCGAGGTCGCTGACGACCGGCGCGCGGTCTTTCCAGACCAGGAAGACATCGGCGTCGCCGAGGCGGCGCATATAGGTCAGCGGCCCGACAAGATCGATGTCGAACATCATCGGATAGATGAGCATGCCGATTCGCAGCATGGCGAAGCGCCCCCGGAGATTCTTCAGCCTTTCCTTATAGCCGAGAATTTTCCGTTGGGTTCGAGAACGAACAAGCGCACGTCGTCGATCCCCTCCAATCCTTTCTGACGCAGGGCGACGCGAAGGTCCTGCTCGCTGACGCCATGCCACAGAAGCAGGTCGCGATTGATATGGGCGTCCTCTCCCAGGATGATCGGCCGCCCTTCCAGGAGCCTGGATAATAATGGCGCGTAGGCGGCGAGGCGCGAAAGGCTCCAATGGAGCGCCATCAGCAAGGCTGTGGCGGCGAGCGTTCCCCATAAAGGCGCGCCGCCCGTAAGGGCTCGGCTGAAATTCGAGCCGGCGATCACGGAAACGAAGACGTCCAGAGCCGACCATTTGGCGTAAGCGCGCCGCCCGGAGACGCGGAGAAGCGCGAGCCCGAAAAAGAAGATCAGCGCCGCACGGGCGCATTCTTGAGCGAGAGAGATATGGTTCGTCGTTCCAAAAATGTCGTCGGAATTCATCTATCCCTCCCGGCGCGCGAAGCTGAATTCGGGGAGATATAGCGCGTCGCAGGCAGGCGGCGGCCTATGGCGTCGCTCCCGACGCTGCGGCCGCAATCGCACGCGGAGCGTGATTTAAGCGGCGCTCTTTTGATAGTCTTTCACGTCCGAGAATTTGATCGCCGGATTGCGCTCGGCGTCATAGTTGAGCTGGAAGGCGGAAGAGCTCATGAAAACCGGCGCCCCGTCGAGATCGTCGGCGACGCTGGAGCCGTTGGAATCGATGAAGCTCTTCAGTTTCAGAAGTTCGCTCGAGGTTATCCAGCGGCAGATGGTGAAACGCGAGGTTTCGTAACGCGTCTGCAAGCCATATTCGGCCTCGAGCCGCTGCGCCAGCACGTCGAGCTGCAGCGCGCCGACGACGCCGACGATGGAGCCGGAGCCGTCATGCGGCGTGAAGACCTGCACGACGCCCTCTTCCGCGAGCTGTTGCAAGGCCTCGCGCAGCTTCTTGGCCTTCATCGCGTCGCTGATGAGGATGCGGCGCAGAATTTCCGGCGCGAAGCTCGGGACGCCGCGAAACACGATGTCTTCGCCCTCGGTGAGCGTGTCGCCGATGCGGAGTTGCCCATGGTTCGGGAGCCCCACCACATCGCCCGCGAAAGCCTCGTCCGCGATCGAGCGATCGCGCGCGAAGAAGAATTGCGGGGCGTTGATCGGGATGTTCTTGCCCGTCCGGATGAGCTTCGCCTTCATGCCCCGCGTGAGCTTGCCCGAGCAGACGCGCATGAAAGCGATGCGGTCGCGGTGGTTCGGGTCCATATTCGCCTGGATCTTGAAGACGAAGCCGGTCATTTTCGGCTCTTTCGCCTCCACCACGCGCTTGTCCGCCTCCTGTCCGCGCGGGCTCGGCGCATATTCGGCCATCGCGTCGATGAGATCACGCACGCCGAAATTGCGCAGCGCCGAACCGAAAAAGACGGGCGTGAGATGGCCCTCGCGGAAGGCGGCCAGATCGAAGGGCTTCGACCCCTCCTCCGCCAGCATCGCCTCCTCGCGCCAATTGTCGGCGCCGTTCGGGAGCAGTCTGTCGAAAAGCGGATCGAAAATCCCTTCCGTCTTCAGCTCGTCGCCGTCCTTGTCGATCTGGCGGACCGTCTTCGTCGCGAAGCGATAAGTGCCCGCGAAATTCTTGCCGCCGCCGATGGGCCACGTGATCGGCGTCGTGTCGAGCGCCAGGGTCTTTTCGATTTCGTCGAGCAGTTCGAACGGGTCGCGGCCCTCGCGGTCGAGCTTGTTGACGAAGGTGACGATCGGAATGTCGCGCAGACGGCAGACCTCGAAGAGCTTGCGCGTGCGCGCCTCGATGCCCTTGGCCGCGTCGATCACCATCACCGCCGCGTCGACGGCGGAGAGCGTGCGATAAGTGTCTTCCGAGAAGTCCTCATGGCCCGGCGTATCGAGCAGATTGAAGACGCAATCGGCATATTCGAAGGTCATCACCGAGGTCACGACGGAAATGCCGCGCTCCCGCTCGATGCTCATCCAGTCCGAACGCGTCTGCTGCGCATTTCGCTTGGCCTTCACCGCGCCGGCGAGTTGGATCGCGCCGCCGAAGAGGAGAAGCTTTTCGGTGAGCGTGGTCTTGCCGGCGTCAGGGTGCGAGATGATCGCGAAGGTGCGCCGCCGGGAGACGGGGTCGTTGGCAGGGGCGGTCAAGAGCTTTCGGTTCCGGACGAGTTATTCTCGACGGGATTAGCGTCTTGCGGGCGCGACTGCAATCCTTCGCAGGGCGCTGGAGCGGCGTCGTCATCCGGCGCGCGATAACGCAGGCGACGGTAGATGGCGGCGCCGGCGAGCAGAAGGCGGCCGGACGCCGTGCGGCCATGGCAAAGCGAACGGAGCGTGATCGAATGAGTCGCGACGCGGCGCTTGAACGCCTCATCGCCTCTCAAAAGATCGATCGATTTCAGGCCGTGGTCGATGGCCCATTTGATATAATTGATCATGAGCGCCATGCCGGGAGAGCCGCGCGCGAAGGCCGGATCGAACGCCGTCAGATAGGCGAACAATTCCCCGCGATATTCGAAATTGACCGAAATCGCGATGATCTCGTTATCCCGCTCAATGACGAAAACGCGCAACGCGCCTTCCCGCGCCATCGCGCCGACGAGCGCATTGAGCGTCGCGGACCCCTTTTGAGCGAAGAGCGACGAATGCGCGGCGGCTTCGCCCAGTCGCAGACGCTTGAGTTCGCAAAGGCGCGCGAGCGCCGGCGCCAGAGGCTCATCCGGCGCGAGCAGGCGAAACGTCACGCGGGCGTTTTCTTCGAGAACGGCCAGGCCGCGCCGATAGTTCTGACGGAATTTCTTTGGATGAGCGTCGAACCACGCGGCCCCCGTCGGCGCGTCGCTGAGGACCCGGCTGCAAGTGGCCTCGCGATGATAGGCCTGAAGAAAGCCGCCAGCCCGCTCGCTCAGAACGCCAATGCACGCGCCGGGGCGGACATCCGTCAGGACGGCGAAGTCGAATGCGCAGGATTTTTCCAGCGCGCGCCACATCTGCGCGAGCAGGGAAGGCGCGGCGCCGGGCCGAAGCACGGCGTCGCAATAATCGGAATAACCCTGCGCCGCCCATTGGAGAATGCGCAGGCCGCATGTCCTGCGGATGGCGAAGGGCGCGACGGCGTCGATCCGGTCGCCGCGCCAAGCGACGACGACCCGCAGATCGCGGGCGTCCCCATCGGTCGCGGCGCCGGCCCATGCGCCGATCCAGGCATGGCTTTGAAAAAGCGAAGCGCCCGCGTCTTCACAAATATCGCGCCATTGCGGGCCGATCTCCACGAACCGCTCATATGTCCGGACGACTTCGATCCTGTAATTCGCGTCTGTGAGACAAGCAGAAGTCATTGGTCCGCCCCGTCCGACAGAATAGGGTTGGCCCATCTGTCGAGACGTCGTTTCGCAACCGCCCACATCCGTTCCAGCGGCATGACATAAAGCCCCCAGAGCGACTGGTTCTCACGCGCGCCGTCACAGCCGAACATGAATGTTTCGCCCGGCTCGGGGATGCATTGCGTACCGAACAGACGGTCCCAGAAGGAGAACATCAGACCGAAATTCTTGTCCGCGTGCTTTTCGGCGACGCTGTGATGGAGCTGATGCCAATGCGGGCACAGGAGCAGCGCGTTGAGAGGGCCAAAAGAGATGGGCAGATGTGTGTGACGGACAAAATCCATCATCAAAATGTCCCGCATCAAATAAACATTGATCCCGAGCACCATGACCTCGACCGGGTCGAGCACGAAAACCGACCAGAGACCGTAGCAAACGCCCGGAATGACGCCGTCCCAGACACGGTTCATCAATTCGTCGAGCGGATGCACCCGGTCCTTGGTGACGCCGACCATCACCTCGGCGGAATGATGCACCTTGTGCAGCTCCCACAGAATGGGAATGCGATGCTGGGCGCGGTGATAGAGATAGTAAGAGAAATCGTAGGCGATCAGCATCGACGCCGTAAACAGGATCATGACGAAAGGTCCGGCTGCGCCTGACGCCGACGGGTCGACATGAAAAATCCGGCCCACCACTTCGCGCGTTGCGTAAGCCATGCCGAAAACAAAAGTCGAACCCGCGATCATCAGCGGCATGATCGCGCGGCGCACGAGCCAGAACGCAAAATCCGCGCGCGCCGATGGGTGGGTCAGAATCTCGACCGGCGCGGCGAAGGAAATGAAGTCGCGCGCCGACTTCGTCTCGCGCCCGCGCCAATACACGAACAGCGCCGAGCCAAGCGCGGTCGCGAGCAACAACGCCAGCCCCGCCAGATTTTCACCGGTCAATTTCGCTGACAGCCGGTCAACAAACCACTCGAACATCTCAGCCCCGCCAGTAACAATTAAGAAACATTTATATCGAATGTACCGACTGCGCTACAATTTGACCTACATATGGTTGATCTTGAACTATGCAGTATAAGCCCGGCGTTCGCGGGGCGCGTTAACGCAGATTGTTAACCACTGGCCTGCACGGCGACGCAATCGAGACCGCCACAGGCTCTTACGCGAAATCCCCCGCCAGCGCCTCCCGCGTCGCTTCGGCCATCACCGCCATATGGCTGTAATTCGGGTGCGAAAAGCCGAGGATCGCGCGCGCATTCGGCGCTTTGAACGCCGCGACCTGCGCCGGCGCGAAGGGGAAATGCACGAACTGCACGCTGCTCGCTTTGCCCTCGGCGGTGGTGCGGTCCTGGTCGGTCTCCGCCCTGCCGGCGATACGCTCGCCGCCGACCTCGATGAAGGCGGCCTCCTCGATGCCGCCCATCCCAGCGAGCACGCGGGCGCGCCGCAGCGGGTCGTCGATTTCGATCATGAAGGTCGCGACGAGCTCGCTTCCCTTGGGGATGAGCGGATTATAGGCCGCGAGCTCCTCCGGAACCTGCGCGTCGCCGCCGCGCTCGATATGGAGCATCTCCTGCACCTGCAGCCACATCGTATCGAAGCTCTCGAAGTAGAAGGTCACGAAGGGACCCACCTCGACGCGGCGGTTGCGTTTGATGGCGGTGATGCGCTTGCGATGCTCGGCGCGCCCCTTGGCGTATTCGGCCCAGGGGAGAATGTCGGCTCGGGTAAGTTCGTGACGGCTCGTCATCTTGTTGGCGCTCCTAACTTGAGCCCTCGTGCTGAGGAGCGGCGATTTATCGCCGCGTCTCGAAGCACCAGGGCGAGGCCTCATTGGCAGTCATTTTTCCTCGTCCTTCGAGACGGCCGCAAGCGGCCTCCTCAGGATGAGGAAAAACTCCGCCGCCCTTATCGCTCGCTCGCGAGGCCGTAAGCCCGCGCCATCAGCACGATCGGATGGCCGACGCGCTCCGGCTTGGGCGCATCGCCCGCAAGGCTTTCGATCCCCTGCTCGATGTGGATGCCTGCCAGCGGGCATTCCGACACGATATGCTTCTTGCCGACCGCGTCGAGCTGGCGCATGGCGGGCTTGCCCACTTTCATCGCCGTTTCGAAATTGCCCTTCTTGTAGCCCCACGCGCCGCCATGTCCCGAGCAGCGCTCGACCACCGCGACGTCGGCGTCGGGGATGAGCCTTAAGAGCTCCGCGCCCTTCTGGCCGAAATTCTGCGCGCGCGAATGGCAGGACATATGGAAGGCGACGCCGCCGTCAATGGACTGCATGCCCTCCGCGAGCCCCTCTTTCTTGGCGATGTCGACGACATATTCCGAGAGATCGAAGGTCGCGGCGGCGAGCTTTTTCACGCTCTCGTCATTCGGCAGAATGAGCGGCCACTCGAATTTCAGCATGAGCGCGCAGGACGGCACGGGCGCCACGATGTCGTAGCCCTGATCGATATAGGACGCGAAAGCGGCCGCGACCTTGCGCGCGGCGTCGGCGACTTCGCCGATGAGCCCCTGCTCCAGCTTCGGCATGCCGCAGCAATGCGGGTTGAGGACTTTCGTCTCGACGCCGTTCCTGGCGAGCACGCCCAGCGCCGCCATGCCGATCGACGTGTCGTTGTAATCGCCGTAGCATGTGGCGTAGAGCACGATCTTGCGCGCCTTGCCCGGGCCGGCCGCGTTGCGCGGGAGCGGATTGGCCTTGGCCCTCGCTTCCAGCGTCTGCGCGGCGTATTTCGGCAGCTCGGCGTTTTTGTCGACGCCCGCGATTTTCTCTTCGAGGCCGCGCATCGGGCCGCCCCGGCGGGTCGCCCAATTGACGGCGCCTGAGATGAGCGTCGCCCATTTGCCGTTGCGGTCGGTCTCGGCGAGGGCGCGGTCGGCGGCTCCGATTCCCTTCTTCTTCGCTTCGACGGCGCGGTAGCGCAACATCAGATGCGGGAAGTCGAGATTGAATTCGTGCGGCGGCACGTAAGGGCACTTCGTCAGGAAGCACATGTCGCAGAGCGTGCAGGCGTCCACGACCTTCTTGAAATCCGCGCTCGCGACCGTGTCGAGCTCGCCATTCGCCGATTCGTCGACGAGATCGAAGAGCCTCGGGAAACTGTCGCAGAGATTGAAGCAGCGGCGGCAGCCGTGACAAATGTCGAGCACGCGGCGCATCTCCGCGTCGAGCTTCGCTTCGTCATAAAAATCCGGGTTTTCCCAATCCAGCGGATGTCGGGTCGGCGCCTCGAGACTGCCTTCTCTCATGATGAACTTTCTACGGGCGCCCGCAAGCCAGTTTCGGCTCCAGGCCCTCGCCCGAACCGGAACGTCGCGCCGGGGCGACCATTATCGTTGAGGGAGATCGCCGCCAATCCCCCGACGGCGGCGATGCTGTTCGCCGGGCGAACCCGGCCGGATCGCGGAAACGGGAACGGCGCGCCATGCCGGAGACGCCGCTCCCCCCCTCCGCAATTCTTATTTCAGCTCGTCGAGCGCCTTCTGGAAGCGGCCGGCGTGCGAACGCTCGGCCTTGGCGAGGGTCTCGAACCAGTCGGCGATCTCGTCGAAGCCCTCTTCGCGGGCCGAGCGCGCCATGCCCGGATACATATCCGTGTATTCGTGGGTCTCGCCGGCGACCGCGGCCTTGAGATTGTCCGAGGTCTTGCCGATCGGCAGGCCGGTGGCCGGATCGCCGGAAACCTCGAGAAATTCCAGATGGCCGTGGGCGTGGCCGGTCTCGCCTTCCGCGGTGGAGCGGAACACGGCGGCGACGTCGTTATAGCCTTCGACGTCCGCCTTCTGAGCGAAATAGAGATAGCGGCGGTTCGCCTGCGATTCGCCGGCGAAAGCGGCCTTCAGGTTCTCTTCGGTTTTGCTGCCCTTGAGCGATGCCATTATTGCCTCCAAGGAGAAATTGACGGAGCGCGGACCCCGTCAATGGGCTCCGGCTTCGCTTGATTAGAATAATTCAAAACTGGGCCGCGTCCAACTGAAATCGGACAAAAAGCGGCGCCATCTGGTCGCACACTGGGATTTCCGCCTTCCGGCTTGACTTAAGCCAAACCGGCTGGACCTCTGTTCTTACTTGAATCCGATCACCATGGAATCGGGGCCGACGAGATGCGCGACGCGCGTCTCGCGAAAGCCCGCCGCCCTCATCCATCCCTGACAATCCGCGCCCGTATAATCGAATCCGCCGGCGGTCTCGATGAGCATGTTGAGGCTCATCAACAGGCCGAAGGCGTTTTCGCGCCGCTCATCGTCGATCAGCGCCTCATAGACGATGAGCGCGCCGCCGGGCGGGAGCGCGTCATAGGCTTTCGAGAGCAGCAGGCGCTTCTGGTCCAAATCCCAGTCGTGCAGGATATGGCCCATGATGATCACGTCCGCCTGCGGCAGCGGGTCGGCGAAGAAATCCCCCGCACGAAAACTGATGCGCGCCGCAAGTCCGTTCGCGGCGACGAATTCGTCGAATATCGGCTGCACCTGCGGCAGGTCGAAACCGACCCCGACAAGATGCGGATGCGCGCGCGCCAGCGTGACGGGAACCATGCCCTGCGCCGCGCCGACATCGACAAAGCTGTTGTAGTCCTTCCACGGAAACTTGTCGGCGATGGCGTTGGCGGCGCCGGCGCTGACGCCGCTCATCGCGGAGAGAAAGCCGCGCAGCCGTTCGGGGTCGGCGTAGAGCGCGGCGAAGAGATCGCCCTCCTCCTTGTTCTCGCTCTGCCGCCTGCCCGTTTTCAGCGCCTCCGTCAGGCGGCCCCAGCTCTCGTATAGGCGGGCGTTGGCCATCTCCAACAGGCCGCCAACATAGGAGGGCTTTGACCGCACGAGGAAGAAGTCGGTCTCCGGCGTGTTGCGGTAAACGCCACCCTCGCGCTCCAGCAGCTTCAGCGCGACGAGCGCGTCAAAGAAGTCGCGCGCCGAGCGCTCATGCAGACCGAGCTTTGCGCGCAGCGTTCTAAGATCGGCGGGCGTCTCGGCCAGCGCGTCGAAGACGCCGAACTCCACCGCGGAAAGCAGCGCCTTGGCGTTCCAAAAGGACATGCCGATGCGCAACAGATGTTCGGGCGAGGGTTTCATGGTCATGCGAACGCATCCTTTTCACGCGGCGGCGCCTCTTTCCGCCAAAGAACGCCTACGCTACCTTCGCCACATGGCGGATCAATATCAAAGCTTCGCCGCGCTCGCCGCGCGCGAGATCGAGGGCGTGCATTACCGCGTTCATGTCGCCGAGCGCCCGTCGCCCATCGCGGTCGTCGCCCCTCATGGCGGCTGGATCGAGCCGGGGACCTCGCATGTGGCGACCGCCATCGCCGGCGCCGATTATTCGCTTTACCGTTTCGACAGCCTCGCGCGCCGCGCGCGAGAGAACACCATGCACATCACATCGACTCGCTTCGACGAGCCGCGCGCGCTGGCTTTGATCGCGGCGAGCGAAATTGTGCTCGCCATCCACGGCCGCAGGAATGGCGACGACAATGCGGCTATCTGGGTTGGCGGACGGCATGAGGCCCTGCGCGACGAGATTTGCGCCGCGCTGTCTGAGGGCGGCTTTACGGCGAAGGCCGTTGGCGAAGGCCATCCGCTTTCGGGCTGCGATCCAGCGAATATCTGCAATCGGGGGCGTAGCGGCGCCGGCGTGCAGATCGAGATGCCGAAAGCGCTGAGACTGGAGTTGCTCTTCGCCCGCCCGCGGCTGGCGCTTCTTGCAAAGGCGGTGCGCGCCGGACTTGCGGCGCGCTCATAAACCTATTCCTTGATGTCCGGCTCGACGAGCTTCGCCAACTTCTGCAAAGATTCCTGCCAGCCGAGATAGCACGCCTCGGGAGGGATGACGTCGGGCACGCCCGCCTGCGTGATGTTGAGCTCCGTGCCGGTCGAGACCGCCTTCAGCGTGACCGTCACCTCCATCTCTCCCGGCAAATTCGGATCGTCGAAACCGTCCGTGTAGCGGATACGCTCATTGGGAACCAATTCGACATATTTGCCGCCGAAGGAATGGCTGTTCCCTGTCGTGAAATTGCGGAACGACATGCGGTGTTCGCCGCCGATCTGAGGGTCAAGCTTATGAACGGTGCAGGTAAAACCGTAGGGCGGCAACCATTGCGCCATCGCATCGGGCTCGATGAAGGCGCGATAAACCTTTTCCGGCTTCGTGGCGAGCACGCGATGAAAAGTGATCGTGTTTGGCATGAAAGTCCCTCCCGGACCAAGGAAACGCCAATCGCCGTTCGATCGCTAGCGCTTCTTCCCCGCAAACGGATTATCCCCCGCTCGCTTCGAAATTCGGATCGGCACGCCCGGCAGATCGAACGTCTTGCGCATTCCATTGATCAAAAAGCGCTCATAGCTTGCCGGCAGCTCCTCGAGCTGATTGCCGAAGAGCACGAAATGCGGCGGGCGGGATTTCGCCTGCGTCATGTAGCGGATCTTGATGCGGCGGCCGGAGATCGCGGGCGGCGGCGATTGTTCGACGGCGGAGAGCAGCCAGCGATTGAGCCGCGATGTGGCGATGCGCTTGTTCCACACGACATGCGTGGCGACGATCGCCTCCATGAGCCTGTCGAGCCCCTGCCCCGTCGCGCCCGAGACCGGCACGACCGGACAGCCGCGCACCTGCGGCAGCAGGCGCTCGGCGTCTTCGCGCAGTTTCGTGAGCGTCGCGCCCTTGTCCTCGATCAGGTCCCATTTGCCGAGCCCGATGACGAAGGCGCGGCCCTCGCGCGCGGCGAGATCGGCGATGGTGAGGTCCTGCTTCTCGAACGGAATGGTCGAGTCGACGAGCAGCACGACGACTTCCGAGAAGCGCACGGCGCGCAGCGCGTCGGCGGCGGAGAGCTTTTCCAGCTTGTCCACGACCTTGGCGCGCTTGCGCAGGCCCGCCGTGTCGAAGAGCTTCATCTTGCGGTCGCGCCAGACGAAGTCGACGCCGATCGAGTCGCGCGTGATCCCCGCCTCGGGGCCGGTCAGCAGCCGGTCCTCGCCGAGAATGCGGTTGATCAGCGTCGATTTGCCGGCGTTGGGGCGTCCGACGACCGTGATGCGCAGCGGCTTGGTGACGTCGAGATCGCTGCCGTCCTCCTCGTCGTCATAGAGGTTTTCCTCCTCAGCCTCTTCTTCCTCGGCAGGCTCGGCCGTCTGCTCCGGCAGCGCCTCGCGCAGCGCTTCGTAAAGCGCGCCGATTCCCTCGCCATGCTCGGCGGAGAAAGGCACGGGATCGCCCAGACCCAGCGAAAAAGCCTCGTAAGCGCCGGCCTCTCCCACCTTCCCTTCCGCCTTGTTGGCGATGAGGATCACGGGCTTGCCGGCCCGGCGCACGAGATCGGCGAAATATTTGTCCTCCGGCGTCACCCCCACGCGCGCGTCGATGACGAAGAGAATGCCGTCGGCCGAGAGAATGGCGCTCTCGGTCTGGGCGCGCATGCGCCCCTCGAGCGTCGCGCTCGCGCCCTCCTCCAGTCCCGCCGTGTCGATGATGGTGAAGCGCAGATCGGCGAGCTTCGCCGCGCCCTCGCGCCGGTCGCGCGTCACGCCCGGCCGGTCGTCGACCAGCGCCAGCTTCTTGCCGGTGAGCCGGTTGAAGAGCGTGGACTTGCCGACATTGGGACGGCCGATGATGGCGAGGGAGAAGGACATTTCGTAAGACCTCGGGGGCTCGATGGCCCTTCAATAACGCGAAACCCTCTCCCGCCGGGAGAGGGTCCAACTGTAGCAAGTCCTGTCGACGCCCTTCGTGCTTCGAGACGCTTGCTCCGCAAGCTTCTCAGCATGAGGGCTACTTCTTTGCTCAAGACAGTTAGGCCTCATCCTGAGGAGCGAGTGGAGCTCGCGTCTCGAAGGACGAGGCCGCCGCCGTCGGGCTCACTTCCCCGGCGTCGCCTCGAACGGCGCGGCGCCGGTCGGCATGGCGCCGCCGGATTCCGGCTCGATCACCGGCGTCACGTCGATCTTGCCGCCGTCGGCTCCGCCGCCCGCAGCCGCCGCCGGCGCGGGCTTCGGTCCGCGCTTGGCGTGCAGTAGCCCCTTATAGGCGGAAGCGCGCTGGCGCATGGATTGCGGCGCGTCGCCATTATTGAGCACCTGCTCGAAGACGCGCTCGGCCTCGTCGAAATCGTCGTTGAACAGCGCGTCGAGGCCATTCCATTCCTGCGCGGAAAAGCGGAAGGGACCGTCCGAGATCATGAGCGGCCCGAGCGCGCGTTCGAGCTTCTGGCGGTCGTCGCTCTCCAGCATGATCAGCGCGGCCCGCAGCATGGCGATGTGCTGGGTGAGCTTGTCGACATTCGCGTCCTCGCCGATGGCGGTGAGCTCCGCCATCGCCTTCTCGCGGTCCGGATTGACCTCGGCCGCGCGGATGCGGGCGAGCGCGGCGTAGCCCTTCGGGCCGTCCTTGGCGAGCGAGTCGAAGGCGGCGGCGGCTTCGGCCTTTTTGCCGTCCTCGGCCAGTTTCTCGGCCGCGACATAGCGGTCATTCGCGGCTTCCGCCGCCTTGAGCCGCTTTTCCTGATAGTAGCTCCAGGCGCCGGTCGCGGCCACGATCAGGAAGGCGACGACGAAGATCGGCGTCTGATAACGACGCCAGAACGCCTCGGCCTTGTCCCGGCGGACGTCTTCGTCGACCTCGTTGAAAATATCCGACATCTCGCGCGACCCTCGCGTTTCCAGCCCTGTTTTTCTTGTCCCCTCAGGGGAGGCGACGGGGTTAGCACAGGCGGGCGCGAAAGGCGAGCGAAGCCTAGCTCCGCGGCGCGACATGCAATGTGTCGAGCGCCGCCCGAAGACCCCGGGCGAGTTTAACCGCGTCGTCATTCGCCCAGAAGTGAACGAAGAAGGCGCGCGGCTCCTCATCGAGCATATGATTATGCACCGCGGTCACTTCGATCCCGTTGGCGCGCAAGGCCTTCAGCAGCGGCCCGACCTCGCTCGCCAGCGCCACGAAGTCGCCGGAGATCGCCGCCCTGCCGTCGCCCGTCGGCTCGAAATTCAAGGGGATCGCTGTTCCCATGGCGGGCGGGATGGGCATGGCGCCCATGCTGATCGCATCGGCGCGCGGGACGCCGATCTGGAATACCCCGCCATTGTTCTGGCCCTTGAAGCCGATGATCTGCTCGATCTGAGCCGTGTCCAGGGAGAGCTTCGGCGGCGTCCCAGCCGGCGCGGCCTGAAGCGGCGTCTTCGACTGGAGGAGCGCGCGGCGCACGGCCCCTGCGAGTTGGACCGGATCGCCCTGCCCCGCGACATGCATGTAAAAGGTCGCCGGGCTCGCGCGCAGCAGGTGATTATGGACGGCGGTGGCCTGTACGCCGCTGCCGAGAAGCGCGCTCATCACGGGATTGATCTCGCTTTCGGTCAGCACAAGATCGCCCATCATCACAGCCTCTTCCCCTTTCGGTTCGAAGGCGACCCAGCCGCCCAGCGCCAGGGGCGGCAGAATGTCGACGCCGTCGAGCGTCACATGCAGGTCGCTTCGCGGCAGGCCGTATTTGCGCACGGTCCCGATCGCGGCCCCCTTTCGGCCCAGGGCGGCGTCGACCTGGGACCAGTCCGTTTCCGCCTGGACGGCAAAGGACGCCAGCGAAAAGAGGACTCCGACGACGGAAACAGCTGTCGAGCGCATGACGATCCCCTGAAAACGCAACGGAAGTCAGATAGAGCCCCTCTCTATCCAAGACAGGCCGAGGATAAATGTAATTTAGCGGCTGTGACGCGCTGACGATGGCGCGGCCGTTGCCCCCGCCGCCCTGCCCCGGCTACAGTCCCGCCGCCATGCTCTATTACGCCGTCAAGGTCATCGTCTCCGCCCTCGTCATCGTCGCCGTCTCGGAGATCGCCAAGCGATCGACGGGCTTCGCGGCCTTTGTCGCGTCCCTGCCGCTCACCTCGCTTCTCGCCTTCGTCTGGCTGCGGCTCGAGGGAACGGAGCCCGAGAAGATCGGCGAACTTTCAGGCCAGATCTTCTGGCTCATCATCCCCTCTCTGCTGCTCTTCCCGCTGCTGCCTCTGCTGCTCCGATATGGCCTCGGCTTCTGGACAGCGCTCGCCGCCGCAGTTGGAGGCACGGCGGGCGCCTATCTTCTGATGCTGCCGCTGCTGCGCAGGCTGGGCGTCAACCTTTGAGGGTCTGATAGGCGTCGTCCACCGCCTCGCGCAGTCCGCGCCAGACGGGATTGATCCTTACGTCCGGCCCCCAATTGTAGAGGGCCTTGGCGACCTCGGCGATGGTTTCGTTGACGGGCTCGCTGCCGCCTTCCGCGAGTTCATCCGAGAACAGACGCGGCGGCGCGGCGCCCGTCCAGGCGTCCCAATGTTCGTTCGAATAATTTGATACGCCACGCTGCGCGGCGAGAAGGTCGGGCGTGAACTTTTCGAAGCGTCGATGCAGCGGGCCGCCCGACGGCTCTGCATTGTAAGCGTCGCGCACGGCGAAATAGCGCAGATGCTGAAGCTCATGCGCGAGACAGCAGCCAAGACGCGCGTCGCTCATATGCGGGTCGTAATAGATCGTCACGCGCCCGTCCGGCGTCGCCTCGCCTTCCGACGCGAAGCTCTGACCGAGAAATTCGAAACTCTTACGCTCCGGGCTGAGCGTCACGCAGCGCGGGTCATGGCCGAATTCGCGGGCCAGCGCGGCCAGCCTATCGCGCTGGCGCATGAAGCCGGGCGTCCGCGTTACGTCCGACGTAACGCCGCCCCCGGCCGGCCAGTGTGTTTCGTCGGGATCATGCGTGATGCGCCAATCGAAATCCATATGGCGCTCGGCGATATGCTCCCACCACCGCCGCCCGTCCTTCTGAAATGGCGACAGATCGTTGACCCGCACATGAGTCAGCGCGCCGGGCCGCTGGCGAAGTCCGTCCATCGCCGCCGCGACCATGCGCCCGCCGAGACCCGGTTCGATCGAGTTGATCTGCTCGAAGACGAGCGCGGGAGGATCAAACCTCCCGGCGAGAAGCAGCGCTACGCCGGAAGCCGTCGCATCGCCGGGCGTCGTCATCAATTTGGGAGACGTCGACGCTTTGATCTCGACGAAAGAAGCTCCAAACGGCTCCACGCTCACATGGAGACCGAGCGCGCGCAGATTGCGGCTGATCGCGCCAGCGATTTGCGCGATCGCCGGATCCGTCTTCGCTCCTCCATTTCCAAAGCTCAAGAAACGCCAGAAACCCATCACACCCGCCTGCCTTCGCCATATTTACCGCAGGCGACGTTGCCGAACTACCGTTGGTAGAGGCCAATGAGGCGCGCCTCGGACAGAAGATGCTTTCGGGCTTCCTCCTCCACCTCCGCGCAAGTCGGATGGGCGCGGATGGCCAATTCGGCGCAGCTCAAGGCGAGGAGCCGGAACCGATAGCGGTGCCGCCCATGGCCATGCGGCGGACAGGGACCGTTATAGCCAAGCTGGCGGAAGTCGTTGACGCCATGCCGGAAATCCTCGAATCCCACCGGCCGCCCCGCGCCTTCGATCAGTTCAGCGTGATAGGCGGGGATGTCATAGCAGGCCCAGTGATGAAAGAGGCCGCCCGGCGCGTCGGGATCGTCGACGAGCAGAACAAAGCTTTTCGTCCCCTCCGGGGCGCCGGTCCATCGCAAGGGCGGCGAACGGTCGTCTCCGTCGCAGGCATGCGCGCGAGGTATCGGGCCGCCATCGAAGAACGCCTCTGACGCCAGTCGCATATGTCGTCTCCTTCGCTGCTCCTCCTGCTAACCCCGCTAGATAGCGCCGGACTGGAGCGGCGAAGCGCGGCCCGTCGCCGGAACCGCGATCTCGACTACGCTATGGAAGCATGGGCCGCACGGGGCGGGGCCGAAAACGCAGCCTGCGGCGCGCTCCGCGAACTATCCGACGATCGCGTGGGGGATAAAGCGCGATCGGTTCGACGTCACCGGCGAGGAATCTTCCCGTATGCCCATCCCGGCGGGCTCGCCGCCCACGACCCAGGAGCCGATGACCGGATAGCGCCCGTCGAAACAGGGAAGCATATGCAGCGCCTGCCGGACGTGCCCCTCCGATCCGTAGCTCCCCGGCGCGCTCGCGACCGCGCGGCCGCTCTCGATCAACACGACATTGGCGCCTTCGCGCGAATAGATCGGCTTCTTGGCGTAGCTCTCGCCGAGCGACGCCGCGCGCGGATCATCGGCGAAATGGCATTCGAGCAGATTTGGGTGGCCCGGCGCGAGCTCCCACAGAAGCGCCAACATGCCCTTGTTCGACAAAAGCGCCTTCCATGGCGGCTCGACGAAGCGCGTGTAGCGCATCGCAGGCGCATGGGAAAATTCGTCGGCGAACATCCACTCCCAGGGATAGAGCTTGAAGAGCGTCTCGATCCTCCGGCCGTCGCGATCGCAAAATTGGGAACCCTTGAGCCCGATATCCTGCAAATCGAGCAACGCGGCGGCGCAGCCCGCCTGCGTCGCGCAATCGGCGAGATAGGCGGCGGTGCCGAAATCCTCGACGCTCGCGCTCATCGCGGCGAAATGGACGAAGCTCTTTGGCGCGAGCGTCTCCCACCGCGCGATGAGCTTGTCGTGCAGCGCGTTGAATTGATCCGCGTCCTTGGGCAGCGCGCCGCTCTCCATGAGCTGCTCCAGCCAATGCCATTGCACCACGGCGGATTCGAAGAGGCTTGTCGGCGTGTCGGCGTTGAATTCGAGCAGCTTGGGCGCGCTCGCGCCGTCATAGGCGAAGTCGAAGCGGCCATAGAGCGACGGCTCGCATTTACGGAAGCTCTCCGCGACGAGATCGCGCGCATGTTTGGGAATATGCAGGCGATCCATCATTTTCTCGCTGGCGACGATGCGCCAGACAAGCTCGTGACAAAGCGCGTCGATCTCGCTCGTCGCCTTTTCGATGTCGTCCTCGATCTGGCGGAGCGTGAAGACGTAGCGGACGCTCTCGTCCCAATAAGGCTCGCCGTCCATATGCGCATAGGCGAAGCCGATCTCGTCGAAATGCTTCTTCACGTCCGCGCGAGGTTGTGAATTTTCTCGTTTCATCAGCCGCCGCCGAAAAAGCCGCCCGAGTGGCCGAAACCCCCGAAGGAGACGCCATGCGTCGAGCCGGAACCGCCGCCCCAATGCCAGGCGCTGCCGGAGCGCCGATAGCTGGAGGAGGATCCGCCATGGCTGCCGCTATGTTTGCAGATGAGTTCGTCCGGCTTGGCGGGGTCGGGCTCGCAATTGAGCTTGCGGTCGATCCAGTCGAAAGTCTCATAGGCGCCGAGCGTGACCGCGCCCATCAATGCGAGCGATACGGCGAGAGAGCGCTTCTGGCCGGAGATGATTTCGCCCGGCGGCTTGGGCTTGTGGACGACGACCGGCGGAGGTCCGCGCTTGCCGAAACTGTTGGGCTTTTCATCCGCCATGGCTTAGGGGCTCATGCAAGCGGCGCTGAGAAGGCCGGCCGAGACGGACACGGCCGCGACCCATATCGCCGCGGCCAGAACATTTTCTTCGATCGCGCGCGAGAGGCCGGAATAGGCGAGCCGTGCGAGCGCGTAAGCGATGAGTTGCGTCATGAGCGCGACGAACCCCCACATCGCGAATTCCGGAATCGACCCCGTATGGTGGATCGCCCCGGCGAGCGCGATCGCGAAGCCGAGAAGGCTGCCGCCGAAGGCGATCGCCGCGGAAGCGCTCTGCTCCTCCACGATCAGCGCGAACTCGTCGTGACGCGTCACGCGCGTATAGACGAGGCAGTAGACCGCGCAGAAACCGACCGCCCCGGCGAAATAGACGGCGAAGGCCAGCAGGCCGGAAAGGAAGTCGGGCACGGCGGGGCCTCTCTTTGCTGAGTCGGGGCGAAGCATAGCACAAACGCGGCGTTACGCTGTGCGGGAGCGCACGGGGCTGGATCAGCCGCCGCCGCTGAAACGCCACGCGCCAGAGTCGCCGAAACCGCCATAGCGCGCGCCGGCGCCGCTCCCGCCATGCTGCTTGAGAAACGCGTCGCGCGATCGGTCGCTCTCCGACATGAGCTGCGTAACGCCGTTGTCGATCAGGCGCGCGCCTGCGCGCTCCTCCCGCCAATATTCCTGGCAAAGGCGCTCTGCTTCAGAGCCCGAATAATAGCCGTCGCGGCAATTGTGCTGACGCCGCTCGCTGCTCCCCACGCCCGCGATCACGACGCCCGCGCCGATAACGGCGATCGAGACGATGACGGTCGCTGAACGCTTGCGTCTTTCCTCCAGCGCGACGGCGAATTCGGTTTTCGGCTTTTCGAGCACTGATTGGGAGAGAGACTTCGCGCCGGCCGCGCGGCGGATCGAAGAAGCTTCGAGGACGTTCGCCGACTCCCCCGTTTCGCGGGGCTCTGGCGTCGGCATGGGATCACGATGTTCGGACACATGCGCAGTCACGCCAGAAGCGGACTGGCGACTTAGAGGGTTCACTCCATTTTCCTTGGTTTTCAAAAAGTCTTCATGCAAAGCGCGCGCATTTATCGCAGTCTTGGAGAAATAAAATTACGTGCTCGGCAATCCGACATGCGCGCGATTATAAAACGGGTCGGCCCCGCCACAAGCAAAATGCGACAGGGCCCTGTCGCATTTTACGACTGCATCGAACGCAATGCTTAATCATTGCTCGCGCTCACGCGCCAAACGGCGCCGCCGGCGTCGTCGGCCACGAGCAGGCCGCCTTGTCTGTCGACGATGACGCCGACCGGCCGCCCGCGCGCTTCGCCCTTCTCGTTGAGAAAGCCGGTCAGCACCTCCTGCGGCATGCCGACCGGCGCGCCATCCTCGAATTTAACGAAGATGACGCGATAGCCGGCGCGCGGAGTGCGGTTCCAGGAGCCATGCTGCGAGACGATGGCGCCGTTCTGAAACGGCCCGAGCTTGGCGGCGCCGACAAATGTGAATCCGAGGCAGGCCGTATGCGAGCCGAGCCCATAATCCGGCTTGATCGCCTTCGCGACGAGATCCGGTCTTTGCGGGCTTACGCGCGCATCGACATTCTGTCCCCAATAGCTGTAGGGCCAGCCATAAAAGCCGCCCTCCTTCACCGACGTCATATAGTCCGGCACGAGATTGTCGCCGATCTCATCGCGCTCATTCACCGAAACCCACAAAGCGCCGGTCGTCCGGTTCCAATCCAGGCCGACAGGATTGCGCAATCCCGACGCCAGAACCCGCTTCGAACCCGCGACGGGATCGATTTCAAGAATCGCGGCGCGATCCTGCTCTTCTTCGAGACCGTTTTCGCCGACATTGCTGTTCGATCCGACGCCGACATAGAGACGCGCGCCGTCCTTCGACGCAAGGAGGCTTTTCGTCCAATGATGATTACGGCCTGCGGGAAGATCGACGACCTTCTCGGGCGCGGCGTCGATGCGCGTTTCGCCGTCCTTGTACGGGACGCGCATAAGCGCATCGGCGTTTGCGACATAAAGCTTGTCGCCGATGAGCGCCATGCCGAAAGGCGAGGTCAACTTCTCGATGAGAACGGCCCGGGTCTCCGCGACGCCGTCGCCGTCAGCGTCGCGCAAGATCGAAATGCGATCGGCGCTGCCCTTATGAGACCCCGCTTCGCGCATGACGAATCCCTCGAACCATTGGCGCAGACTTACGCCCGCGCTCGCAGGCTGTGGCGGCGCGTCGGTCTCCGCGACGAGAACGTCGCCATTCGGCAATTGATACAGCCAGCGCGGATGCGCGAGATTTGTGGCGAAGGCCGCGACCGTCAGGCCCGGCGCCGCCTTGGGCGTCTCGCCAGGTCCCCAGCCGACGGCCGGGGCGACATCGACATGGGGGGTGACGCTCGGCCGCGGTTCGGGCAAGGTCGGATTCGGGCCATATCCTACGCTTTCGGGAAGCGCCGGACCACGATCGCAGCCTGCAAGCGCAAATGCGAATGACGCCAGCGCCGGGGCTAAAGCCCAGGAATAATTCCACGAATAACTCTTGGCGGCCATAATGCTTCCTTTCTTGCGCATGACATTTCCCGTCAGCCACTCACCTATTCCGCACATGGCGCGAGGGCGCGGGAGCGCAAGCTTTCGCTCGCCCGCATCGACGGGCGCACTAGCTCCGGAACTTGTCGAAAGGAGTGCGTCCATGGCGGCGGGCCGCATCTATGTCGGCGTCGGCGGCTGGAGCTTCGCGCCCTGGCGCGGCGTGTTTTATCCGGGCGAGGTTTCGCGAGCGCATGAACTCGACTATGCGAGCCGTCATCTCACATCGATCGAAATCAACGCCACCTTCTATCGCACACAGACGCGCGAGACCTTTCTGAAGTGGCGCGACGAAACGCCGGAGAACTTCGTCTTCAGCGTCAAGGCGCCCCGCTTCGCGGTGACGCGCCGCAATGCGGATGAGGCGCAGGCGTCGATCGCGCGCTTCTTCGACAGCGGCGTCGCGGCGCTCGGCCACAAGCTCGGCCCGGTGCTGTGGCAATTCCCGCCGACGAGAAAATACGCGCCGGAATTTTTCGACGCCTTTCTGTCCGCGCTGCCCAAAGAGTGCGAAGGCCGCCCCATGCGCCACGCGATCGAAGTCCGCCACGAGACGTTCGAGACGACGGACTTCGTCGCGCTGGCGCGCGCGCATCACGTCGCCATCGTCGTCGAGGGCGACTCGGATTTTCCGATGATCGCCGATCTGACGGCGCCTTTCGTCTACGCCCGCATCATGGGAACCGACGCCTCGCGCAAGCAGGGCTATGATAAAATGGACCTCGACCGCTGGGCCGCGCGGGCGAAGCTCTGGGCCGAGGGCGGCGCGCCGGACGATCTGCCGAGGCTCTGCGCAAATACGCCGAAGCGGAACGTCCGCGACGTTTTCCTGTACGTCATACGCGGCGCGAAAATCCGCAATCCCGCGGCTGCAATGGCGTTGATCGAACGCCTTCAAAAATGATGGGGCAGCAGATGCAGATAATTTTTCTTGATCCAATTTAATAAAGCGAGCAACGCGACGGCGGAAAAGGCGACGACGAGGATCAGATAGACGCGCATCGCCACGTCGAAGAGAAAGAGCAGGATCGAAAACACCGCGCGCAGCAGCGCATCGAAAAGCCCCTCATAAAGCCTTCGACGATTGGCGTAAAAGCCCATGCTCAACAGGATCGACCCGCAACCCGCGCCGAGCAGAACCGGGTTGAAGTCCTCATTGATCCCGTCGCCCCAATCGAGCAGAAGAATCCCCGAAAAGAACGCGAAAACCGATAAAATTGCGAAGGCGCGGCGGCGCAGAAAATCGCCGATCCGCTGACGCAGCGTGCGCCGGTTCGATTTGTGGAGAAAGCTCTCGAATTTGTGCTCGAAGTCGTAAGCCTCCCGCACGGGCCGGTTTTTGAGAACGTTATAGGCTTCGGTAACGCGCTGAAAACTCGCGGGATCGCCGCCCTTGTCGGGGTGATGTTTTTTTGCGAGCCGGCGATAGGCGGCGTTGATCTCCCGCGCGCCCGCATCCTCCTTGACGCCCAAAACCTCGTAATGCGACCGCATTGCCCCGCCCGGCTGGGATGAATGTGGCCCATCTTTGGCCGAGAGCGTGGCAGGATCAAGGAAATGAAAAAATGAACGGCAGGCATCTGTTAGGTGCGGAAAATAAAGCTGTGAATTCCATTATTTAGCTTGTTTTATAACTTAAACTCGGCAATTGTCGACGAAAAATCGCGCAGCGGTTACATGTGAAAAAACGGCGAGCGGAAAAGCCGGCGGCGAGCGGAGCGAACGGAAATCATGCCGGAATCAGATACGTTGGGAAAAACGCTCGTCGAGCAGATCCGGCTTTTCGATTCCCTTGCGCACAAGGCGCTGACGAGAACGTTGGAAAGCCTCCCTGGGTCAAACAAGCATTTGTCTGGTTTTGGACTTCTTTGCGGCCTCGCAATTGCGCTCGCCTGCGCCGGCATATTCGCCGGCTCTGGAATTTCAGCCGAGGCGCTTTTGATTTTGCCCGTTATTCTATCGTCGATATATTTGTCGCGAGGTTACGCCTACTGCCTCGCCGCCATCTCGTCCGTTCTCGCCGTCATAAGCTTCAAGGTCTCCAACGTCGCCGATGGAGGGCCTTTCTCAATTTCCCTAAATCTCCCGCTCGCGCTCCTTGGTTTCATCGCCCTCGCCGAATTCGGCTCGCTCGCGACGGAGACCATCCGGGAATTGCTGAGCTACATCGACGCATTGCACGAGGAATTGGCGCTCGAGCGGCTGAAGAATGGGGAAGCCTCCGGAAATGCGGAGCTGGACGAGGACGAATAGCCGATAGGCGCATCTAAGCTTTTAGATCTGGTAGACCAGCGAGCGAACCGCCGACGACGCAGCGATACGCGCTGAGACAAGAAACGATTTCCCGCATCGTAGGGCGCAATCACAAGCGATCGATCGCACGACTTCTGGCGGATTTGCCCAGGCATGCATGGCGGCGCCAGCAGCGCCTCACTCCCACTCGATCGTCCCCGGCGGCTTCGACGTCACGTCATACACCACCCTGTTCACCCCCTTCACCTCATTGATGATCCGTGTCGCCGCGCGACCCAGAAACGCCATGTCGAAGGGGAAGAAATCCGCCGTCATGCCGTCGCTCGACGTCACGGCGCGGAGCGCCAGCACGTAGTCATAGGTGCGGCCGTCGCCCATCACGCCGACGCTGCGCACCGGCAGCAGCGCGGCGAAAGCCTGCCAGATGTCGTCGTAAAGTCCCGCCTTGCGGATTTCGTCGAGATAGACCGCGTCGGCCTTGCGCAGAATGTCGAGCTTCTCGCGCGTGATGAGGCCGGGGCAGCGAATGGCGAGGCCGGGGCCGGGGAACGGATGTCGCCCGACAAAGGCTTCCGGCAATCCGAGTTCGCGGCCGAGCGCGCGCACTTCGTCCTTGAAGAGCTCGCGCAGCGGCTCCACCAGCGCCATGTTCATGCGCTCCGGCAGGCCGCCCACATTGTGATGCGATTTGATCGTCACCGAAGGGCCGCCGGTGAAGGAGACGCTCTCGATCACGTCGGGATAAAGCGTGCCCTGCGCGAGGAACCGGGGCGCGCCGCGGCCGTCTTCGGCGATCTTCTTCGCCTCGGCCTCGAAGGTCTCGATGAAGAGGCGGCCGATCGTCTTGCGTTTCACTTCGGGATCGTCGACGCCGTCGAGCGCGCCCAAAAACAATTCCTCCGCCTGCACATGATGCAGCGGAATGTTGTAGTGGTCCCGGAAGAGGCGCACGACCTCCTCCGCTTCGCCGAGCCGCAGCAGACCGTGATCGACGAAGACGCAAGTCAGACGGTCGCCGATCGCCTCGTGGATCAGCACCGCCGCCACGGCGCTGTCGACGCCGCCCGAAAGACCGCACAGCACGCGCCCGTCGCCGACCTGTCTGCGGATCGCCGCGATGGCCTCGCCGCGAAAGGCGGCCATGGTCCAGTCGGGCTTCAGTCCCGCGACCTTGTGCACGAAATTGGAGAGCAGCTTGGCGCCGTCCGGCGTATGCACGACCTCGGGATGGAATTGCAGGCCGTAATAGCGGCGCGCTTCATCGGCGATCGCCGCCATTGGCGCGTTCTCCGAGGCGGCGATGACGCGGAAGCCCTCGGGCAGCTTCGTGACGCGATCGCCATGACTCATCCAGACGGTCGCACTCGCGCCCTTCGCCCACACGCCGTCGAAGAGCGCGCTCTGCTCCAGCGCTGTGATTTCGGCGCGGCCGAATTCGCGATGATGCCCGGCCTCGACCAGACCGCCAAGTTGCGTCGCCATGGTCTGCTCGCCATAGCAGACGCCGAGCACGGGGACGCCGCTATCGAAGATGGCCCGCGGCGCGCGAGGCGAGCCGTCATCGGTCACGGAGCACGGGCCGCCGGAGAGGATCACCGCCTTCGGGCGGATCTCGGCGAAGGCGCGGTCGGCGCTCTGGAAAGGCGCGATCTCGCAATAAGCCCCCGCCTCGCGCACGCGCCGCGCGATGAGCTGCGTGACCTGCGAACCGAAGTCGACAATGAGCACCTTGTCGTGGCGGTCGGCGATGTCGTGGTGAAAAGTTTCGGCGGCGGCGGTCATGTCGTTCCCTATCGGCGCCCTCCCCCGCTCTCCGCAGGCGGGGTGAGAGGCCAAGCAAAATCGAGAAGGCTGATTTCGGTCATCTGGGCGCGGAGCGCAACAAGACGTTGCGCGGAACCCTTTCGCTCCTCACCCTAACCCTCTCCGCGCCTTGCGGGGAGAGGGAAACGCTCAGCGTTACCCCCGCGCCGCATCACGCACACATAAAACCCATCGGCGCCGCTCGAAGCCGGCGACAGTCTCACCCCCGCCCCATGTGGCGAAGCGAAGCGGGCGAGGTCGGGGAGTCCCGCCCGTTCGGCGGTTTCAGCGCCGGGAAGCGCCGCGAAGTCGGCGTGAACGGCCAGAAAGCCCGCCATCTGATCCTCGTTCTCCTCGCGCAGCAGCGAGCAGGTGACATAAGCCAGCCGCCCGCCCGGCCTCACGAAGCGCACGGCCTGTTCCAGCAGGACCGCCTGCTCCTTCAGGCGCAGCTCCAGCGCGCCGGGGGCGAGGCGCCATTTGGCGTCGGGGTGGCGCCGCCAGGTGCCGGTTCCGGTGCAGGGCGCGTCGATCAGCACGAGGTCGCATCGGCCCTCGAGGTCCGCGAGCACGTCGGCCTTGCCCTTGGGCTGGCGCACCTGAATGTTGCGGGCGCCGGCGCGCTCCAGCCGCTCGTGGATCGGCATGAGGCGGCGGCCGTCGGCGTCATAGGCGTAGAGCTGCCCCTTATTGTGCATCTGCCCGGCGAGGGCCAGCGCCTTGCCGCCGCCGCCCGCGCAGAGGTCGAGAACCTGTTCGCCCGGCGCCGCCGCGCAGAGGAGCGCGGCGAGCTGCGAGGCCTCGTCCTGCGGCTCGACGAGACCCTTCACATAGGCGGTCTCCGCGGGGAGCGCGGGGCCCCTGCCCTGCCCGGCCTCGATCCGAAGGCCAATCGGCGAAAGCGGCGTCGGAATTGGAGCCAGATGGGCGAGCTTGGCCAGCGCCTGCTCGCGGGAGGCTTTGAGAATATTCGCCCGCAGATCGACGGGCGCGCGCGCCGCGAGGGCCGCGCCCTCCGCCGCCGCGCGATCGCCGAAAGCTGCCGCGAAGCGCTCGGCGAGCCATTCGGGATAGTCGCCCTTTACATGGTCCGGCGCGTCGTCGAGCGTCGCCGTCTCCAATCGCGCGCGCTCTTCCTCGCTGAGCGGCGGCGGCGCGTGGCGCTCGCCCGTGCAGAGCGCGGCGATCGCGGCCGCGTCTTGTCCCCGCGCCTCGCGCAAGGCGCCGAGCATGGTCGCGCGAGCCGTGTCGGAACCCATGATCCAGGCGGCGGAGGCCCTCTTTCGCAAGGCGTCGAAGACGAGGCTGGCGATGGCCGCGCGGTCCTTTGAGCCCGCGAAGCGGTGCGATGCGCCCCAATCCTTCAGCGCATCGGCGACGGGACGGCGGCGCGCGGCGAGGTCGTCGAGAATTTCGATCGCAGCGGAGACTTGGGCGGCGGGGATCATCGGGTAAGATCAGCTTTCCGGGAGGCGAATCGGGCGGCTGCGCCGCATGCGGTTCGCAGCGCCATTCATATGGGGTTCACCCTGCGAGGGCGACTGTCTCCCATGCAAAGCTGTCGATTGCAACGGAGCGACGCGGACGATGAGACATTTACGCTGGACAATCCTGTTGGCCGCTGTGGGCCTTGCCGGCTGCGGCCCGACGCCCGGTTACTATTACAGCGGCTATGGACCGGGCTACGGTCCCGGCTACGGCTATGGGGGCTACGGCTATCGCCATGGCGGCTATCGTCCGGCCGGCTATTGGGGCCGTCCGCAAGGCGGTCCCCCGCCTTACGGCCCGCAACCGGGCTATCGGCCCGGCGGTCCGGTTGGCGGCCCCGGGCCCGGCCGTCCGCCGGGACCGCCTATGGGCGGCTATCCGGGAACCGTTGGCGGCCCGGCGCCCGGCGGGCGTCCGCCCGTGCCCTATGTCGGGCCGACAGCAGCCGGTCCCGGCCCGGTCGCCGGCCCCGGATACGCGCCCTCGGGCGGGCAAGGGCCGAGATCCGCGCCCGTTCCGCGCTCTCTCTATCCGAGCGATCCTTACCCCGCCACGGCGCGATGATTTACCGGCGCTTCCGCGTCCTCGCGGGAGCGCCTCAATTCGGTCTTTATGGTCAAGCCTGCTTTGCTGCGGCGCAATAGGCGCCGTTCAACCCAGCAGCTCCATGACAAAACAGTCCAACCGCGCCGCTTTGGCGCTCGCCTTGCTGATCGCCCTCTCGCTGGCCGCCTGCGCCACGCAGCCGCCGCCCCCGGATTTTCCGCCCCCGCCCAAGCGCAAGCTCGACGCCAAGACGCAGCTCGAAACGGGGCGAACCTACCAATAGCGCGCGACGCCCTGCGCATTCAGCTCGCAAGGACGCGCAGGGCGAAATAGGCCCACATCGCCGTCAAGACGATGCTGGCGGCGGCGAAGGCCTGGAAGCGTCTGGGCAAGCGGTTGTCCGTGACATGGACATAGGCGTGCACGGCGCGGACGGCGACGAAGGCCCAGGCGCCGGCGACCAAAAGGAGGTCGACCTTGTTCATCGAAAGCGCCAGGGCGACGAGCGCATAGAACAGGACCGGCGTCTCGAGCTGATTTTGATAGGCGCGGCCGATCTTTGTGATTTGCTCCGGCCACGCGTTCTGACCGAGCGCGATGTCCTTTATCGCAACCTCGCCGCTCCGCACGGCGCGGACCCGCGCGCCCCCCAGCGTGAACAGAAGCAAGAAAGTCAGGGCGATCTGAAGAAAAACCGGAAGAAGAATAGCTTTCGTCATGCTGTCTCCATTCAGCCTGGCGGTTAGAGCGCCGCCGCCTACGTCGCCGCGCGGCGCGCGCCGATCCGGCGCACCGTTCCCGTCGCGGAACGATAGACGAGCGTCTCCGTCTCGAGCGCGCTTCTGCCGAAAACGACGCCTTTGACCAGCGGCCCGTCCGTGACTCCGGTCACGCAGACGACGACGTCGCCCGTCACCATGTCCGTCACGCCGTATTTCTTACGCGGATCGACGGGGCCGTGCTTTGCGGCGCGGGCGCGCTGTTCGGCGTTCTCCAGAACGAGGCGCCCCTGCATCTGGCCGCCCGCGCAGCGCAAAACCGCGGCGGCGAGGACGCCCTCCGGCGCGCCGCCGCGGCCAAGATACATGTCGACGCCGGTCTCGGCCGGGTGGGTGACGAAGACGACGCCGGCGACGTCGCCGTCGGAGATCAGCCTGACGCAGGCGCCGGCCTTGCGGCATTTCGAAATGATCTCGGCATGGCGCGGCCGGTCGAGCACGCAGACGGTGACGCCGCTCGTCGAAACCCCTTTCGCCTCCGCCAGCGCGCGCACATTGTCGGCCGGGTCGCGGTCGAGATCGACGACGCCGTGGGGATAGCCGGGGCCGACGGCGATCTTGTCCATATAGCTTTCCGGCGCATGCAAAAGCGCGCCGGACGACGCGGCGGCGGCGATGGCGATGGCGCCCGGCTGATCCTTGGCGCAAAGCGTCGCCCCCTCGAGCGGCGCCACGGCCAGCTCGACGTCGAGCCCGACGGCGCGGCCGATTTCGCAGCCGACATGAAGCCTGGCGGATTCGCTCTCTTCGCCCTCGCCGATGACGATGCGGCCGCGAACGGGAAGCCGCGCCAGCTCCTCATGCATCGCCTCCACGGCGGCGCGATCCGCCGCCATTTCATCGCCCCGCCCGCGCAGCCGCGCCGCCGCGATGGCGGCGCGCTCCGTGGCGCGCGCGAGTTCGATGGTGAGCAGTCGTTCGATCGACGCGGCGTCGAGCGGCTTCTGTTGAGACATGGCGACCTTCCGCGCGCTATTCGCGCTCGATGCGGATAACTTGCGCGCGTGACACGATCGTGCCGTCCTCGAAGATCAGCTCCAGCGCCTCGCGCACGAGATGTTCGCTCGTCGCATGCGTGATGAGGATCACGTCGACGCAGGCGCCGGGCGCGCCGCGCTTGCCGCGCTGCATGATGCTTTCGAGCGAGATTTTGCGCTCCGCCATGCGCGTCGCGATCTTGGCGAAGGCGCCCGCGACGTCTTTCACCGACATGCGGATATAGTAACCGCCTTCGTGCCGGCGCATCGGCGTGCGCTTGAGTTCGGTGAGCTGGCCCGACGGCAGGCCGAAGGGCGCGGAACGTACGCCTTTGGCGATGTCGGCGATGTCGGCGACGACGGCCGAAGCCGTCGCGTCGCCGCCCGCGCCGGGGCCGACCAGCGTGAGTTCATGGATCGCGTCGGCGTCGATCGTCACGGCGTTGAGAACGCCCATCACTTGCGCGATGGCGGAATTCTTGCTGACCATGGTCGGATGCACGCGCTGCTCGATGCCGTCCGCCGTGCGCTGCGCGACGCCGAGCAGCTTGATGCGGAAGCCAAGTTCGTCCGCCGCCTCGATGTCGGCGAGCGACACCCGCTCTATGCCTTCGATGTCGATCGACTCCGGGGAGATGCGCGCGCCGAAGGCGAGCGAAGTAAGGATGGCGAGCTTGTGCGCCGTGTCGAAGCCGCCAATGTCGAAGGTCGGGTCGGCCTCGGCATAGCCCAGGCGCTGCGCCTCCGTCAGACATTCCTCGAAAGAGAGCTGCTCGCGCTCCATGCGCGAGAGGATATAATTGCAGGTGCCGTTGAGAATGCCGTAAACGCGCTCGATCGAATTGCCGGCGAGCCCTTCGCGCAAGGTCTTCACGATCGGAATGCCGCCGGCGACCGACGCCTCGAAGGAGAGCGCGACGCGCTTTTCTTCCGCAAGCTGCGTCAGATGCAGACCATGGGCGGCGAGCAGCGCCTTATTGGCGGTGACGACGGATTTGCCGTGGGCGAGCGCCGTCTCGACGCTCGCACGCGCCGGCCCCTCGGAGCCGCCGATCAGCTCGACGAAGAGGTCGATGCTTTCGCTCGCCGCGAGCTTCACCGGATCGGCGAAGAACTCCGCGCCCGAGAAGTCCGCGTCGCGCTTCTTGGCCTGATAGCGCGCCGACACGCCCGTGACGACGATGCGCCGGCCGGTGCGCGCCGTCAGCGCCTCCGCCTGCCGGTGAAGCAGCCTCGCCACCGCCGCGCCGACGGTGCCGAGCCCCGCAATGCCGACGCGCAAAATCTCCGACATTTCAGCCCTTCCGGGATAGACGAGACGCCCCGCGAAACAGGGCCTGGAAGGGGAGCCTTGTGCACGATTCCGACGGGGGGATCAAGAAAAGGGGCCGAAGGGCGCCGCGGCCTTCACGGCCCCGCCGCCGCGCCGCCGCTCTTGCCCGCTTCGCCTGCCCTCCCCATTCTCTAGCCAGAGCCGCGACCGTCTCCGGAGGATTGCCATGAAAAAGAACGCCGCCGCACTTGTCGGTCTCGTCCTCGCATTCGCGCCCATCGCCGCCTATGCCGGCATCGGCGCGCATCTCGCCGCCGCGATCGAGCATACGGAAGAAGCTATTTCCGCCGACGTGAAGGCGGATACGAAGGAAATCGCCGTGCATCTGCGCAGCGCGCTGGGCCATGCCCGCGAGGCGCTGCACGAAAAAGCGATCGAGGCCGACCGCGCCGCCAACAGGCTCATCCACGCCGCGATCCGCCTCCTGAAGAAGGCCGAAGCGCGCGCCCGGTTCGGCGACTCGGCGGGCGCCGTGAAACATTCGACCGACGCCCTAGCTGAGATGAAGAAGGTCAAATAGCGGCGGAGCTGAGCGCCGGATTTCCGGCCCTTCGATTTTGTGGGAAGAACCGTTGCGCGAGGGCGGATGGCGGTTTTGAGCGAGCTGTCGGCGGCTTTCATCACCCTGCTCGTCGTGGTTGAGCCTCTGGGTCTCGCTCCGATCTTTCTCGCGTCGACGGCCGGCTACAGTCCCGACGCGCGCGCGGCGGTGGCCGCGCGCGCCTGCGTCTACGCCCTCTGCATCCTGACCGGCGCGGCGCTCGGCGGCGAAGCCCTGCTGAGAGCGGTCGGCGTCACCTTGTCGGCCTTCCACATCGCCGGCGGCCTGCTGCTCTTTTCCATTGCGTCGGAAATGGTGCTCGGCGTCCGCATCGGCCGCGACGCGGCGACCGCCGCTCGGGCCGTCGGAGAAAATAGCGGACACATCGCCGCCTTTCCGCTCGCCATTCCGCTCATGGCGGGTCCCGGCGCGATCGCCGCGACGCTGCTCATCGCCGGTGAAGCGCATGGCGACCCGGCGCGGCTGGCGGCGCTTGTCGGCGCGATTTTCGTGGTGATCGCAATCTGCTGGGCGGTCTGCCGCCTTGCGACGCGCGTCGAGCGGCTCATCGGCGCCGCCGCCAGCATCGTGATGGAAAAACTGATCGGCGTGCTGCTGGCGTCGCTCGCCGTCCAATATGTCGTGGACGGCGTGCGCGGTTCATTGCTCAGTTAAGCTCCGAAGATTACTTTGTTCGGCTGAAAATGTCTCTGAAGTCGTACTGCTTTTTGTGGACGAAGCCTTTGCGTGCGGCAAGCGCGCCCTTGCGGTTCAGCGTATCGATTTGCCACTGAGGTTTCGATTTCTGGCATCGCAGAAAGGCGAAGACGAAGAGTTCGAGGTCGTCGTCCGCAACAATCGTCGGCCACAGAGCTGCATTGTTCTTGGCGTCGCCGATGCCCGCCACGTTCGGCGGCTGGTCAAATATCCAGTCGCTAACGATCTGCACCGACTTGGCTGCGGTGTTCACGTTAATGAAATGCTGGACGTCCGCGTAGACGACCCCTTTCGTTCCGCCATTTTGCGTCACAAGGTCGAAGAAGAAGGCCATCTCCTGCAGCGTACGGGCGCGCGCGGCGCCGCGATCGCTCACCCATGTGTTCGCCAGTAATTCCGCCGAAGCCGCAGTCACGGCGATGCGGGCGTCCTGAATGGCGCGCATTTCGGGCGATCCCATAAAGGCTTTCAGCTCCGAAAGCGGCTCGGGATTCAACTTAGCGCCGACTTGCCAGCCTCGAACGATTGTCAGCCCATCCTGGATAGGGCTGTTGCAGGCGAGCCACATTTCAGGGCCGAAATTCGGCATCCGGGCCAATACGCGCGCTTCGCCCGCCTTTATGACCAACGGCTGAAGGCTACTCTGGCCAATATTCCACTGCAGCACCCCGCAGGAAATCCCCTGTCCGTCGAAATCTCCGGACACGCCTTCGTAAGGGCGGCTTGAGTTTTCGAAACGGCCGGTGACAGCGACGATTGCGGCAAGTTCTTCCTTAGTAAGCGGCATGAGAATGACTCCTTCAAAAATACATCCGTCAGAAATAGACGGCAGCATGCGCCGGCTCGAATTTGAGCCGGCGAACCTAGTTTGCAGGCGCCCGGAGACTGGACTGAACGATGCTTAATGCGCGACGTTCGACCAGATCTTGCGCTTCGTGAAATACAGCAGCAGCGCGAAGACGATCAGGAAGGCGAGGACGCCCTGCCCGATATGCTTGCGCGCTTCGAGATGCGGCTCGGCGACCCACATCAGGAAGGCGGTCACGTCCTTCGAATACTGGTCGACCGTCTGCGGCGCGCCGTCGTCATAGGTCACGGCGCCGTCCGAGAGCGGCGGCGGCATGCCGATCCGGTTGCCGGACATATAGGCGTTGTAAAACTGGCCGTCCGGCACGGTCACGCCATGCGGCGGCTCAGTATAGCCCTTAAGCAGCGAGGCGACGTAATCCGCGCCGTGCTCCTGATAGGAGAGGCCCGGAAGCGCGTCGAGCAGGAAGGTCGGAAAGCCGCG
Organism: Methylocystis parvus OBBP; assembly: GCF_027571405.1. Classification (GTDB taxonomy): domain Bacteria; phylum Pseudomonadota; class Alphaproteobacteria; order Rhizobiales; family Beijerinckiaceae; genus Methylocystis; species Methylocystis parva. The sequence goes on from NZ_CP092968.1 coordinate 972,083, forward strand.
GCCATAGCCCCGCGCCTTCACCAGCACGGACATGTCCGGCGGATAGGCGCCCGACATCGCCGCGCGCGCCGCCTGCTCATTGGCGAAAGGCGGCGGGAAGCGGTCGCTCGGCCGCGCGGGACGGTCGTAATATTCGCCGGATTCGTTCGGGCCGTCCTTGACCTTGTAGCTCGCGGCGAGATCCGCGACTTCCTTTTCGGAAAATTGCGGGCCGCCGGGCTGAGCGAGATTGCGGAAAGCCAGCATCTTGATCGAGTGGCAGGTCGAGCAGACTTCCTTATAGACCTTGAAGCCCCGGCGCAGTTGCGATTTGTCGTAGCTGCCGAAGAAGCCTGCAAAGCTCCAGGCGTGGACCTCGGGCTTCTTCTCGTGATGTCCCTCCGCCGCCGCCGGCCCGACGGCGAGCGCCGCGACGATCAGCGCCGCGCCGGAGAGAAAAGACAAAATCGATCTGCGCATCATCGAAAGGTCCCGGTGAGCCGAAAAGCATCGCGCCCTAAGCATGAGAGACTTCCTTCGCCGCGACGGCCGAGTCGATTGACTCCGGCAAGGGCTCCGGCTTCTCGTATTTCGCGAGGAAGGGCAGGATGATGACGTAGTGCAGGAAGTAGTAGAAAGAGAAGAGGCGGGCGAGCCACAGATAGACGCCTTCCGCCGGCTGCGCGCCGAGATAGCCGAGACCGATGCAGACCGCGACGAACACCCAGTAGAATCTACGGAACAGCGGGCGATAGCTGCCCGACTTGATCGGGGACTTGTCGAGCCAGGGAAGCGCCGCCGCGATCAGGATCGACAGGAACAGCGCGATGACGCCGAGCAGCTTGTTCGGGATGGCGCGCAGGATCGCGTAGAAGGGCAGGAAATACCATTCCGGCACGATATGCGGCGGCGTCACGAGCGGATTGGCCTCGATGTAATTGTCCGGGTGCCCGAGATAGTTCGGCACGAAGAAGGTCATCCAGGCGTAGAGCACCAGGAAGGCGCCGATCGCGAAGCCGTCCTTGAGCGTCGCATAGGGCGTGAAGGGCACGGTGTCCTTCTTGACGTCCTTCACCTCGACGCCGGTCGGATTGTTCTGCCCCGTCACATGCAGCGCCCAGACATGCAGCGCGACGATGGCGACGATGATGAAGGGCAGCAGATAATGCAGGGCGAAAAAGCGGTTCAGGGTCGGATTGTCGACCGAATAGCCGCCGAGCAGCCAGGTGGTGATGGACGTCCCGACAATGGGGATCGCCGAGAAGAGATTTGTGATGACCGTCGCGGCCCAGAAGGACATCTGGCCCCAGGGCAGAACGTAGCCAAGGAAGCCCGTCGCCATCATCACCATGAAGATCACGACGCCCAGGATCCAGAGCACTTCGCGCGGCTCCTTGTAGGAGCCGTAATACATGCCGCGGAAGATGTGGAGGTAGACGGCGAGGAAGAACATCGACGCGCCGTTGGCGTGCGCGTAGCGCAGCGCCCAGCCCCAGTTCACGTCGCGCATGATCTTTTCGACCGAGTCGAAGGCGAGCGTCGTCTCCGGCGTGTAATGCATGGCGAGGACGACGCCGGTCACGATCTGCGCCACCAGCATGAAGGACAGGATGGCGCCGAAGGTCCACATGTAATTCAGATTTTTCGGCGTCGGATAGGCGACGAAGGAATCATACATGAAGCTGATGAGCGGCAGGCGGCGCTCCAGCCATCGGGCGAAACCGCTCTTGGGCGTATATTTGGAATGTCCGTCCATGGAACTTTCTCGAAGGCGTCGATTGCGACGGGAAATGCGGTGAAGCGGACCGGCGCCGGGGCCTATCCGATCTTGATTTTCGTGTCGCTGACGAAAGCGTATTTCGGCACTTCCAGATTGGACGGAGCCGGACCGCTGCGGATGCGCCCAGAGACGTCGTAGGTCGAGCCGTGGCAGGGGCAGAACCAGCCGTCATATTCGCCCGACTTGCCGGTCGGGATGCAGCCCAGATGCGTGCAGACGCCGATGATCACGAGCCATTCCGGCTTCTGGACGCGCTTGGAGTCCGGCTCCGGGTCTGGCAGTTCGGCCAGCGGCGCGTCTTCCGCCGCTTTGATCTCCTGCGGCGTGCGGTGGCGGACGAAGACGGGCTTGCCGCGCCATTTGACCGTGACGATCTGGCCCAGGGGAATAGTCGACAAGTCCACTTCCGTGGAGGCGAGCGCCAGGGTGGAGGCGTCCGGGTTCATTTGCGAAATCAGCGGCCAGACCATTCCGCCCGCGGCGACCGTGGCGGCCGCGCCCGTCGCGATGTAGAGGATGTCTCGACGGCTCGCCTCCGTCGGCGCATGTTCAGTGACGTTTCTGGTGTTCACGCCCGACCTCTCCCCAACCGCTGCGAATAAAGAGCGCTCAAAGGACAAGCGCAAGCTCCACTCGGAGCAATCGTTCCACTTTTTACGACCGCGCGCCAGTCTCGGACGTTGCGGCGGCCGCGCGAGCGATGGCTATGCCCGCCCGCGCGCGGCCTATGTGGCGCCATTCCGCCACCATGTCCACAAGGCGGGAACGGGATTCTTTGTCGTTCGGCGCGACATTTCCGCCGCGTCGCACAATCGCGGCGTTTTGCCGCAAAACCCGAGACTCCAACTGGTTTCAAACCCATGACGCCGCTCACGCTCGCCCTGTATCAACCAGACATTCCCCAGAACGCCGGAACGATGCTGCGCATGTGCGCCTGCCTCGGCATGGAGGCCGCGATCATCGGCCCGGCCGGCTTTCCCGCGACCGACGCCGCCTTCCGGCGGGCGGGCATGGACTATCTCGATCACGTCGTCATTCGCCGCCACGCTTCCTTCGACGCATTTCAATCCTGGCGGGGCGCCGCCGCCTTGGAAGGCGAACGCCGCCGGCTCGTCCTTCTCTCCACCCGGGCCGAAACCTCCTATCTTCGCTGCAATTTCGAGTCCGGCGACATACTCCTCGTCGGGCGCGAATCGGCGGGGGTTCCGGACGAGGTCTTCGCCGCTGCCGATCTTTCCGTGAAAATCCCCATGCAACCGCATGCGCGCTCGCTCAATGTGGCGGCTTCCGCGGCGATGGTCGCCGGCGAGGCCCTCCGCCAGCTCGCAAGGTTCTAGGGCGGCGCTGCGCGTGCGCCGCCGCACAGCGCATGCGCATTCAGCCTCCTAGCGTGCCAGGGAGCGCCGGATTTTAAGGCGACGTTCATAATTCATTCGGAGGCGGTCATGACCTATCAAGGAACGCGCGTCTCGCTTGTCTTGCTCGAGCGGTTTCTGAATTCGCTGCGCGGCGCCATTTTCACGCTGGCCCTCGGCTTCGGCCTCTATGCGGGGGTGAGCCATTTCGACGGGCTATGCGACGCAGCCGGACATCTCATCGGGCGTCTGTCGCAGTTTGAGGTCAGCGCGACCTCCGTCAAATTCGGGCTGAACGCGGAAAGCATTCACGAGAACGCCCAGCAGAGCGCTGAAATTCCGGAAAGCATGAAAGGGCTTCAGCTTTCCAACGATCTTTCTTCCCTGAAGAAGAGCTGGGCCATCCGCCTTCTCTATGTCGACGACGGCGGGATCAAATGCGACTACGCCAATCCGACCGAGGAAATGGCGGCCAATCTGAACATCGACCGCCACCTCGCGGTCGACGGACTGATCGTAATGAACGACGACGCGCAACTGAAGGCCGAGGCCGTCAAACTGATGCAGACCGCGAAAGCGGCCGGGCGGGCGTGGACGATCGGCGAACCGCGCTCCTGCTACCATGCGAAGCTCACCTGGCGCGGCGCGAATGTGAAGACCGCCCTCGCCGAGTTTCTTGGCGCCGCCTTCACCGCCGCGACGGCGACCACGACGCCCGAGGCCCGTCAGGCGCAGGTCAAGATCGCCTCCGCCTTGCCGAAGTAACGCGCCGCGAATTGACAAGGCGCGGCCCGCGGCGTTGATGAGCGCCCAAAAAGGAGACGCTCATGAACGCCGCGCAGGATCGACTCGAAGCTCGCAAACAGGCCGCGCGGAACTGGTTCGAGTCGCTGCAATTGCGCATCTGCGCCGCTTTCGAGACGCTGGAGGACGAAGCGGCGGGTCCTTTCGCGGAAGCTAGCGAGCCCGGGCGCTTTCAACTGACGCAATGGGAGCGCCAGAACCATGACGGCGCGCCGGGCGGCGGCGGGCGCATGGGCATGATCCATGGCCGCGTCTTCGAAAAGGCCGGCGTGCATTGCTCGACGGTGTTCGGGACCTTCCCGCCGGAATTCGCCAAGCAGATCCCCGGCGCGGCGGAAGACCCCCGCTTTTTCGCGACCGGCATCTCGCTTATCGCGCATCCCTGGAACCCCAACGTTCCCGCCGTGCATATGAACACGCGCTTCGTCGCGACGAGCAAAGCCTGGTTCGGCGGCGGCGCCGATCTGACGCCCGTGCTCGACGCGCGCCGCACGCAGGAGGACCGGGACACGGTCGACTTCCACGCCGCCATGCGGGCGGCGTGCGAGCGCCATCCCGTGGCGGACTACAAGCGCTTCAAGGAATGGTGCGACGAATATTTCTATCTCGCCCACCGCAAGGAGCCGCGCGGGATCGGCGGCGTTTTCTACGACTATTTCAATAGTGCGGGCGACGCTGAAAACAGCGCCTGGGATAAGGATTTCGCCTTCACGCGCGATGTCGGCGAGAGCTTCCTCGCCATCTATCCGGAGCTGGTGCGCCGCAATTTTCAGACAGCGTGGACGCCATCGCAGCGCGAGGAGCAACTTGTGCGGCGCGGACGCTATGTGGAATATAATCTGCTCTACGATCGGGGCACGATTTTCGGGCTGAAAACCGGCGGCAATGTGGAGTCGATCCTCTCGTCGATGCCACCGTCGGTGAAGTGGCCATAAGGCTGGCCACCCTACCCGTCATGGCCGGGCTCGCTCGTCCCGGCCATCCACACGGAAAATGCGGCGGACTTCAATCATTGTCATGACGTCCTGGCGTGGATGCCCGCGACAAGCGCGGGCATGACGCAGAGAGGGCCGCTATTCGCCGCCGAACGTCCATATCCTGTTCAGCGCGAAGGTCACGAACATCGCCGACACGGTCGTCGCGACTTGCGCCGGCAGATAAGGCGCGCCGAACCGGTTCACGAAAAGGCTCATCAGCAGATAGGTGACGCAAAAGCCTGCAAAGGCCACGAGGCCGAAGCGCCAGCCCGCTTCGGCGTGCGGGCGGTCGCTCGCAAAAGTATGGCGCCGGTTGAGGAGATAGGCGACGATCCCGCCGACCACATAGCCGCAAAGCGTCGCCGGAACTGGCGCCCAGCCGCCCGCCTCCACCAGCGCAATCAATATTGCGTAGTGCGCCGCCGTCGCCCCGACGCCGACCGAGGCGTAGGTCGCGAGTTGCCTCAGCATCAGCGCGCCGGCAACTGCGAATAATAGCGCGCGAGGTCGCGCATCTCTTCGTCGGTGAGATGGCGGCTCTCATAGGCCATTTCCTTGTGCGGACGCCTGCCCGATTTGAAATGCTGGAGCTGCGTATAAAGATACTGGTCGTGCTGGCCCGCGAGATTGGGGATTTCGACGTCATTGCCGACGCCGTCCGGCCCGTGGCAGGCGGCGCATTCGGCGACGACCTTGGCGAGATCGTATTTCTGTTCGGCGCAGGCGGGAGGAACGAGAATGAGCGCGGCGCAGAGCGCCGCCGCGACGATTGCGAAAAGGCTTTTCATAGGATCAGCATATCGCGCGCGCCCGCCTCTGTCCCCGGCCGATACGCGGCGGTTCGTCGCTATAGGGAATGGATGACAGCGGGGCGCTCGGCCGTCACAGGTCTTTTTCGCGTCACAGGTCTTTTTCGGACGAGCCGAGCCGCGCCGCGACGATCGCAGCGAGCAAGAGCGTCAGGTTCAGAATCAGCGCCAGAGCCGTGGCCCGATTCGGGATCATTTGCGTCGCCGCCAGGATCTCCGCCGTGATCGCGAGCCAGATCGCCGTCCGCGACTGTTTGAACAGCGTTACCGCCAGCCAGAGCAGCAGCAGATTGAGTCCGAGGATGATGACGGTCACTTCGCTCGACCGCATGGCGAGGCTCGTCAATAGCGTCGACGCGACGACAAGCCAGAAGACCACATGATAGCGCCGTAAAAAGGAGGTGGCGGCTGGTTTGGATTCTTTGAGGAACGCCGCGAAATTCGACGATTCCATAATGACGAGACACTCCCAATGCGGGAACCGCCCGCGCGGTCTGTCGGCGCCATTCTCATGCCGCCGCAGCAGCGAGGAAGACTCTATCGCATTTCTATTTTTTCGCAAGCGCGAGATAAGAATAATCGGAAAGGCTCCGCTAAACAGGCGACTCACACTATTGTCAAAGTCTTCAACCTGAATCTTATAGAATGCTTGATATGTTCTTGCGCATATCTGTGAATTTTGGCGACAGCCGCTCTGATTTTGCTTTGAGCTGCGCCACGACCCCTCTCATGGATGCAACATGAAGACCAGACGGCGTCACCCGCAATCGTCGATCAACTTGTCCTTCGCCCAGCCGCGCTTCACCTTGTCGAAGTCAGGATCGCCCGGATTGGGCGTCGCCTCGCCGGGAAAATGGGAAACGCGCAGCCAGCCGGCGGATCGAATGTAAGCGTTGTTTTTCACGTCGACGACGACGATCTCGCCCGGATGCATTTTCGCGAGGAGTTTAGCTGTGGGCGATGGGCCGTCCCGCAGCGCGACGAAGCCGTCCGGCGTGGATTGGACGGAACAGGCGCTGAAAATCTCGGTCCTCGCCCCAGTTGCGGCGAAGAGCGGCAGAATGACGGCCGTGATGGCCAGGAAAATTCTCATTATTCACTCCCGATCGGGCGCCGGACTCTTTTCTCCCGCGGGTTCCGATGGCGGCGCCATGCGCTGGCGCATGGGAATAGCCCTGTTGACGCCTTCGCTTCAGCCCCTTCACACTCGCGTCATTCTCGTCTAGACAGACCTCGACTTTCGAGCCGGGCGCGCCCCGCTCGCCGCCCGCAAGACGGGCAATTGGGGACGCGTGCCGGTCCAAGGGCCGGGGACGCGGCCTTTTTTTGTGCGCGCGCCCCTGCCTCGCCGGGCGGAAAACGACAAACCGACATAGCCCGTCCCTCGCGGGGCGGGCGTTCGAAGGACGCTGATGCCGAAAAGAACCGACATATCCACCATCCTGATCATCGGCGCCGGGCCCATCGTCATCGGCCAGGCCTGCGAGTTCGACTATTCCGGCACGCAGGCCTGCAAGGCGCTGAAGGCGGAGGGCTATAGGATCGTTCTGGTCAACTCCAATCCGGCGACGATCATGACGGACCCGGATCTGGCGCATCGCACCTATGTCGAGCCGATCACCCCGGAATTCGTCGCCAAGATCATCGAGAAGGAGCGCTACGCCGTTCCCGGCGGCTTCGCGCTGCTCCCGACCATGGGCGGCCAGACGGCGCTGAACTGCGCCCTCTCGCTCGAGAAGATGGGCGTGCTGAAGAAATTCGACGTCGAGATGATCGGCGCGACGGCGGAGGCGATCGACAAGGCGGAGGATCGCGAGCTTTTCCGCGAGGCGATGACCAGGATCGGCCTTGACACGCCGCGCTCGCATCACGTCAAGACGCTCACCGCGGCGCTGGACGCGCTGGACGATATCGGCCTCCCCGCCATCATCCGCCCTTCCTTCACGCTGGGCGGCACGGGCGGCGGCATCGCCTACAACAAGGCCGAGTTCATCGAAATCGTCGAACGGGGAATCGACGCCTCGCCGACCAACGAAGTGTTGATCGAGGAAAGCGTTCTCGGCTGGAAGGAATATGAGATGGAGGTCGTCCGCGACAAGGCGGACAATTGCATCATCATCTGCTCCATCGAGAATATCGACCCGATGGGCGTGCATACGGGCGACTCCATCACCGTCGCCCCGGCGCTGACGCTGACCGATAAAGAATATCAGATCATGCGCGACGCCTCTCTCGCCACGCTGCGCGAGATCGGCGTCGAGACGGGCGGCTCCAACGTGCAATTCGCGGTCGATCCGCGCACGGGCCGCATGATCGTCATCGAGATGAACCCGCGCGTGTCGCGCTCCTCGGCGCTCGCCTCGAAAGCGACGGGCTTCCCCATCGCCAAGGTCGCGGCGCGTCTCGCCGTCGGCTACACGCTCGACGAGATCGCCAACGACATTACCGGCGGCGCGACGCCCGCCTCCTTCGAGCCGACGATCGACTATATCGTCACCAAGATTCCACGCTTCGCCTTCGAGAAATTCCCCGGCGCCGAGCCGACGCTCACCACTGCGATGAAGTCGGTCGGCGAAGCCATGGCCATCGGCCGCAATTTCGCCGAGTCGCTGCAAAAGGCGCTGCGCTCGCTGGAGACCGGCCTCTCGGGACTGGATGAAATCGAGGTTGAGGGGCTCGGCAAGGGCGACGATATGAACGTTCTGCGCGGCGCGCTCGGCACGCCGACGCCGGACCGCATTCTCGTCGTCGGCCAGGCGCTGCGCCTCGGCATGAGCCAGCTCGAAGTGCATGAGGCGAGCAAGATCGATCCCTGGTTCATCGCGCGCATCGCCGAGATCGTGGCGCTTGAAGACAAGGTGAGGAAATTCGGCCTGCCCAAAGACGCCGAAAATCTGCGCAGCCTGAAATTCGCCGGCTTCTCCGATACGCGCCTCGCAACGCTTTCGGGCGTCGAGGAAGCCGACGTGCGCAAGGCGCGCCATGCGCTCGACGTGCGGCCGGTCTATAAGCGCATCGACACTTGCGCGGCGGAATTCGCCTCGCCCACGGCCTATATGTATTCGACCTATGAGTCGCCCTTCCTGGACGGACCGGCCAGCGAAGCCGCGCCCTCGGACCGCAAGAAAATCGTGATCCTCGGCGGCGGCCCGAACCGCATCGGCCAGGGCATCGAATTCGATTATTGCTGCTGTCACGCCTGTTTCGCGCTGGACGACGCCGGCTACGAAACCATCATGATCAACTGCAATCCCGAGACGGTCTCGACCGATTACGACACGTCGGACCGACTCTATTTCGAGCCGCTGACGAATGAGGACGTCGCCGAGATTCTCGACGTCGAGAAGTCGAACGGAACGCTGGTCGGCGTCATCGTGCAATATGGCGGTCAGACGCCGCTGAAGCTCGCCCACGGTCTCGCCGCGACGGGCGCGCCCATTCTTGGCACGCCGGTCGACTCGATCGACCTCGCCGAGGATCGCGACCGCTTCAAGCGCCTCCTGGACAAGCTCGGCCTCAAGCAGCCGAAAAACGGCATCGCCTATTCCGTCGAACAGTCGCGCATCGTCGCGGGCGAGCTCGGCCTGCCGCTCGTCGTGCGACCCTCTTATGTCCTTGGCGGCCGCGCCATGGCGATCATCCGCAGCGAGAGCGACCTCGACGATTATCTCCTCGGCACGCTGCCGAGCCTCGTGCCCTCCGAGATCAAGGCGCGTTATCCCAACGACAAGACCGGGCAGATCAATATGGTGCTCGGCAAGAATCCGCTTCTCTTCGACCGCTATCTGACCGACGCGATCGAAGTCGACGTGGATTGCATCGCGGATGGCGAGCAGGCCGCCATTGCAGGCGTGATGGAGCATATCGAGGAGGCGGGCATTCACTCCGGCGACTCGGCCTGCTCTCTGCCCCCGCGTTCGCTTGCGCCCGAGACCATCGCCGCGCTCGAAGAGCAGACCAGGAGCCTCGCCATGGCGCTCGGCGTCGTCGGCCTGATGAATGTGCAATTCGCGCTCAAGGACGGCGCCATCTACGTTCTCGAAGTCAATCCGCGCGCCTCGCGCACCGTCCCCTTCGTCGCCAAGGTCGTCGGCGCGCCCTTCGCCAAGATCGCCGCGCGCGTCATGGCGGGCGAGAAGCTTGCGGGCTTTGCGCTGCCCACCGGGAAGCCAACGCATATCGGCGTGAAGGAAGCCGTTTTCCCCTTCGCCCGCTTCCCCGGCGTCGATACGGTGCTCGGCCCGGAAATGCGCTCGACCGGCGAAGTCATCGGCCTCGACACTTCCTTCGACGCGGCCTTCGTGAAAAGCCAGTTAGGGGGCGGCGCAAAGGCCCCGCGCGAGGGCGTGGTCTTCGTCTCCGTCCGCGACGTCGACAAGGCCCGCATCCTGCCCGCGATCCGGCTCCTGAAGGAAATCGGCTTCAGCGTCGTCGCGACGGGCGGCACCGCCCGCTATCTGCAGGAGCAGGGCATTTCCGCCCAGAAGATCAACAAGGTGTCGGAGGGCCGGCCGCATATCGTCGACGCCATCAAGAACGGCGCGATCCAGCTCGTCTTCAACACCACCGAGGGCGCCCAGGCGCTCGCCGACTCGCGTTCCTTGCGCCGCGCGGCGCTTCTGCATAAGGTCCCCTATTATACGACTCTCGCCGGCGCTGTCGCGGCGGCGCAGGGCGTTCGGGCTTATGTGTCGGGAGACCTGGAGGCGCGGGCGTTGCAGGATTATTTCCAGCCCGCAACCGACTGAGATCGAAGGAAGTAACGGCGAGCGCCCTGTCTAGCCGCGCGGAATGCGTTTCATTCCGCCACGCCGAACGGGCGCCGCTTTTGCGACGAAACTAACGACAGATGATTCGGGACTCCCCGCGCCGGCGCTTCATGGCCCGCGGGCGAGGAGGCTATTCCCGGCATTTATGGGAAAGGCGAAGAGCGAGACCAATGGCAATCGACAAGGTGCCGATGACAGCCCCCGGCTACGCCGCGCTTGCAGAGGAACTGCGCCGCCGGCAGCAGGAAGACCGCCCGCGCATCATCCAGCAGATCGCCGAAGCGCGCGCTCATGGCGATCTCTCGGAAAACGCCGAATATCACGCCGCGAAAGAGGCGCAGTCGCTCAATGAGGGCCGCATCGCCGAGCTCGAGGACAAACTCTCGCGCGCGGAAGTCATCGACGTCTCCAAGCTCTCCGGCGCGACAGTGAAATTCGGCGCGACCGTGACCGTCGTCGACGAGGACACGGAGGAGGAGAAGGCCTATCAGATCGTCGGCGAGAGCGAAGCCGACGTGAAGAGCGGCCGCGTCTCGCTCACGAGCCCCATCGCCCGCGCGCTGATCGGCAAGAAGGTCGGCGACACGGTCGAGGTGAAGACCCCCGGCGGCGGCAAGAGCTATGAGATTTTGAAAGTCGCGTTTGTGTGAGGGGATTCCCCCTCCCCGTGAAACGGGGAGAGGGTTAGGGTGAGGGGCAGGGCCGCATGAGCGGCGCCCCGTAAGTCACCGTCTGTCTGCACTATTCTAAATGTGGCCCGCCCCTCACCCCAGCCCTCTCCCCGCTTGCGGGGAGAGGGGGTTTTTGGACGCCCATGCGCGGCCCTGATCATTTCGAACGAACCCGCAGCCGGGACCTGCGCGCGGCGCAAACTTCCGCGGAAGCGAATCTGTGGGGAAAGCTGCGGGGACGGCGGCTCGGCGGATATAAGTTCGTGCGCCAGGAGCCTATCGAAGGCTTTTTCGCCGACTTCGTTTGCCGAGAACAAAAGCTGGTCATCGAAGTCGACGGAGCAACCCACTCCACCGACGAAGAGGTCGCTTACGACGCTCGCCGCGAGCGCATCTTGAAGGCGGCGGGCTTCCGCATTCTCCGTGTCCAGAACGACGATATCCGCACCAATATTGACGGCGTTTGCGAAACGATCCTGCGAACGCTGGCCCCAGATTCCCTCTCCCCGTGAAACGGGGAGAGGGTTAGGGTGAGGGGCAGGGCCGCATTCGCGGCGCCGTGGACTTCATCAACCGCCCCCACGATCGCCGATGTGGCTCGCCCCTCACCCCAGCCCTCTCCCCGCAGGCGGGGAGAGGGAGTCGAAACGTCTCCCCGCCGGGACCGCCCTCCGCATCCTCGCCGACGGCCGCGCGGGGCACGAGGCGCAGACTCTCGGCCTCGCCGAAGCGCTTGGCCTCCCTCCGGACATCCGCCGCGTCTCCCCGCGCCACCCATACGACTGGCTCGCCCCCTTCGGCCCGCCCGATCCGCGCGACGCCGGCGCCTTCGCCCCGCCCTATCCCGACATCGTCCTCGCCGCCGGGCGGCGGACCATCCCCGCGCTGAAGCGACTCAAGCGCCAATCGGGCGGCCGCACATTCGCCGTGTACGTCAACAAGCCCGCCACGGGCCTTGGAACCGCCGATCTCATCGTCGCTCCGCGCCATGACGGTCTCTCGGGGGCGAACGTCGTCTCCTCCCTTACGCCCCCGAACCGGGTCACCCCCGAACGCCTCGCTGCGGCCCGCGCCGCGCCGGACCCGCGCATCGCCGCCCTGCCCCGGCCCCGCGTCGCGATGCTGCTTGGGGACGCCAGCGGGATCGTCTACGACCTCGACTACATCGCCTCCGTTCTCATCCTCGCCGGGGCGAGCGTCATGGCGACGCCCTCGCGGCGCACCTCCGCCAAGATTCGGGCCACGATCCGCGCCGCTCTCGACCAGCCGGGCGGCTGGTTCTGGGACGGCGAAGGCGAAAACCCCTATTTTTCGATGCTCGCCAACGCCGACCGCATCATTGTCACCGGCGACAGCGTCAATATGGTCGGCGAGGCCGTCGCGACCGGCGCGCCGGTGCATGTGGTCGAACCCTATGCGACGCGGCACAAACTCTCAGTCTATTTGAAGAATCTCGAAGAAGCCGGCGCCGTCCGCATCTGGACGGGCCGTTTCGACGACTGGGCCTACGCGCCGGTCAATTCGACGCCGATCGTCGCAAGAAGGATTGAGAGGGCTTTCGGGGCCTTTCAAACGTCGTTGCGCGCCGAGCGACGCGACCCGAAGACATAATGACGCTTCTGAATCGCGCTTCTTCGCAAGGACGGCTTCTTCTTGCGGCGCAGCGCATAATGACTAGATTGCGGCTCTCTCCGCTCCGCTCTTAGGGGAGACGGAAACACTCAACAGGCGAGTTCCCCATGTCCGCCCCCACACATGCGCGCGTCATCATCATCGGCTCCGGGCCGGCCGGCTATACGGCGGCGATCTACGCCGCGCGCGCGATGCTGGAGCCAATGCTCATCGCCGGCTTCGATTCGGGCGGTCAGCTCATGATCACCACCGAGGTGGAGAATTATCCCGGCTTCGCCGAGCCCGTGCAGGGCCCGTGGCTCATGGAGCAGATGCGGCTACAGGCCGAGCATGTCGGCGCGAGGCTCGTCTCCGACCACATCGTCGAAGCCCGGCTCGAGAAGCGCCCCTTCATGCTCATCGGCGACAGCGGAGCGGCCTATAGCTGCGACGCGCTGATCATAGCGACGGGCGCCAAGGCGAAATGGCTCGGCGTTCCGAGCGAGGAGAAGTTCAAGGGTTTCGGCGTCTCGGCTTGCGCGACCTGCGACGGCTTCTTTTTTCGCGGCAAGAAAGTCATTGTCGTCGGCGGCGGCAATACGGCGGTCGAAGAAGCGCTCTACCTCTCCAATCTCGCCTCCCATGTCACGCTGGTGCATCGCCGCGATACGCTCCGTTCGGAGCGCGTGCTGCAGGATCGCCTGCGCAAGCAGCCAAATGTCTCGGTGCTTTTCGATACTGTCATCGACGAGATCGTCGGCACGGAAGGTCCCCTCTCCGTCACCGGCGCGCGCGTTAAGAACGTGAAGACCGGCGAGACGCAGACGCTCGACGCGGACGGCGTTTTCATCGCCATCGGCCACGCGCCCGCCTCCGAACTCTTCAAAGGCCAGTTGAACGTCAAGCCCAGCGGCTATATCGCCGTTGAGCCCGGCACGACGCGCACCAATATTCCCGGCGTCTATGCGGCGGGCGACGTCGCCGACGAAGTCTATCGCCAGGCGGTGACCGCCGCCGGGCTGGGCTGCATGGCGGCGCTGGACGTCGAAAAATTCCTGCTCGACGCGCCCGCGCACGAAATCGCCTGAGAGGGAAAATGAGCGAACGCGTCATCTTCCAGAAGAAAGCCATGCCTGTCGAGGTCGAGGCGGGAAAGACCTATTATTGGTGCGCCTGCGGCCGCAGCGCCAGACAACCCTTTTGCGACGGCGCCCATAAGGGGACAGGTATCGACCCCGTGGCCTACAAGGCCGAGGCCGCCGGCAAGGCCTTTTTCTGCGGCTGCAAGGCGACGAAGAAGGAGCCGCTTTGCGACGGCGCGCATAAGGAGTTGTGAGAGAGCCGCCATTCAGGACTCTGAATGAGGCCCCCTCTCGCTTCGAGACGGCCGTTCCGGAGCGGCCGTCTCGAAGGCTTTCAGCCGCCTTTACTCGACATGCGCATTGACCCGTTTCGTACGGACTTCTCCGTCGGGAAATCTGATCGTAAAGACGAAAGTGTCGTCGCCCACAAAGCCCCGGTAAGGCCGGTAGCGGATCGTCGTTCCGGTCAGCGGCCGGTCGTTGCAATGGGCGTAAGGCTCGCCCTCCCCGAAGGCGATCTCGCCCTTGCGCTTGACGATCGAGACCTGACCGTAGCGCGGGCGCTCCAACACCCAGGCGCGCGAGTCGCCCGTCTTGCGGCAATGGGCGGAGGTGGTCGAAAACGGCCCGAGCGTCACGCCGCCGTCGCGCTCGACCTGCGCATCGACCGTCTCATACGCCTCGCCGCTCAGAAGTTCGCCGGACGCCGCCAAAGCGGGCGCCGCCGCCAGCATCGTCAGCCCGGCCGCCAAAATGCCGCCAATCATCTTCTCACGCATATTCGCCCCCGTTCAGCCTGAGTGACATCCCCAATGGGAGGACCTTAGCCGGAAGGGCTCGGCGGGCGCGTTCGCCAGCGCACAGAGAACGCAAAAGACTTTCAGGGCGCGAGGACGTCGCGATAGATTTCCCTCATCGGGACGCTGGCCTGCACCGCCGGCAAATCCATGACGCCGTCCAACCCGTCGAGAATTCGCACCCCGGACCAGATATCGCCATTCCGGTCGAAAATCTCGATATGGGCTCTATCCCGCTCCACGAGCACATAGTGCCGAAGGCACGGCAGCCTCCGATAAACTGCCCATTTCTCAAACCGGTCGCGCGCTTTGCTGCCCTCGGACATGACTTCGACAAGCACGGACGGGTCATCCAGCGCGGAAGCGCCAGGTTCAAGCGGTCGGCAGTGAACGATGACGTCAGGGAGAGTGGACGATTCGGTTGGCTTGTCTCTCAGCCTGAAGGACTCGGTCAGGGTCCGGCAGGGAGAGCCTTGCGTGCGGAAGCGCTCCCGCAGCGCCATCGCCAAATTCTGGATAATGTAATTATGCTCCCATCGCGCGCCGACCATCATCCGCACGACCCTGCCGCCGATCAGCTCCCATTTCTCGTCGGCGGGCTTGTCGGGCAGAAGTTCCTCGAAATCGTCGAGGGACATATACTCATATTGCGAGGGCGGGCGATTCACGGCGCGGCTCCGTTTGGCGAAGAATAGCACGCGCGCGCTGGCGCATTGGAGCGATCCTTGACCACCCCTCCCCGTCTCGTTTCTCCAGAACAGCGCGAAGACGACACGGATTCGAGCCTGCGGCCGCTGACGCTGGCCGACTTCACCGGCCAGGAGGCGGCGCGGGCCAATCTCAAGGTCTTCATCGAGGCGGCCAGAACGCGCGGCGACGCGCTGGACCATGTGCTGCTGGTCGGCCCGCCAGGGCTCGGCAAGACGACCCTCGCCCAGATCGTGGCGCGCGAGCTCGGCGTCAATTTTCGCTCCACCTCCGGCCCGGTCATCGCCAAGGCCGGCGATCTCGCGGCGCAACTCACCAATCTCGAGCCGCGGGACGTGCTCTTCATCGACGAAATCCACCGGCTCAATCCGGCGGTGGAGGAAATCCTTTATCCCGCCATGGAGGATTTTCAGCTCGACCTCATCATCGGCGAGGGCCCGGCCGCGCGCTCGGTGAAGATCGACCTCGCGAAATTCACGCTTGTCGGCGCGACGACGCGCGCGGGCCTGCTGACGACGCCGCTGCGCGACCGTTTCGGCATCCCGGTGCGGCTGAATTTCTACACGCCGCAGGAGCTGGAGCTGATCGTCAAGCGCGGCGCGCGCGTGCTCGGCGTCGGCATGAATGACGAAGGCGCCCGCGAGATCGCGCGGCGCGCGCGCGGCACGCCCCGCATCGCCGGTCGCCTCCTGCGCCGGGTGCGCGATTTCGCGGTGGTCGACGGCGTCGCGACGATCACGCGCGAGCTGGCCGACCGCTCGCTCTCGCTGCTCGACGTCGACTCCATCGGCCTCGACATCATGGACCGGCGCTATCTCGATATGGTCGCAATCAATTTCGGCGGGGGGCCGGTGGGCATCGAAACCATCGCCGCCGCGCTTTCCGAGCCGCGCGACGCGATCGAGGACATTATCGAGCCTTACCTGCTGCAGCAGGGATTCCTCCAGCGCACGCCGCGCGGACGTCTGCTGACGCCGAACGCCTTCCGGCATCTCGGATTGGCCGAGCCCGCGCAATCGGCGGGACAGTTCGGCTTGTTCGGGGAAGAGGACTGACCCGCGACAAATAAGCCGCTTGACGACCTCGATTTGCTGGCTAGTTTCGCCGTGCTGCTCTATTCGAAAGCAGATTCTCAACTGAATAAAAAATAGGCAGGGCGGAATGATCCAGGAATTCAAATATAAGGGCGAAACCTTCCGCGTGAACGCGCATGGCGTCGCGGGCCACGAGGAAGTCTTCATCATCCATCTCGTGGACGGCGAGGAGATGGGAGAAATCTCCATCGACCGCATGACCGAGGAAAACGATCAGAGCGCGCCGATCGAAGCGATCTGCCAGATGCTGTGCGACAAGCTCATCGCCAGCGACGAGATCAATTGCGCCGCGCCCGACGCCGGTTTCGAATGGGTCGAAGGCAATCGCATCCGCAAGGTGCTGCCCAGCAATATGGGCGCGGAGGCCCATTGAGCGGCGACGTTCGGGATAGCTGGAAGCGCGGCGACGCGACGTCGCGCTTTCCTTTCGCGTCAGCTCGCCGTTACGACGAAATACATCAGGCCGACAAAGAGCATCGCGGCCGCGACCTCGACGGCGCGGCTGGCGAGACCCGTAAGTTTCTCGATTTGCGTCATTTCATACCTCTGACATTCGATATGTGTCGCAGAAGCGGAAATTCCAGAAGCCGAGAACGAGGCTAGGCTCGATTCCCTTAGCGAGTTATTGCTTTTCGGATGATCGCGCGGGCATATGGCTAGGGATGCGCTAATGCGCATGCCGCAAATCGAGCGAGAGCTTATGACCGCCGCCAACGCACTGCCCGTCCGCGTCTATTGGGAGGACACCGACGCCTCCGGCCTCGTCTATCACACCTCTTACATCCGCTTCATGGAGCGCGGACGCACGGAGCTGTTGCGCTCGATCGGTCTCGACCAGCGTCCGCTGCTCGAGGACCCGGACGGCGCGCCGACCTTCTTCGTCGTGCGCGCCATGCAGCTCGACTTCTTGCGCCCGGCGGTGATGGACGATCTCCTGAACGTCGAGACCCGCGTGACGGCGCTTGGCGGCGCATCGCTGACGCTCGATCAACGCGTCTTACGCGACGCGGAAACGCTCGTGACGGCGACCGTCAAAGTCGTTTGCGTCGAAGCGGGCCGCGCCAAGCGCCTGCCGCCCGACATTCGCGAAAAATTCCTGCGCGCGCATGCGGAGCCCGCGACGGACTGAGCGTCCTACATCCGGGAACGCCGCGCAAGAAAGGCGTGATAGGGGAAATTCAGGAAAGACCAGCTGAATTCCTTCACATGACCGGCTGGAACGCGCGACGCGATTTCAGCGTGGCGCAAAGGCAAATCCGCCCAATGTCCGCTTGGGTCGTGATGATGCGCTGTGTGATAGCCGAGATTGCCGCTCACCGCATTATAGCCCGCATGTAGCGTATTATTTGCGAGCGCCATCGGATCGACGCCGCTCTCGTCGCAACCGTAGTGATTCATGTAATCGACGTAGCGCGTGCAGAAAACCATGGCGAGATGCCATGGGACGAGGACGAAAAGCGTCAGCCCGGGGCGCCAGAATCCGAGCGCCGCGACGAAAGCCAGGAACAGGCACTGCTCCGCGAACGCCCAGCGATAATTGATCGGCCCCGCAACATCGCCGCGAACGCCTTTTTTGAAGGCTTCGGCAAGCGGCGCCGCCATGCTTGGCCAAAGCGATCCAAAGCAAAAAGCGATTGCATAGCGCGCCGAATAGGGCGCGCTCATATTCGCGCCCGGCGCGCGATAGGCTTCGTCCTTACCGGCGTGATGCCCGTGGACATGCTGGATGCGCCAGTTGGAGGCGGTGACGCCCGTCGCGGCGCCGAGCAGGAAATCAATCAGCAGATTGACGGGCGGCGACGTCGTGAAGGGGCGATGGACGTGCCAATGCAGAAGGTAATTCAGCCGCCCGTCGACGGCCGTGAAAAGCGCGACATAGGCCGCCGCCTGCAAGACGGTGAAATCGAAAATGAAGGGGACGAAGAAGAGCGCGGGGAGAATAAAAGAGAGAGCGATGCAGGAAACGTCCTCGCGGCGGCAAAATCCGTTTTTCGTCAGATAATCGGCTACACTCATATCGCGCCGCTCCAATAGACCGGCGCGAAGGATTTTCGATCAGGCGGAATTTGTCAAAGCGGCCAGGCGGCGCCTCGCCGCCCTCGCGTCACTGGGCCGACGCCATCAATCCCAGCCGGGCAAGCTCATGCTCGCGAATATTGCGGGTGATGGGATAGTAGCCGCCCTTCTTGGCTTGGCTTTGGCCATCCTTCGAGAGCACATATTTCACGAATTCGCCGGACAGCGTGTCGATCGGCGTCTTCGGATCCTTGAGGATGTTGATGTAGAGCCCGCGGGCCAGCGGATATTTGCGCGTATAGGTATTTTCGAAGGAAGCGTCGAAGCATTTCTTGCCGAAGCTTGCCGCGACCGGAACGGCGCGAACTTCTTCCGTCTTATAGCCGATGCCGGAATAGCCGATCGCGGAGGCGTCGCTCGCCACCGCCTTGACCACCTGCTCCGAACCCGCCTCCTGATGGACGGCGTCCTTGAAGTCGCCGCCGGCCAGCACATTCTGCTTGAAGAACTTGTTCGTGCCGGAGAGCGAATTGCGGCCGAACATGACGATCGGCTTCGTCGCCCATTCGCCCGTCACCCCGACCTCGCCCCAGCTATGAGCGCTTTTGCCGTCGCCGCTCTTCGGATTTTCGGCGAAGATGCGGTCGAGCTGCTCCATGGTCAGGCACTGGATCGGATTGCTCTTGTGGACATAGATCGCGAGCGCGTCGACCGCGACGAGGACCGCCGTCGGCTTGTAACCGTATTTCGCTTCGAAGGCCGAGATTTCGTCGGGCGTCATCGGCCGCGACATCGGGCCGAGCTGCGCCTCGCCGGAAAGCAGCGCGGGCGGCGCGGTGTTCGAGCCCTTGCCCTCGATCTCGATTTTGACGTCCGGATAAAAGGCTTTGAAGCCTTCCGCCCACAGCTCCATTTCATGGAGCATCGTGTCCGAGCCGACCGATTTCAGCTTGCCCGACAAAGCCATGACCGGCTTGTAAGGAGAGAGCTCGAGGTCGAGCGAGAAAGCGGCGCCCGCCGAGAGGGCGAAAGCGGCGAAAGCGGCGGTGAAAGTGCGGCGGTTCATGGCGTGTCTTTTGATCGAGCGGAAATTGGGCGCAACAATCGAGAAATGATATGACAGCGGCGTGACGGGCGGCCTCGCGCGCTTGCGGCGAAATCCCCGCGCTCCTCACCAATTCTTAACCCTTACCGCTTGTTAACGCTTCTGCGATAAGTATCATTGTGCGGCGCACCCGCAGCCCCAGAAAGGGCGAAATTGCGGGGAATAAGGGGCGTCGCTTTATTGCGAAGTGCGCGCCAAACTCCGCTTCAAGGACAAATCATGAATCCGACCGACATCGCAGCGACCGCCGCAGGCGCCGCTCCCGCCGCTGACATCACCATCTGGAGCATGTTCTGGGGCGCGCATATCGTCGTGAAGATCGTCATGGTGGGCCTGCTGCTCGCCTCTGTCTGGTGCTGGGCGATCATCATCGACAAGACGCTGCTTTTCGGCCGCCTCCGCCGCGCCATGGACCGTTTCGAGGAAAGCTTCTGGTCGGGCAATTCGCTCGAAGAGCTCTACGGCAAGCTTTCGGAGCGCCCGACGACAGGCATGGCGACGCTCTTCGTCGCCGCGATGAAGGAATGGAAGCGCTCCTTCCAGACCGGCGCCTCGGCCAGCTTCATGGGGCTTCAGGCGCGCATCGAGAAAGTGCTCGACGTCTCGATCGCCCGTGAAGTCGAGAAGCTCGAATCGAACCTGCTGGTGCTCGCGACGGTCGCCTCGGCCGGCCCCTTCGTCGGCCTGTTCGGCACGGTCTGGGGCATCATGACCTCGTTCCGGTCCATCGCGGCCTCCAAGAACACCTCGCTCGCCGTCGTCGCGCCCGGCATCGCCGAGGCGCTGCTCGCCACCGCCATCGGCCTCTTCGCCGCTATTCCCGCCCTCATCGCCTACAACAAGATGCAGGGCGACGTGGCCAAAGCGCAGGCGCGCATGGAGAGCTTCGCCGACGAATTCTCGGCCATTCTCTCGCGCCAGATCGATCAGCACGCGGCCAATCGCGACCGGGCGGCGTAACCCATGGGCGCCTCCGTTTCCGCTCCGGGCCGCAAGGGCGGCCGTCGCCGCCGCGGCGTGCCGCGCTACGGCGCCATGGCCGAGATCAACATGACGCCCTTCATCGACGTCATGCTGGTGCTGCTCATCATCTTCATGGTCGCGGCGCCCCTGCTCGCAACCGGCGTCGCGGTCGATCTCCCGCAGACCAAAGCCGGCGCGCTCAATATCGACCAGAAGCCAATCTCCATCGCCATCGACGACAAGGGCCAGATCTTCCTGATGGATCAACCCGTCGAGATCGCGCAGCTTCTCGATAAGCTGAAGGAGACGACGAAGCAGGGCTTCGACGAGCGCATTTACGTTCGCGGCTCCAAGGCGGTGAATTACGGCCGCGTGGCCGAAGTCATGTCGCTCGTCACCACGGCGGGATACAAGAAAGTCGCTCTGGTGACGGAGCAGGAGAAGAAGTGAGGCTCGAATGAGAGTTTCGCGCTCCGAGCCCGGCGTCGTCATCTCCTCCGCGGCCCATGCGGGCCTGCTGGTGGCGGCGCTCGTGCTGTTCTCGGACGCGCCGAAATTCGACGATGTCGAGGAGCCGATCCCTGTCGAGGTCGTCACCGAAGACGCGCCGACTCAGGTGACCAAGGGCGAGAAAACGGCGCCTCACGCCAAGCCCGCGCATCGCGCCGACAAGGTCGCCAAGGAGGCCGAAGCCAAGCCGCATCCGCCGCTCGCGGAAGCCAGGAAGGACGTCCCCGTCCCGCCCCCGCCTCTCAAGCGCCTGCCGGACCCCGGAGCCGACGACAAGCCGGAGCCGCTCCCGCCCAAGCGCGTCGCCGCCCTGCCCCCGGCGCCCGAGCCGCCGACGCGGCCCGTCGAGAAAAAGCCCGAGCCGCAAAAGCCTGTCGAAAGGCCGGCCGAGGCGAAGCCCGCGCCGGCGCCGCCCGCCAAGCCCAAAGCCGCCGCGCCTGAAAAGGAGCCGGACGAGCCGAAGGACGCGGAGATCGTGAAGCCGAAGCCGCCTCAGCGTCCAAAGCCGGAGAAGGAAGCGAAGGAGACGCCGAAGCCGGAAAAGAAGCCGGAGCCGGAGAAGGCCGACGTGAAAGTGGAGGTGAAGCCCGCGCCCGAGAAGCCGCGCCTGAAGGCCGATGACGTCGCCAGGCTTCTCGAGAGCAAGAAGGCGGAAGAGAAGCCTGCGAAGACGCAGAACGGCGCGGAGGGCGAGGCGGCGGAAAGGAATATGAGGGGCGCGAAGCCGAAATCCGGCGACGAGAATGCGCCCAAGTCGAAATTCGACGCGGCGAGCATCGCCAATATGCTCAGCAAGGAAGCGCCGCAGCGCCGCGCCGCGACCGACAAGGAGATCCGGACCGCCTCTATCGGGACGCCGGCGGGCGCCGCGCCGAAACTGTCCGCCTCAATGGAGGCCCGCATCGCGTCCTACATCCACGATCATTACCATCCGTGCTGGGCGTCGGCGCTGTCGCTCGGCGGCGCCACTTTCGCGCCGGTCGTCGAATTCCACCTCTCGCGCGACGGCGCGCTGGAAGGCCGCCCCCGCCTCGTGAACCCTTCCGCCAACCCCGTGGAGCAGGCGCGCGGCGAACAGGCCGTGCAGGCGGTGCGCCGCTGCAGCCCCATGAAAATTCCGTCGGAATTCATGCCCTTTTACGAGGAAGCGCTGCATGAAGTGACCATCCGTTTCCAGGATGCGAATTGATGCTGGCTCGCGTCGCTCAGTTCAGGCGCGGTCATGGCTGCGCCGCCCCCCGCCCTTTATCCCTCCCCGCAAGGGGGAGGAAGGCGGCTTACGCCCTGGTCGCGGGCCTTCGAGGATCAACCCGAACGGGGCGGCCTCATCCCTCCCCCGCGAAGCGCGGGGAGGAGCGTCTTAGCTATAGAGATGTCAATCGTCACTCCCTGCGCTTCGCTTCGAACTGCGAGCGCTACTCAATGGACTTCGCATGACCCGGGACTTCGCATGACCCGCCTCATCACCCGCCGCGCCGCCGCCGGCCTCATCGCCGGCGCCGCTCTCGCGCCCGTCGCGCCCGCGCGCGCCGGGCGCATCATCGATCTCAAGGGCGGCGGCTTTCAGCCGATCAACATCGCCATCGCGCCTTTCGTCGGCGACGAGGCCGCGCGCACCATCACGTCGGTTACGCAGAACAACTTCAAGCGTTCGGTCTTTCTGCATCCGGTGGACGCCAATGTCGGCGGAGGCGGTTCGCCGGACCAGCCCGATCTCGACGCCTACAAGACCGTCAATGCGCAATTCGTGCTGACCGGCCGCTCGCAGCGCGCGGGCGACGGACGGCTGAAAACCGAATTCCGCCTTTTCGACGTGACGACCGGCGAGCAGGTCGCGGGCCAGCAATATGTGACGGAAGCCTCCAACATGCGCCGCGTCGCGCATCTTTTGTCCGACGCGGTTTTCACGCGCGTCACCGGCGAGAAAGGCTTCTTCGACACGCGCATCGTCTTCGTCGACGAGAGCGGCCCGAAGGACAAACGCCGCAAGCGTCTCGCCATGATGGATCAGGACGGCGCCAACGTCCGCTATCTGACGCGCGGCGACGAGCTCGTCGTCACGCCGCGCTTCTCGCCTTCCTCGCTCGACGTCACTTACATGGCGTTCAACGACGATGGCGATCCCAAAGTCCTGCTGATGAATATCGAGAACAGCCAGCGCGAGGTCGTCGGCAACTTCCCCGGCATGACCTTCTCGCCGCGCTTCTCGCCCGACGGGCAGAAGATCATCATGTCGCTGTCGCAGGGCTCCTCGACCAATCTCTACACGATGGATTTGCGCTCACGCACGACGACGCGGCTCACCGACACGAGCGCCATCGACACGGCGCCGTCCTATTCGCCGGACGGCGCGCGCATCTGCTTCGAGAGCGACCGCGGCGGTTCGCAGCAGATTTACGTCATGGGCGCGCATGGCGGCGAGGCCAAGCGCATCTCCTTTAGCGGCGGCCGCTACTCGACGCCGGTCTGGAGCCCCAAGGGCGACTACATCGCCTTCACCAAGCAGAATGGCGGCAATTTCGCCATCGGCGTGATGAAGACCGACGGCTCGGGCGAGCGCATCCTCACCGAGGGCTTCCACAATGAAGGCCCCACCTGGGCGCCGAACGGGCTGTTCCTGATGTTTTTCCGCGAAAGCGGCGGCTCGGGCGGACCGAAGATTCACATGGTGGACGTGTTCGGCCGCTCCGAGACGCTCGTGCCGACGCCGAACTATGCGAGCGACCCGGCATGGGGGCCGTTGCAGGATTGAGACGGTGCGCGTTTCAGCTAGAATAGACCCGTGAACCGCGATCAGATCCTTTCCGAACTCAGACGCAACAGCGCCGCGATCAAGGCTCGTGGAGCGACGGCGCTGTACCTGTACGGCTCCGCGGCGAACGACGAAGCCGGACCTGAAAGCGATGTCGACCTCTTCATCGACTACGACCCTGCTGGCGGCTTTAACGCCCTCGACCTTGTCGACCTCAAGCTGCTCCTGGAAGAAGAGTTGCACACGCCCGTCGATCTGACGACCAGAGACGGGCTCCATCCCCGGCTCCGCCCCCGGATCGAGGGCTCAGCCGTCCGCGTGTTCTGATGCCGCGTGAGTTTCGACACGCCATTGATGACATGCTGGCGGCGATCCAGGGTGCTGAGCGCGCGGTATCAGGAAAGACCATCGACGACTACCGCGCCGACTGGATTTTGAAACATGCGATTGAACGCGCGGTCGAGATCATATCCGAGGCCAGCCGAGCCCTGCCGGCGGACGTAACCGCCACTCAGCCGCAGATCAATTGGCGCGCGGTCCGCGCAATTGGAAATGTGCTTCGCCACGAATATCATTCTCTTTCCGACCCGATCCTGTGGAATGTCGTCATAGACGAATTTCCGCGCCTGAAGACGGCGCTGCAAGCGATTATGGAGCAATTTCCGGAACGATGACCAAACCCGTCCGCATCGATGAAAGCTGGAAGAGGCGTCTCGCAAGCGAGTTCGAGAAAGCCTACTTCACCGAGCTTCGCGAATTCGTGCGAAACGAATACGCGTCCGGCGCGATCTATCCGCCGGCCGCGCAGATCTTCCGCGCTTTCGACGAGTGCCCCTTCGACAAGGTGAAGGTCGTCATTCTCGGACAGGACCCTTATCACGGTCCCGGACAGGCGAACGGCCTTTGCTTCGCGGTCGGCGCCAATGTGCCGCCGCCGCCGTCGCTGCAGAATATCTTCAAGGAGATCGAGGCCGATTTCGGCCGCCCGGTCTCACGCGACCCCGATCTTTCGCGCTGGGCGAAACAGGGCGTGCTGTTGTTGAACGCGACGCTCACCGTGCGCGCGTCGCAGGCGGGATCGCATCAGAACAAGGGCTGGGAGCAGTTCACCGACGCCGCCGTGCACGCCTTGTCGCGCGAGCGCGAAGGCGTCGTCTTCATGCTCTGGGGCTCCTATGCGCGGCGCAAGGGCGCCGGCATCGACCGCAAAAAGCACCTCGTGCTCGAATGCGCGCACCCCTCGCCGCTCTCGGCGCATAACGGGTTCTTTGGTTGCAGGCATTTTTCGAAGGCGAATGATTATCTCGCCGCGCATGGCGAGACGCCGATCGAATGGTGACGAACGCCGTGGCGTCCTTCGAAGATTGTTGCAGCGGCGCCGCCCCCACCCTGCCCTCCCCGCAAGGGGGAGGGATGATGCCGCGCCGTGCGGGATCACGCTCAAACGCGGCAGGTGCGAACAGGATCAGCCGTCTCGATCGCGAGCCCCTCCCTCCCTCTTGCGGGGAGGGATCAAGGGTGGGGGCCGGCGCCGCGACAAGAATGTTGAAGGTCGTGGTCGCTCATCGACGCTCGCTCAGGGCACGAATAGGAAAAACACATATGTCGCGAAGACGACGAGATGAACAAGGCCGGTGAGGACGTTCGTCCGCCCGGCGCCGAAGCTCACCACGGAGAGCATCAGCGTGAGCATGAGCATCGCCGAGTCGCGCTTGTCGAGACCGAACATGATCTCGCGCTCGGTGGCGAGGCTGAGGAGCGCCACGGCCGGCACCGTGAGTCCGATCGTCGCCACGACGGAGCCGAGCGCGCCGTTCAGGCTCGTCTGCAGCGCGTTTCGATGCGCTGCGCGAATGGAATTGAGCGACTCCGGCAGAAGCACGACCGTCGAAACGATGGCCCCGCTGACGGGATTGATCTGCTGCACGCCGACCCAGTTCAAACCCGCTTCGAGCGCCGGTATCACGCGTTCCGCGAGGAGCGAGACGCCGAGCAGACTCGCGCCGAGGCCGACCACCGAGAGAATCGTATCGCGAAGCGACGGCTTCATTTCGCCATGCCCCAGGGCCGCGGCGTGAACGTCGATGAAATAGGACCGGTGCCGCACCGTCTGAATGAAGAGGAATGACGCATAGAGAAGGATCGACAGCACGCTCACAAAGGCGAGCTGCGGCGGCGTCAATGTCGGTCCGGCGCTGGAGGTCGTGAAGTCGGGCAGAACCAGCGTGAGCACGGACAGCGCGATCAACACCGCAAGATATGCGCTCGCGCCCATCGGATGCAGCTCCTGCTCGCCGTGGCGGAAACCGCCGAGCAGCAGACAGAGCCCGACGAGCCCGTTGCAGACGATCATGATGGCGGAAAAAACCGCTTCACGGGCTTCGGTCGGATCCTCGTCGCCATGCGCGATCATCGACGACATGATCGCCACTTCGATGATCGTGACGGAAATGGTGAGCACCACCGTGCCGAGCGGCTCGCCGACTTTCAAGCCGACAAGCTCCGCATGCTGCAGCGTCGCGAAAACCGCGCCCACGATCAGCGCGGCGGCGAGCAATGGCGGAAGGAAGGCGATGGACGGGTGGAGATGCTGAATCCAGATCTCTCCGGCGCTGAAAGCCGCTGCAAGACCGAGCGCCAAAGCCGGGAACACTATCCCGCCGATCGTGATCCCGCCGCCGCCGCTCATTCCGCCCCCGATATATAACCCCAAGCTCGGCGGAGACTTTGCCGGCGCCGTGCGACGAGCGCAAGCGCAGACGTCGCCAGCGTAAAATTCGGGTGCATGGGCGGAGCCGCGCGTGCTGTTTCATCTCAAGACGCGGCCGGACGAAGGCGACGTCCGGTCGATTTCGGGCTGACGAAACCGCCGCCCGTCGAAAGCCGGGCTGCAGATGCGGGGCCATGCTTTTCAAAGTTCTTCCCATCGCCGCAAACGGAGCATAAATCTGGGACATGACCCCGCCTCCGATCGCGCCGCGCGACCTCCCGCCCGAGGAAGACGACATAGTCGACGCGAGCGACGCGCCGATCGAGGAGGACGCGCCGCCGGAGGAAGATGCGCCGCAGACGCCCGAGAGCGTGAAGCGCGGCGTCGCGGTCATCAAGAAATATTGGAAGCATGCGCCGAACGGCCCCGGCGTCTATCGCATGATCGCCGAGAATGGCGAGGTGCTTTACGTCGGCAAGGCCAAGAATGTCCGCAAGCGCGTGGCGAGCTATACGCGCCTCGCCGGTCATGTGAACCGCATCGCGCGCATGATTTCGGCGACGACGTCGATGGTCTTCATCTCGGTGGAGACGGAGACCGAGGCGCTGCTGCTCGAGGCGAACCTCATCAAGCAGATGAAGCCCCGCTTCAACGTGCTGATGCGGGACGACAAGTCCTTTCCCTATATCCTCATCGCGCGCGATCACGCGGCGCCGCAGATCGCCAAGCATCGCGGCGCGCGCGTGCGCAAGGGAGATTATTTCGGACCCTTCGCCAGCGTCTGGGCCGTCAATCGCGCATTGAACGCGCTGGAGCGCGCCTTTCTTTTGCGCTCCTGCGCGCAGAGCTTCTACGACAATCGCACGCGGCCATGCCTGCTTTATCAGATCAAGCGCTGCGCCGGGCCGTGCACGGGCGAGATTTCGATCGACGATTACGCCGTGCTGGTGCAGGAGGCGCGCGATTTTCTCTCCGGCAAGAGCAGGAGCGTGCGCGAGCAGCTCGCAACGGAGATGACGGAGGCGGCGGAAAAGCTCGAATTCGAGCGCGCGGCGCGATTGCGCGACCGCATTTCGGCGCTTTCGGCGATACAGGGCGCGCAGGGGATCAATCCGCGCAGCGTCGAAGAGGCCGACGTCTTCGCCATCGCCAAGGACGCCGGGCGCTTCTGCATCGAGGCCTTCTTCTTCCGCGCCTATCAGAACTGGGGCAACCGTTCCTATTTCCCCCGCGCCGACGCGAGCCTCACCGAGGCCGAGGTGCTCGACTCATTTCTTGCGCAGTTCTACGACGAGCACCCTTCCGCGCGCTGCGTGCTGCTCTCGCATCCGATCGAGGACAGCGCGCTTCTGGAGGACGCGCTCTCCGCGAAGCTGCGCCGCAATGTCGACGTGATCGCGCCGCAGCGCGGCGAGAAGCGCGAGCTTGTGGAGCATGCGCTCAACAATGCAAAGCAGGCGCTCGGCCGCAAGCTGGCGGAGGATGCAAGCCAATTGAGATTGCTGGCGGCGCTCGGCGAGGTCTTCGGCCTCCCCGCCGCGCCGCGCCGCGTCGAAGTCTATGACAATTCGCATACGGGCGGACAACAGGCCATCGGCGCAATGATCGTCGCGGGGCCGTCGGGCTTCATGAAGACTCATTATCGCACCTTCAACATCAAGAGCGCGGATATCGCGCCCGGCGACGATTACGGCATGATGCGCGAAGTGCTGACGCGCCGCTTCGCGCGCCTCGCCAAGGAGCCGGAGAAGGAAGCCGATCCCGAAGCTTTCCCCGCCAAGCCCGATCTCGTGCTGATCGATGGCGGGCGCGGACAGTTCGACGTGGCGCGCGAAGCCTTGCGCGAAAGCGGCGTCGAAGGCGTGGCGCTCGCCTCCATCGCCAAGGGCCGCGATCGCGACGCGGGGCGCGAGCAGTTCTTCGTCGTCGGACGCGAGCCTTTCCGCCTGCCGCCGCACGATCCGGCGCTCTATTTCGTGCAGCGCCTGCGCGACGAAGCCCACCGTTTCGCCATCGGCACGCATCGCGCGCGGCGCAAGAAGGAGTTCACGAAGAACCCGCTCGATGAGATTGCGGGGATCGGGCCGTCGCGCAAGCGCGCGCTGCTGCTCGCCTTCGGCTCCGCGAAAGGCGTCGCGCGGGCGGGGCTATCAGACCTCGAAAAAACGCCCGGCATCAACAAGGCGACGGCGCGGATGGTGTACGATCATTTTCAAAGGGGCGATTGAGCTCCCAGACGCATCCAAGCCAATCAGATGAACGACAATCTCTGACGTTAGCCGCCCAATACCTCCCCTTTACGGGGAGGTCGGCGGCCGCAGGCCGACGGGTGGGGCTCGCGCCGCAATAAATATGGTGGGGGCTTAACCCCACCCGGCCCCGCATTCGCGGGGCCACCCTCCCCGTAAAGGGGAGGGATTCGCTCACGACCGGCATTCACCCGATTGCCCTGCAAGCGCATACCTCTCGTCATTGCGAGTGAAGCGAAGCAATCCAGAACCGTGATGACGCTCTGGATTGCTTCATCGCTCCGCTCCTCGCAATGACGGACGGGCGAAACGGTAACAAGGAGGAGACGAACAAAAAGACCGGCTGCTTTGCAAACGCCCTCAATGGCATTCGAACGTCATCGTCACGCCGTCCCAGTTTCGCCGCGCGAGATCTTCCGGCGAAATCCAGAACTGATAATCGCCATTGTCGCCGAAGGACCAGAACATCAGATCGTCGAAGCCCAATTGCAGCAAGAGATGTTTCCCCTCTTCGGCCTGCGCGCAGGAGTCGCCCTGAATGAAGACCGGCTCGCCGAACATCTGATGCATGATGTCGATGGGCAGCAGATATTCGCGATTGATCTGCTCCCGCGCATGCGCCGGTAGCGTCTCGTAGATTTCATCCTCCGCGGTCAGGACCTCCAGGAGCGTCGTCCGCTCCGGCGTCTCAAATCGATCGACGCGACAGGCTGAGGCCACGTCGCGGAATTCGGTCCGCAGCCGTTCGAGACGCGCCCAGAGAAGGACGCCTTCTTCGTCCGACATCATGCGCCAGGGATCGCGTCCCTTCGCCCATGCCGCGAAATCGGCTGCGAATTCAGGAAACGAGGTCTCCTGCGCCAGAAGTTTCGCGAGCGCTTCCGCCTTTTCGACGCCGCCCGCCGCAAGCTTTTCGCGCGTCGTTTTCAAGCTGGGCGGCTCACCCTTGGCGACGGCTTTCTGGAGGCTTTCCGTATACAGGATCGTCGAGCGCCACCATTGAGGACGCGGCGCCAAGCGCCCCGAGATCACCGCGCGCACATCCGCAGGCAACATCGCGAATCCGGGATCGTCGGGCTTCGGCAGCTTGGCGAACATCCGCGTCTTGATATAGTCGAGCGGCGTGACGCCGTACTGGATGGTGTATTCCGGAAATTCGGTCATGCGCGCCGAATAGCGGGCGAGCTGCGCCCGGTCGTCCGCGCTCATGAGGCTCCACGGATCGCGTCCCCGCGTCCAGTCCGCGACCTCGGCGGCGAAGGCGATGAGTCCGGGCAGCAGCCGATGCAGCTTTTCGATTTTTCTTTCGTAGAGCGCGACGCTGGCCTCCGCGCTTTTGACCGCCTCGGCGGCCTTGCGGCGCGCTTCGTCCAACTTGCGTTGCGGCTGACCGGGCGCATTCTTTGACCGACCGTCTTGCGCAGCCTCCCTGCGCCCGAACAGCAAGCGCGACAACAGCCCCGCGCCGCTTTCTTGCCGATTGACGGCGCTTTGCGCCTGCTCGATCGCGTCAGCCTCCTGCCTGCGCGCCTCTTCGAGCTTGCCTTGCGTATAGGCGAGCATGCGCCGGCCATCCGCCATCGTTTTCGGCGCATTCCTGACGGCGGCGTCGAGCTGATCCGCGACGAAGATGGCGCAGCGCCACCAATCCGGAATGGGCGGACCGGCGAAAACGGCGCTGGGCGAAAGGCTATATTTGCGGCGCGCGAAACGTTTTGCGACGGCCGCGTTTTGCGCCTTCATCCGCTCCTCTTCGTCGGCGCCTTCCGGCGCGTCGATATCAAGGCGCGTGACGTCGATCGGCCAGAAGGGAAACAGCGCGCGTCCCGTTAAATCGAACGGCCATTCAGGATCGCCGCCGACGGTCGGAAGATCGGCCATGCCGGCGGGCGGCTCGGTCGGCGGCCCGCTCATATGGTCGGGCGCGTAAATCACGGCGCGCTCTCCGCCGACAAAAACAAAAAAGGCGAGCGAGCCTTCCTTTGGCAGCGGCGTCTCGCCCGCCTTCGCGGCGATTTCCGCGAGATCGATCTGGGCGAGGAAATGCATGGGCTGGCCGGCGCCGTTGCGTGGCCACTCGATCCCGCCGAGCCTTGGCGCGCCGCCAAACCAGCTCGTGGCGTTCCGCCATTCCGCGCCGGCATGGCGCGGACGGCGCGAGAGGATCAGAGTCGGGGGTCCGGCCAAGGCGATGTCTCCGGAAAGAAAGCGCGGTAAACAGTAGCGCGCAGGCGTTAGCTTTGCCTGAATGGCGCCCCCCGTCGCGATCGGGGAAGAGGATGAACCGACGATCCGGCCTGTGGCGTCGTCCGCTCGCGCCCGCTACCTTTGACCGCCATGCCTTTCATTCGAATCCTTTACGACGCCTATCAGAAGTTCAACCGCGACGACGGTTGGGCCATCGCCAGCCATATCGCGCTGTCGATCCTCACCTCGCTCTTTCCCTTTCTGATCTTCCTCACCGCCCTCGCCTCCTTTTTCGGCCTGCAGGAGGAAGCGGGCGCCGCGACCAAGCTCATCTTCGAGAATTGGCCGCCAAGCGTGGCGAAGCCCATAGCGGCGGAGATCAAGAATGTGCTCACGCAACCGCGCGGCGGGCTGCTGACGATCGGCGCCGTGCTGGCGATCTATTTCTCGTCAAGCGGCGTCGAGGCGCTGCGCATCGCTCTCAACCGCGCCTATGACATTCGCGACACCCGGCCCTGGTGGCTGTTGAGGCTGGAGTCGATTCTTTACGTCTTCCTCGGCGCGGCGTCGCTGCTCGCCATCGCCTTTTTGATGGTGCTCGCCCCGCTCGCCGTCGCGCTCGCCGAAAAGCATCTTCCCGGATTGATGCGGGAGATCGAACCGCAACTGGCGCCGCTCTATGCGCCCATCCGATACGGCGTCACCTCCACCATTGTGGGAATCGCCGTGCTCGCCGCCCATATTCTGCTCCCGGCGGGCCGTCCGCGGCTCATCAGCCTCGCGCCGGGCTTTGCGCTCACCCTCGTGGCTTCTCTCGCCTTCGGCGCGGGTTTCGGCGCCTATCTCGCCCGCTTCGCCGGCAATTACGTCTCGACCTATGCGGGTCTCGCCTCGATCATGATCGCCATCGTCTTTCTGCAGACGCTGGCGGTCATCTTCATTTTTGGCGCGGAGCTGAACCAGGCGATCGCCAGTCCGATCGACAAATCCGCCGACCGACCGCCGCTCGAGGGTTAAGCGCGCCTTAACCGAGCTTTTTTACCCTGCCCAGGAGTCGGCGCGCCCTCTGCCGCGCCTCGCCACGCGGGCTTTTCCTGACATGCGCAGCCATCGATTTGGTCACTATTCCGAACAGCTCCGCGAATTCTCGGCCCGGCGCCTCGCGGAGGGCGTCGGCGCGGCCATGCTCGTGAGCGCGGGCGCGATGACGCTGGCGCTTGTGAGCTGGTCGGCGCATGACCCCTCGCTCAACCATGCGACTGGCGGGCATGTCCGCAATCTGCTCGGCCATCCGGGCGCCGTCGCCGCCGATCTCCTGATGCAGCTCATCGGCTTCGGCGCCATCGCGGCCATCGTGCCGCTCGCCGTTCAGGGCCTGCGCATGATCAAGCGCCGGCGCATCGAGCGCGCGGCGCTGCGCCTTGGTCTCTGGGTCGCCGGCATTTTCGCCACCGCCGCGACGGCCTCGCTCCTGCCGCCAACCGATCGCTGGCCTCTGCCCTCCGGCCTGGGCGGCGTCGCGGGCGACGCGATTCTCGCCGTGCCGCGCGCCATCTTCGCCGGCTCGGGAATCATCATGGCGATCTTCGGCCTCGCCGCCGCTTTCGTCGCCATTCTGTCGGTGAGCGGCGCAGCGGGTCTCGGCTTCGAATCGGCCAATGACATTCGCGACGCCGCTCTCGAAGAAGATTACGAAAACGAACGCCCGGCCTATGGCGACGACGACGACGACCGCGCCGGCGAGCCGGGCTTCGCGCTCATCTCGCTCGGCGCGCTGATCCACCTATGGCTGACCCTGAAGAGCTGGGGCGTGCGCCTGTTCGGCAGGCTGCGCTTTCCCAAAGCCGCTCCCAAAGCCGAAACGGCTCCGCAGGCGCATCCGCGCCGCGAGCCGATCTTCGACAATGTGGACGACTACATGGCTTTCGCGCCCCGCCGCGCGCGCAATCTCGACGAAGATGCCGAGGACGAAGCGCCCGCGCCCGCGCGCGCCCCGCATGGGCCCGCCGCAAATGCGCCCCCCCAGGCGCCGGCGCGCCGCGTCACGCGACAGCCCATGCGCCAGCAGGCTCCCGTCGCGCCTGAAATCTACGAATATCCCGACCTGGAGCTCCTCGCTCCGCCCAAAAAGTCTGGCGGCGGCGTGCAGATTTCGGAGGACATTCTGGAATCCAACGCCCGCGTGCTCGAAGGCGTGCTGGAGGATTTCTCCGTGCGCGGCGAGATCATCAATGTCCGCCCCGGCCCGGTCGTCACGCTTTACGAGCTGGAGCCCGCGCCGGGCATCAAATCCTCGCGCGTCATCGGCCTCGCCGACGATATCGCCCGCTCCATGTCGGCCGTGTCCGCGCGCGTCGCCGTCGTGCCGGGCCGCAACGCCATCGGCATCGAACTCCCCAACCAGAAGCGCGAGACGGTCTATCTGCGCGAGCTGGTCGCCAGCGAGGATTTCATCCACTCGAACCACAAGCTCGCCATCGCGCTCGGCAAGACGATTGGCGGCGAGCCCGTGATCGTCGATCTCGCGCGCATGCCGCATCTCCTCGTCGCCGGCACCACCGGCTCGGGCAAGTCGGTCGCGATCAACACCATGATCCTGTCTCTGCTCTACCGGCTGAAGCCGGAGGAGTGCCGCCTCATCATGGTCGATCCGAAGATGCTGGAGCTTTCGGTCTACGACAACATTCCCCATCTCCTCACGCCCGTCGTCACCGATCCGAAAAAGGCGGTGGTGGCGCTCAAATGGGCCGTGCGCGAGATGGAGGATCGCTACAAGAAAATGTCCAAAGTCGGCGTGCGCAATATTGACGGCTACAACGCCCGCGTCGCCGAGGCGCAGAAGCGCGGCGAGACGATTACGCGCACCGTACAGACGGGCTTCGATCGCGAGACCGGCGAAGCGATCTTTGAGCATGAGGAGATGGACCTCTCGGCCCTGCCCTATATCGTCGTGATCGTCGACGAGATGGCCGATCTCATGCTCGTCGCGGGCAAGGACATTGAAGGCGCGATCCAGCGTCTCGCGCAGATGGCCCGCGCCGCCGGCATCCATCTCATCATGGCGACGCAGCGCCCTTCGGTCGACGTCATCACCGGCACGATCAAGGCGAACTTCCCGACACGCATCTCCTTCCAGGTGACGTCGAAAATCGACAGCCGCACCATTCTCGGCGAGCAGGGCGCGGAGCAGCTCCTCGGGCAGGGCGACATGCTCTACATGGCCGGCGGCGGGCGCATCTCGCGCGTGCACGGCCCCTTCGTGTCCGACGGCGAAGTCGAGCATGTCGTCGCGCATCTCAAGGCCCAGGGGGCCCCGCAATATCTCGACAACATCACCTCCGAAGACGAGGAAGGCGGCGACGAGGGCGACGCCCCGGCCCCGGGCTCGATGGACGCCGAGGAAGGCGGCGATCTCTACGACCGCGCGGTCAATATCGTGCTGCGCGACAAGAAATGCTCGACGAGCTACATCCAGCGGCGCCTCTCGGTCGGCTACAACAAGGCCGCCTCGCTCGTGGAGCGCATGGAGAAGGAAGGCGTCGTCAGCGCCCCGAACCATGCGGGCAAGCGGGAGATTCTGGTCGGCGGCGGGGTGGATCGCGGGGCGTTCGATATCGAGGCGGCGGAGTAATCCGCCGCCTACACCATGCCTGTCAGCAATGCGCAAGGACTGTGATCGTCCCCTCCCAATTGTATTCTACTTGGGCGCATGTCTGGCGGTCACACAACCCATGTTGTGTGATCTCGCTCTCCGTTTGCCTGCCCAGGTCGACTACAACGCGTTATCAGGGTGGGCTTAAAGCACTCCCCTCCGATACTTATCGTGCCATTTGCCGAAAGGGCCGCGATAGCCGCAGCGTTTTTCCGAGAATTTTTTAGTAGTTCATCCAGCTCCTGCGCGGCTTCTTTTCCGACGAAAGTGCCGTCTTTATGCCCGCCGGGATGTCATAGAGGGAGGTCTTACCCAGCCACAAAGCTACAAACAGCCCTGCAACGAAAACAGCGGTCCGAGCATGTTCCAAAGAGGACAAACGATCTTCAGTCGTCTTCTCACCCATCGTTTACTCCTATGAGTGTGACGAACGAACGGCTAAGAGTCCGTTTGAGAATTGATTTCAGTGCGCGATCCTGCGCAAGAGGAGTCCACCGAGAGCGACGTGGATCATGGCCTTGGAGACGTCGATGCGCTTTTCGTAATCGCGCACGAGGCGTCGCCAGCGGGTCATCCAGCCAAAGGTTCGCTCAACCACCCAGCATCGCGGCAGGACTTTGAAGCCTGGATCGGCGTCGATGCGCTTCACGATCTCGACGACGAAGTCCTTGAACGCCGCCTTATCCATGAGTTTCCTTCGATCATAGGCGCCGTCGGCGAATAGATGTTTGATCCACGGCCAGCGCTTACGAATGGCGTCGAGAACCTGCTGCGCGCCCGCGGAGTCGGAAATATCCGCCGTCGTCAGATTGACCATGAGCAGCCGTCCGTCCGTGTCCACGGCGATGTGGCGTTTGCGCCCGTTGATCTTCTTGCCGGCGTCGTAGCCTCGGGTTTTCGCGGCGGGCGCTTTCACCGACTGACTATCGATGACGCCTGCCGAAGGGCTCGCCGCGCGGCCCGCGCGCTCGCGGTCGATCATCAGAGCCACGTCATGGATCGTCTCGAAAAGAAAGCGGCGCATGAAGCGACGAAACCACCAGTAAACGGTCTGCCAAGGCGGAAAGTCCTTCGGCAGCATGCGCCAGCCGCAGCCGGCGCGAGCGATGTAGCGGATGGCGTTCAAAACCTCGCGCAACTCCACAGAGGGCTTTCGTCCTCGCCGCGCTGGCGACGGAAGAAACGCCTCGACGCGCGTCCACTCCTCGTCGGTCAAATCTGTCGGATACCGCTTGGTTTGCTTTTCAATGGCGGCCATCTTGGCGCGATTCGCTCGGGTCCACATCCCGTGCTTGAATCACGCCAGCGACAAGCCTTCAACCATTCTCAAACGGACTCTAAGAGGTGAGTAGGGATTACCTGAATTTCAAGGTAATGCTTTAGCCTTGTGGCCGCCCCAACTATCGCCCCTTCTGCGCATCGACATAGGCCCGCAGCACCGCGTTCATGCGCGTCAGATGGCCTTTGCCGCGGGACTTGAACCAGTCGACGATGTCGCTGTCGAGGCGCAGGTGGACGGAAGTCTTGCCGGGCGGCATCACGACGCGCGCGTCATCCCAGAAGTCGACCCCGAGCGACTCGGCTTCGGGGGCGTCGTCGCGGGTCTTATCCTCGCCGCGCGCCCGCGCCGCCTCGATCTCGCTAAGAGAAAATCTGGCGGTAGTAGATTTCGCGTTCATGCTTGCTCGCTTTCTGCGCGCTGATCAGGCGCACCATCCCCTCGCCGCGCCATGTGTAGACAATCCGATAGACATCCACATCGACGCGCCCCAAGGCGATGATGCGCGTCTCGCCATAGTCTTCGCGAACGTCGATCTTCTCCAGCAACTCATTCGCAAAAGCCGCTGCCGCTCTCAGAAAAGAAACGCCATGTTTGGCGAGGTTGATCGCGGCCTTTTCTTCGTCCCACTCGAATTGCAGCTCCAACAGCCGCCTCCATTAATACATTTGTGTGTACACAAATCAATCCGTTTCGGCGCCAATGCGCCAATATCGAGGTATACGGCGACCGCATTTGAGCCGGTATGGGACTCGGCGACCGAGGCTCACAAATCGGCGCTCGCGCCTATTTGCCGGACTATGGCAAGACTCGGCCGGCCAAGTCGAGCCAGGCCCTCGGGTCCCGCCCCCAAATTCCGCCAACATGTGTTACGAAGACGGCGCAAAGGTCTTTCGAATCGGATTCGCGCCGTGAAGCACACCCCCCTCGCCGCCCTCGTCCTCGCATTCGCGCTCGTCGCGCCGGCCGTCGCCGAGGAGGCCAAGAAGGAGCCGGCCCCGGCGTCGGAAGCCGCGGACGCGAAGCCCGCCCCGGCGCCGGCCAAGGGCAAAAAGGGCAAAGCCGCCAAAAACGCCGACCCCGTTCAGCTCACCAATCCGGCTGCCCCCGCCGAGCAGCCCAAGCCCGTCACCCGCGATGAGGCGGTCAGGCGCGCCAACGCCTTTTTCAACGCCTCGCCGGTGATGACCGCGGATTTCGTGCAGATCGGCAATGACGGCAAACGTTCCGAGGGCAAGCTCCATGTGCAGCGCGCCGGGCGCGTGCGCTTCGAATACGCCCAGCCCGCGACGATGGAGGTCGTCGCCGACGGCGCGCAGGTCGCGATCCGCGACCGCAAGCTCGGCACGCAGGACCTCTATTTCATCAATCAGACGCCGCTCAAATTCCTGATGAAGGAAAAGATCGATCTCGAAAAGGACGTCACCGTGCAGGATGTCCAGATCGAGGATTCCGGCGTGACGATCTTCATCGAGGACAAGGCGACCTTCGGCGGCACCTCGCATCTCAAGCTGATCTTCGACCCTAAAAGCTTCAAACTGAAGCAGTGGGACGTGAAGGATCCGCAAGGCTATGAGACGCTGATCACCCTTTTCAACATCGACCAGACGAAGACGCCCGATCCGACGCTGTTCAAGATCAGCAAATAGCCGCGGCATCATCGCCCTTCGCCCCGATTCGCGGCGCGCGCGTCGACGAGCCTCAGCGCGTAGCAATGCAGTAACGATCGGCGCACATAGTTGCGATACGAGCGCATGCGCGCCCGCTTGGATGCGCGGCGGCGATCTTTTGGCCGCTTCGCCTTCCCTTCGCGCGCCGCGCTTGACGCTATGACGCCGTTATGTTCGCCTTGCACTCACTCGCGGGCGTCGCCGCTGGGAGCATTCCAATGAAAAGACTCGTCTTTCTTCTTTTCCTGGCTTCGAGCGCCGCCGAGGCCGCCGTCGTGCCCGTCGTAACGCGACCGATCGAAATGGGCGGCGGCGCCACCTGGCTCATGTTCAATTATGACGAGACCGGCGCCGCCTGGATCGAAGAAAAGGACATGAACGGCTACACGGCCGGCGACTGGACGACCTATCCGAAGTTCCCGCTCGACAAGCTCCGCTTCGACCCGGCGAGCAGGCAGATTTTCTTTGGACGCACTGTTTGCGCCCATGTCGTTCCGATGGCGGCGGGGACCAGCGTCATGAACACCGGTCATTGCGTGCTGCGCTCGAACATCCAGGATACGGGCCCGGGCGGTCCGCGTCTGGAGAGCATCACCCTGGAGATCCGTTGAGGGGCGTCAACCGCTGAGGCGGCTGCAAGAACAGCGCCTCGTGCTGACGAGCCCGCGCAACGGGCGTCTCCAAGCACGAGGCGTTCTTTTGCATTCGCACAGCCGCGAGGCGGCGAAGTTTACGCCGCCGCCTTTTTCGGCGTCAGCAGCTTGCGGTTCATCAGCACTTCCGCGATCTGCACGGCGTTGAGCGCCGCGCCCTTGCGCAGATTGTCGCTGACGCACCAGAGCACGAGGCCGTTCTCGACCGTCGCGTCTTCACGGATGCGCGAAATATAGGTCGCGTCCTCGCCCGCCGCCTCGTGGGGGGTGATGTAGCCGCCGGGTTCGTGCTTGTCGATGACGAGCACGCCGGGCGCCTCACGCAGTATGTCCCGCGCCTCGTCGGCGGTGATGGGGTTCTCGAATTCGATATTCACCGCTTCCGAATGCGAGATGAAGACCGGCACGCGCACGCAGGTCGCGACGAGCTTGATCTTCGGATCGAGGATCTTCTTCGTCTCCGCGACCATCTTCCACTCTTCCTTGGTGAAGCCGTCCTCCATGAAGACGTCGATCTGCGGAATGAGATTGAAAGCGATGCGCTTGGGGAACTTCTTGGCTTCCACCGGATCGGAGACGAAGACCGAACGCGTCTGAGCGAAGAGCTCGTCCATCGCTTCCTTGCCGGCGCCGGAGACCGACTGATAGGTCGAGACGACGACGCGCGTGATCTTCGCCTTGTCGTGCAGCGGCTTTAAAGCCACGACGAGCTGCGCGGTCGAGCAGTTCGGATTGGCGATGATGTTCCGCTTGCGGAAACCCGCGACGGCGTCGGCGTTCACCTCCGGCACGATCAGCGGCACATCGGCGTCGTAGCGCCAGGCGGAAGAATTGTCGATGACGACGCAGCCCTGCGCGCCGATCCTTGGCGACCAGTCCTTCGAGACCGAGCCGCCGGCGGACATCAGGCAGATGTCGGTGTCGGAGAAATCATAAGTGTCGAGATGCTTGCACTTCAGCGTCTTGTCGCCGAAGGAGACCTCCATGCCGATCGAGCGCGACGAAGCCAGCGGCACGACTTCCGACACGGGGAATCGGCGCTCGGCCAGAATATCGAGCATCTCGCGGCCCACATTGCCCGTGGCGCCGACGATTGCGACCTTATACGACATGAATTTTCTCCAGCCGGCCCGGCCGGCGACCGATACTGGATCACGCTGCTTTGGGCGGACGCCTGAACGCAGACAAAGTGACCGTTTTTCATGGTTCAGAGCGCGTTCGACACGAAAACCGACTCCCGCTTTTTCGCAACGCGCCCTAAAACGCGAAACCCGCGCCCATATTGCCCGAAGGCGTAACGTTGACCGGCACTTTCGAGCCCGCAGGCGTGCTGTCCGGCTGATCCTTGGGCTTCGGCGGGGCCTTGCCCGGCGACCAGCCCTCGAGTTCGCCGAACTGGCGGTTGGGTCCGCCCGCGGCGGGTTTGCCCTGAGCCGGTTGCTGCCCGACGGCCTCGGTCCCGGCATTGCCCTTACGACCCTTGCCGCGCTTGGTCTGGACCGAGGACGACGAAGCGGCGCCGCTCGTGTCGAGCGCCTTGGGATCGAGCTGAAGCTCCTGAGCGACGGCGGCGGAGCCGAAGGTCAGGGCCAGAACGAAGAGAGAACCACGAAAACGACGCGCGCTGAGACGCATGGCAGAGCTCCGAAAATGAACGCGCCGTCCTACCCCCGCGACGCGGCGGGATCAAGGCGGGCGTTAGACGCGGCGGAACGGCAGGGCGGCTTCGGGCTCCGACGCCTCTCTCTTACGGGAAAGCTCAGGCCTCCTGCCGCTCGATCGCCATGTTCTTCAGCTCGGCGATGGCCTTGGCGGGCGAGAGGCCCTTGGGGCAGACCTTGGTGCAGTTCATGATCGTGTGGCAGCGATAGAGTCGGAACGTGTCGTCGACATAGCCGAGACGCTCCTCAATCGCCTCGTCGCGCGAATCCGAGACCCAGCGATGCGCCTGAAGCAGCGCGGCGGGGCCGAGGAAGCGGTCGGCGTTCCACCAATAGCTCGGGCAGGCGGTCGAGCAGCAGGCGCAGAGGATGCACTCGTACAGACCGTCGAGCCTGGCGCGGTCCTGAGGCGATTGCAGCCGCTCCTTCTCCGGGTTCGCGCCCGCATGAAGCCAGGGCTCGATCGCGGCGTGCTGCTCGTAGAAGATGGTGAGATCGGGCACGAGGTCCTTCACCACGCCCATATGCGGCAGCGGATAGAGTTTGATCGGCCCCTCGATCTCATCCATGCCCTTGGTGCAGGCGAGCGTATTCACGCCATCAATATTCATCGAGCAGGAGCCGCAAATGCCCTCGCGGCAGGAGCGGCGGAAGGTCAGCGTCGGATCGACCTTGTTCTTGATCCAGATGATGCCGTCGAGCACCATCGGCCCGCAATCGCCCGTATCGACGAAGAACGTGTCGATGCGCGGATTGGCCTCGCTGTCCGGGTCGTAGCGATAGATGCGGTATTCACGCAGATTGACCGCGCCTTCCGGCTTCGGCCAGACCTTGCCTTCGCCGATGACGGAGTTCTTGGGAAGGGTGAATTCGACCATTGCTTAGCCCTCGATCTCG
The DNA here is from genome assembly GCF_027571405.1 of Methylocystis parvus OBBP. Classification (GTDB taxonomy): domain Bacteria; phylum Pseudomonadota; class Alphaproteobacteria; order Rhizobiales; family Beijerinckiaceae; genus Methylocystis; species Methylocystis parva. Next base: position 1,012,823 of record NZ_CP092968.1, read on the forward strand.
TCACGCCGTTCTCGCGGCTTATAATCCGCGAGGAGGACGATGCGGCTTCTGTGACCGTTTACGACAGCCTTTTCCAGGAATTTGCGATCGTCGGTCACCGACTTTGCGTCATTCATAATCGCGCAGGCGAGATAGACGCAATCGGGAAAGGGGTGGCCGAGATCGAGAGCGATGTCGAAAGCGACTCGCAAGGTCCTGTCCGAGGAAACAATCCGGGAAAAGCAGCGCGGAAGGTCGTCCAATGCATCCAGCGCCTGCTCGCGCGTCGCCGTTCCTTCCGCGACTTTTCGGCGGAGCGCATTGGCGACCTCGGTGAAGATGATGTCCGGCGCGGCCAGAAGATCATCGGCGTAAGCCAAAATCTCCCGCGCTTCCGGATGCAGCGCTTCGCCGACATACCATTTGACGGCGACGCTGGCGTCGATGATCACCACCGGTCACGAGCCTCCCGGATGATCGCCGTGCTGTCGGTTTGCTCCACGCCCTTCGGCGTCATGGCGGCAATACGGTCGACTGCTGCAAGGCGGGAGGCGCGATCGAAAACGGCTCTCTCCAGAATCGCCGCCGCCTCCTCCTCCACAGTTCGATGATGGGTCGCCGCGAGTTCCTCTATTCGAGCGATCGCCTGCGGGCTGATGGTTCGGATGACGATCGCATTCATGCCCTGCCCCTAGTCTAGCTTATCCGGAAGCGACACGCGAACCGGTTAATATTCTTGCCCGCCAGATGTATTCAGTACACCCGCGCCTTCGGCTCGATATAAGCCACGTCATTCGTCATCGTGTAGCTGTGCACCGGGCGGTAATCGATCGCGACCGTCTTCTTCTCGCGGTCGATCGTCGCCAGCGTATGCTTCATCCAGTTGGCGTCGTCGCGGTTGGGGAAATCCTCGCGCGCATGGGCGCCGCGCGATTCCTTGCGGTTCAAGGCGGATTCGATCGTCACCGCCGCCTGCACGATGAGATTGTCGAACTCCAGCGTCTCGACGAGGTCGGAATTCCAGATCAGCGAGCGGTCGGAGACCTTCACATCCGCCGTCGCCCGCCACACTTCATGAACGCCGGCGACGCCCTCGGCCAGCACGTCGCCCGTGCGATAGACCGCGCAATGCGACTGCATCACCCGCTGCATCTTGTCGCGCAGCGCCGCCGTCGACGTCGAGCCATTGGCGTTGCGGGCGAAGTCGAGACGCGACAGCGGCAGCTCGGCGCTATCTCTCGGCAACTCCGGCTGCGTCTGGCCGGGCTTGACCGCCTCCGCGGCGCGCAGGCCGGCGGCGCGGCCGAAGACCACAAGGTCGATCAGCGAATTCGAGCCGAGGCGGTTCGCGCCATGCACCGAAACGCAGGCCGCCTCGCCAATCGCCATCAGGCCCGGCACGACGGCGTCGGGATCGCCGTCGATCCTGCGCAGCGCTTCGCCGTGATAATTCGTCGGGATGCCGCCCATATTGTAATGCGCGGTCGGAATGATCGGGATCGGCTGGCGCGTCACGTCGACGCCCGCGAAAATCCTGGAGCTCTCGGAAATGCCCGGCAGGCGCTCATGCAGGATCGCCGGGTCGAGATGCTCCAGATGCAGATAGGCGTGATCTTTCCGCTTGCCGACGCCCCTGCCCTCGCGCACCTCCATCGTGATCGCGCGCGAAACCATGTCGCGCGGCGCGAGGTCCTTCACGGACGGCGCGTAGCGCTCCATGAAGCGCTCGCCCTCGCTATTCGTCAGATAGCCGCCCTCGCCGCGCGCGCCCTCGGTGATGAGGCAACCGGCGCCATAAATGCCAGTCGGATGGAACTGCACGAATTCCATATCCTGCAGCGGCAGGCCGGCGCGCAGCGCCATGCCGCCGCCGTCGCCCGTGCAGGTATGCGCCGAGGTCGCCGAAAGATAGATACGGCCATAGCCGCCCGTCGCGAGCACGGTGAGCGCAGCGCGGAAGCGATGGATCGTGCCGTCGTCGAGCTTGAGGGCCACAATGCCGCGACAGACGCCCTCGCTGTCCATGATGAGGTCGATCGCGAAATATTCGACGAAGAACTGCGTCTCATGCTTCAGCGCCTGCCCGTACATCGTGTGCAGCATGGCGTGGCCGGTGCGGTCGGCGGCGGCGCAGGTGCGCTGCGCGGGCGGGCCCCTGCCGAAGTCGGTCGTCATGCCGCCGAAGGGACGCTGATAGATCTTGCCCTCGGTCGTGCGCGAAAAGGGCACGCCCCAATGCTCGAGCTCATAAACCGCCTGCGGGGCGTTGCGGCAGAGATATTCGATCGCGTCCTGATCGCCGAGCCAGTCCGACCCCTTGACGGTGTCGTACATGTGCCATTTCCAGTCATCCGGTCCCATATTGCCGAGCGCGGCGGCGACGCCGCCCTGGGCCGCGACAGTATGCGAACGGGTCGGGAAGACCTTGGTGACGCAGGCGACGTTCAGTCCCGCCTTGGCGCAGCCGACGACGGCGCGCAGGCCGGAGCCGCCGGCCCCGACGACCACGACGTCGAATGTATGATCGACGATCGGATAGGCACGTCCGCCAATCGACACGGATGAAGCAGCGCCATTCGCAACCATTATCGAAGCCTTTGTTATGGTCTTTTCCAGCGGCTTTGAGCGCGCGCTACTTCGGAGCCGCGATCAGCATGATCGCGAAGGTCCAGACGAACGCGATCGCGATGGAGGCGATCCTGTTCCAATGCAGCGCCTTCTCGTTCAGCGCCGCGTCATGGACATAATCCTCGATGATTTCGTTCATGCCCTGGCGCGCGTGGATCATGCCGAGGATGCCGAAGGCGATGAGGACGATCGCGGGAAGCGGATGGCCGATCTCGGCCTTCACGCCCTCTATCGACTTGCCCGCGATCCCCGCGAGCCACCATGCGGAGAGCACGCCGAGCGGCGCCAGCGCATAGGAGGAGAGACGCATGAAGCGCGCATGGGCGGAGCCCTCGTGATCCGAGACATAGGCGGCTCCCTGGCCGCTGCGCCCGCTCTTGAAATGGGTCGGAACCGACATCGACGCGCCTCCGTTAGCCCGCAAGGGACTTGATGATCCAAAGCAGCACGGTGAGCCCGGCCCCGCCATAGAGCGACGCCTGAGCGAGCAGCTCCCGGCCGTCCTTGTCCATGTACAGGCCGCGGTCCCAGAACGCGTGCCGGATTCCGCCAAGCAGATGGTGGAAGATCGCCCAGGTGATGAGGAAGACGATCAGGCCGCCGATAAAGCCCGATCCGAGCCAGCCCGTGAGGGCGTGCAGCCAGCCGCCCATGCCCGCGCCCAGCAGAAAGAGCGCCATGAGCGCCATGCCGACATAGAGACCGGCCCCGGTGATGCGATGCGCGATCGACATCGCCATGGTGAGCCAGCGCTTGAAAATGGTCAGATGCGGCGACAGAGGGCGCTTGGCGGCGCTCTCGTCCGTTCCGGCGTTTGCCATGCGTGTCCCCCTCGCGCGCTTTTTCGGAATGAGTCCGAAAAGGCGTCCTAAAGAGTGGATAATTCAAATGTTGCGGCGCCGCAACTAGGCGAGGACCCTACCCGTCGGGCCACGGGAAAAGGATTGCATGGCGCCTCTTGCGCGAAAGCCCCGCATTGCGGGGCTTTCGCTTCGCGGAGCTGGCGCGATTTCCCGCGGAAATCGCGCCAAATCAAAAAGCTGATGCGTATTCTGATCGCAATCGCTTATCAGCTTGCGCAATGCGCTCCAGCGCGGCGGCGGTCAGTAGCCCGCGACCACGGGCGCCCCGAATGCGCCCCAGTTGATGCGGTAATTCAACCCCGCGCGGACCGTGTGGAAACCCACAATATGCTGCGCGAGATTGGCGCCGCCCCACTGGTCGGTCCCGATATGGGTGAAAAGATATTCGGCCTTGACCGACCAGTTCGGCAGCACGGCGTATTCCAGACCGCCGCCGGCGGACCATCCGATCGCCGCGCCATGCAGATTGCCGAGCCAGCCATGATTGAGCCGCACGTCGCCATAAGCGAAGCCGCCGGTTCCATAGACCAGCAACTGCGACCAGCCCGGGAAGGCGACGCCTACGCGCCCGCGCACCGTGCCGAAATCGTCGACCCGGCGGGAGACGCCGCCCCACCATCCCGAGCCGTTGCCGCCGCCGATGCTCGCGCCCTGGAAATCCGCCTCGAGACCGACGACGAATGACGGGGTCAACTGGAAGTTATAGCCGGCCTGCACGCCGCCCACGACGCCGCCGCCGCTCGATGCGCCGCCATTCCCTGTGGAATAGGCCGGAACCCACCAAAGGCCGTTGAAGGTCGTGCCCCAGCCTGTCCGGTTGAAGCTTTCAAGCCAGCCGCCGCCGATATTCGCGCCGACATAGAAGCCGGTCCAGGTGAAGGCGGGCGGCGGCGGCGCGTAGACCGGCGCTTCCTTGCGGGATGGCAGGTCCGCGGCAAAAGCGGAGACGGCTCCGAAACTCGCGGCCGCCAGACCGAGCGCAATTTTCTTCATCGAAGTCTGCCTTATATTTGGGCGTAATGCGCGCCTCATTTGCGGATATGCCTGAGAATCATCCAAGATTCGGTCATCATGTAGGCAAATTCCGGCCTTCGCCGCGAATGGCGAGATTCATCCGGCGCTGTTGCGGGGGCGCAACAGTTTTCCAAGATGCGCCGAATCAGCGGCGGCGGCGCGCCACATGCGTGGAAATCAGCAACCCGATGAGCGCGAGGGCGGCGAAGACTCCGCCTGCCGCGAAGGCGACCGAAGATCCGTAGACGTCCCAGAGCTTTCCGGCGGCGAAGCTTGCGAGCAACAAGGCGAGCCCGCCGCTGAGGTTGAAAACGCCGAAGGCGGTGCCGCGCAGTCCCGCCGGGGCGGAATCGGCGATGAGCGCCGCGAAGAGCCCCTGCGTCAGCCCCATATGCAGGCCCCAGAGCCCGACGCCCACCCAGACGAGCGGCTGCGACCGGGCGAAGCCGAGCGCCGCGTCGGCGGCGATGAGCGCGATCAATCCGGCGACGAGCGGCGTCACCCGGTCGCCGCGGTCCGAAAAGGCGCCGGCCGGGTAAGAAGCGGCGGCGTAAACGACATTCATCGCGACGAGGACGAGCGGGGCCAGCGCGTCCGGCAGGCCCACGGCCTGCGCCTCGAGAATCAGGAACGCCTCCGAAAAGCGCGCAAGGCTAAAGAGGGTCGAGACGCCGACCACGAGCCAGAAGACGCCGCCGAGGCCCTTGAGCTCGTTCCAATGCAGGGGAAAGCGCGCCGGCCGCGCCGGGCGCGTCTCCTCCGGCTCGCTAACGCCGAAAGCCAGCACCGCCACCGCGACGACCGCGGGGATGCAGGCGATCCAGAAGACGGCGCGAATGTCGTCCACCGTCGCCCACATCACGAGCACCGCCACGGCGGGGCCCAGAAAGGCGCCGACCGTGTCGAGCGACTGGCGCAGGCCGAAGGCGGCGCCGCGCAGTTCGGGGGGCGTGACGTCGGCGACGAGCGCGTCGCGCGGCGCGCCGCGAATCCCCTTCCCCACACGGTCGATGAAGCGGGCGGTCGTCACCCAGCCGACATTGGGCGCGAGCGGGAACATCGGTTTCGTCGCCGCCGCGAGGCCGTAGCCGAGAATCGCAAGCAGCTTGCGATTGCCGAACCAGTCCGAAATCGCGCCCGAGAAAATCTTGACGATCGACGCCGTCGCCTCCGCGACCCCTTCGATCACGCCGACCTGCGCCATCGTCGCGCCCATGGTCCCGACGAGATAGATCGGGAGCAACGCATGGATCATCTCGGAGGAGAAATCCATGAACAGCGAAACGAGGCCCAGCGCCCAGACGCTGGGCGGGATCTGACGGAGGCGGGAGAAGCGGCGGGAGGCGTCGTCGGTCATGCTTGCTTGTCCGGAGCCGGAAGATGGGCGCAGGTTTAGCATGAGGCCGCGCCGACAGGCGCAAAAGAAAAAGCGGCCGCCGCCAGCATCCCCTGCGCCGCGCCACCCCACCCCGGCGCAACCCAAAACGCCAGCAAAACTGTCGCCCATCTATCCGGCCAGTTCTGTAACCCATCTATCCGCTGGACAATGACTCCGTCTTGGGAGGGGTGTCCCCACAAGACTTATCCCCACGCCCCAAGCCTCCCCTATCCTGCCTCCGCCTCGCCAACTGCAGGGGCGTCGTCGGGTCGGCGGCGCCGGCGGGGTCGGTCAAGGATGGAGCGACGACCCTCGCTCTAACGGTCCCCGGCGTCGCCAGCCGATCTTCTCCATCGTGCGGAGGTCAAAGCTGGGCTGAGTAGCCGGCCGCGAAACGGGGCGCGAGTACCGAAAGGGAAAGCGCTCGCGGCTTGGGCGGCGGCGCATGGGAGGTCCTTGCGACGCGCCCGGCAGGCGGTCTCGCCTGTCGGGAAAGAAGCGGGCCGTCGGCAGGCGGGCCGCGCCGGCGACGGGGGCAACGTCACAGGATGACGCAAATCCCGGCTGGAAAGGTGCGCGCGAATAAAGACCGCGCCGGGACGCTTCATGCTCCGTGCGCTTTTATTTTTCACGCACTCGGCCGAACGGGGCCGGGGCGTCCCGGCTTCCTGTTCCAAGCCTCGCGTCGGTTTCGGCGGCGGGGGATTTGGCGTTGGCGAATTCATCTGAGAAATTTCTGTAGGGGCGGCGCCAGTTGGGATCGCGGTCGATACAAGAGAAGCCGCCAGCAACGAGCGCTGGCGTCACATATCTCAATCGCGACCCCGCCTCTCTCCCCGCGATGCGGCGGAGAGGGATCAAGGACGGAAGGCGGCGCCGCGACGGCAATGTCGAACGCCGGCAGCCCATTCGCATCGCCGCCGGCCGAGATTCAATTTTGAAAAAGCGCGTCTCGCCAGAGACTTCGGCAAGCTGTCAACGAGACATAATATTTCCGACACGGAAATGAATCACCGAGGCGCCATTGAGCCGGCACGAGCGCCGCCGCGCTCCGGCACGCTTGCATGCCTCATATCCCGCAGTCTCATGGGGGGCTCCCGGTGAATCGCATCTATTCCATCAAGCTCGCAGCGCTCGCCGCCGCGTTCTCCACGACCGCGCTGGCCCAGCAGGTCGGGCCGAGCACGTCGACCGAACCCTATCTCCTGCCGACCGTCTCGGGCGTCCGGACGGTGTCGATTCTCACGACCGGCGATTCGGTCGGAGGCTGGCGCATGGCCGGCATTCCCGACGGCCTCGGCATCATCCCCACGCCCGCCGCGGACCCGACCGCCGCGAGTCTTTATTTCGAGATCGTCGCCAATCACGAATTGGGCAAGAGTCTCGGCGCGCCGCGCAAGCATGGCTCCAAGGGCGCCTTCGTGTCGCGCTGGCAGATCAATAAGCTGAACTTCATGGTCACCAGCGGCCGCGACCAGGACTGGGGCGACGTCTGGCTGAGAAACGGCAGCCTGTGGAAGGCCGGCACGACGGCCTGGGACCGCTTCTGCTCGGCCGATCTGCCGGCTCAGAGCGCCTTCTACTACAACGGCGTCGGCACGACCGACCCGATGTTCTTCGACGGCGAGGAAACCACGCCCCCGAACGCCGCCGACCATGGCCGCGCCTTCGCGCATGTCATCGCGGCGAACACCGCCGTCGAACTGCCGGCGCTGGGCAAGTTCTCGTTCGAAAACGTGGTCGCGAGCCCCTATCCGCAGCTCAAGACCATCGTGATGCTGAGCGACGACGCCAATCGCGAAACCAATGTCACCAAGGCGACCGTCTGCCGCACCGAAGGCCAGTCCGGCTGCACGGAGCCCTCGAGCGAACTCCATATGTATATCGGCGCGAAGCAGTCCTCGGGCGGCAACCCCGTTCAGCTCGCCGGCCTGAGCAACGGCATTCTCTACGGCATCCGCGTCCGCACCCCGAACGGCGTCGTGCTGGGCGAGGACAAGGACTTCGTGTTCGGGACGTCGGCGCCGGCGATCACGACCGCGCGCTTTGAAGCCGTGAGCTATGGCGACGTCACCAACCGCAGCGGCGTCGAAATCCAGGACATGGATTTCGACAATCAGGCGATGCAGCTTATCCGCATCGAGGACGGCGCCTGGGATCCGCGTCCGGGCAAGGAGCGCGACTATTATTTCGTGACCACCGGCCGCATCACGGCCAGCGCCTCGACCTGGCGCCCGTCGCGTCTGTGGCGTCTGCGCTTCGACGACATTACGCGTCCCGAGGCCGGCGGCGAACTCACCATGCTGCTGAGCAACGCCTTCTATCCCGGCGCCGGCTCGACGCCGGACGATGATCCGACCTATCAGATGCTCGACAACATCGCGATCGACAAGAACGGCCGCATCGTCCTGCTGGAGGATGTCGGGGCCGACAATCGTCGCGGCCGCGTCTATGTCTACGGCATCGACTCCGGCAAGCTGGTGCAGATCGCGGTTCACAACCCGAAATTCTTCGCCGGCAACGCGCAGACCAACCCGAACTTCCAGACCAATGACGAGGAAGCCTCGGGCGTCATCGACGCGTCGTCCGTTCTCGGCGACGGCTATTTCCTGCTGACGACGCAGAACCACAAGCCGTCGGCGGACGTCGAACTCGTCGAGGGCGGTCAGCTGCAGGCGCTCTACATCCCGCTCTCGGTCGGGCAGTAAGCGCTAATATCGAGACAGACACTGAAAAAGGAGAGCCGGCCGGCGAGTAGCCTGCCGGCTCTCTCATTGGAAGCGCGGCGCTCAAGCCGGCTCGTCTTCCGTCAGCGTCAGCAGAATATCCGCGTACCAGGCGCAGTTCAGCCCCAGCGCCTCGTCCTGGTTCAAGTCGCGCGTGCCCACGTCCAGCCGCGACGAATGCACCCCAAGGAGCCGCCATGGCAGATCGTCCGGCGTCGAGGGCGCCTCGACGTCGCGCATCACCACGGGGGCGCCGCTCGCGCCGCGATGCGTGCGGGCGTCGGTAAGGAAATAGCCCTGGCCCTGGAAGCGCAAACCGAAGGCGGAGGCGATCGCCGCCTGCCGCGCGACGGGCGTGTGATGCAGCGTGTCGTGAAAGCCGAGCGGAAAGCCGACGATCAGCACCGAAGCGCCGATATCGACGTTCTCGGCGGGATCGACCATATGAGCAGGCGTAAAAGCGTGAAAGACGCTGGTCTCCGGCAGAGCAGGCCGATCGATCTCTATCACGGCGACGTCGATTTCTCCCGCCTGATCGATCCCCTGACGCCAAAGCGGCGCGTCCTCGCGATAGAGGGGGATCGAAAAGGGGACGATCTGCGCGATATTGTCGGGGTCGATATGGAGCTCGATCTCGATACGGTCCGGGCGATGGCCGCTCGCATCGTCGCGCATCACATGCCGGCTCGTCACGAGAAACAGCCGCCCGCCGCGCTCGAAGAAGAAGCTGCTGGCGTTGGTCAGATGGAGGTCGCCCGCAAAGGTGCACAGCCGCGCTGAGGCGAGGAGCAGTGAATCAATCGACATCCTCGTCCCTCTCGGCGCGACTCTTTTCGACCAAACTAGCGCCTTGCCCGCGCAAATCACAGTGCGCCGGCTCCGGACGAGGGGCTAAATGAGAGGCGGATCAAAGGCGGGCGCCATTTCCCCGCCGTGTTTCGGCGTCTAGACTGACCGTCCATGGGAATCATTTCGCCCGCCAAGCGCAGCTTGACCGCCCCCGCCGCCACGGAGCCGGTCGAAACCGGGCTTTTGACCATCGATCTTTCCGCGCTCGCCGCCAATTGGCGCATGCTCGCCGCCCTTGCCGGCTCCGCCCAATGCGGGGCCGTCGTCAAGGCCGACGGCTACGGGCTCGGACAGGCCGCCGTGATGCGGGCCCTGTCGGGCGCGGGCTGCAAGACCTTCTTCGTCGCCAATCTGCTGGAGGGCGAGACCGCGCGGGCCCTCGCGCCGGACGCCGCCATCTATGTCCTCGACGGCGTCGTCCCCGGCTGCGCCCCGCGCCTCGCGGCGGCGGAGTTGCGCCCCTGCATCGGCTCCTTCGCCGAGCTGGAGGAATGGGCGGCGGCGGGCGTGACGTTCGGCCGCAAACTCGAGGCGGCGCTTCATTTCGACACCGGCATGAACCGCCTAGGCTTCGCTCCCCGCGACGCGGCCGACGTCGCGATTCGGGCGCGGGGGATCGCCCCGACCTTGATCATGAGCCATTTCCTCAGCTCCCAATCGGCGGATGATCCGGTCAACGACCGGCAGATCGCCGATTTCCTGGCCGCGCGGACGCATTTCCCTGGCCTTTCGGGCTCCATCGCCAATTCCTCCGGCGTCTTCCTGCCCCAGAAGCCGCATTTCGACCTCGTGCGGCCGGGCTATGCGCTCTATGGCGGCAACCCGACGCCGCAAGCGGCCAATCCGATGCGCCCCGTGGCGCGGCTGCTGGCGCGCATCGTCTCGGTCCGAGACCTCACCCCCGGCGAGACGGTCGGCTATGACGGCGTCTGGAAGGCCCCTCGCCCGTCGCGCGTCGCGACCATCGGCGCGGGATATGCCGACGGCCTCCCGATCTCCGCAACGGCCGCTCCGGACAAGCCGGCCGGCGAAGCGATCGTCGGCGGCGCGCGCTGCCCCTTCATCGGCCGGGTCTCGATGGATTACATCGTGCTCGACGTCACCGACGCGCCAAAGGGGGCCGCCGAAAGGGGCCAATGGGTCGAGCTGCTGGGCGAGACGATCGACGTCGAGGCGCTCGCCGGACGGGCGCGGACGATCGGCTACGAGGTGCTGACAAGGCTGGGGCGTCGCTATTCGCGGCGCTATGCGGGGTAAGATTTATCCCCGGCGCCGCGCGGCGCGGTAGAAAGGCCTTACGCCTTTGCGAACCAGGGCTGCAGCACCGGATACCCCTCCCCGGCGAGCAGCGAAACGGTCTCGTAAAGCGGCAGGCCCACAACCGCCGTATAGGAGCCCACGAGCTTGACCACAAAAGTCCCCGCGAGCCCTTGAATGGCGTAGCCGCCCGCCTTTCCGCGCCATTCGCCGGAGGCGAGATAGGCGTCGACCTCCATCGAGCTCAGCCGTTTGAAGCGCAGCCGCGCCTCGACAAGCCTTTTGCGTTCGAAGCCGCGCGGATTGATCAGGCTCACCGCCGTATAGACGCGGTGCTGGCGTCCGGAAAGCAGCTGCAGGCATTCCTCCGCCTCCTCGGTCGTCTCCGGCTTGGGCAGGCTGCGGCGGCCCACGGCGACCACCGTATCGGCGGCGAGGAGGTAGGACTGCTTCAGATCGTCATGCGCCGACCGCACCTTGGCCGCGGCGGTCGCTTTCTCGCTTGCGAGTCGAACGGCCAGAGCGCGGGGCGATTCGCCCTTATGCGGCGTTTCGTCGATGTCGGCCGGCAAAAGCGCGTCGGCCTCGAGACCGGCCTGCTGCAGCAAAGCGAGGCGGCGAGGCGAGGCGGAAGCGAGGATCAGCTTCGACTTGGGGGCGGCGGGTTCGGCTGTCACGAAAAGCGGCTCCGCCGAAAGAGATTACCGGAAACGATAGGTGATGCGGCCCTTGGTGAGGTCGTAGGGCGTCATTTCCACAAGCACCTTGTCGCCCTCGAGCACGCGAATGCGATTCTTGCGCATCTTGCCGGCGGTATGGGCGATGATCTCGTGATCGTTCTCGAGCTTCACCCGGAACATCGCGCTGGGCAGCAGTTCGGTGACGATTCCGGGGAATTCGAGCAATTCTTCCTTGGCCATGTGGTTCCTTGGGCAGCGCCCTCCAGCCCGGTCGATCGGTCAGATAGCGCAGAAAAGCAAAAAGGCCGCAGCGCCCGAACGGGCGGCGGCGTCGGCGCGGACCCTAATCGAGAAAGTCGAATTTGTGAACAACAGAGTTGAAGCGCTGCGCTCACCCGCGCAGCGAGGTAGCGAAGAGTTAGGAATGCGTCGGTAGCCTCGCCACATGTTTGCAGAAGCCCTCCGCCCCGCCAATGCCGCCCCCGCCCGTTGCGACCGCGACGGCCTCCATTTCATCAAGATTCTCGTTTTGTGCCTTTTCGTGGCCGCGGCTATCAGCCGCGCGGTCCAGCGCGACTTCAGGCAGGGCTTCGACGAGGTCGCCCATGTCTCCTACGTGGCGCACCTCCAGCAAACCGGCGAAGCCTCGCCCGATTTCGCGGCCATGCGCCTACTAGATCCGGAAACCTTCCATTTCATGGATCTCCCGAATTACCTCAACCATCCGTCGCCCTATTACTGGCTGCTCGCCCGGCTAGGTCCCAAGGTCGAAGGGAATCCCCGAAGCTTGGTGATTCTGAGGCTGATCAATATCGTCATCGCTGCGTCCGGGTTTTGCGCCCTTTTAATGCTGAGTTCTGGCGACAAACGCTCGAAGATCGAAGAATATGCTTGGTATCTGCCGCTTTTAGCCATTCCGATGCTACCCTCCATCGCCGGCGCCGCAAACAACGACAATCCCGCCTTTCTCGGCGGCGCCCTGGCGCTTCTAGCCTCCCAGCGATTGCTGGCCACCCGCGAGGGCGCCTGGCTCATAGTCGCGCTCGCGGGCCTGATTGTCGCGGGTCTGGCTAAGCTCACCGGCCTATTGCTTGTGGGCGGACTCATCGCTGGCGTTCTGGCGACGATGATATCGCGCGGAGACTGCCAGCCCTCGTGGATCGGGGCGGCCGTAATCGCGGCGCTCGTCGCCGCCTCCCCCTATGTGGCGCTATGGGTGCAATATGGCGGCCCGGCGCCAGACACGCCCGGCCAGATCGAACTGCTCAAAAGCACCGCCCCGCCGGACCTCGGCTGGGAGCATGCGCCGCGCCTCTCCTTCCTCGGCTTTGCGGCAAAATTTGCGCAGGCGTTCTTCATCCATTGGGTTCCAACGCCGCGCGAACGAAACGCGCTGCAATACGCCGTGCTGGCGGCCCCTGTTTTCGCCATCTTCTGCGCGATGGCGGGCGCATGGATCTCAGGACGCCGGTTATTGCGCAAGAGAGAGACGCCGGACGACGTGCTGATCGTCGCGGGCTTCGCTACCCTCTGCGTCACTCTCGCCTGCCATCTTGTCTTCAGCTACCGCCACCATGTGGCTTACGCCTATTTGGCGGACGCTTATCCGCGTTATTATCTGCCGCTCATCGGGATTGTGCCGCTCGCGGGGCTATCTGCGCTGTCGGCGATGCGTGAGTCGCGCGCGAAGACGATATTGACCGCCATCCTCATCGGCGGCCCGCTTGCGGTGTCCCTGTTCGGCATCCCGATTTAGATCGCTCGCCAAAAGGCCTATTTCGGCTTCCCCTTCACCGTCCGCGTGCCCGGCTTTCCTCCGCTCGACCGCCCGGCCGGCCGCGCCGGCGGCATGCGCCCGATCGGCCGCGCCTCGCCGCCGCCGAAATTGTGCGGGCCCATATCGGCGTCAGTCGGCTTGCGGGCGCGGGTCGCCAGCGCCGCATCGGACGATTCGCGGCCCTTGTGGCGCGAGACCTCGCGCGCCCTTTGCGCACGCTCCAGCGGCGGCAGATCGCCGAGCAGCTCCATCTTCTGCAGCCGCTGAATTTCGTCGCGCAGCCGCGCCGCCTCCTCGAAGGCGAGATCGGCCGCGGCCTCCTTCATGCGCTTTTCGAGATCGGCCATCGTCGCCGCGAGATTGTGGCCCGGCGCGATGTCATAACCGGTATCCACCGTCACATGATCCTGCTCGGCGACGCTGCCGAGAATGTCGGCGATGCCGCGCTTGATCGAGGCCGGCGTGATGTTGTTTTCGAGATTATACGCCATCTGCTTGGCGCGGCGGCGCTCCGTCTCGTCCATGGCGCGCTTCATCGAGCCTGTGACGTGATCGGCGTACAAAATCACGCGGCCGTCGACATTGCGCGCGGCGCGGCCGATGGTCTGCACCAGCGAGGTCTCGCTGCGCAGGAAGCCTTCCTTGTCCGCGTCGAGAATGGCGACGAGGCCGCATTCCGGAATGTCGAGGCCTTCACGCAACAGATTGATGCCGACCAGCGCGTCGAAGGCGCCGAGGCGCAGATCGCGGATGATCTCGATGCGTTCAATCGTGTCGATGTCGCTGTGCATGTAGCGCACGCGCACGCCGTTCTCGTGCAGATATTCGGTAAGGTCCTCGGCCATGCGCTTGGTGAGAACGGTGATAAGCGAGCGATAGCCGATCTGCGAAACCGCGCGCACTTCGTCGAGAAGATCGTCGACCTGCGATCGCGCCTCGCGCACCTCGACGACCGGATCGATGAGCCCTGTCGGACGAATGACCTGCTCGACGAAAACACCGCCCGTCTGCTCCAGCTCCCAGCCGCCCGGCGTCGCAGAAACGGCCACCGTCTGCGGCCGCATCGCGTTCCATTCCTCGAAGCGCAAAGGCCGGTTATCCATGCAGGACGGGAGGCGAAACCCATATTCGGCCAAAGTCGCCTTGCGGCGGAAGTCGCCTTTATACATGGCGCCGATCTGCGGGATCGACACATGGCTTTCATCAGCGAAGACAAGCGCGTTGTCGGGCAGATATTCGAACAAGGTCGGCGGCGGCTCGCCGGGCTTGCGGCCGGTGAGATAGCGCGAATAATTCTCGATGCCGGCGCAGGAGCCCGTCGCCTCCATCATCTCCATATCGAAGCGCGTGCGCTGTTCGAGCCGCTGCGCTTCGAGCAGACGCCCCGAGCGATTCAACTCGTCCAGGCGCTGCTTCAGCTCATCCTTGATCGCCTTGATCGATTGCAGCAGCGTCGGGCGCGGCGTCACGTAATGCGAGTTGGCGTAGACCTTCACGAATTCGAGATCGACCGTCTTCTTGCCGGTGAGCGGATCGAATTCGGAGATCGACTCCACCTCGTCGCCAAAAAAGGAAATGCGCCAGGCGCGATCCTCATAATGGGCCGGGAAGATGTCGACGGTGTCGCCGCGCACGCGGAACGTTCCGCGCGTGAAATCCGCCTGCACGCGGCGGTAATGCAACGCGACGAGATCGGTGATGAGCTGCTTCTGTTGCAGCTTCTCGCCAAGCTGCACGGAGAAGGTCATCGCCGTATAGGTCTCGACCGAGCCGATGCCGTAAATGCAGGAGACCGACGCGACGATGATGACGTCGTCGCGCTCCAGCAGCGCGCGCGTCGCGGCGTGGCGCATGCGGTCGATCTGCTCGTTCACGCTCGACTCTTTTTCGATGTAAGTGTCGGAGCGCGGCACATAGGCCTCGGGCTGATAGTAGTCGTAATAAGAGACGAAATATTCGACGGCGTTATTTGGGAAGAAGCTCTTGAACTCGCCATAGAGCTGCGCCGCCAGCGTCTTGTTGGGCGCGAGGATCAGCGCCGGCCGCTGCGTCTCGGCGATGACGCTGGCCATGGTGAAGGTCTTGCCCGAGCCGGTGACGCCGAGCAGCACCTGATCGCGCTCCTCCGCCTTTATGCCCTTCACCAGCTCAGCGATCGCCGCCGGCTGGTCGCCCTTGGGCGTGTATTCGGAGACGAGATCGAAACTGACGCCGCCCTCGGATTTCTCCGGCCGCTCCGGCCGGTGCGGAACCCAGGGCTGCTTGTCGCGAAGGTTCGGATCGCCGAGCCGCAGCAATTGCGCCAGCGAATCCGCCGTCGCCTGCACGCCCCCGCCCTGCGGCGGCAGATCGCCCAGAACCCACTTCTGAACCTCTTCGTCGCCAAGCGGATCGGAGGCGTCATATTCCGCCTGCCCGGCGTCCTCGAAACCGGGCGCCAGCGCGGGGTTGAGCAATTGCGCGAGATGCGGCGCGAGCGGCGCCAGCTCCGGCTTCGACGCCTTGGCGCGCGTCGGCCGCGCGGGGTCTTTCTTCGGTGCGTCTTTCTTGGGCTTTTCGGGGGACTTCGCCATGGCGGCAATATGGGGGGTGTTGCGGGTGGAGGAAAGCGGGTTTCGCTTTTGCAGAGAAAGCGGGCGTCCTGCTCTTTTGGCGACCAACGCCTCCGCCCGTCCTTTGAAATTTTGGGCTTTGCCCAGCGGCGGCCCAGGCGCCGCGTCGCAGCAACGAAAGCCTAACCCTTGAAGCGGCCCGGCCTTTGCATTTGTGTCACGAATGGCGCAAACTTGACCTCTTTGCCGAGGGAGACTCACCTTGATGAACAGCAGGCCGGGACTGACCACGCTTTTCGTCGATACGCTCGCTTTGAGCGTCACGGCCAATGCGGTCATCGCCATGCGGCTGACCAAAATGGCCTTCGGCGCGGTCGATCCCAATCGGGAGAGCAGCCTGATGGTCGCGGAGAAGATCGACGCGGCGGCGGAGGCGTCGCTCGCCGCCGCGCGGGCGATCGTAACCGGCCAGCCCCATCACGCCGCTGGCCGCGCCGTGGCGGTCTACAAGCGGCGGGTGGAGCGCAATCTGCGCCGGCTGACGGGCGGGTAACGGCCCCCTTCGCAGCCCTTCCCCTGCTACGCCGGAGAGGCGGCAGGCGGCGTCTTTCGAGAAGTTTTCTCAGCGTCTGGCGCGACGGTCTTTGACCTTTGGCGAAGAATGATCTTCGCCAAAGGACGTCGAAATTCAGTCAGAAGCCGGACCGGCGGGCTTTTACCCGCCAATCTCGATTCGCGCGTCGACGCCCAGAAGCCTGCCGACCGTCTTGACGCGGCTGAGCACCCGGTCGCTGGCGAGGTCCGTATAATCAGCCGGTAGACGAAGCGTCAGAAGCCCACCGCGAACCAGCAGGCTGGTGCGCGGCAGAATACCGGGCATGGAGGCCGAGAGCACATAGGCGGCGCGCATCGCCGCGCCGAGCAGGCGCGCGCGCACGAAGAGGCGCGTGGTCAGAAGGCTGCGCACCGCGCCAATCCCCGCGCCGCCGTCCGGGCCCTCGTGACGCATCATGATGGCGAGCGACAGAAAGGCGCGGCCGGGATGATCGACCGAGACGAAGGGGCCGTGGGTGACGATGTTCATCGCCCGCTGGGCGCGATATTCCGGATGGGCGCGCCATGCGATGTCGGAGAGCAGACAGGCGGCGTGGCGCAGCCGCTTCTCTTCGGGCGACTCGTCGATCTCGCTGGAAGCGAGAAAGGCGTCGGTCCAGGCGATAAGCTCATCGCCATAGCCCGAGGCGCGCGCAAAGAGCGTCTCCAGCTCGCGGGAGCCCGCAAGGAGCGGGTCGACCTTTCGTTCGGACTCGGAAAGGCGCTCGAACAAAAGTCCCTCGCGAACGCCCGCGGCGGAGATGACGATCTCGCGCGGCTTGGCGCGTCGAATGATTTCGTCGAGCACGATGGCGCCGTAAGCGAGCAGCGGCCGGCGCGCCGCCGACACGGTCTCGATATCCTCGATCGCCGCGCTGTCCACATGTTCGACAAGCGCCGCAAAATCCGCGGCTTCGTTGGTCTGGATGCGATAATTGTGCATCACCCCGAGCGGGTAGTTGCGCTGTCGCATATGGAGCTTGGCCAGCGAGCGCCATGTGCCGCCAACCGCGTAGAAGGTGCGGCCTTTCAAATGTTCCAGAGGCTTGGCGCCGGCGATCGCCTTTCGCGCGATGCGCGTCGCTTCGCGCGGCGATTTGCGCGACGCGTCCATCAGGGCGAGTCCGCCGAGCGGCAGCGTGACGCCTTTTCCAAGCTCGTCGCCCGCAACGTCGATCAGTTCGAGCGAGCCGCCGCCAAGATCGCCGACGACGCCGTTCGGCTCATGCACGGCGGAAATGACGCCAAGCGCCGACAGCTCCGCTTCGCGCTTGCCCGAAAGCAGGACGATGTCGCGGCCGATCGCGGCGCGCGCGGCGTCGAGGAAAGCCGGACCGTTCTCGGCGTCCCGCGCGGCGGCGGTGGCGATGACCTCGATGTCGAGCACGCGCATCGTTTCGCACAAGGCGCGGTAGCGCTTGAGGGCCTTCAGCGCCCTCTCGACGCCCTCTTCCGGAAGCCGCCCCGTCGTCACCACGCCCTTGCCGAGACCGCACATCGCCTTCTCGTTGAAGATCGGCGTGGGCGCGCGGGAGAGGCCCTGATAGGCGACGAGACGCACGGAGTTCGAGCCGATGTCCACGATCGCCACCGGCTTGGCCGAGCTGGGCGCAGGCTGCTCGATCCGCTCCGGCCGAAGGAATCTCTTAAGCATCTTGCTTGCGCTTCAGCAGCGAACGCGGGCGCCAGTCCTTGAGCGACTTGCCGCGGCCGGACAGGCTCGGATGCGTCATGAAATATTTGTGCGCATTGAAATGTTCCTCACCCTCCGCCGGAACGATGCGCTGCGACGAGCCGTCGGGCAGCACGCGATAGCTCTGCTCATTGTCGATGAGATTTGCGAGCATGATCTGGTCGAGCAATTGCTGATGAACGGTCGGGTTGGAGATCGGCATCAGCACTTCGACGCGGCGGTCGAGATTGCGCGGCATGAGATCGGCCGAGGAGATGTAGACATGCGCGCGCGGATGCGGCAGCGGATGCCCGCCGCCAAAGGCGTAGACGCGCGCATGTTCGAGGAAGCGTCCGACGATCGACTTGACGCGGATGTTTTCGGAGAGACCGGGAACGCCCGGCCGCAGGCAACAAATGCCGCGCACGACGCAGTCGATCTGCACGCCGGCTTTCGAGGCCATATAGAGGGCGTCGATGATCTCGGGATCGACGAGCGCGTTGCATTTGAGCCAGATGGCGCCAGGCTTGCCCGCCTTCACCGACCCCATCTCCTGCTCGATATGTTCAAGCAGCCGCTTCTTGAGCGAAATCGGCGACACCGCCATCCGTTCGAGTCCCGCAGGCTCGGCGTAGCCGGTGATGTAATTGAAGATGCGCGAGACGTCGCGGCCGATTGTCGGGTCTGCGGTGAACACGGAAATATCCGTATAGATGCGCGCGGTGACGGGATGATAATTGCCCGTGCCCACATGACAGTAGGTTGCGAGGCCCGAGCCTTCGCGGCGCACCACCATCGACAGCTTGCCATGCGTCTTGAGTTCGATGAAGCCGAAGACGACTTGCGCGCCGGCGCGTTCGAGATCGCGCGCCCAGCGGATGTTCGCCTCTTCGTCGAAGCGCGCTTTCAGCTCGACGAGCGCGGTGACGGATTTGCCCGCCTCGGCGGCCTCCACCAGCGCGCGCACGATCGGGCTGTTGTTAGAGGTGCGATAAAGCGTCTGCTTGATGGCGATGACGTTGGGATCGCGCGCCGCCTGCTGCAGGAACTGCACGACGACGTCGAAGGACTCATAGGGGTGGTGGACCGCAAGGTCCTTCTGTTTGATGGCGAGGAAACAATCGCCGCCATTGTCGCGCACGCGCTCGGGAAAGCGCGGATTATAGGGCTTGAATTTGAGATCCGGCCGGTCGAGCGCGACGAGTTCGGACAGATCGTTGAGCGCCAGCATGCCGTCGATCTGGAAGGTTTCGCTCTGTTCGACGCCAAGCTCCTCCGCGACGAGCGCGCGCAAAGTCTCCGGCATGTCGGCCGCGACTTCGAGGCGGATGACCGAACCGCGGCGACGGCGCTTCAGCGCGGTCTCAAAGAAGAGCACGAGGTCTTCCGCCTCTTCCTCAACTTCGAGATCGCTGTCGCGGATCACGCGAAAGAGCCCCTGCCCTCGCAGCAAATAACCAGGGAAGAGGCGCTGCGCGTTCATCGCGATGAGCGTTTCGAGCAGCATGAATCGCTCGCGCGCGCCGCCCGGATTGGGAAGCTGGACGAAGCGTTCGATCTTCGAGGGCAGGCGCACCAGCGCCTGAAGCGTCTTGCGGTCGCCCGGCCGCACCAGCTCCAACGCCAGCGTGAAGCCGAGATTCGGGATGAAGGGGAAGGGATGCGCCGGATCGACGGCGAGCGGCGTCAGAACGGGAAAAATCTTGCTGAGGAAATGGTCTTCGAGCCATTCGCGATCGGCCTTGGAGACGTCGCCCGGCTCCACGATGACGATGCCCACTTCCTCGATTTCGCGGCGCAGCTCACGCCAGCGCCGTAACTGTTCGTTCGTGAGGAGGACGACGCGCTCGTTGATCTTCGAAAGCTGCTCCGACGGCGTGAGCCCATCCTGCGACACCGCCGTCAGACCCGAGCGGACCTGTCCGCGCAAGCCGGCGACGCGCACCATGAAGAATTCATCGAGATTGTTCGCGGAAATCGAGAGAAAGCGAAGTTGCTCCAGAACCGGATGGTTCTTGTTCGAGGCTTCCTCGAGCACGCGGCGATTGAATTCGAGCCAGGACAATTCGCGGTTGATGAAACGGCGCGGGGAGACCGCCAACTCGTCCGGATGCTCCAGAATCTCGCCCGCAGGGTCCATTACCTCAATCGCGGCGGCCTCGATCTGCGTCGCGGCCCGCTCGGTCTTTTCCTTAATATTCGCCGTCATGCCGTTTTCCCATTTTCGCCATCATGCCATATCGACGCTGTCGGAGGCAGTGCGAAAACGCCGCCCAGTTAATCCTGCGTCCCGTTCGAACCGGCCTCGAAACGCTCCATGACCTGCGCGGCCAGCGCGCGCGTCACCCGCCGCTGTTGCGCAAGCGCTTCACGATCGAGCGCCGCGACAAAAGCGCGCGCCGCGTCGAGGGAGCGCTCCAGGCGAAGGGCGGCATAGGCCAGAGCCGGCGGCTCGACGAGGAGTTGGCGGTCTCGAAAAAGCTTGTCGAGCACCGCCAGCATGAGGTCGTCGTCCGGAGCGCCGATCTCAACCATGGGCGCACGACGCAGGCGTGACAAAAGATCGGGTAGGCGAAATTGCGCGCCGGAGGGCGGTCTCGCCGCCGTCATCAGCACGAACGCCCGGTGCTCGACGGCGTAATTCAGCAGGTGGAAAAGCGCCGTCTCGTCGACGATAAAATCCAGGTCGTCGATCGCGATCGCCTCGGGCGTCGCCGCCGCCAGCGTCTCCAATGACGGCGGCGAACGGCCGAGAGCCCGCAGGGCCGCGGCGCGCTCGGCGAAGATCGACAGCAAATGGCTCTTGCCGCTTCCCGGCGGACCGACCAGCAGAAGGACGCGGTCGGGCCAATCCGGCCAGCGCTCGACCATGGCGAGCGCCGCTTCGTTCGACGGCGCCGCCAGAAAATCGGCGCGGCCGAGTCGCGGCTGCACCGGCAACTCCAGCGGCAGTTGCGCCGGCGTTCCCTGCCCCATTGCGGGTCAGGCCCGGTCTTGCGCGTAGGGCGATTCGCGGTAGAGCGCGCTCGCGCGATAGCGGCGGGCCAGAAAACGCATGAGCGCGCCGAGCGCCGCCGCCGCCGGCACGGCGATGATGAGCCCCGTAAAGCCGAAAAGCGCGCCGAACGCGAGCAGCGCGAACATGATCCAGACCGGATGCAGCCCGACCGACGCGCCAACGAGTCGCGGCGAAAGGACGTAGCCGTCCATGACCAGCCCGGTCGAAACAATGGCGATCGCCTCGACCGGCAGATTGATATGCGGCCAAGCCTGTACGATCGCGATGATGATCGACAGAACGAAAGCCGTGATCGAGCCGACATAGGGGATGAAGCTTAGGAAACCCGCTATGACCCCGATCAGGAAACCGAAATTCAGCCCGATCGCGGAAAGGCCCAGCGCGTACCAGACGCCAAGGAAGAGACAGACCAGCGATTGCCCGCGCACAAAGCCCGCGAGCGCGCGATCGATGTCGCGCGCCAGCATGCGCACGTCGTCGCGGTGTCGCGGCGGAACGAGGTCGTCGATGATCTGAACCATATGATCCCAGTCGAGCATCATATAGAAGGCCACGACAGGAGTGATGACGACGAGCGAAATCACATTGATGAGCGCATAGCCGCGCCACAGCAACGATTTCAGAAAATCGCCGACCATCGACGCGCCCTGGCTCGCGAGATCGTTGAAATATTTCTCGATGTCGACGTTCAGGCTCGCGCCGGCGCCGGCCCATCCATATTTCTCGAGAAAATCCTTGAGATATTCATTTGTGAAATGGGCGCTCCATTCCGTGACGAGGCCATGCAGCGTCTGCAGATAGCCGGGCAGCGCGGTGAGGAATCCCGCGAGCTGGTGGGTCAATATCGGGAGCAGAATGACGAGACCCGTCACCAGGACGGCGAGGAAGACAGAAAGCAGCAACAGCGCCGCGCCGAGGCGCGAACAGCCAAGCTTTTGCAGCCGGTCGGCCACGGGATCGAGCAGATAGCCGAGCGCCGTGCCCGCCACGAAGGGCGCGAGGACCGGGCTCAACAGGTAAAGGATCGCGGCCAGCACAAGGAGCGTCACGCCCCACAGCGCCAGTTGCCGTTCGAGGCTCAGGCCCGCCCATTTTACCGCGACGACCTGCACGGGCTCCGATTGCTGGACGTCGGGCGACGTCGCCGCAGCCGAAGACAAATTGGCGGGCTGACGCGCCCCCTTCGCGCGGGGAGCCGCCGGCAGCTTCTGCTTCGTCATATGCTCAAGGCCTCATATGCTGGACCCAGAGCCACAGATAGACGCTTGCCGAAGTCATGGTCAATGCGGCGACGCTTCCCTCGAAGAGGCTTTCCAAAGCCTCGGCGCGAAAGCCATAGGCCTCGCCGGCCAAAACAAATCCGGCGAGGCCGAGCTGCGCGGCGGTCGTGATTTTCGAGGATATGTGCGGCCGGACCTTGACGGGCCGCGAAAGGAACCACGCCACGAGGACGCCCCCGACAATCAGCGCGTCGCGGGAGACGACCAGGATCGCGAGCCAGGGCGGGAGCGCCCCCGCGCTCGCGAGCAAGACATAAATGGAGATGATCAGCGCCTTGTCCGCCAGCGGATCGAGCACGGCGCCGAGCTCGGATTGCAGATGGTAGGTCTTGGCCAGCCAGCCGTCGAGCGCGTCCGAGACCCCCGCCACGATGAATATGAGGAAGGCCGGGCCCCAGCGCTGATCGACGCCCATGCCGATTATGGCCGGCGTCAGCACCAGCCTGCCGATCGTAATGAGGTTCGGGAGCGACGCAAACCAGCGGGAGGCCATAAAGCGTATGTGGCGCGGGGCTCGCCTCTCACAATCCCCGGCGCTTGCCGGCCTGCATGGCGAGCGCCGAGCCGCCGAGCGCGAGCGCGACGAGACCGAGCAGCAGGGTGGAGATCGCGTTGATCTGCGGCGAGACGCCAAGCCTCACCTGGGAATAGATGCGCATCGGCAGCGTCGTCGCGCCGGGGCCCGTCGCGAAGCTCGCAATCACGAGATCGTCGAGCGAGAGCGTGAAGGCGAGCAGAAACGCGCTGGCCATGGCCGGCGCGATCTGCGGCAAAGCGACGAGCGCGAAGGCCTGGACCGGGGTCGCGCCGAGATCCATCGCCGCCTCCTCGAGCGCGGGATCGCAGCCGCGCAGAGCCGCGAGAAGCGCGACCGTCGTGAAGCACATGGTCAACGTCACATGGCCGATGACGAGCGTCGCAAAGCCGCGTCCGATTCCGAGCGCGACGAAGCAGGAAAGCAGCGCAAGGCCCAGCACGACCTCGGGCAGGACAAGCGGCGCATGGATCGCGCCAAAGAAAAGCATGCGCGAGCGGAACGCCCCGAAACGCGCCAGCGCGACCGCTGCAAGCAGCCCCAGAAAAGTGGCGATCGTGGCGGAGAGAAGCGCGGCGGCGAGGCTGATCTTCGCCGAGGCGATCAGCAGCTCATTGTCGAAGAGCGCCGCATACCATTTGGTCGAGAAGCCGCCCCAGACCGAGACGAGGCGCGAGGCGTTGAAGCTCATCCCCGCGAGGATGACGATCGGCGCGTAGAGGAAGACGAAGCCCGCAATGAGCGTCCCGACCCGCGCAATGTGGAAGGAAAGACTCACCGGCGCCCCTCCTCTTCGCGAAGACGCGCGCGCTCCCACAATAAAAGCGGCGCGAGGAGGATCGAGACGAGCGCGATGGCGGCGGCGGACGCGGCGGGCCAATCATGATTGGCGAAGAAATCGTTCCAGAGCGTGCGTCCGATCATCAGCGTGTCGGAGCCGCCGAGAAGATCGGGAATGACGAATTCGCCGACCGCCGGAATGAAGACGAGCAGCGCGCCGGCGATGACGCCGTCGCGCGACAGCGGCAGAGTCACGCGCAGGAAAATCTCCGCCGGAGAAGCGCCGAGATCGGCCGCCGCCTCGCGCAGGCTGGGATCCTGTCCTTCGAGCGCGGCGTAGATCGGCAGCAGCATGAATGGCAGATAGGAATAGACGATGCCGACGATCACCGCGCCCGTCGTCGCAAACATCTCGATCGGCGCGCTGATGAGGTCCAGCGCGATCAGCGCATTGTTGATGACGCCTTCGTCCTTCAACAGCGCGATCCAGGCATAGACGCGGATGAGGAAGCTCGTCCAGAACGGCGCCGCCGCGACGCCGATGAGAAAGGGCCGCCATCGACGCGGGCTGCGCGCCATTGCGAGGGCGAAGGGATAGGCGACGAAGAGCGTCGCAAGCGTGGCGACCGCAGCTATCCAGAGCGACGAGACATAGGCGTCGAAATAAAGACTGTCGCCGACGAGCGCGCGGTAATTGTCGAGCGTGAGCGTCTGCGCCTTGGACCACAGTTCCGAAAGGGAATCGCGCCAATGGAAACGCGGCTCGTAGGGCGGCCGCGCGAGGACGGATTGTGAGACCGAAATCTTCGCGATGAGCAGCATCGGCGCGAGGAAAAAAGCGGCGATCCACAGATAGGGAATGGCGAGCGTCAGCCGCTCGCCGAGGGAGAGACGGCGCTCAATCATCGTAGCGCTTGTCCGTCATTGCGAGGAGCGCAAGCGACGAAGCAATCCAGAGCGGCGCCCTGGTTGTGGATTGCTTCGCTTCGCTCGCAATGACGGCGCCCATTTGCGAAGACGGAGACGGATGGCCTCCTAACCCTCCCCCGCTTCGCCGGAGAGGAGGCAGATCGCCGCCGTCATCGAGATCACTGATCACGAGCGTCCCCTCTCTCGCTTGCGAGGGAGGGACAGGGTGAAGGCGGGATTGTCGCAAGCGAGCACGCTCATTCGCTCTCCGCAAACAACACGCCCGCATCCGGCGCGATTGTCAGCTTCACGTCGTCGCCAATCGCAAAGCGCCCGTCATAAGCGCCGACGCGCAGCACCACGTCCGGCGCGACGCGCACGCGCAGCAGCGTATATTCCCCGCGAAAAACGAAGTCTTCGACGCGCCCCGCAACGCCCTCGCCGTCGCGTGAAACCTCGATGCGCTCGGGGCGCAGGCCGAGCGTCGCGCGGGCGCCTTGGGGCAACGCGCATTCGGCGCGCGGAAGCCGAGCGAAGGACGTCACGAAAGCAGCGCCGTCGTCGCGCGCGATTTCGCCTTCGATGAAATTCATTTCACCGACAAAGCCCGCGACGAAGCGCGTCGCAGGCTTCTCGTAAATCTCGATCGGCGCGGCGATCTGCTCCACTTTTCCCGTGCGCATCACGGCGATGCGGTCGGCGATGGCGAGCGCTTCGTCCTGGTCATGCGTGACGATGACGAAGCTCGTTCGCGTTTTTCGTTGTATTTCCTTGAGCTGGAATTGCGTTTCCTCGCGCAGCTTGCGGTCGAGCGCGCCGAGCGGCTCGTCGAGCAGCAGCAAGGCCGGACGCGGCGCCAAAGCCCGCGCAAGCGCGACGCGCTGACGCTGCCCGCCGGAAAGCTCGTTGATGCGACGCGCGCCGAAAGGCGCGAGCTGCGTCATGTCCAGCAATTCGCTCACCCGCGCGCGTATCGCTTCTTCCCTTTCGCCCTTCCGCCGAAGGCCGAAGGCGACGTTTTCGTAGACGTTCAAATGCGGAAAGAGCGCATAGCTCTGGAACATCATATTCACAGGGCGCCGATGCGGCGGCACGCCGGAGAGGTCTGCGCTTTTCAACGTCAGCTTTCCGCTGTCGGGCGTTTCGAAGCCGGCGATGCAGCGCATCAGCGTCGTCTTGCCGCAGCCGGAGGGGCCGAGCAGCGCGAAAAATTCGCCCGCGCCGACGTTGAGCGACACGCCCTCCAGCGCGACGACCGCGCCGTATCTTTTGGAAATCTCGGAGACGGAGAGAAGCGGCGCGGTCACCTGTCGACCTCGCGGCGAAACTCCGCGCGCCAATGGCGAACGATCGTTTCCGACGCAGGGACGTCCTCGAGCGAAACGAGGCGCAGCCCGCACACGGCAAGCGTCTCGATCCGCCCGCGCGTCAGCGGCCAGGGCGGTCCGGCGACGTCCTGCCCTTCGTCACGCGCCCGGGAAATGACGAGCAACATGCCGCCCGGCGCGACGAAAGACGCGAGCGCGCGCGCCGCGTCGGGCAGCAGCGCCTCCGGCAAAGCCTGCAGCGTGTAAAGTTCATGGACGAGATCGAAAGCGCCGCGCCATTCCGGCGGCGCTTGAAAAAGATCCGCGGCGCAATAATCGATGGCGCTTTGCGGAAAGCGGCGCCTCGCCCATTCGACCGCGCGCGCAACGAGATCGAACGCGACAACCCTCGCGCCGGCCTTGGCCAAAGCCTCGGCATTGTCGCCGAGTCCGCAGCCGACGTCGAGCGCGCGCAGCCCCGCGAGCGAACGGCCCTCCAGCCACTGCGCCAGCACGGGATGCGGCGCGAGACCGGCCCAGGGCACGCCCGCCGGATCGTCGCCTGCGAACTGATACACCGCCTCGAACCATTCGCGACGCTGAGGATCGGCGTCGACGCCGCCTTCGCGCTTATGGGGATCGATCGCGTCGAGCTTCGCGCGCGCGCGGGCGCGCCTTTCGGCGAAATCTGCGTCCGTCATGATTTGGCCTTGGGTTCGCGCGCTTTTTCCACCCAGCGCCCGCTCTCGTCCTGCTGTTGATAGACCAGCGTCTGTCCCGCGTCGCGCAATTCCTTCCATTGCGCGCGGGCGTCGGAGAGTTCGCCCGGATCCTCGCCGTTGAAGAGCAGCACGGCGCGCGCGCGCGGCGCCGCGGCGCTCGCGAGAACGGGCGCGATCTGCGCGCCCTCGACAAAGAATCGCACATCGGCGCCGTTCGGATTTTCGACGCCGCAGGTCAAAAAGATCGGCTGCGTTTCGGGCGAGGCGTCCCGCTTCGTTCCATGCGGCAGGAAGCTCTCCTGCCGATAGGCCCAAAGATGCTGATCGAGCGCGGTCAGCCGCGCCTCGCTCGCCGCCTGCACCACGACGCGCCAGCCGCGCGCCAGCGAGCGCTCCAGCAAGGTCGGCAGGGTGTCGTCGATCCTGCGAGTCTGGTGATGGTAGAAAGAGATTTCGACCATGGGCCCCTCCCGACCGGCGGCGGGGCCTTTGATGGCCAATTAAGGAGCGGCGCGCAAGTCCCCTAGCTCCGGCTGATCGTGGGCGTCCAGCACGGCGGATCGCTTGCGGGGAAGGACTCGAGGCCGGCTTCGTAAACCACATCCTCGCCGGCCTGATAGATCAGGGACACGGCGAGGTCGCAGCGCATTTTTGCGCGGCGGGAGAGGCGCGCAACGGCGCCCTCGGCGGCGCGCTTCTCCTCATGCGTATTCACGTCGCCCCTTACGACGACTTCGTCGCCGTGGAATTCGATTACGATGCGTGAGGAATCGACGCCGTCTTCCTGCAACGCTTCGATAATCGCGACCTTCACGTCTTGCGGCAGCGCCGTCATCCCGCCTCCTTGCCGCCTCCTTGCGGCGGAGCGCCGCGGTCTGCGCCGCGGCGCCGCCCGCTTCACATATGCGCCGTCGTTACGCGCTCTTCGGCAGGCATCGCGAAGCCCGCCCAGAGAATTGCGATCGACAGGATGAGATGGAGCCAGTTATCCGGCTGGTTCACCGCCAGACCCATCGAATTCAGGGAATCGAGCGAGATAAAGCCCAGAATCGTCACGACGGCGTAGATGACGCCGAAGACGCGCAAGGTGATGACGGGCGCATTGTAATAAGGGCTCGCCAGCAGAATGCCGCCCGACACGATGTGGACGATGTTGTGGAAGGTGTTGACCTCGAAGAGACCGCGATAGGATACGAGGGGATTGGGAATGAAGCCCAATATCCCGACGATGATGAAGATCACGCCAAACAGCTTGGCGAGATTGTCGGCGCTGCTCCACGTCCGACCGGCAAGGGTGGTGGCCATAGGGGATTCCTTTCGCACTGTCGCCTGCTGCGACCCGGGAATGCTCGCGCATTCCCTTGGCCGACAGATGGGACAGGGCGGAAGGTTTTCAATTGGAAATCATAGACTTAAGCGGGGCATAACGCGTTGCCGGGACCGGGACGGAAAAAAGCCCGCTCGATCCGCGCGGCGCCTCAAGGCGACATAATTGACGATGCGGCCGTCGCGCCGTCCGCGATCACGGTCACGCGCGACACGTCATTGGCTACGCGGCGGCGCGCGCCGTCACCCCTCGTAAAAATCCTTCACCAGCCGATCCAGCAACCGCACGCCATAGCCGGAGCCCCAGCTCTGGTTCACGTCGCTTGCGGGCGAGCCCATGGCTGTGCCGGCGACGTCGAGATGCGCCCAGGGCGTCTTGCCGACGAAGCGTTGCAGGAAATGCGCGGCGGTGATGGACCCGGCATGACGGCCGCCGGTGTTCTTCATATCGGCGAATTTCGAGTCGATGAGCTTGTCATAGGCCGGCCCCATCGGGAAGCGCCACAGCTTCTCGCCGGTCGCCGTTCCGGCCTTGGTCAGATGGTCCGCCAGCTCGTCATTATTGGAGAAAAGACCGGCATATTCCTGTCCCAGCGCGACAAGGATCGCGCCGGTGAGCGTCGCGAGATCGACGATCGCCGCGGGCTTGTGCTTCTCGATGACGTAAGTGAGGGCGTCGGCGAGAACGAGACGGCCTTCCGCATCGGTGTTGATGACCTCGATCGTCTGTCCCGACATGGATTTCACGATGTCGCCGGGGCGCTGCGCCTTGCCGTCGGGCATGTTCTCGACGAGGCCGAGAACGCCGACGACATTGGCCTTCGCCTTGCGGGCGGCGATGGCGTAAAGCGCGCCGGTGACGGCAGCCGCGCCGCCCATATCGCCCTTCATGTCCTCCATGCCGGCCGCGGGCTTGATCGAGATGCCGCCCGTGTCGAACACGACGCCCTTGCCGACGAAAGCGATCGGCGCCGCATCCGCCGCGCCGCCATTCCAGCGCAGCACGACGAGGCGGCTTTCATTCTCGGAGCCCTGCCCCACGCCGAGCAGAGCGCGCATGCCCAGCTCCGCCATGGACTTCTCGTCGAGAATCTCGACCTCGACGCCAAGCTTCATCAGCTCCGAGGCGCGGCGGGCGAATTCCGCCGGCGACAGCACATTGGCGGGCTCGTTGACCAGCGTGCGGGCCAGAACCACGGCCTCGGCCGTATGAGACGCCTCGGCGACGAGCGCCTTGGCGCTTGCGGCGTCGGCGACGCCGAGCTGAAGCTCGACAGGACCGTCCTTGTCTTCGTCCTTCTTCCTGGTCTTGTATTGATCGAACTTATAGGCGCGCAGCCAGGCGCCGAGCGCGAATTGCGCGGCGGCTGCGGCCGGCTCGGCCGGCGCTTCGGGCAGATCGAACAGGACCACCGAGGAGGAGCCGGCGCCGAGCTTTGCCGCGGCCTGACCGCCGAGCGACAGGTAATCCTCGAATTTGGCGGGCTTTTCGCCGTCGTCCGCGTTTCCAGGACCGACGCCGATCAGCAGCAGGCGGCTCGCCGGAACGCCCGCCGGCGCGAGAATCTCCAAAGCAGAGCCGGATTTGCCCTTGAACTTCGCCACGGCGGCGGCGCGGTCGATCTGCGCCTTGGCGTCCTTCAGAAGGGCTTTGGCGCGGTCTCCGAGCGCAAGGTCCGTTCCAACGAAGATAACGAGGGCGCGCGGGCGACCGGCTTCCTCTGGCGCGCGAAGAGCGGCCTCCGACTCGTCGAAGGACAAAACCTCGAATTTCGCGTTGAGGGACATTTGCGGCCTCACTGAAGTAAGCTGGATGTATGCGATCATCTAGAACGCATGCTTTCAGCGGGCACTATCATCTGCCTAATGCCGGGGTCAAATCACCCGGCCGCGAGGCGCTCCGTCGGCGTCGATGGACAGACGAAACGAAGGAGGCTATTATGAAAAGGTAGGTAGAACACTGTTTTCTCAGTTTGATTGTCTCGATTGTCCTCGGACGCCATCGCCATGAAAATAAATTTTTGCTCTCGCCTGCAGCCAGTCAGTGTAAAGTCAAATGGCTATCTGTCCAAAATCGAGATCAAAGACATTCTTTCGTATATAACGACGAAGCAGACACAATATTTTTCGCTGTGGGCCGTTTATACGGCCGTACAATTCTCAGCCGGCTCCTTTGGCTTCAACCTGAAAGAGCATCTTTCTTACAGTCTCGCCATGGCGGCGGTTCTCGCCGTTTGGGTTTTCAACATCGGTCATCTGGCGTTCGTGCTACAGTGCTCGCAGCAATTGCATATGTCGGGAGTGGCCCTGCAGCACATGCTCGACGATTCCGCCGAAGGCGAAGATAAGACACTCAATGTTATTCGCGAGTCTCTCCAGAACGCGGGAAGCGCCGGCTTCACCTTGCCAATATTGCGCAGTCGCTGCTCGATATTCAGCCTTTTTATCAACACGTTTGTACACCTCTTCATTGATTTGTGCGCGACCGTCGCAATTCTCACCCGGCTCGATCACGCCTGCGATCTGTTCCCGATTCTCCGCCATCTCCCCATTCCGTGTTGATAGCCCGGCGCCCGGTTCGCGGGGGGCCCCGCCCCCAAAACGCCGCGATCGGCCGGGAAAATGGCGCCGTGGCCGAAAAGCAACGCCCGTAGATTGAATGCACGGGATGCGCGCCGCGGAACGCGGCGGCGCTTGCCTGGGCGCCTTGAAGCGTTTAGCCATCCTTAACAAAGCCCTAAAGCGGCGTCCGGTGATTTCAGCGAGAGGGGCGAACAGAGGCCGATGACGACATTGACGCGCCGCCCCGCGCCGAGCCGTCCGGCGCCGCGCTTTGGAGCGCCGGCATGATCGGCATGACGATCACCCGCTATTTCGCCATGCGCTTCATGAAGACGATCCTCGCGATCTTCTTCACGATTTTCTGCTTGATGTTCGTCGTCGTCTTCGTCGAGATGCTGCGCCGCGCCAGCGACAATCCGGCCGCCGGCGCCGGCGTGGTCGCGCTGATGACCGCGATGAAGGTGCCGGCGGCGGCGGAGATGATCCTGCCCTTCGCCGTGCTCTTCGGCTCGATGGCGACCTTCGTCGACCTTACCCGCAAGCTGGAGCTGATCGTGGCGCGCGCCGCCGGCATGTCCGTCTGGCAGTTCATCGCGCCGCCGGCGCTCACGGCGCTTTTCATCGGGATCGTCTCCGTGACGATCTACAATCCCCTCTCCGCCGACATGAAACAGCGCTCCGAGGAAATGGAGCTGAAGATCTTCGGCCGGCCGGGGAGCATCCGAATCGACCATGGCGTCTGGCTTCGCCAGCACGGCGTCGACGGTCTCGCCGTCATCCACGCCATCGAGACGGCCAATGCCGGCGTCGATCTCACGGGCGTGAGCGTCAATATCTACTCGGCGGACGGCGGCTTCGTGGAGCGCGTCGAGGCGGCGAAGGCCCATCTCGAACCCGGCGTCTGGGCGCTCAAGGACGCGACGGTCAGCGCGCCCGGCGAGCCCGCCCGGCAAGTGAGCGCCTATATGCTCGCGACCGACCTCACGCCCGAACAGGCCGCCGCCGCGACGACCCCGCCATCGGGCACGCCCTTCTGGAACCTGCCTGAAATGACCGCCCGCACAGCCGAAGCCGGACTCGACGCCACAGGCTACAGGCTGCAATTCCAGACGCTGCTGGCGCGCCCGCTGCTTCTCGTCGCCATGGTTCTCGTTTCCGCTAGTTTTTCATTAAGGTTCTTTCGATTTGGCGGCGTCGCCAAAACCCTTTCCGGTGGCGTCGTGGCAGGCTTCGTGCTTTACATAGTTACCAAAGTCCTCTCTGATCTCGGCGGCGCAGGAATGATCTCTCCCCTCGTCGCCGCTTGGTCGCCTGCGCTTGTCGGGAGCATGTTGGGCACGCTTACTTTGCTTTATTCGGAGGACGGTTGATGCGTCGCCGCCTCCGTCGCCTCTCGACTCTCCTCTCGACAGTCGCCGCCTTTTCCGGGGCCGCGACTCTTCTCGTCGCGACCGCGCGCGCCGCGCCCCAGGGCAATGGCGAGCGCATGGTCGTCGAGGCCAGGGAGATGGTCTATGACGAGAACAAGAACACCGTCACCGCGCGCGGACAGGTGCAGATCCTTTACAAGGGCCGCCTGCTCGAGGCTGACCGCGTCGTCTATGACCGCAACACGTCGCGCGTCTATGCGGAAGGTCACGCGAAGCTGACCGAGACGGACGGCACGATTGCGCGCGCCGATCGCTTCGACCTCACCGACGACTTCAAGGCCGGCTTCATCGAGAGCCTGCAGGTCGACACGCCACAAAATACGCATATGAGCGCCGAGCGCGCCGGCGACGAAACCACCTTCGACATGAGCTCCTACACGGCTTGCGAAGCCTGCAAGGACGACCCCACGAAACCGCGCACCTGGGTGGTGAAAGCCAAGCGCATCATCCACGACAATGTGGAGAAGATGCTCTATTACGAGGACGCGACTTTCGAGCTCCTCGGAACGCCGGTCGCCTATGTGCCCTTCTGGTCCTCCGCGGACCCGACGGTGAAGCGCAAATCCGGATTCCTGACGCCGGTCTTCACCTATCGCTCGCAGCTCGGCGCCGGCTTTGGCGTGCCCTATTTCTGGGCCATCGCGCCGGATATGGACGTCACGATCACGCCGGCGGTTTTCACGCGTCAGGGCCCGTTCCTCACCGGTGAATTCCGCAAGCGCTTCGAGAATGGCGGCTTCTCTATCCGCGCCGAAGGAACCCATGTCGGCGACCCCGGCGCCTTCGCGCCGCCGCCGCTCGGCGCGCATGATCGCCAATGGCGCGGGGCCATCCAGTCGATGGGCGAATTCGCGATCAACGATCGCTGGAAGTTCGGCTGGGACGTCACGGCGCTGTCGGATCGCTACTTCCTGCAGGACTACAAGCAATACAACTACCTCCTGCAGAACTACTTCTTCCGCGAATCGTCCTCGACCGTCTATCTGACCGGGCAGGGCCCGCGCAGCTGGTTCGACATGCGCGGCTACTATTTCCAGGGCCTGTCGCCAAACGACGTGCAGGCCCAGCAGCCTGTCGTGCATCCGGTGATCGACTACAACCGGGTCTTCGACGTCGACCCCGCCAGGACCGGCGGCATTGGCGGCCAGATCGAGCTCGACGGCAACGTCACCAGCACCTCGGCCGACATCGCGAATTACGAGTCGATCAATCCGCGCACGCTGGACCGGCTCTACGGCCTCTACAATGTCTGTCAGATCTACGCGCCGGACGTCGTGCCCCAGCGCAGCCAGTGTCTGCTGCGCGGCGTCGGCGGCGCCTATGAGCATGCGACGCTGAGCGGCAACTGGAAGCGCAAGGTCATCGATCCTGTCGGCGGCGTATGGACGGCCTTCGCCTTCGCCCGCTTCGTCGGCAGTTATCTCGATTACGACCGCGAGGGGACCTACCCCGCCTACAACAATTTCTGGCAGCCGATTCCGAACCAGAATCAGGGCCTGTTCTTCAACGGCCAGGATCAGAGGTTCCGTGGACAGGCGACGCCGGGCTTCGGCGCCGAGTGGCGGTATCCGATTCTCGCGCGCAGCCCCATCGGCAATATCGTTTTCGAACCCATCGCCCAGATCGTCGCGCGCCCAAACCAGACGTCGATCCCGTCGCTCGTCAATATGGACTCGCAGAGCCTCGTCTTCGACGACTCGACCCTGTTCGAATGGAGCAAATTCTCGGGCTACGACCGTTTCGAGACGGGCACGCGCCTGAACTATGGCGGCCAGGCGACCCTTTCGCTGCCAAATGGCGGCTTCCTCAACGCCATGGTCGGCCAGTCGTCGCAGATCGCGGGCGCGAATTCCTATGCGCAGGCGGACGCCGCCAATGTGGGCCTGAATTCGGGCCTCGACTCGCGCGTCTCCGATCTCGTCGGCCGCTTCGCCTTTGCGCCCAACAGCTTCGTCAGCTTCATCGCGAAGGGCCGCTTCGACAAGACCGATCTCAACGCGAGACGCATCGACCTGTTCTCGACCTTCAATTTTGATCCGGTCACCTTGCAGCTGCAATACGCCAATTACGCGTCGCAGCCGGCGATCGGCTTCGACGTCCGTCGCCAGGGCCTCTCGGCGACGGGCCGCTACGACATCACGAAAAACTACTTCCTCAACGGCACGGTCACTTTCGACATGAGCCGTTATCTCTATAACGGCCTCACTCAGCAGCCCGCGCTCTACACCAATTTCACGGGCATCAACTTGATCGGCACGGCGCCGCTCTTCTCTGTCGCGGCGCTCGGCGCCGGCGTCGGCTATCATGACGAATGCACGACGCTGTCGATCAATTATTCGCAGATTTACCAGCCGCAGTCCTATACGGGCCTGCCGGCGCGCAACCAGTCGGTGATGGTGACGCTGAGCTTCCGCACGCTGGGCGAAGCGCGCTTCAATTACGGCCTCGGCTCGGTGCTGGTGAATGACGGCGTCCGCAATGTGAACGGCGGATCCTATTCCGGCAATTATGGCGGTTCTTATGTGAGGTGATCGGGCACGCCCGATCTTGTCCCGGAGGCCCTGTCAATGACAGCGCCGCGACCGTCTGTTAAAAGCGCTCCAAGCCAAAATCACGCGCGTGAAGGAGAAAAAGATGCGCCGCTCCCTGTCCCTGGCCGCCCTCGTTTCCTGGCGCGTTCTCGCGCTCGCGGGCGCCCTTGCCGGCGCGACCTCCGCCGCCGCGACGCCCTCCGTCGCAAGCGACGTCTTCACGGATCAGCAGAAGGCCGGGATACAGAAGGTCATCCACGATTATCTGATCACCAACCCCGAAGTGATCCGCGAGGCGATCGACGAACTCAAGAAGCGCGAAGAAGCGGCGGAGCTCGCATCGCGTG
This sequence comes from Methylocystis parvus OBBP, assembly GCF_027571405.1. GTDB lineage: Bacteria > Pseudomonadota > Alphaproteobacteria > Rhizobiales > Beijerinckiaceae > Methylocystis > Methylocystis parva. Next base: position 1,047,540 of record NZ_CP092968.1, read on the forward strand.
AAAAAGCGGTCAACGAGAATGGCGACAAGATCGCCCATTCCGCCAACCAGGCGGTCGTGGGCAATCCGGACGGCGAGGTCACGCTCGTCGAATTCTTCGATTACAATTGCGGCTACTGCAAGCAGTCGCTCGCTTCCGTCTCGAAGCTCATCGAAAGCGATCCCAAGCTGCGCGTCGTGCTGAAGGATTTCCCGATCCTCGGCGCCGACTCCGTCGAAACGGCGCATGTCGCCACCGCCGCCCGCATGCAGCTTTCGCCCGCCAAATTCTGGGAATTCCACAAGAAGCTGCTGTCGACCCGAGGTCATATCGGCAAGGCTCAGGCCGTCGCCGCGGCGAAGGAAGTCGGCGCCGATATGGACCGCCTCGAGAAGGATTCCAACAGCCCCGAGACGCAAGCCGCCCTCAAGGAAGTCGCCACGCTGGCCGAACAGTTGAAGTTCGACGGCACGCCGTCCTGGGTCATCGGCAAGGAGGCGATTGTCGGCGGGCTTCCCTTCGCCCAGCTCAAGGCCAAGGTCGACAATATGCATAAATGCGGCAAGACGAGCTGCTGACGCGCCAACGCCGGGCGCGTCGACGTCCCGCGCATCGCAGCCGCCCGAAGTCGAGTCAAACCGGCCGGCGTCGCAGGCTCGACGCGGCTCCGTATGGCGTCCCCCCTTGCAGGCGGCGCCCCGCGCTCTTTCTTTGCGGCGCTAATAAGGCTAAGAGAGAAAGCGCGTCGCGCTATTGAGGAATCTGATCGTTCGGGAACGCAATGTCGGTCGTACACGTGCTCAACGGTCCCAACCTCAATCTCCTCGGCAAGCGCGAGCCCGGCATCTACGGAACCGCGACGCTCGACGACATCCGCGCGAAGCTCGACGAGCGTTGCGCGGCCAAAGGCGTTTCGCTCGTCTTCAAACAGTCGAACCATGAGGGCGACCTCGTCACCTGGATACAGGAGGCGGGTCAGGCGGGCGCGCCGGTCATCCTCAATGCGGGAGCCTTCACGCATACGTCGATCGCGCTCTACGACGCCATCAAGGGCGCTCAGGCGTCGGTGATCGAAGTGCATCTCTCGAATGTGCATGCGCGGGAGAGCTTCCGGCATCACTCCTATATTTCCCCGGCGGCGCGGGGCGTCATCGCGGGCTTCGGCCCGCTCTCATATTTTCTGGCCCTCGAGGCCGTTCTCGAAAACATCTGAGAAAGACCTGGAAGACAAATGGCGCGCAAAGCTCAAACGCCTTCTAAAGCCTCGCGCGGCCGCGCTTCGGCCGCCGCCCCCGCCTCTCGCTCCGCCCCCGCGACCACGCCGCTCATCGACCTCGCGCTGCTGCGCACCATCGCCGGGCTTGTCGCCGAGAGCGATCTGACCGAATTCGAAATCGAGAAGGGCGATCTGCGCATTCGCGCCGCCCGTACGCCGGCGCCCGCGCCTGTTCCCGCGACGGTGACGATCGCCGCGCCGGCCGCTCCGCAGGCTTATGCGCCGGCGCCCGCCCAGATCCATGCGCCCGCGTCCATCCCGGCGCCGGCCGCCGCCAAACCTGCCCCCGCGCCTGAGGCGGAAGAGTCGCTGGCGGATCATCCGGGCGCAGTGAAATCCCCGATGGTCGGCACCGCTTATCTGCGTCCCAATCCGGACTCCAAGCCTTTCGTCGAGATCGGCGCGCGCGTTTCCGCTGGCGACAAGCTGTTGCTGATCGAGGCGATGAAGACCTTCAACGACATCGTCGCACCGAAATCCGGCGTCGTCACCGCCATCATCGTCGAAGACGGACAGCCGGTCGAATATGGCGAACCGCTCCTCGTGATCGAATAAGGTTCGCTGATGTTCGACAAGATTCTCATCGCCAATCGCGGCGAAATCGCGCTTCGCATTCTCCGCGCGGCGAAAGAGCTCGGCATCGCCACCGTCGCCGTGCACTCCACCGCCGACGCCGACGCCATGCATGTGAAGCTCGCCGACGAGTCGGTCTGCATCGGGCCGCCGGCCGCGCGCGAATCCTATCTCAACATCCCGTCGCTCCTGTCCGCCTGCGAGATCACCGGCGCCGACGCCGTGCATCCGGGTTACGGCTTTCTGTCCGAGAACGCCCGCTTCGCCGAAATTCTGGAAGAGCACAACATCACCTTCATCGGCCCCAAGTCGGAGCATATCCGTCTCATGGGCGACAAGATCGAGGCGAAGGCGACCGCGAAGCGCCTCGGCATTCCCTGCGTGCCGGGCTCCGACGGGCCCGTGCTCTCGGAAAAGGAGGCTCTGAAGGTCGCGCAGAAGATCGGCTTTCCCGTTCTGGTGAAGGCGGCTTCGGGCGGCGGCGGGCGCGGCATGAAGGTCGCGCATGACGCGCATGATCTCGGCGTCGCCATGGCGACGGCGCGCACGGAAGCGAAAGCCGCGTTCGGCGACGACACGGTCTATGTCGAGAAATATCTCGAAAAGCCGCGCCATATTGAAATTCAGGTCTTTGGCGACGGCAAGGGCGAAGCCATTCACCTCGGCGAGCGCGACTGTTCTTTGCAGCGCCGCCATCAGAAGGTCTTCGAGGAGAGCCCTTCCCCCGCTCTGAACGACGCGCAGCGCCGCGAGATTGGCGAGACCTGCGCCAAGGCGATGCGGGAGCTGCAATACGCCGGCGCGGGCACCATCGAATTCCTTTACGAGAATGGCGAGTTCTATTTCATCGAGATGAACACGCGCATTCAGGTCGAACATCCGGTGACCGAGTCGATCACCGGCGTCGATCTCGTCTGCGAGCAGATCCGCGTCGCGGCGGGCTCGCCGCTCTCCATGAAACAGGAAGACATCCAGTTCTACGGCCACGCGATCGAATGCCGCGTCAACGCCGAGCATCCGCTGACCTTCCGTCCCTCGCCCGGCCGCATCGCCTATTATCATCCGCCCGGCGGCGTCGGCGTGCGCGTCGATTCAGCGGTCTATCAGGGCTACGCCATTCCGCCGAATTACGACTCGCTGATCGGCAAGCTGATCGTGCATGGCCGCAACCGCACCGAGGCGCTGATGCGCCTGCGCCGCTCGCTCGACGAATTCATTGTCGACGGCATCGACACGACCCTGCCGCTCTTCCGCACGCTGGTGCGTAACTCGGACGTGCAGAACGGCGTCTACGACATTCACTGGCTGGAGCACTTCCTGGCGACGGGCGGCATCGAGCCGGGGTTCTGACGAAGTCACGCCGTTGCTTTCTCGGAAGCGGCGGCGCAGCCAGTTAGATAAAAAAACCAGTCAAGCAATCCAGCTTCCGGATCGAGCTTTCCGAGAGCATCGAGCATTGTTATGCGAAAGGCATTGAGCCGCTCAGGGACAATTGCGCCGCGCCCCGCGACACATAGATCATCGATCGTACAAATGTCATATGCTGCCGGGAAATCGTAGGTCAACGGCTTCGCCACGCCGTCGGCGGAAATGACGAGAGGATTGATCAAATCCGAAAGCGGGCCATCGCTGTTCTCCGCAAGGGCGCGATAGGCGCAACGATTAGCTAGTGCGGCTGACGCTGGCACGAGATCCAACTGAATTGCGAGTTCCTTGCCCAATTCGTGACGTAACGCATGCGCGATAAGAAACAGGCGATCAAGATCGGTTTGGCGCAAGCCGAGATCCCCACAATTCGCCGCAGCCCGTCCAGTCAAGACAAGCGGTCTGAGATGCAGCGCGACGGCGCCATGCTGCATCGCTATTTCAGCGACCGGAACGATATCCACGAGAGATTGGCGCGTGGCCGCAAAAATGATCGCGAAACGAGCGCCAGCTTCGCGCAATCGCCTCAACCCGCGCATGGTGCGGGCGAAGGCGTCTTTCTGACCTCGAATTTGATTATGCAACGGCTCGCGCCCGTCCACGCTGACCGCGACAAAATCGAGCGAAGCGAGCAGCGGGACGTTAGCTGGCGTGATTGTCGAGCCGTTTGTGATGAGGCTTAGGCGATATCCTTGGTCCTGCGCCGCTGAAACCAACGCGTCGAGGCGAGGATAAAGAAGCGGCTCGCCGCCCGAGACGCTCAACTGCTCATAGCCTTCGCCCCTAAGCGCCGCTAGCGCCCGGAGTAACGTCGCCAGATCGAGGTGCGACCTTCGATGTGGCGAGGAATGGCTGTAGCAGTGCCGGCACGTCAGATTGCAGAGCCGCGTCGGATGTAGATGAATGGTGCGCGCCGGGAGGAAGCCTGACCTTCCCGGCGCGTCTCCCGAGGCCACGCGCGTCAGCGCTGAGCGACGCGACCAGCGAGTTCCGGCACGTCGAGGCCAACCTTCACATGGAAGAGGTCAGGATTGACGATGCCCCAAGGAAAAATCTCAATTCCCTTGAACTTACCTTCCTTCACGAGCTTGGCGACGCTGTCTATATCCGTCGTGAAGTAATCCACGCATATTCCGTGGGAGCAGACGTCGAAGTTCTTGATAGAGAGACCGTCTTTCTGGACCGCCTTGCTCAATTCGGCGATGCGCGCATCAGAGACATTGAAGGAGGCGAGACGGGCGGCCAAACCGGCCTTGATCGTAGCAGGCATAGCATTCTCCCAATTTCTCTTCGTCAAAAACGCTTCGAGGCTAGCTCAACATATTTGTTTTCGCAAGGGCGCAAGACAAAAGGGCTATTCACATAGGGGCTGGCGCAATTTGAAAGCGTCGCTATCCTTTCAAGCATGTCCAAGCCCGGCGCGCCCTACGCTATTACGCCGCAGCTCCTGCTGCGCGCTTATTCCATCGGCCTCTTTCCCATGGCGGAGAGCGCCGAGGACGATCAGCTTTTCTGGGTCGATCCCGAAAAGCGCGCGATCTTTCCGCTCGATACTTTCATCGTCTCGCGTTCCCTGGCGAAGACGGTCCGCTCCGACCGCTTCGAGGTCGCCGTCGATCGGGATTTCGACGCGGTGATCAACGCCTGCGCCGCTCCTGCGCCGGATCGCGAAAAGACGTGGATCAACGACGAAATCCGGCGGCTGTACCGCGAGCTGTTCGACACGGGCTTCGCCCATACGGTCGAATGCCGGCGCGACGGCCAGCTCGTCGGCGGCCTTTATGGCGTCGCGCTGCGCGGCGCGTTTTTCGGCGAGAGCATGTTCCATCGCGAGCGCGACGCCTCAAAAGTGGCGCTTGCGCATCTGGTCGCGCGACTGCGCGCCGGGGGCTTCCAGCTCCTCGACACCCAGTTCATGACCTCGCATCTCGCCTCGCTGGGCGCGATTGAGATTTCGCGCGAAGCCTATCACCGGGCGCTGGAGGAAGCGCTTTGCGTGGTGGCGAAGTTCGACGTCTGGAAGCCGGAGGACAGGGTCCCCGGCCGCCAGGCGCTCGCGGCGCTGGAAGATTAGCGAGCGGCCGGCTTCCTAGAACGGAAGCAAGCCGCCGCCGGAGGGAGGATCGACGGGGGTCGCCGCGGGCGCGTTCGCCGCAGGCTTCTTCCTCTTTTTCTTGGCGGGCGCGGGCTGGGCCGGGGCCTCTCCCGCCGCGCCGCCGTCAGGCGCCGGAGCGGCGTCGAGAGCGGGCTGCGGCGGCGCGGCGTCAGCCGGACCGATGGGGGCGTTCTCGACGGGCGCCGGGGCTTTGGGCTCGACCTTGCGCGACTTCTTTTTCTTGCCCGGTTCCGGCGCGGGCGCGGCCGAACCGTCGACGGGAGCCGCAGGAGTCTCGGCGGTGGCGACCGGCGGCGGCGCGTTCTCCTTGCCGCCCTTACAATCGACCAGCCAGACGTCATAGACCGGATGCTCGACGCCATGCAGGCCGGGGCTCGCGGCGAACATCCAGCCGGAGAAGATGCGCTTTGCCTCCTGCTTCAGGTCGGGCTTGGCGTCGGCTTTCGCTTCCTTCAGCTCCAGCTTCGCCTGCCGCTCCTGTTTCACGGCGATCTCGTCGACCTCGACGAAGCTCGTCGTCTGCGGGGCTTCGGTCTGGGGGCGGGTGTTGCAGACGCGCGGCGTCACGTTCAAAGAGCCGAACTGCACGGTCTCGTCGATCGCGACGTCGAAATTGATGATGCGGCCGGTCGTCTTGTCGAGACCGGCGAAGACCGCCGTCGGGTGGCGGATCGGATCGGCGGCGGCCACGCCGGAAAGAGCAGCCGCGAAAGCGCCGAGCGCCAGTCCGTAACGAAGGAATAAGGTCATCGAGTCACCGCGCCGCTACCCGGCGGCCAGAGGAAAACGCTGAAGCAACTTAAACAGGCAAGAAAGGCGTTTCCATGGAGGCGCGGGATCAGCCCTCCGGCCGCCACGCCACATAATCGCCGCCCGCCGGCGTGCGCTCGCCGGTCGAGAGCTGCGATCCCGGCGGCCGATAGGCCAGCGGCGTGCCGGTCATATTCGGCTGATGCGGCAGCTCCCATTCCCTGCGGACGTAATTTTCCTGCGTCGGCGGCGTGTCCACCGTGTGATGCAGCCAGCCGTACCATCCCTGCGGAATGGCGGAGCCCTCGCAATAGCCGTTGAAGATCACCCAGCGGCGCTCGAAGCCCAACGCCTTGTCCTTCTTGCCGCCGCGACGGCGGTAATAGACATTGCCGAACTCGTCCGTCCCCACGCGCTCGCCATAAAGCATCGTCCACAACCCCGTGGAGAGGGTCGCCTTGTTCCACCAGGTGAAGAATCGGGTGATGACGGACATACTGGCTCCGGCGTCTGGTCTGATTGCGCCCCTTATGGCGGCGGCGGGGTCTGGTGTCCAGCGTTTCCGAGGCCCCTCCGGCTTCGGGAAGCATAGACCGAAAATTTGTCAACACGAAAGGGCCGTATATGGTCGAAGCCTCTCGCGTCCAATGCCAATGCTGCGTCGTCGGCGGCGGTCCGGCCGGTCTGATGGCCGGCTTTCTGCTCGCTCGCGCGGGCGTCGATGTCGTCGTGATCGAGAAGCACGCGGACTTTCTGCGCGATTTCCGGGGCGATACGATCCATCCCTCGACCCTCAGAATCATGCAGGAGCTCGGCCTCCTCGAGGAGTTTCTGCGTCTGCCGCACCAGAAAGCCTATGAGATCGGCGCCTGGATCGGGGATCGGAACTACGCTTTCGCGGATTTCGGCAGCCTGCCGAAGCCCTGCAATTTCATTGCGCTCATGCCGCAATGGGATTTTCTCGACTTCATCGCGAGCAAGGCGCGGACGCTCTCCAATTTCCGCCTGATGATGCGGACAGCCGCTGAACAGCTCATTTGGGAGGGCGATCGAGTCGTCGGCGTCACGGCGGCCGCGCCGGAGGGCGCGATCGGGATCAAGGCCAACCTCGTCGTCGCGGCGGACGGACGAGGCTCGACATTGCGTCCGGAGGCGCAGCTCCCGCTCGAGGATTTCGGCGCGCCGATGGACGTTTTCTGGTTCAGACTGCCGCGCAAGGCCGACGATCCGGGCCAGAGCTTCGGGCGCATCGCCTCGGGCCGCATGATCGTCATGATCGACCGCGGCGACTATTGGCAGATCGGCTGGCTCATCCCGAAAGGCGGTGCGGCGGCCGCGCGCCAGGCCGGACTGGAATCGTTCCGCGCCGCGCTCTCGGGCGCCCTGCCCTTCCTCGCCGACAGGGTCGGAGCGATCGATATGTGGGATCAGGTCCACCTCCTGACCGTGCAGGTCAACCGGCTGACGAAATGGAGCCGCCCCGGCCTGCTTTGCATCGGCGACGCCGCCCACGCCATGTCGCCCGTCGGCGGCGTCGGCGTGAATCTCGCAATACAGGACGCCGTCGCGACCGCCAATCTGTTGGGGGCCAAGCTGCGCGCGGGAACTTTGACGGAGAGCGATCTCGCCGCGGTTCAAAAGCGCCGTGAATTCCCAGCCAAAGCGACGCAGCGAATACAGCTTGCGATCCAAAGCCGCGTCATCGCGAATGCGCTCGCGTCGGACAAGCCATTCGCGCCCCCGCTCGCCTTACGCCTTTTCGACGCCATTCCCTTCCTGCGGCGCATTCCGGCGCGGGTCATGGGCATTGGCCTGCGCCCGGAGCATGTCGCGAAATAACGTCACTGCGACGGTCGGATGAAGGCGCCGAAGGCGCGCGGGCCGTCGCCCGTTTCGGCCTTGCCGAGGATCGCGAGCGACGCCGCGTCGATCGCCCAAAGCTCGTTGGAGAACCAGTTCGCAACGTAAACTCGTCTTCCGTCCGGGCTCGCAGCGACCCCCTCGGGATATTCGCCGACCTTGACGGTCCCGATGGGGGAGAGCGTTGCGGCGTCGAAGACGCTGACGCTTTCGGCGTGCTGATTGGCGACGAAAATGCGCCCGCCAGCGAGCGCGACCGTATAGGGACGGCTGCCGGTCTTCAGCGCCGCAAGGCGCTTGCGGCCCGCGATGTCGATAATGCTGACCGTGTCGGACTCGACGTCGGCCGTGTAGGCGCGCGCGCCGGCCGCGTCGATCGCGACGCCGAAAGGGTGCCGGCCGACGGGGATCGTCGCGACGCGCTGGAAGGTCGCGGCCGCGATCACGGAGACCGCGTTGTCGTCTCGATCCGCGACGAGAATCGTCTTGCCGTCCGGCGCCACGGCGACGCCCGACGCCATGGCGCCGACGCCGACGCTGCGCATTTCGCCCTTCTCCGGATCGATCTCGACCAGCCGGCGGCCGTAAAGATCGGCGACATAGACATGGCGCCCGTCGGGCGCGACGGCGACGCCAAGCGGGCCGCCTTCGATCGCGATCCGCCGTTCGACCTTGCGCGCCTTGGCGTCGATGACGGAAAGAAATTTCCCCTCCGGACTCGTGACATAGGCGCGCGCGCCGTCGCGGCTCACCGCGACGCCGGCCGGCTTGCCGCTGATGGGCAAGCGAGCGAGCGGCTGCATGGTCGCGGCGTCGATAATGTCGAGAGCGTCGACGCCCTGGGAGGTGACGAAAGCTTCGTCGGCGACGGCGGGGGACGCCAAAAAGAGCGCAAGCGACGCTACAAGGGAGCGCAGGCCTCGCAGGCGCAAGCGCCCTCCCCAACCCTCCTCCGCAAGCGGGACAGGGGGCGTTTTCCGGCCGTCAGCGAGAGCGTGGATCGTGAGCGTCCCCTCTCCCGCGAAGCCGGGGAGGGACAGGGAGGGCGCGCGTCTCACTTCCCCTCCACCCGCGCCTTCAAGGCCGCAAGATTCGCCTTGTGCAGCTTCGTCACGGCGGCGAGCGCCGCATCGTCGTCGAGGCCGGGCGGCGGGTCGTTGAAAGGGTGGCCGCGATAGAAGCGGCCCTTCCATTCGGCGAGCGTCTTGCCGCCTTCGGCGGGCTTGGCCGTCACATGCGTCATATAGTTGATCGCAGGCAGGCGCTTGACGTCGTCATGGTCGCGATGGAAGGCAAGCGTCATGCGCTCGGGCTCCCATTTGACGAGCGTCTCTTCGATAGTCCCGCCATCGGCCATTACGAGCTTGCGCCTGCCCTGCCCCGGCATATCGCCGCCGCTCGCCTCCACGCGCAGGACGCCAGGCAGCCAGTCATAATGGGCGAAATCGCCAATGACCGCCCAGACCTTCTCCGGCGGCGCGTCGATCAGGATCGTCTCGACGGATTTGAGCGGGGCCGCGCCATGCGCGGCCCAGGAATTAGGGCCAGGAGCAATCGGCCCGGGAACCGGCGGCTCGGCGCCGGCCGCGAGGGCCGAGGCCAGAGGGGAGAGCGCCGCCAGCGCGAAAAGCGCGGCGCGGCGCGACAGGCTGGACATATCGATCCTCCCGGCGCCCCTCTCGCGCTGAGATTTCCTGCGCCGCGATTAGATTTCCTGCGCCGCGATTACTTGCCTTCGACCTTCGTCTTTAGCGACGCGAGGCCGGACTTGTAGATGTCGGTCACAGCCTTGAGCGCGGCTTCGTCGGAGAGTTCCGGCGGCGGGTCGTTGTTCATGAAGCCGCGATAGAAAGCGCCCTTCCACTCGACCTCAGCCTTGCCGCCGACATCCTTCACGGAGATCGTCGCGGAGTAATTGTTCACCGGCAGGACTTTCACGTCGACATTGTCGATACGGTATTTGATCGACTTGCCGGCCGCGTCGTAGGATTCGAGCGACTCGTCGATCACGCCGCCATTCTTGAGCGTCAGTTTGCGCTTCGCGCCCTTGTCGTTTCCGCCCGTTCCTTCCGTCTTGGCGACGGGCGGGAGCCAGCTCATGTCCTGAAAATTGCCGACGACTTCCCACACCTTGTCGGCCGGCGCATTGATCTCGACCTTCTCGACGACCTTCTGGCGCGAGGGGCCGTGCGCGACGGCCGGGGCCATGACGAGCCCGGCGGAAACGAGCGACAGGGCCGCAACGACGACAGCGCGGCGCGCAATCACAAAGGACATGGGAATATCTCCTGGGGAACCTCACCTGGGCCGCCTCTTCGGGGCGGTCCCGCACATAAGGGCGCCGGAAGCGGCGGCGTCAAGGGCGCGCCGTAAAGATCGGCTGCAGGTCAATCTTCGGTCGGAGTTTCAGCTTCCGGCTCGTCTTCGGCGCAAGCTTCCCCGTCGGCGGGCGCCAGGCTCTTGCGCCGAAACCGATTGAGGCCGGCTCCCGCATCGGCGTCGGCGAAATAGACGAATTTCGTGGCCAGGCCCCACATCTCCCGCTCTTCGGCGAGGGTCTCCGGCAAAGACAGGCCGAGGCTATCCGCAAGCTTGACCCGACCAATATTGACGAGCGCCTGAACGGAGTAAGCCCATTCATCCGTCGCCCTTATCGCGATCCAGTGAGAAAGAAACGCCACGAAAAGCGGAGGCGCGGCCAGAATGAATATCGTCCTGTCGTAATCCTCCAAGACGCCGGTGACGACGGTCGCGACCGCGAGAAACAGGCTCAGAAAAACGCCGGCCACGAAAAAATCGACGGATGACTGAGCCTGCTCGATCTTCTGTTGAATATATTTGGGAGCGACGGCGTAAAGCTCGTGCCACAGCGTTTGGGAATCGAGATTGAAGCGGGTTTTCCCATATGTCTCGAACGCCCTGATGGCGTTTCCGAACTTGGAGGGAACGATCTGATCGTCCCGCATCGGGTAGCGGGCATAGTCTTCGAGCGTCAAGCCAAAAGGCCATCCGGATCCTCCGGCTCGTACCGCGGCGTCGAAAGCTCTTTTGATGCGCAAATGCCGTTTCACGCCCGCCGCCTTGAGCCATCGCGGCCAGAGCAGATATCCTTCGAGTATGCGATAAAGCGGGGTCCGAAGCGCCGCGAGGCAGGTGGCGATCATCGCGGTCAGCCCCAAATAGGCGACTTTCGTATCGATCTCGAATTCGGTCGGCGCATATTTGTGCAGCGACAGCGCCTCCGGATAGATGAGAAGGGCATAATAGGCGATGGCGACGGCGCTCGGGAACGCCCAAGCGTACAAGCTCGCCCAAACGCTCTTGAGTAGTTCCGACATCGCCCCTCGCTTGCGCGCGTCGACTAAGACAGAGGGTGCGGCGTCGGGAGAGGCATTGGATCCGGCGGCCCCGGCGGCCGCGGACCTCTGATATCCTGTGGCTTAGGTTTGGCGGACATGTGAGCCCTCCCTCGCGGTTGAGCCGAAATGGTTTCGTAGCGACAACGTCCGTGACGTTGGGATTGTTTGCATGCGCTGTCAATGACTGATTGCTTCGCGGACTGATTGCTTCGCGCGCATCGCCTCAAAACGCCGCGCGTCCGTCGTCTCTGTCACAACTGCGTCTCACAGAGCCGCCATCTGCCGACCATGCCCTATTTTCGCGCTCTCGCCTTCGTCGCCGCGCTTGTCGGCGCCTTCGTCTTTCTCGTTCCCGTTCAGGCCCTCGCCCGGCGGCGCGACTGGGCCGTTCAGCACAGGATTCAGACGAGCTTTTGCCGCGCGGTCTGCGCGGCGATCGGGATCAAGGTGACGCCGATCGGCGCCCTGCCCGCCCGAGGCCCGCGCTTTGTCGTCGCCAATCACGTCTCCTGGACCGACATCATCGCGCTGGCGAGCCTTTATCCGCTCACCTTTCTGGCGAAGAGCGAAGTCGCGCATTGGCCCGTTCTCGGCTTTCTTGCGCGGCTGCAGGGCACGGTCTTCGTGCCGCGCAGTTCGCGAAAGGACATTCCGGCGGTCAACGCCGCGCTTTGCAACGCGTTGCGCAAAGGGCGCGATATCGTGGTGTTTCCCGAAGGGACGTCGAGCGACGGCGCCGCCGTGCTGCCTTTCAAGCCCGCGCATTTCGACGCGATACAAAATTTCGACGGCGTCCTGGCGGTGACGCCCGTCGCCATTTCCTATATGGACGGCGCGCAGGCCATCGATGTCGGCTGGTATGGCGACATGACTTTCCTCCCGCATCTTTGGAGCCTGATGAAACGCGGCGGCGTGGAGTGCCGCATCGCCTTCTGCGAGGCGACGGATGCGGGAGGAAAGGATCGCAAACGGCTCGCAAACGAGACGGAGGCGCAGGTGCGTGCGAAATTGACGAAGATGAGGACTTGAAGCTTGCGGCCGTCATTGCGAGCGAAGCGACGCAATTCGGCGCCGCGTCGTCGTCCTGAATTGCTTCGTCGCATTTTCTCAAAGTCGGGCATACCCGACTTCGCATATGCTCCTCGCAATGACGGAATTGGGATGCGCCGCCTTACGCCGCGTGCCGCTCCACGCCGCTGAAATAGTCGATATAGCGCTGGCTCATCTGCGCGACGGGCATCACGACGAAAACGTCCGTCGTGTTGAATTTTATGTCCACCACGGCGCCGTCGCCGAAGCGTGCGCCGAGCCGCAGATAGCCCTTGATGAGCGGCGACAGCGCGTCCTTCGCCTCCTTGGCGTCGAGCGCATCCTTGGAGATCATCGCCATCGGCAGATAGAGATCGTTCTTCGCCTTCACTTTCCATTCGCCCTGTGCGCCGGCGTAATGCGCGAGATAGCTCAGCGCCTGCGCATGGGCGAGCGGGCTCACGCCCGGAAAGCTCGCGCAGCCGATCATCACGTCGATCTTGTGCGCCCGGATATAGGCGAGAAGGCCGCGCCAGAGCAGTTCGATCGTGCGCTTGCTGCGATGCGACTCGAGAACGCAGGAGCGCCCGAGTTCGAGAATGCGCTTGCCCGCGTGACGCGCGAGCAGCGGCGCAATGTCGTATTCGCCCGCCGAATAGAAGCCGCCGGCCTTCTGCGCCATGTCGCCGCGCAGCAGACGGTAGGCGCCGACGATCTTCGGCCTCGTCTTGCCGCGCTTGTTCTTCCAATCATGGTCGATGACGATCAGATGATCGCAATATTTGTCGAATTTATCCGCGTCCCGGCGCGTAAATGCGGTCTTGGCGTCCGGAATCGCGCCGCCTTCCTTATAGAAGACCTCATAGCGCAGGCGCTGCGCCTTGCGGATTTCGCCCTTGCCGCGGGCCAGACGCGCCTCCAATGCCCCGAGGCGGCCCAGCGTCTCGCCGAGCGTCGTTTTATGGGGCGACGGCGGCTGGAGGTTGGTCAGGGCGGCGATTGTCCGGCCAAGGTCCGCGTGGCTAGTCCACATCCGCATTGGTTCTCCGCATCCACGGAAAATTGTTCATCACGATTCCACAAAGCTTTTGTGACGCGCCCGACCGGTGACTTGGGCGCAAGAGCGCTTTAGTTTCCCGCGCGAATCGTCGGGAGGGCGTAGATGAGTTTGGCGCGCATTGGTCTGGCTGCGGGGTTCCTCTTTTCTGTCGCGCCGGTCCGGGCGGAAGAGATCGTCCCCCTCGCTGGCTGCTATGCGCGCCTATACGACGCGGCCTGGCTGAAGGCGCATCCCGGGCAGATCGTCCGCCGCGTCACGCTCTCGGTTACAAAGACCGCCGTGCCGCGGACGCCGGGCGAAACGCAGCCGATCCTTGCGGACGCGACGCTCGCCATGTGGTCGGGCCAAACCTCCTTCAGCACCGTGGGCGCCTGCTATTGGGAGCGCGTCGGCCTCGCCTGCAACGCGGCGCTCTCCGCCGAGGAGAGGCGCCTGTGCAAGACCAAGGAGGATGGCGTACGCGACTGCCGCCTCTCCATGACCGATTCGGGCTCTTTCGCGCTGACGCAAAAGCCCGAGGGGCTGCTCGTGACCGTCCGGGAGCGCCTGGAACTGCTCGGCCCTATGGACCGGGCGTCCTTCCTTTATCTCAGCCCCTCCAACGCCGAGAACCACGCCTTCCTACTCCAGCCCGTCCCGGAGGCGAATTGCAAATAGCGGGACTCGACGCGCGGGGGAGCCGACGCGATTTGGCCGGCCCGTATCGGCGTCCGTAAATTAGGCGCCGGCCGCCAAAAATGCGCGCTTGCCGAATCTCGCCATTTCGTCGAGCTTTCAGCGGCGGAAACACTGGACTTGTCCCCAATATCCACCATTTTCTCCACATATTGTTGTGTTGTTAATATCTGACACAATATCTTGACGATCTCTTCAGACTCGCGCAGTGTGGAGGCACAAGATCATGACGCGGCGGCGGACACTCTCCCCGATGTCGGCCCGTCTCCGGCGCAAGCCGGCCAGAGGCGTTATTTTGCTTGGGCGTAATCCTCGTATCCGGCGTGCAGCTTTGCCGGCCGTTCGGCCGCGGAGCGAGGCCGCGCCATTTTCGAGTTCGGATTGGCGAACATCTGCGTCGTTTGGCCGGCGGACGGCCGCGCGCGAGCCTTTGCTCGCGCCTAAAGGAGATTGACGGGCATGAAAATCGAGCGGCGGCACACCAAGGCGGGCGAGTCTCCTTACGCGTCGATCGAGTTCCGCACGGCCAAGAGCGAGATCCGCAATCCCGACGGATCCGTGGTGTTTTCGCTCGACAATATCGAGGTCCCGGCCCAGTGGAGCCAGGTGGCCTGCGACGTGCTCGCGCAGAAATATTTCCGCAAGGCGGGCGTCCCCGCGCGGGTGAAGAAGGTCGAAGAAAACTCGATCCCCTCCTTCCTGTGGCGGTCGGTCGCGGATACGGAAGCGCTCTCGGAGCTGCCGAAGGATCAGCGCCACGGCTCCGAAATCTCGGCCAAGCAGGTCTTCGACCGCCTCGCCGGCGCCTGGGCCTATTGGGGCTGGAAGGGCGGCTATTTCGATGCGGAGGAGGACGCGCAGGCCTTCTCCGACGAATTGCGCTACATGCTCGCCATGCAGATGGCGGCGCCCAATTCGCCGCAATGGTTCAACACCGGCCTGCATTGGGCCTATGGCGTCGACGGGCCGAGCCAGGGCCATTTCTACGTCGACTACGCCAATGGCAGGATGGTGAAGTCGAAGTCCTCCTACGAGCATCCGCAGCCGCACGCCTGTTTCATCCAGTCGATCGAGGACGACCTCGTCAATGACGGCGGCATCATGGATCTGTGGGTGCGCGAGGCGCGCCTGTTCAAATACGGCTCCGGCACCGGCACTAATTTCTCGAAGCTTCGCGGCGAGAAGGAGAAGCTTTCGGGCGGCGGCTCCTCCTCGGGCCTCATGTCCTTCCTCAAGATCGGCGACCGCGCGGCGGGCGCGATCAAGTCGGGCGGCACCACGCGCCGCGCGGCGAAGATGGTCGTCGTCGACATCGACCATCCCGATATCGAAGCCTTCATCGAATGGAAGGTGAAGGAAGAAGAAAAGGTCGCCTCTCTCGTCGCCGGCTCCAGGATCGTCAAGAAGCATCTCAAAGCCATCATGCGCGCCTGCGTGAATTGCGAGGGCTCGGGCGACGATTGCTTCAATCCGGAGAAGAACCCGGCGCTGAAACGCGAGATCAAGCTCGCGCGCCGGGACGAGGTCTCCGACAATCTCATCAAGCGCATCGTCCAGTTCGCCAAGCAGGGCTTCAAGGACATCCAGTTCGATACTTACGATACGGACTGGGACAGCGAGGCCTATCTCACCGTCTCGGGCCAGAACTCGAACAATTCCGTGCGCGTGACGGACGACTTCCTCAACGCTGTCGAGACCGGCGGCGACTGGAGTCTTGTCAAGCGCCTCGACGGCAAGGTGTCGAAGACGGTCAAGGCCCGCGAGCTGTGGGACAAGATCGGCTACGCCGCCTGGGCCTCGGCCGATCCGGGCATCCAGTTCCACACGACCATCAATGACTGGCACACCTGCCCGGCGGGCGGCGAGATTCGGGCCTCCAATCCGTGCTCGGAATATATGTTCCTGGACGACACGGCCTGTAACCTCGCCTCGCTGAACCTGTTGCAGTTCAAGACCCCCACACTCTCCCTTGCAGGGACCCCCACCCCAACCCTCCCCCTTACAGGGGGAGGGAGCAAGGGCGCCGCTAATTCCCTCCCCCTGCAAGGGGGAGGGTCAGGGTGGGGGTTCGACATCGACTCCTATGAGCACGCCGTGCGGCTATGGACCGTCGTGCTCGAAATCTCGGTGCTGATGGCGCAGTTTCCGTCAAAGGAAATTGCGCAGCTCTCCTACGACTACCGCACGCTCGGCCTTGGCTACGCCAATGTCGGCGGCCTGCTGATGTCGTCCGGCGTCGCCTATGACAGCGAAGCCGGCCGCGCCATTGCGGGCGCTTTGTCCGCGATCATGACGGGCGTCTGCTACGCGACCTCCGCCGAGATGGCGAAAGAGCGCGGCCCCTTCGCGCGCTTCATGGAAAATCGTGAGGCGATGCTGCGCGTCATCCGCAACCATCGCCGCGCGGCGCATGGCGAGCGCTCGGGATATGAGACCCTGCACGTCACGCCCGTGCCGCTCGACGCCGCCGCCTGCCCCGATGCGGCCCTCATGGCGCGCGCGGCATTGGCCTGGGACAAGGCGCTTTCGCAAGGCGAGCTCTATGGCTATCGCAACGCGCAGGTGACCGTCGTCGCGCCCACGGGCACGATCGGCCTCGTGATGGATTGCGACACGACCGGCATCGAGCCCGACTTCGCCCTGGTGAAGTTCAAGAAGCTCGCGGGCGGCGGCTATCTCAAGATCGTCAACCGGGCCGTGCCGGAGGGCCTGCGCGCGCTCGGCTATCGCGAAAGCGAGATCGCCGAGATCGAAGCCTACGCCGTCGGCCACGCCTCGCTCGCCAATGCGCCGGGGATCAACACCGCCTCGCTGCGTTCGCGCGGCTTCACGGACGAGAAGCTGGCCGCGGTCGAGGCTGCTTTACCGAGCGCCTTCGACATCAAATTCGTCTTCAACAAATGGACGCTCGGTCAGGACTTCCTCACCGGCGTGCTGAAGGTTAGCCCTGAGCAACTCGAAGACCGCAATTTCGATCTCCTGACCCATCTCGGCTTCTCGAAACAGGAGATCGAAGCCGCGAATGTTCACGCCTGCGGCGCCATGACATTGGAGGGCGCGCCTTTCCTCAAGGGCGAGCACTATGCCGTCTTCGATTGCGCCAATCCGTGCGGGCGCACGGGCAAGCGCTATCTCTCGGTCGACTCGCATATCCGCATGATGGCGGCGGCGCAGCCCTTCATTTCGGGCGCGATCTCCAAGACCATCAACATGCCGAACGACGCGACGGTCGAGGATTGCGAGCAGGCCTATATGCTCTCCTGGCGCCTCGCGCTGAAGGCCAATGCGCTCTATCGCGACGGCTCCAAACTCTCGCAGCCTTTGTCGGCGCAGCTCATTCAGGGCGACGACGATGAGGATGACAAGATCGAGGAGCTCGTCGCGCAAAACATGCCGGCGCGCGCCGCGCAGGTCGCCGAACGCATTGTCGAGCGCGTCATTCATCAGGTGGTGCGCGAGCGCGAGAAGCTCCCCGACCGCCGTAAGGGCTATACGCAGAAGGCGGCGGTCGGCGGCCACAAGGTGTATCTCCGCACGGGCGAATATGCCGACGGTCGCATCGGCGAGATCTTCATCGACATGCACAAGGAAGGCGCCGCCTTCCGCTCCTTGATGAACAATTTCGCCATCGCCATCTCGCTCGGCCTGCAATATGGCGTGCCGTTAGAGGAATATGTCGACGCCTTCACCTTTACCCGCTTCGAGCCCGCGGGCCCGGTGCAGGGCAATGACGCGATCAAGAACGCGACGTCGATCCTCGACTATGTATTCCGCGAGCTCGCCGTCTCCTATCTCGGCCGCAACGACCTCGCCCATGTATCGCCCGACGACATCGGCCACACCGTGCTCGGCAAGGGCGAGACCGAAGGCAAGGCGCCGGAAGCCAACAGCATCGTCTCGCGCGGTCTGCTTCGCTCCAAGACCGACAAGCTGATGGTCGTGCATGGCGGCGCCGTCGCTTTGCGCGAGACGCCGGACGTCGTGACCCGCGAAGAGACGGTCGAAGCGCTCTCGCAACTCGGCTGGACCGAGCCCACCAAGACGGTGCAAGGCGTCGCGGAAAAACGCGCCGAAGCGCGGATGAAGGGCTATGTCGGCGAGGCTTGTCCTGAGTGCGCGAATTTCACGCTGGTGCGGAACGGGACGTGTTTGAAGTGCGAGACGTGTGGGTCGACGACGGGATGCAGCTGAGGGCGCAGCATTCCTCGCGTGAGCACATGACCGCCAACGCAATCCTCGTCCTTCGAGACGCGCCCTTCGGGCGCTCCTCAGGATGAGGATTGCTTGCTAACGCCCTAAAAACGCTGAGATTTGAGAATTGGCCTCAACGACAATGCAAGGCCCCTCATCCTGAGGAGCGCGCGCAGCGCGCGTCTCGAAGGACGAGGGGCCGTGATCATTAGCCCGAAGGCGCGCCACCCTTCTTCTGCCGCCGCGCCGCGAGCGCCGGCAAGGCGTCGTAGTCTCCCCTGATCAGCGCTTCTTTTTTCACACGGCTCCAGCCTTTGACCTGGCGCTCAGTCGCAATCGCGTCCGTCAATTGCGCATAGTGAGCAGACCAGACGAGGTTCACAGGCCGCCGCCGCGTCGTATAGTCGGCGTTGATCCCGAGGTTGTGCTCGCTGACCCTCGTTTCGACGTCCTTGCGCGTCAGACCAGTATAATAACTGCCGTCGGCGCAAAGAAGGATGTAAACGCTTGCGCCCTCGATCGGCATCGCAATCCTCGTCCTTCGAGACGCGCCCGTTAGGCGCTCCAATGAGGATTGCTTGTTGGCGCTTCAAAAGCTTCTTAAATCAACCGCCTAACACAAGGCCCTCACCCTGAGGAGCCTGCAAAGCAGGCGTCTCGAAGGGCGAGGCGCCGTCACCAGTGATGGACTCACGCCACCTCCCTCACCCTCTCCACGCGTCCCAACTCCCCCTCCGCCTCCTCCGCGCGCATCGTCGAAAACATCCGCTGCAACTCCGCCCCCGTGCGTGGCGCGTAGCCCGCAATCCCCTCGCGTCCGTAAAACGCCCGGAACATCGCCCGCGCGCACTCGAGCGACAGCGGCCCGACCTCGATCACCTCATCGATCCGCCCCGGCCGCACGATCGCCGGGTCGAGCCGGTCGAGATGGTTCGTCGTCACGATGAATTTCAGCCCGTCCGGCGTCTGCATGCCGTCCATGGAATTCAGGATTTCATGCAGCGGCGAGCCGCGCGGCGCGCCGCCGTCGATGGCGATCTCCCGCGTCCCGTTGCGGTTCAGGCCGCTCGCAATCGTGTCGATATCCTCGATCACGAAGAGGTCGTTCTTCGTCCCCGTCTTGAACGCCGCGCCGAGGCCGTGCAGCGACTTCACATATTTAATGTCGAAGCCGAAGTCGGAGGCGAGCGCATGGATGAGGCTCGTCTTACCCGTGCCGGGCGGGCCGTGCAGCACAATGCCGAGCTTCCACGGAATGCCGCGCGCCGCGTGCCATTCTTCCGCGCCCTGAAACCATCGCAGACGCGAGACGAGGCGCTCCTTGATCGCGTCGTCGATGAAGACGGTGTCGAGACCGCGCTTGCGCCGCCGCATCGCGCCTTCGCTTCCGCCTGCCGAATACATGGAAATAATGATGGAGTTCCTGTGCTCGTCCGGCTTGCAGTCGCGCATGAAGCGCTCGACCATGGCGCGGTCGCGCGTGAGGAAAGAAATCGCGATCGTTTCAAAGGGCGTGATCTGCTGCGCGGATTTCGTTTTGGAATATTTGAAGAGCACGCCGTCATAGACGCCGAACCCGCCGCCGAAGCCCGTCTTCAGACCGCCGTCCTTCATCTCGAGCGAACGGCTGAAAAAGTTGAGCCGGCGGCCTTCGATAAAAGCGTCGACGTCGCCATATTCATTGGACATGCTCTCGACGAAGACCTTGGTCCACATGGTCTTGTCGATAAGCTCAAGCGTCTTTTCCGGCACGGCGCGCAGTAGATACATCAGCGAGCCGAAGGCCAGCGTGCCGACGCCGCCGGCGAGAAGCTGGTTCGAGGCAAGCGCGGAAGAGACGATGTCGAGAATGTTCATCTACGCCCTCTTTCTCGAGACGAAGTTTCGCCCGAGCTTCATAGGCGCTTCAAATGTGCATGGTTCGGCGGCGCTACAAGGATGACGAAGGTCACGACGGGGCGGCAAGCCATCGCCCCGGACAACAAATATCGGTTCAATCCGTATCTGCCTTTCGATGAGGGCGACGACCGCAAATTCAGCGACCGCGCATATGTTGTCACGATGCAGACCAGAGACAAGGCGGTGAACACGACCCCGGTCACGAAGTCCCGAGCGTCTCGAACGAAGGCGTGAGCCGCGATGGCCGCTGCGCTGGCGGGAGAAGCCCCACGATTAAGGCCGCATCCGCCTTGAAATGCCGCCTATCGCGCTCCCTTTAACAAAGCGGGAGCGCGCGATAGGCCGGCGGCAGACCGGTCGCCCTCTCGACAAGACGCAGTCGGCCCATAGACGGCCTTTTGACCGACGTTCCGGACGACGCCGCTGGGGATGTGAACGCCGCGGCCAGCCCCGCAAGGCCTTGCTAAACGCCGCTCAAAATCTACGCTCTCCCGCTCCTTGAAACTTGTCCCCTCGCGCTCCCTTTAACAAAGCGAGAGCGCTGTTGAGACGGCTGTTGGGCCGCGCCGCGCTCGCGGAGGGAAGGCAATGGAAAGACCGCTTACGCCGGAAGAACGCGGCAAAGTGCGCGAAGTCGTTGGCGTCTTCGACAATCTCGACCAGATGCAGTCGGCGATCGACGATCTCCTCACCGACGGCTTCGACCAGACGACCATCAGCGTGCTCGCGCCGCAGACCGTCGTGCGCGAGGCGCTGGGCGATCAGAGCCTCTCCGCCGAGGCGCTCGGCGCCAATCCGCACACGCCGCACGGGACTTACATCGATCCCGAGGCGCGCAACGAAGCCAAGGCCGGGATCATCGGCGCGCTCTTCTATATCGGCGCGGTCGGGGGCGCGGGCATGGTCCTCGCGGCGGGCGGAGCCCTCGGCGCCGCCATCGCCGCGGCGCTGGTGCTCGGCGGCGGCGGCGGCCTTGTCGGCGCGACGCTCGCCCAATTAATCGGCTCCGCTGAGGCGACATGGGTCAAGGCGCAGATGGAGCATGGAGGGATGCTGCTCTGGGCGCGCGCCTGGGACGAGGCCAAAGAGCGCGCCGCCATCGACGTCATGCAGCGAAATGGCGGCCACGACGTGCACACCCACGCCGCGACGGCGTGAAAGAAGCGCCCTCTCCTTCGAGGGAGGGCGTGTCTCTTTTCACCACCAGCCGCCCCATCCGAGACCCGAACCCAAGCCGACGCCGAGAAGGCCGGTTCCTCCCCAGCCGTCGCCCCAACCATAGGAAGGATAGCCCCACGGGCCGCAAATATTCACCCAGCGGCGCCGCCAGCCCCAATAGGTGCGGATCAGCTGCGGCCGCCAGCAGGTCTCGTAGCCGGTATAGTAATAGGGCCAACCGCCGCCCCAGAGCCCGGCGCTGTAATAGGGCCAGCCCCAGCCCCCGCCGAAATAGCGACGATAGCCGAACGGGCGACGCCAGCCCCACCCGCCCCAGCCGAGACCCACGCGCCGATAGCCCAAACCGCCCCAGGGTCGTCCGCCCCAGCCGCCGCCGGCCCACCCCGGCCGGAAACCTCCCATCGGAGCGGCGACGCCTCCGCGAAAACCCCCAAAACCAGAACTCAAGCCGCCGCCCCCGAAGCCGCCGCCATGGAAGCCTCCAAATCCGCCCCCGCCCAAGGCCGCGCCGCCGCCAAAGCCGCCGTGGAAACCGCCCCCGCCAAAGCCGCCGCCGAACCCGCCGCCATGAAAGCCGCCGCCGCCAAGGCCCCTCTGCGCTTGTGCGCCCCCCGGCTGCGCGAGCAGCGCCGCCGCCAACGCCGCCGCTGCGCAGACGGCGTTGAATTTATGGATTGTCATCACTGCCTCCTCGATCTGGAAGGGCGGCAGGTTGAGGGGGACGCATCGGGCGCGCGTCCAGCGCCGCCGCTTCACCAGATAGGGGTAGATGCAGCGACCGGGCTGCAAATCAACACGCGCCCGCCTGGGAGCGAAGGCCGTCGAAAGTCGAAAAGACGTCGAACAGAGATTGAGAGAATTATTCTCGACCTGTTGTCATCCTGCAACAGTCGGACTATCGGAACGTAGATCCAAATATGTAATACCGCACCATTTCCGTGAACTTATGCATCATCAGAGCTCGAAACGCGCTTTTTCGATTGGCGCGTAATTCACTTGTTCTACGCCGATGCGCGCCTCCTCCCGCCTTTATTCCGCCTGAGCGTCACAGTAGCTCGCGGTTGAGGCCGCGCCCGTCGCGGCGCTAGCCGCGCGCATCTTTGCGCGCGATCGGAGGAGAGTGCTGTTGAAGACGTTTTTGCTTGGAGCCGGCGCGCTGATCGGCCTGACTTGCGGCGCCGACGCCGGCTGGGTGGGCAAGGCTTCCTACTATAATTTGGGCGGACGCACCGCGAGCGGCAGCCATGTCGGCGCCTTTACGGCGGCGCACCGCACCCTGCCCTTCGGCTCCAAGGTGCGCGTCACCAACCTCAAAAACAATCGTTCGGTCGTCGTCACCATCAATGACCGCGGTCCCTTCACGGGCGGCCGGGTCATCGACGTCTCCGCCCATGCCGCCGACGCGCTGGGTTTCCGCTCGGCGGGCGTCGCGCATGTGAAAGTCGAGCCGGTTGCGGACATTGCTGAAGCCGCGACGCCCGCCCTTCAGTAACGCCACCAGAGCGCGCCGACGATCCCGCGCTCGGATGGCGAATTGACGCCGCTGAGCGCGGTTACGCCGCCAAGCTGCAACGAGATCGACGGCGTCAGCTCATAGACGGCGGAAAGCTGAAATTTCTGCGCGGCGACGAGGCTCGCCACGCCGCCGCGCGGCGCGATCGCCGAGAAGCTCTGCGCCATCGCCATCCAACGATCCAATAGGCGGAGGCCGGCGGTGAGATCCATCCGGATTTCGTCGCCATTCTGGCCACGCGTGCGCATGGCCAATTGCGTATCGACGAAGCCGGTCATGCCGAAAAGTTCGAAGGCCCGGCCCATCAAGATTCGAGCGTCGATTTGCGTGGCGTCGCGCATGTCGAGAAAACGCCGCGCCTCGTCGGACGCGGCGCGAAGACTGCCCTCGGCCGAGAATATGTAATCGCCGAATGAAAAGAGGCGCAGCCTGACGCCCGCCGCGCCGAGCCCGAGACCTTCATATTTCGTTCCCGGCGGCGCCTGAACGGTGAGCGGCAGCCCCGCCTTCGCTTCCTCAATCAGCAGATTGAGATGATCGGCGGGCGCCGGGGCGCCCCGAAAGCTCATGGCGCCGCCCTGCGCAACGAAAGTCAGCCAATCCGTCACCCCATGTTCGAGATAGGCCTGCGACTCGAATTTCCGATAGGACGGCGTGCGCATGAGTCGCCCGCTTGCGTCATAGGCGTTCCGGGCGTCGGCGAAGGTCGTGGAGAGAATGAGCTGGCCCTGCCCCTCCGGATACAGCCACGCTCCCGCAAACGCCGGCGACGCCGCGCCAGCCCATGAAACCAGGCAAGAAAGAAGAGATGAAAGACGCATAACGCAACGCCGGACACGGCACGACACCGGCCGTTATGGTACGGCGATAGCGTAAACTTGACAATAAGATCGAATGTAAACAGGTTGCCGGAACGTTCCAGCGACCGCCTTGATCGCCCGAATTTGCTGCGGCTGTCTGGGACTTTATTCGGCGGATTTCAGTTCGCGTTCGCCATTCGCCTCAATGATGGCGATCAAATGCCGGATCGGCCCGACGCTATACATATTGCTGTTGGAGGTACGGCGGCGCTCCAGCAAGTCATAAAGCCGATGACAAAGCTCATCCCTTTGGAAACGCTCATTTTTTATCAGCAATTCGCAAATGACCGCGATCGCCGCCGTCTGACCTGCGAAAATAGCTGCAATCTCCTCGTCCATCGTAATCTTTACCATGTAATAAGCGTTAGCTTGCTGAAAATTATCACCTTTTCTGGCCGGAATCAAACAACTGGCGGCTAGCGCCGCAGAACAAAAAAGATCAAATACAACAGGGCTTAAGACGAAAAATTGAAGCTTAGCCGTATTCAATGCGCAAGATTTTATTCGTCGACGGCGCGCTACAGACCCCCGACCGGCCCCAGGCTACATATGCTCAGAATACAGACGTTTGCCCAGAATACAGACGTTGCCTCCGATAACATAAATGTATTGCTTAGTTAGCGCGGGACGCGCAGCGTGGGCTCGTCCCGCATGCCGTCACCGCATCGCTCCTGCGCTTGGCGGCTTTCGAAAATTGAAATAGCGACATGACGTCGAACAGCGTCACCGGCCCCTTGGGCGAGAACAAATCAGAATGCTCACCAGTCAGGACATCAGATTTTCCGTCGCCCCGATGATGGATTGGACCGACCGTCACTGCCGATATTTCCATCGGCTGCTGACGCGGCGGGCGCGGCTCTATACCGAAATGCTCACGACCGGCGCCGTCATCCATGGCGACCGCGCGCGCCTCATGGGCTACGACGCCTTCGAGCATCCGGTCGCTTTTCAACTCGGAGGGTCCGAACCGGCCGATCTTGCGACAGCGTCGAAGGTCGTTGCGGATTTCGGCTATTGCGAGGTCAATCTCAATGTCGGTTGTCCGTCGGACCGAGTCCAGAACGGCGCCTTCGGCGCCTGCCTGATGCTGCGCCCCGTCCTCGTCGCCGATTGCGTGAAGGCGATGAAGGACGCCGTATCGCTTCCCGTCACCGTCAAATGCCGGATCGGCGTCGATGATCAGGAGCCGGAGCAGGCGCTGTTCGACATCGCCGGGCAATGTGTCGCGGCCGGCGCCGACGCCTTGTTCGTCCATGCCCGCAAGGCCTGGTTGAAAGGCTTGTCGCCCAAAGAGAACAGAGATGTTCCGCCGCTCGACTACGCGCTCGTCCATCGTCTCAAACGCGCATTTCCAAAGACGGCCATCGCCATCAATGGCGGCTTGACGACAATCGAGGAGATGCGCGCGCAGCTCGAAGCGTTGGACGGAGTCATGGTCGGCCGCGCCGCCTATCACGATCCGACGCTTCTGCTATCCGTCGACCGCGAATTCTTCGACGAAGCGCCTCGCCTCGCCGACGCCTTCATGGCGGTCGAAGCGTTCATCCCCTATATCGAGCGCGAACTCGCGAAGGGCGAGAAACTCTCCAACATCACGCGCCATATGCTCGGACTATTCGCCGGTCTTCCGGGCGCGCGAAGTTTTCGCCGCAGGCTCGCGCTCGAAGCGGTCCGGCCGGACGCCGGCGTGGACGTGTTGACGAGCGCGGTCGACGAAGTAACGAGCGCCATGGCGCGTATGCGCGACGCCGACGCGGCCTGACCTCACATCGCCGACAAAGCGATGAGGACGCCAATCTCGGCCGCTTGCTGCGCCGCGCCGAGGACGTCCCCGGTATAGCCGCCGATCTGCCGCTCCGCGAGCTTCGAGACGCCCAACGCCCCGCCGAGCGCCGCCATCTGCGCAACGACAGTCTGCGCAAGCGTCGCGCCGCCCAATAGGGGCGTCAGCGCGATGGCGGCTCCAATAAGGAGCGCGCGACGCAGCGCGGAGGGCGACGGCGTTCGAGCCGAGGCGCCCGCGCCGTCGCTGCGCGCAGGAAACAATGTCAGAAGCGGAATGAGCCCCACGGCCCGCGACAAAGCTGACGCCGCGACAATCGAGAGCATGGCGCGCCAAGGTCCAAGCTGCAAAATAGCCGCGAGCGAGAAAACGCGAAGAAACGCCGTCAGGCAGAGCGCAAGCGCGCCATAGGCGCCAAGGCGGCTGTCGCGCATGATCGAGAGTTTCTGATCGCGGGTCGCGCCGCCGCCGAAACCGTCGGCGAGGTCGGCCAGCCCATCTTCGTGCAAGGCGCCCGTCGACAAAGCCAATGCGCCGATCGCGCATGTGGCGGCGACAAACGGAGGAAGATGCAGAATTGCGCCAATGAGAATCGCGCTGGCGCCGACCCCTCCGATCGCCGCGCCCGCAATCGGCGCCGCCCAGCTCGCGCGCGCAAAGTCGGGCATGGCGTATCCGTCGGCGCCGGGCCGCACCGGCAGGCGCGAATAGAAACTGATGCAGGCGCAGATATCGTCCGCAATCGTCGAGGCCATGCCTTAGTCTTGGACGAAGGCGCCGGACTTGTCGAGCGCCTCCCCTCCTCTTAGCCCGCCGTCTGCATGACCTGGATCGCAGCCGGCGAGAGAACGACGACCATCAGCACGGGAAGGAAGAAGACGATCATCGGCACGGTGAGTTTCGGCGGGAGCGCCGCGGCCTTCTTTTCAGCCTCCATCATGCGCATGTCGCGGCTTTCCTGCGCGGTGATTCGTAGCGCTTGTCCCAGAGGCGTGCCGTATTTCTCGGCCTGGATGAGCACTGTCGAAATCTGCTTGACGCCTTCCAGACCGGTGCGCGCCGCGAGATTGGAATAGGCGGTGCGGCGATCGGGCAGATAGGACAGCTCGGCGGTCGCGAGGGCGAACTCCTCGGCGAGCGGGATGGACTGTGCGCCGATCTCCTGACCAACCTTGCGGAAGGCATGTTCGATCGACATGCCGGATTCGACGCAGATCAGCATCAGATCGAGCGCATCCGGAAAGGCGCGCCGCATGGACATCTGGCGGTTCGAGATCGTGTTGCTGATGAAGATCTCCGGCGCCTTGATGCCGAGATAGGTCGCGCCGATCACGATCGCGATTTGCATCAGGCCGCTCATCTCGGGGTCGCCGAGGAAGAAGACGTAAAAGAGCGCGGCGAAAAAGAAGACGATCGGCGAGACGAGACGGAAGAACAGAAAGGCGATTTCCGCCTGCGGGCCACGAAAACCCGCCGAAGCGAGCTTCATTTTCGCGTCTTCCGTGTTCAGCCAGGTGGAGAGCGAAAACTTCTCCACAATGTTCTTCATATAAGCCTTCGACTCGTGACGAATGCTCTTGCTCGGCTGCTGACTTTTCGCGGCCGCGCGCTCGCGCTGACGGATGCGCTCGCGCTCGCTCGAGACGCTCTTCATCCGCTTGGCGAGCGAATCCGTGTTCAGCAACGGCATCGCCAGCGTGATGATCGTCGCAATGACGGCGATGGCCGTCAGCGCGCTCACGGCGAATTGCGTGCTCGTAAATTTCTCGATTATCTCGTTCATCTTGTCAGCCTCGCCAACCCAACCGCAGTCCTGTCTGAGCTTTCGTCAGATGTCGAAGTTGATCATTTTACGCATGATGAAGATGCCGATCGCCATCCATAGCAGACCGCAGGCGATGATGATCTTTCCGATATTGGTCGTGAACAGGATCATCATATAGGAGGGCGTTGTGAGGTAGACCGCGCCGCCGACGAGGAAGGGAAGGCTGCCGATGATGCCGGCCGAGGACTTCGCTTCGGACGACATCGCCTTGACCTTGCCCTTCATCTTCTTGCGGTCGCGCAGCACGCGCGACAGGTTCGAGAGAGCCTCGGAGAGATTGCCGCCCGCCTTTTGCTGAATGTTGATCACAATCGAAAAGAAGGAGGCTTCCGCCACCGGAACGCGCTCCGCGAAACGCTCGACCGCCTCGCCGATCGAGAGGCCGATGGTCTGGGATTCGACAATGCGCCTGAATTCGCCGCGCACCGGCTCCTGACCTTCGCTCGCGATCATTCTGAAGCAGTCCGCCACCGGAAGACCAGCCTTGACGCCGCGAATGATGACGTCGATCGCTCCCGGGAACTCCTCGATGAATTTGTTGATGCGGCGCTTGCGCAGGAAGGCCAGAGCCCAGTTGGGAATGCCGAAAACGCCGACGGCGACGCCGCCGGCGGCGACGATCGGATCGCGGCTCACGACGAAGACGAAGAAGCCGAGGAGCAGACCGAACAGAACCGAGCCGATCAGAAAAGCTTGCTTGGTCCAGGCGAGGCCTGCCTGCGTGATGCGCGTCTGGAGATCGACTTTCTTCTTTTTGTTCTTCTCTTCGACTTCCTTCAGGCTGTCCGCGATCATCTTGCGTCGCTTGGTCGGATCGGTCCCCCTGGCGGAGACCGAACGATCAGAGGCGCCGGCCATCAGCGCTTTCTGTCGCTTCTGCGCCTTGATGTCTCCGGAAAGATAGGGATAGACGAGGACGTACATCAGGCCCGCCACCGCGATCCCGATCAGCAAGACAACGACGAGCTGCTGATTCATGAATTCTGGCTCCTCGTTTGCTGCTAGCCTTCGTCCCGCACTTCCGACGCGTCGAGCGCCGCGGCGAGCCGTTCGTCGTCGCCATAGTAACGCGCCCGCTCCCAGAAACGCGGACGGCCTATGCCCGTCGAGCGATGGCGGCCAATGATCTTGCCGTTGGCGTCTTCGCCCAGGATCTCGTAAACGAAGAGATCCTGCATGGTGACGACGTCGCCTTCAAGACCCATCACTTCGGTGATATGCGTGATGCGGCGGGAGCCGTCGCGCAAACGCGCGGCTTGAATGATGACGTCGATCGACGAGACGATCATGTCGCGGATGGTCTTCGCCGGGAGCGAAAATCCGCCCATGGTGATCATCGATTCCAGACGTCCCAGGGCTTCGCGCGGAGAGTTGGCGTGCAGCGTGCCCATCGAGCCGTCATGGCCGGTGTTCATCGCCTGCAGCAGATCGAACGCCTCCGGTCCGCGAACCTCGCCCACGATGATGCGTTCAGGACGCATACGCAGACAGTTCTTGACGAGGTCGCGCATGGTGACGGCGCCCTGCCCTTCGAGATTTGGCGGACGCGTTTCCAGGCGCACGACGTGCGGCTGCTGGAGTTGCAGCTCGGCGGCGTCCTCGCAGGTGACGACGCGTTCGTCCGACTCGATATAATTGGTCATACAGTTGAGAAGCGTCGTCTTGCCCGAGCCCGTGCCGCCCGAGATCAGCACGTTGCAGCGCACGCGGCCGATAATCTTGAGCACCTCGCCGCCTTCGGGCGAAATCGCGCCGAAGCGGATGAGCTGATCCAGAGTGAGCTTGTCTTTCTTGAACTTACGAATGGTGAGCGCAGGTCCGTCGATCGCGAGCGGCGGCGCGATGACGTTGACGCGGGAGCCGTCGAGCAGACGCGCGTCGCAGATCGGGGAGGCGTCGTCGACGCGGCGGCCGACCTGGGAGACGATGCGCTGGCAGATGTTCATGAGCTGTGAATTGTCGCGGAAGCGAATATTCGTGAGCTGAATTTTTCCACCAACTTCGATGTAGGTCTTGAAGGCGCCGTTGACCATGATGTCGGCGATATCGTCGCGGGCGAGCAACGGTTCGAGCGGCCCGTAGCCGAGCACGTCGTTGCAGATGTCGTCGAGCAGCTCCTCCTGCTCGGCGATCGACATCACGACATTTTTAATCGCGATGATTTCGTTGACGATGTCTCGGATTTCCTCGCGCGCGTTCTCGGGATCGAGCTTGGAGAGCTGCGCGAGGTCGATGGCCTCGATCAGGGCGCCGAAGATGACGCTTTTGGTGATGTAATATTCTTCCGACTTCTTCTGCTCGGGCGGAGCCGATTGCGCGGAAGACGTCTCCATCGGCGCGGCGGGCAATGGCAATTGGGGTTTGACCGCCGCTGCGGGAGCGGCGGCGGGTCCCCGCGGACGGGCCGCCGCGTCGCCGACATTCGTACGCTTTCCGAACATTGCCGAATACCTTTGCGTTACCTGTGCGTCATCTCAGGAACTGTCAGCTCGCCTTTTTGCGCGCGGCCAGCTTTTCGAGCAGTGGCGAGAGAAGCGTCTTCTTCGCGCGCCGCGCCGCGCCGCGCCCCATCAACAGACGACCAATATCGTCAAGCGTCTCGACGATCTTCGACCCCGCCTCGACTTCCGCGAGCATTTGACCGTTATTCGCCGCCGTGCCGAAGAGTTTGGGCTCGAAGGGCACCACGCCGAAGGGTTCGATCTCGATCGCCTTCGCGAATTCGGAAAGGGAAATCTCGGGGCGGCGCGGAACGCCGACCATGTTGAGGATCACGCGCGGCGGATGATCGTTGACCCGCGTCGTGCGAAGCGAATCTATGATCGTCTTGGTGTTGCGCAGATTGGCGAGGTCCGGAGCGGACACGATCACCACCTCGTCGGCGGCCACGAGCACGCGCTTCGTCCATCCAGACCATTGATGCGGCACATCGAGGATGGAGCACGGAGTCGTCGAACGCAGAATGTCGAGCGTCGCGTCGAAGGCCTGCTCCGGCAGGTCGTAGAGACGATCGACCGTCGCCGGCGCGGCGAGAATGCTGAGCGTGTCGCTGCATTTCGACAGCAGGCGATCGACGAAAGCCGTATCCAGGCGCTCGGGCGAGAACACGGCGTCCGCGACGCCTTGCGGCGGGTCCTGATTAAAATCCAGGCCCGCGGTCCCGAAGGGAAGATCGAGATCGACGATGACCGTCTGATATTCGAGAAGCCGGGAAATCGACCAGGCGAGATTATGCGCGATGGTCGAGGAGCCGACGCCGCCCTTGGCGCCGACGATCGCGATCGTGCGGCCGAGCACGTCGGACGTCGGGCCGTTATAGAGATGCGACACCTGCGAAATGAAGCTCAGCACCTCGATCGGCGCGACGACATAGTCGCTCACGCCGCGCGACGTCAATTCGCGATAGAGCGCGATGTCGTTTTCATGCCCGACGACCATCACCTTGGTGCCGGCGTCGCAGAACTCGGCGAGGCCGTCGAGCTGATCCAGCAGCGTAGCGCGATCGGCGTAGGTTTCCAGCACGATCAGGTTCGGCGTCGGCGCCGTGCGATAGGCCTCGATCGCCGCCGGCAAGCCGCCCATATGCACTTTCACATGGGTTTTGCTCATACGGCGGTCCGTCGCCGCGCTTTCGATCACATTGGCGACATCCTGCGATTCGCAGAAGGCCTGGATCGAAATGCGCGGAACCGGGGCGATCTGGTTCGCGGCGTCGTTACGCGACGCGCGCTCGATTGCTGTATCTGACATTACGAGCCCCCACCCACGCTGCTGATGTCGGTCGCCTTGAGACGCCATACCGTGCTCGGATCCTCGCCGCGACGCATCTTGTTGATGCTGCGCATGCGCGTTTCGATATCCGACGCTGTTTCGCCTCGCGGATTGGCGAGATCGCGCGGATCGGCGACCTGTGCGGAGAGCGTCGCCTGCGACGCGCAGCCAAAATTCCAGTAGGTCTCGTTCTGCCAGCCGTCGACCGACGTGCCGGAGGCGAGGTCGCGCGGCCACTCGCCGCAGCGATCGGCGACCTTGGCCTTGATCGACTGAAAAGAGAGACGGATCGGCGCGGCGAGCCGCGGATCGGTGACCGGATATGTGCCGACCAGGATGTTCCCGCCGAGTCCCGCCGAAGCGAGCGCGTGACGCACGGCGCCGGCGTCGGCCGCGGTCGCCTGCGCCGCCGGACTTCCCACCGGCGTCAGCATCGACACCTGACCGTGCCCGAACTCCCGATAGCGGGCCATGAATTCGCGGATGCGGCCCATCGTTTCCGGATCGATATGACCCCGATGCGCGGCCGGGAAAATGTCAAGGACCTGCGGCGAGTCGCTCAGAACCACCGGATGCCGGTCATGATAGTCATAGGGCGTCGTCGGCGGCGGCAGCGTGCGCTGCACCCCGCAGGCGCCGAGCGGCGCCGCCAGAAGCAGGGCGAGGACTCTGCCGGCGCGAAGCGCGTCGCGCCGCTTCGTTCCGCGTGCGAAGCCGCTCGGCGTCTTCGCGATTTCGATATCGATGGACATTGTCGTGATCCCTCGCGGCCGTCGCGCCTTAGTCGTGAATGAAGCCGATGCGGCCCTTGAAGTTCTGCATCATCTGCGGATTGCTGCGCGTCGAATAAATCCGGTTGACGCGGCCGAGCAGCCAGCCTTGCGGGTCGCTGGCGTCGGCGAGATTGTCGTCGGGCCTGGCGACTTCCTGCTGGGTGAGCGCGCGAGCGATGTAGGGCGTCACGACGACGAGCAGCTCGGTCTCATTGCGCAGATAGTCGCGGGAGCGGAAGAGCGCGCCGAGAATCGGCAGGTTCAGAAGGCCGGGAACGCCGGTGATCGCCTGCGCGGATTTCTGCGTGAGCAGACCCTCCGTCGCGATCGAACCGCCGGACGGCAGCTCGACGGTCGTTTCGTTCTTGCGGGTCTTGAAGCCCGGAACGGTCACGTTGGCGTAGGTGAAGCTGTTCTGAACGTCGACTTCGGTCACCTCCGTCGCGAGGCGCAGGGAGATACGGCCTTCCGAGAGGACGACCGGAATAAAGTTAAGAGATACGCCGTAGGGCTTGAACACGATGCCGGGCGTACAGACGGGCTGGAAGCCGCCGGTCGAGACCGTACAGGCGCCGGATCCCGGCACGGCGATTTCGCCGCCGACCAGCATCTTCGCCTGTTCGCCGGAAATCGCGGTGACCGTGGGTTCGGCGAGAATGCGCGTCACGCCATAGCGCTCGAACGCCTTCAAGGTCGCGCGCGTGTCGTTCGGCCCGTTGATGATCAACGCGGTGTTCGACACGATCGGGTTGACCGCGAAGGGGTTCTCGGAGATGAACTTGCCCCAGCCGCCGCTAAGGAGCGTGTCGCCGCCCGATTGGGCCGAGAAGCCGAGCTGCTTGATGACCTTGCGCTCGACCTCGGCGACGGTGACCTTCAGCATCACCTGCTCTTCGCCGCGGATCGTCATGGCGTTGATGACGTTGCCGTCCGCAGAGCCGCCGACGCCGCCGGGCACAGAGGTCGGCTGCGCGCTCGTCCCGCTGCCGCCGCTGCGCGCTGCGCGAGAGGCGAAGCCCTTCGCGATGTCCACGGCCCGCTGCGCTTCGCCGCCGGAGCCGACGTCGCCGGTCAGAATGATGATGTCGTTCACTGTCCGCGCGACGATATTTGATTTCGGCAGAGCCGCCTTCAACAGCGGCATCAATTCGCCGACGTCGCGGCCAATGCTGATTTCGAGATTGGCGACCTGCCTGCCGCTGGCGTCGAGGCCAATGATCGTCGTCTGCCCGGCTTCCTCGCCTATCACATAGATCTTGCGCGGCGTTCTGACGACGGCGTCCGCGATCTTGGGATTGCCGACAACGATTTCGGCCACGTCGCGCGGCAGATCGACGATCATGGATTTACCGACGCCCATCGAGATGCGGCGCGCCAGCATCGCGCTTGAGTCCGCTTCGATGCCGCCGGGATAAGGGCCCTGCGCGAATGCCGGCGCGGGAGCGCTCGCCACCGTGACCGCGACCGTCGCCACCGCGGCGCCGACCAGATTCTGCATCAAGCGGCTCATATGCGGCGCTCCTCGCAAATTAGTGGTTTCGGAATTTGAGGACGTCATCGAGGCGCTCACTTCATTCGCATGTTGGCGGAGACGCCGTGCCGCACGACGGTCAGCGTATCGTCTTCATCGGAACCGGTCGGCGCCTCGGCGGACGCGTCCTTTACGATCGCGTCGGTGATCGGGCGCAGCGAAAGAACAAGCTGGCCGGTGCGCTGGGCGAGCACGACGAGTTCGGCCTGGCGCGGGTCGAGTTCGAGCGTCGCCGTCGACCCCGTGACCACGGGCTCGGCGCCTTTCTTTTCGACCGTCTGGCCCATGGCCAGCACGCGCACATTCGCAAGCACAACCTCGGAATTATAGACCTCGTGGCCGAGATCCTTCGACGCTTCAGGGTCGCGATACGTCCGGATCACGTCGACGCGGTCGTTGGGCAGGATGAAGCCGCCCGCCGTATTGTTCAGCGTCACATCGACCGCGATGGCGCGCTTGCCGGGCGACAACATCGTCGACATGAGGCCGGCGGTGACGCCCTTGATCAGGCGGTCCTTGTGGATCGGCTCGCCGCTCGAGATGGGGATGCGCACGTAGGAAGATTTGAGGTCTTCCTTGGCGTTCGGGTTTTCGGTCTTGGAGAGCGCGCCGACGGGAACGGCGTTCTTCGGCCAATCCACCCAATTGGCGTCGGCGTCGGCGATTTCCGTGCCGTAAGGCAGATCGCGCGTCGCAACCAGCACTTGATCGACATTCGCGGGCGTCGGCGCAACGATCTGAACTGGCGGCGGCGGGCTCGAGCCGTTCATCATCATGAACGCGGCGCCGCCTGCGGCGACTGCGACTGCGAGAACTGCGATTTGTGCCTTGTTCATCGTGCGGTATCCAACGCCTCGCCAAATCGAGGTTGGACACAATTCAAGCGGATAAACGTCAAATTAGGGTTAATCAGATCTTACAAGTCGTAGATATTCAGTAGGCTCGAAATTGCACAGTAAAGCTCTGAAACTACGGGGAATCGCCACGCCTCAGCCGCGCTTCGGCGAATTAATCCGCCAGGCGCCGTCTTTAAGAAATTTGTGCTGAAAGCGGCTTTGGGCGATCCGTGATTCCGCGCCGGCGAAGGAAGGCGGAACCGTCAAACCCCGGAGAGTCTGAACCAGAGCAGCGACTGGGGGTAGATCAGGAGGCCGCCGACCGCGAGCGCGATCCCATACGGAACGCCATTTGTCTTTTCCGCGAGCCTCGCGATGAAATCGAACGAAAGCAGACGCGAAGGCAGATCGTTCCAGCGCATCATCATAATGACGACGGTAAGAACGCCCCCGGCCAGCGACGCCACGAGACCGTAATCCAGCAGATTCTCCCAACCCAGCCAAAGCGCTGTCGCGGAAGCGAGCTTGGCGTCGCCGCCGCCGACCCATCCGAACTGGAACATCGCGAAAGTCAACGCCAGCACGGCGAGCCCGCAGGAGACATGCATCACCAGCGTGTCCCAAGGCAAAGGCAGATAGGCCGCGAGTGAAAAATAGACGAAAATCAGGATGTATGACACCCTGTTCGGGATCGTCATCGTGAAGAGGTCCGAGAAGGCGGCGAAGAACATCAATGTCGGAAAGACGATGAACGCCATGGCCTCGATCATGGGAACCATCCCGGTTGACGCCGTCCGCGCCTGGGGGGCGCGAATTCGGGAGCGTAAAATCCAATCATTAACCGGCCGTCAAGCGGGGCCGGGCGCCTCGGCGTCATCAAACAATCAGCGGCCCCGTCTCCGGGGCCGCTGATGCGTTTCCGACGCGATCAAATCAATCACTGAGTGGTGAGGTTGCTCGAAACCGCACTGAAGGTGGCCGACAGGCTGGTGCCGAGGATCCGGACGCCGGCGATGATGGCGACGCCGATGAGCGAAGCGATCAAGCCATATTCGATTGCAGTGGCGCCCGATTCGTCCTTCATGAAACGCGCGAAGATCTTATTCATAGTTCTGCTCCGAACTGAGGTTTTACCATTCGTCGGGCCCGGCTCCAAGTTGGGGCCCGTTCGAATGATCGAAAGGTAGCGATCGAATCTTTCAAGTTCGTTGATCACGCCGGCGACAAATCGCTCGATTCTTCCGCGCGATGATTCGTTTCCGCACAAACTCAACCCTCGATAGATGACCGCAAAGGGTTCTTCTTCTCCCGCCGTCGCTCGTGAGAAATCGAATTCGCCTTTGAACGCCGATATTTCCGGCACACTCAACCCGCGTTGGCTGAAATTTGAATCAAATATCTTTTATCAATCGTTCACCATTAGCTGCTTTATTCCGCTCAAGCGTCGCTGCGAGACTTTCCACATGATTCTCAAGTCTGGCGGCGAAAGCGACCACGCTGCCATCTCGCGAGCGGACGCGGACTGCCCGACCCCGTCGCGAGTTGGCGCCAAAAGACAGCGCTTCATGGTGAGCCGCATGACCTTTGTTACGACTCTCTTCCGCGGGGCCCTGCTTCTGGCCTTTGGCGTCGCCGGCCTGCAAGCCACCGTCCGCGAAGCGTCGGCGAATGAGCGCGCCATTCGCGTGGATATCGATTATGCCCGCATCGTGAAGATCCCGCAGGGGGCCTCGACCCTCGTGATCGGCAATCCGCTGATCGCCGACGTCACCATGCTGAAAAACAGCCAATTGATGGTGATCACCGGGAAGAGCTTCGGCACGACCAACCTCATTGTGCTCGATAAATCCGGCGCACAGGTCGGCGAATCGACGGTCACCGTCGTCCCCGTTCTGGACAAGGTGGTGGTTCAGCGCGGCATGCACCGCGAATCCCTGTCCTGCGCGCCGAACTGCGCCAAGACCGTCGATCTCGCCGACGACGTCGCTTATATGAACAGCGTGATCGAGGCGGTGAAGTCGCACGACAGCGCGGCCACCTCTTCGCGTCGCTAAAGGTCTCTCGATTGCGGTAACCAAGAGTCGCGATGCCACTCAGCAGCGCAGCGGTGTCGGATAGATTGGTAACGCCCCGGCAACCCTTTGGCGTCAGTTTATCGCTGAAATGCGAGGGCGGAGCCTTTTGCTCCGTCCTGAGCGCTTCAGGTGTGAACATGACAGCCGCCAATCGTTTCATCAAACGGCCTTCGCTGCTTGCGACGAAACGCCCCCGGAGAGGTTTTCTTTCCGACGCAAGGGGAACGACGGCGATCGAGTTCGCAATGATTGCAGTGCCGTTTCTCGGTCTCATCGGCGCGATTTTCGAAACCGGCACGGTCTATTTCCGCACGGCGCAACTTCAGATGGCGACCGAGACCGCGAGCCGCGCCGTGCTGACTCACAGCACCACCGCCGGTCTGACCTACAAGCAGTTCGTCAACAACAATGTCTGCACATGGCAGTCGTCCGGCACGGTGAAGCAAGGCACGTTGTCGACCATTTTCGACTGCTCGAAGATTCTCGTGGCGATCGACAGTCCGGCGACCTGGTCGGCGGCGACCACCGATAGCGGCTTTTACACCAACCCGCCCAACCAGACCCAAGCGATCTCGATGCCCGCGCCTGGCCAGATCGCCATCGTGCGGATCGTCTATCCGATGAACGTTATTTCGGGCCTGCTGGGCGGCAGCGCCCTCAAGGGCCAGACCTTCAGCCAGACGCGCAACGGCCAAACGAAATATAACGGCGCATGGAGCTATATGCTCATGGGCATTGCCGCCTTCCGCGTGGAGCCAGGAAATTGATCAAGCGACGCCGGCTGCGCCTCAAGCGACTGCTCCGGAACGAATCCGGCATCGCCGCGGTCGAATTCGGGCTGATCCTGCCGCTCATGCTGGTGATCTATATGGGTCTCGTCGAGCTCTCGCGCGGCATGCGCACGGCGCAGCGGCTCGATCTCGTTGCGCATACGCTCGCGGATTTGACCGCGCAGAAGCTCGATTGTCCCAATCCCGCCGCCGGCACCTCGGCGACGAAGTGCGCGAAGGGACAGGCCGGTCTCAGCGAGGCGGATATCAGCTCCATTTTCTCCGCAGCCAATACGCTCATGGGGCTGCCCGCGACCTCTACAGCCTTGAAGATGGCGATCTCGGAGATCAACATCACCTCCCCTTCGGCCAACACATGGCAGGCGAAGACGAGCTGGACCGTCACCCGCAACGGCGCGACGGCGCGTCGCTGCGACCCGGCGCTCGTTCCGTCGAACGCCGCCCCCGTTTCGGCGACGACGATTCCGTCCAGCTATGTGCAGCAGGCTGCCAATGGCGTCAATCCGACGGTGGGCCCGATCATTGTCGCCGACGTCATCTACAATTATTCGCCCGGCGTGCACTTCGAACTTTTCAAATGGAATTCGCCGCCAACCTGGTCGATGCAGCGCACGAGCTATGCGCCGGTGCGCAACACTTACGTCCCGAGCCATATCCAATATTACATGACCTCGGGCACGAACTGCAATTCGACGCCCTAAGCGGAAACGCCTGATTTGCAAAACGCCGGCGCAGAAGCGCCGGCGTTTTTGATTCAGATCGTCTGATTATAGGCGCCGACTTCGGGGTTCTCTCTCAATATCCCATCGATGGCGGCGAACATTTCACGCAGCCGCGCCTCGGAAACGGGGCTTTCGACGACGACCACCAGCTCAGGCTTGTTGGACGAGGCGCGCACCAGTCCCCAGGTTCCGTCCTCGACGGTCACGCGCACGCCGTTGACGGTCACGACGTCGCGGATCGGCTGGCCGAGCAGTCGTTCGCCGCGCGCTTTCATGCCCTCGATGCGCGCCGTGACCTTCTTGACCACCTCATATTTCTTCTCGTCGTCGCAATGCGGCGACATGGTCGGCGACCCCCAGGTCTTGGGCAGATCGTCATAGAGGTCGGACATGCTCTTTCGCGGATTGCGGTCGAGCATCTCCAGAATATGCACCGCCGTCAGCAGGCCGTCGTCATAGCCGCGCCCGATCGGCGCGTTGAAGAAGAAATGGCCGGACTTTTCGAAGCCCGCAAGCGCGCTGAGATCATTGACGCGCCGCTTGATGTAGGAATGGCCGGTCTTCCAATATTCCGTATGCACGCCGCGCGAGACGAGTTCGGGATCGGTGGCGAAGAGGCCGGTGGACTTCACGTCCACGACGAATTTCGCGCCCGGATAAACTTTGGAGAGATCGCGCGCCAGCATGACGCCGATCTTGTCGGCGAAAATCTCCTCGCCATGATTGTCCACGACGCCGCAGCGGTCGCCGTCGCCGTCGAAGCCGAGCCCGACATCCGCGCCCGTCTCGCGCACCTTATGCGCGATGGCGTGCAGCATCTCCAGATCTTCGGGGTTGGGATTGTAGCGCGGAAAATTGTAATCGGGCGCGACGTCGAGCGGGATCACCTCGCAACCGAGCCGCTCCAGCATCTGCGGCGCGAAGGCGCCGGCGGTGCCGTTGCCGCAGGCGGCGACGACCTTCATCTTGCGCGCAAAGCTCGGTCGGCGGGTCAGATCGTCGAGGTAGCGCGCGCCAAAATCCTTGACGAAGCGATAGGAGCCGCCGCCAGCTTCGCGAAATTTTCCGGAGAGGACGATCTGCTTCAGGCGCGTCATCTCGTCGGGCCCGAAAGTGACGGGCCGTTGCGCGCCCATCTTCACGCCCGTCCAGCCATTGTCATTATGCGAGGCGGTGACCATGGCGACCGCCGGCGCGTCGAGCTCGAACTGCGCGAAATAAGCCATGGGCGACAGCGCCAGGCCGATGTCGCGCACGCGCACGCCGGAGGCCATGAGCCCGGCGATCAGCGCGAGCTTGATGGAGGCGGAATAGGAGCGGTAGTCGTGGCCGGTGACGATGTCGGGCGCGACGCCCATTTCGTGGATCAGCGTGCCGAGCCCCATGCCCAGCGCCTGCACCCCCATCAGGTTGAGTTCGGGCCCGAACAGCCAGCGCGCGTCATATTCGCGGAAGCCCGTAGGCTTCACGAGCGGCGTCTGCTCATATTCGAATGTGTTGGGCGTGAGGCTGGAAACGGGCGTGGGAAGCATGGCGGTCCTTGCGGCGATTTCTCGGCGCCCCGTTTACACCTTCCGGGAGAGAGAGCCAAATTTCCTCCCGCGCCCCCGCCGCGCCGCCGCGACCGAGGCTTGCGCCTTGCAGCCAACCCAGCTCGGTCGTAAACTCTATCTCGATATAGAGAATATCTTTTTTGGATCGGACGGATATGGGCAAGAAAATCATTCTCCTCGCCGACGGGACCGGCAACGGCCTGCTTTACCAGCTTTCCAACATCTACCGCCTTTGCTCGTCCCTGGACCGGACCAGCAAAAAGCAGCTTGTCTATTACATCCCGGGCGTGGGCACGCAGGGCTTCAAGCCTCTTGCGATGATCGACGGCGCAACGGGCTGGGGCGTGCCGTCCAATGTGCGCAAGCTCCACCGTTTTTTGTCCTGGAACTGGGAGCCCGGCGACGCCATCTACATGTTCGGCTTCAGCCGCGGCGCTTTCACAGTCCGCATGCTCGTCGATCTGATCGCGAAGGAAGGGCTGTTGCCCACAAGCATCGACGGACGGCGCGTATCCCATCTGGAAATGGAGCGTCACTCCGACGACTACTGGCGATCCTTCTGCGCCAAGGACCGGTCGCGCGACACCAATCTCTGGGTGTGGCTTGGCGTTCGCAAACCGAGAGACTTCCTTCTCGCCCATTGGAAGCGAGCGAGGCGTCAGCCGTCCTATGCGGACATCAAGGCCGCCGCCAAGGAGCGCGGGCCGAACGACGTTCCGATCCAGTTCGTCGGCCTCTTTGACACGGTCGAGGCCTATGGGGTGCCGATCGAGGAGTTGCGCGATCTCGTTCACTTTCTGACGATACCGATCAAATTCGGCGGCGATCACTCGATTTCGAGCAATGTGCGATGCGTCCGTCAGGCCCTGTCGCTCGACGACGAGCGGCGCACCTTTCACCCGATCAGGGTCTCGCTGCAGCAGGACGACCTCGATGAGCATAAGGCTGTCCGCGCCCCCACGGCGCAGGAAAAAAAGAAGCCGCTTAGGGTCGATGAAGTCTGGTTCGCCGGCGTGCATTCGGATGTGGGCGGCGGCTATCCCGACGACATGACCGCGCACTGCCCGCTGACATGGATGATCGGCGAGGCCGAGAAGGCGGCTGACGGCGTCACGAGCGCCAAGCTCGCATATCGCGACAAAACGGTGGAGGGCTTCAAGAGCGTCGCCACCGCCTTCGGTCCCCTCCACGACTCGCGTTCCGGCGTCGCCGTCTTGTACCGCTATGCGCCGCGCAGCGTCGTCGACCGGGACATGAACGGCCACTCCTATTGCAGGCCCAAGGTGCACCATACGGTGGTCGAGCGGCTGGTCGACGGCTGCGACGATTACGCGCCGCTCGCGCTCGGCGCCGCAGAGGTGGAGATGCCCGACGGGTCGGTCGCGGCGGCGCAGACAGGAGACAGATTCAAGACGATCGCGCCCCCCGACCAGTCGGAGACGCCTCAGATTTTGAAAGGCGACGAGCCGCGCGAACTCGCCCGAGCGCAATATGCGATGAACAAGCTCGACGCGCCCGACAGGGAGGAGATGGACAGCGCGCAACGCTTCGTTTGGCTGAATACGCAGGTGTACGTAGCGGCCGCCGCCGCCGTCGTCGTGGCGATATTATTGCTTCTTCACGGCCATTGGATTGTCGCTTTGCTCGCGCTGCCGATCCTGTGGGCGCTGAGCGTCCTCAAGGAAGATTTCAGCGACAAGATTCGCTGGCACGCGCGGAAGGCCTGGAGCGTCCAGGACGACAAGCAGAGAGACGCGGAACTCGCGGCGGCGGCGAGCGCCCCGCAGCTGGCCGAAAACGCCGCCGAATAACTACTGCTGCAACACGAGCGCGCCGGACTCGATCGAGAATTTCTGAAGCTTCGAGAGAAAGGTCATGCCGAGCAGGCTGCCCGAAAGCGCGCCCCGTTCGCCGACGACGGCGTCCACGTCATGGACGACGATATTGCCGATCCGCACGTCGTTGAGACGCACGCGCGCGACGTGAGCGACGCCATTCGCGGTGTTGACCTGATATTTGTAATCGGCAGGCGCGGGATAGAGGCCCGCCGCCGCAGCGTCCTCATAGGAAAGCGCCACGAGCGTCGCGCCGGTGTCGACCATCATCCGATAAAGGCGCGCCCCGTTCACCTCCACATCGGTTGAATACTGCCCGACCCGATCGGCCGCGATGCGGACTTCGTCCCGCCTGACAGGCAGGACCGCCCGCATCGGCGCAGCCGGGACCGCAATGGCTTGCGCCGGCGCCGCTCCGCTTGCGCCGGCCCGGAAGGCCGTCAACCGCGGATCGAGATGCGCGCCGCCCGAAAGGAGCTTCGCCACGACGATGCAGACGACGAAGGCGAAAACCGCGAAACGGAGCGTCCCGAACATGACGCCGGCCTCATGACTGTGGAGCGGGACGCCAAGCGTCCCGGGATAATCGCCTTCTATCCTCAGGCTGAATATTTGCCTCCGGCTTAATGCGATAGGCGAAACCCGCTATTTGCGGACGCGTCAGGCGCGCGGCTTCGCCCGCGTGGTCGGCGCGGCGCCGGCCGGATCGTCCGGCCAGACATGGCGCGGGTAACGGCCTTTCATTTCCTT
The DNA here is from genome assembly GCF_027571405.1 of Methylocystis parvus OBBP. Lineage (GTDB taxonomy): Bacteria > Pseudomonadota > Alphaproteobacteria > Rhizobiales > Beijerinckiaceae > Methylocystis > Methylocystis parva. Next base: position 1,089,529 of record NZ_CP092968.1, read on the forward strand.
TTTCACATCGTTCCATGAACCCGCCCAGAAGCTCGGCAGATCACGGGTTGTCTGAATCGGCCGGTGCGCGGGCGAGAGCAGCTCCAGCGTCAGCGGCACGCGGCCGCGCGCGAGGGTCGGATGCCGCGACAGCCCGTAAAGCTCTTGCACGCGCACGGAGAGAAGCGGCCCGTTGGGCGCATCGTAATCCAGCGCGTGGCGCGAGCCGGCCGGCGTCTCGAAATGCGACGGCGCCTCGGCGTCGAGGCGGCGCATCAGGTCATAAGGCAAGAGGGAAGCGAGCGCCGCATCAAGGTCGTTCGAGCTGATGTCGTTCAACGACACGCGGCCGATGACGCAGGGCGCGAGCCATTCTTCGACGCTTTGCGCCAAAACCGCGTCGGAGAGATCGGGCCATTCCTCGCCCTCGGCCTTGCGCAGAAACGCAACGCGATCTCGCAATTGCGCCTGCGTCTTCGTCCATGGCAGGCGCGAGACGCCAAGGCTCGCGAGCCCGCGCGCCAGGGCGGCGGCGCTTTCTTCATTCGGCTCGACGGAAAGGTTCTGCTCGCTCAAGCGGATCGCGCCGAGGCGGCGGAACCGCCGGCGCCGAAGGCTTGCGCTCGCAGGGTCGAAGACCGTCTCGTCGCGCGCTTCGATGCGCGCGCCGGCGATCTCTTCCAATTCTTCGGCCTTGAGCGCGCAGGCCGCGAGAATGCGCGCCTGAGCCGCGCGGCCGGTGAGCTCCGCGACGGCGAGGAAAGGCGCGCGCGACAGCGGGGCTTCGACCGGCAAGCTCGCGGCGCGGCCATTCGCCATCAGAAAATCGCCCTTCGCTCCGCGCGACTTGGCGAGACGGTCGGGATAAGCGAGCGCGATGAGGGCGCCGTCGGAAAGCGGCTTGGGATCGCGCGCGCGCGCCGCCGCCTTCGCCAGCCGCGCCCAATTCGCCGCCAACCTTTTGGCGTCCCGCGCGCGCTTGGAGCCGTCGCCCTGCAACCGATCCAGCCGATGCGAGAGGTCGGCGTCATTTCCTCCGAGTCCGCGTTCAGAAAGCAACATGGCGAGCTCCGCCGCCCGCTCAGCTTCGCTGTGACGCGCGGCCTCCAGCACCATACGGGCGAGGCGCGGCGGCAGCGGCAAGGCGCGCAGCGCCCTGCCCTGTTCCGTGAGCCGCCCATCTTCGTCGAGCGCGCCGAGATCGCGATCGAGCGCGACCGCTTCGTTCCAGGCCGGCGCCGGCGGCGCGTCGAGCCATTTCAATTGAAGCGGATCGCTCACGCCCCAGGCGGCGAGATCGAGGGCGAGGCTGGAGAGATCCGCCGCGAGTATTTCAGGACTTGCAAAGGCCGGCAGCGACGCCGTTTGCGGCTCGTCCCAAAGCCGGTAGCAGACGCCGGGCTCGGTGCGCCCCGCGCGGCCGCGGCGCTGATCGACGCTGGCCCGCGCCGAGCGCACGGTCTCCAATCGCGACAGGCCGAGGTCCGGCTCGTAAAGCTGCACGCGCGAGAGGCCGCAATCGACCACGACGCGCACGCCTTCGATGGTGAGCGACGTCTCCGCGATGGACGTCGCCAGCACGACCTTTCGACGCCCCCGGGGCGCTGGCGAGATCGCGCGATCCTGCTCGCCCTTGTCGAGCGCGCCATAGAGGGGCGCGACGTCCACGCCTTCGAGCCGCGCCTCTTCCAGCCGCGAGGCGACGCGCATGATTTCCCCCTGCCCGGGCAGAAACGCCAGCACGGAGCCGGGCTCTTCGCGCAAGGCGCGCAGGATTGCGCGGGTCGTCGCCTCCTCGATGCGCTCATTGGCGTCGCGGCCGAGATAACGCGTCTCAACGTCGAAGGCGCGGCCCTCTGACACGATCGTCGGGGCGTCGCTCATCAGCGCCGAGATGCGCGCCCCGTCGAGCGTCGCCGACATGGCGACGAGCCGCAGATCGTCGCGCAGGCCGGATTGCGCGTCGAGCGCCAGAGCGAGCCCCAGATCGGCGTCGAGCGAGCGCTCGTGATATTCGTCGAAAAGGACGGCGGCGACGCCTTCGAGCGCCGGATCGTCCAAAATCATCCGCGCGAAGACGCCTTCGGTGACGACTTCGATCCGCGTCTTCGCCGAGATTTTGGAGTCGAGGCGCATACGCAGGCCGACGGTCTCGCCCACCTGCTCGCCAAGCGTCGCCGCCATGCGGTTCGCGGCGGCGCGAGCGGCGAGGCGGCGCGGCTCCAGCAATATGAGCTTCCCGCCCTTCGTCCAGTCGGCGCTGATCAGCGCCAGCGGAACGCGCGTCGTCTTGCCGGCGCCGGGCGGCGCGACGATGACGAGATTTGAGGATTCCGCCAGCGCCGACTGAATGTCTGGCAGCACGGCGTCGATGGGGAGGGAGTCCTGAGGGCGTGTCAACTTCGACTCGGCTCGTCATGCAACCGGGCGAATGCCGGGCGTGAGCAACCCCTCCCCGTAAAGGGATTGGCGGCTTCCGCCGCAAGCGCTGCTCGCCTGATCGCCAGACCAACAAAAAAGGCGCCCCCGCCTCGCAGCGGGAGCGCCTTTCAATATCAGGCTTCGCGTTACGCCGCCTGCTGGATCGCGGAGAGCTTCCACGCCTCGGGGCTCGCGCCCGCCGGGCGGCGGAAGGTCCAGACCTCGGTCGCCTGCGTCGCGCCTTGCGAACCCGGGGCGGGCTTGCCGGTGGCGCGGTCCTCCATGACGTCGTTCAGCGAGAAGCGCATGGCGACGGACGCATATTCGTCCCCACCCTCGCGCCACGCCTCCGACAGATCGCCCTGAAGGAGCTTCACGTCGGTGACGCGGTTGACGACCCCCTTGCGGCGGTTGCTCTCGAGCTCCTCGTCGAAATGGCGGATCATTTCCGGCGTCGCCATGGCGCGCAGCGCGTCGAGATCCTCGCGGCTATAGGCCGCCTGCGAGGCGCCGAGCAGACGCTCGAAGGCGTTGAAGTCGCCGGCCGCGACCTGAATCGGCTGCGCACGCGGACGCTGAGGCGCCGCGCCGCCGAATCCCGTCGGACCCGCGCCGAGACCGCCCGCCGGACGGCCGCCAAAGGGCGCGCCGCCGCCAAAATTGAAGGTCGAGCCCTGCGGACCGACGCCGGCCGGCGCATTGCGGCGCTGCCACCAGGCGAAAGCCAGCTTCGCCAGGAAGACGATCAGGGCGATCTGCATCAGCAGACCGATGATCGACATGAATCCGCCCATGCCGCCGAAAAAGCCCTGCCCCGTCAGCAGGCCGAAAAGGCCCGCGCCGAGCAGGCCGCCGGCGAGGCCGCCCATCAGTCCGCGCCCGAAGGACGAGCCGCCATAAGACGGGTTGTAGCCCGGCTGATTCATGCCGAAACCCGAACGCGGCGTATCGCTGCGCTCGAAGGGCGAAGCCATTCCCGGCGCGGTGCGGGTCGAGGGCGGGGCCGACCAGGTGCGCGAACCGCGCGAGCCGAAGCTCCCGCCCCCGCCCATGCGCGCCTCGGCGATCGCCGGCGCGAGCGCCAGCAGCGCCGCAAGAACCAGTGAAATCAGCGATCCGCGCTTTTGCGCAAGAAACCGCAACATGTGCTTTCCCCTTTCGCGGGGAGCGTCGCTCCCCCTCGGGAAAGAGATATAGGAAGGGGAAAGCTCGGCCGCAAAGGCGAAACGCAGGAAATCGGACCGCCGGGATTGGAGAGGGCTATTCTCAGTGCTACGGAAGTCGCCCCACCCCTCGCCTGCCGCCTGAAACATGCGCCAATATCTCGACCTCATCGACAAAATCCTGCGCGAAGGCGTCCGCAAGGAGGACCGTACCGGGACGGGCACGCTCTCCGTTTTCGGCCACCAGATGCGCTTCGATCTTTCGGCGGGCTTCCCGCTCGTCACGACGAAGCGGGTGCATCTGAAGTCGGTGATTCATGAATTGCTGTGGTTCCTGAAGGGCGACACCAATATCCGCTATCTCAAGGAGAACGGCGTCACCATCTGGGACGAATGGGCGGATGAAAACGGCGATCTCGGACCCGTCTACGGCAGCCAGTGGCGCGCCTGGCCGGCGCCGGGCGGGGAGACGATCGACCAGATCGCCTGGCTCATCGACGAAATCCGGCGCAATCCCTTTTCGCGGCGTCTCGTCGTCACCGCCTGGAACCCGGCTGAGATCGACAAAATGGCTCTCGCGCCCTGCCACTGTCTCTTTCAGTTCCATGTCGCCGAGATAGAAGGGCGCAAGCGCCTCTCCTGCCAGCTTTATCAGCGCTCCGCCGACGTCTTTCTCGGCGCGCCTTTCAACATTGCGAGCTACGCCCTGCTCACGCGGATGGTCGCGCAGGTCACCGGCTGCGTTCCGGGCGACTTCATCCACAGCTTCGGCGACGCGCATCTTTATCTGAACCATATCGAGCAGGCGCGGCTCCAGCTCTCCCGCGAGCCCAAGCCCCTGCCCCGCCTTGTCTTGAACCCGGCCGTGACCTCGCTCTTCGACTTCCGCTACGAGGACATCGCGGTCGAGGGCTACGATCCCTGGCCGGCCATCGCCGCGCCGATTGCGGTATAGAGGCTTATGATTCCCAAACTCGTGGCCGTCGTCGCCCGGTCCCGCAACGGCGTCATCGGGGTCGATAACGGCCTGCCCTGGCGACTTTCCAGCGACCTCAAGCGTTACAAGGCGCGCACCTGGGGCAAGCCCATGATCATGGGCCGCCGCACCTGGGAGTCGATCGGCCGTCCCCTGCCCGGCCGCGAAAGCGTCGTCGTCACTCGACGCCACGGCTACGAGGCGCCCGGCGCCCATGTGGCGACGAGCCTGCCCGAATCGCTCGCCATCGCCCGCCGGCTCGCAAGCGAGATGGGCGCGGACGAAATCATCGTAGCGGGCGGCGAGGAAATTTACCGCGCCCTCCTCCCGCAGACCGACCGGATCGAACTCACCGAAGTCGCGCTCGATATTGAAGGCGACGCGCGCTTTCCCGTCCTCTCCCCGGAAGACTGGGAGGAAATCGCCCGCGAGACGCCGCCGCGCGGCGAAAAGGACGACGCCGACGTCACCTATGTGACTTTGAGGCGACGCCTGAAAGGAGAGGCGAAATAAGCCGCGAAGACCAGTTGCGGCGACGGCCCCAACTGGCTATAAGGCCCCTCGAAAGCAGCCCGCGCGGCCGCTGGATCGGAGTGTAGCGCAGCCTGGTAGCGCACCTCGTTCGGGACGAGGGGGTCGGAGGTTCGAATCCTCTCACTCCGACCATTTTCTAGAAATCCCGCCATCAGAGCAACCCGCCAAACGCGTCAGCCGCGATGCGCTTTGTCGTGGGCGTTGTCCGGGTCGTTGCGCATCCAGTCGGCGAGGCCGGCGAGTTGCTTGCCGATCGAGGCGCGCGCGGCCGGGTCTTCTATGCACTCCTCCAGCGCCGCGTTCATGCAGAGCAGCCAGGCGTCGCGCCCGGCCGGGCCGATCGAGAAGCGCGCATGGCGCATTCTGAGCCGTGGATGGCCGCGCTTGGACGAGTAGTCCTTTGGACCGCCGAGCCATTCCGACAGATAAGATTTCAGGATCGCCTTGGTCGGCCCGAGTTCGGCCGCATGCATCGCGCGGATGTCGCGCGCCGCGGGCGTCTCGTCCATATTGCGATAGAACGCCTCCACAAGGCGATCCACCGTCGACGCCCCGCCGACGAGACTGAACAATGTGGCGGATTCTTGCGTGTCTTCCGTCGTCATGGTCTCGACCGAGCAACAAAGGGGCCACTTGCCGAGCCCAGCCGCGCGGCGCTGTGATCGGCGCGGGGATCCGCCGGCGATGGGCCGGAAAAACAAAACGGCCCGCGCCTTTACATCCGAGGTCGCGGGCCGCTCTATCAATGCTCGGCGCGGGCGCCGGCGTTGGTTCATTCATATTCCGGTTGTCTGGCGTGAAACCTTCCAACCGCATCCTTTCGCGATCGACCTGCTTGGTGGCGATCAGCTATCCTGGCGCAATCGAGGTTCTCGCGACTTGGTTAACGCCCGGTTAACGCTCGCCGCTCGCCTGCCTGGCGAAGAGACGACGCATATTGGCGTCCGCCGTCCCGTCGCGCGGCGGCGTCGCAATTATTTTCTTACCAGTTCGACTATCCAGGCTCCCCACTTCGCGGCTGCGCGCCGGGCGTTTTTTCACGCCTCAGGCTGTCGCGCCGGCGTCGACGGTCAAAACCGCGCCGGTGACGTTGCGCGCCTTTTCGTCGAGCAAAAAGGCCACGGCGTTCGCGACATCCTCCGGCGCGGCGAGCCGCCGCAGCGCCGCGCGGCCCGCGATCTTGGCGCGGTCGTCGGCGTCGAGAGACGCCGTCATTTCCGTTTCGATGAAGCCTGGGGCCACCGCATTGACGGTGACGCCCATGCGCCCGACCTCGCGCGCCAGCGATTTGGTGAAGCCGACCAGCGCCGCTTTTGTCGCGCCATAGACGGCAAGACCGTTATATCCGGTCGAGGCGATGATCGAGGAGATGTTGACGATGCGACCGCCGCCGGCCGACATCATATTGCGCACGACATATTTGGAGAGAATGATCGGCGCGGTCACGTTGACGCGCGTGAGCATCTCGATCTGCGAATTATGCATCGTCGCGAGAAGCCCTTCCGTGCCGAGCGCCGCATTGTTGACGAGACCGTAAGGCGCGCCGAACTCCTTTTTCCAACGCAGGACGGCGTCCGGAATAGCGTCGAGCTCCGCGAGATCGAGCGGCGCGAAGGAAAGCGCGCCATTGCTGCGCGCGATCTCGTCTCGCAGCTCGTCGCTCTCCTTGCGTGCGACGGCAAGGACGCGAAAGCCGTCGGAGACGAGCCGGCGCGAGATCTCGAGGCCGAGCCCCCTGCTGCCGCCTGTGACGATCACGTTTCGCATCACGCCTGCCCGCGCAAGAGCTTGCCGCCCGCCGACATGGCGAGCGACGCCACGAAATCGATCGAGACGGGCGCCTTGTGACGCTCGAGCCGCGCGCGGCAGCTCGCTAGAATTTCATCCTTCACGTCGCGCTTTCGCTCCGGCGAAACGTCGCTCTCCTTGAGCAGCACTTGCGCGATAATCAAATCGCCCGTGATCGGATTGCGCCGCGCCTTCACGAGCGACATGCGCACCGCTTCATGCGCATTGATCACCTGCTCAACCTCTTCCGGGTGAACTTTGAGACCGCCCACATTGATCGTGCCCGCGCGCCGTCCCTTGAAAAGAAAGCGATCGCCGACGCGCTCGACGAGATCATCCGTGTCGACGAAACCCTCGGCGTCAGCGAGTTGAAGATCGTCGCGGCCGATATACCGATCCGCTGTCCGCCGCGATCTCAGTCGCAGCGACCCGTCGATCACCCGCATGTCGACCCCGGGAAGGCCGTCCAGATAAGAGATCGGAAAACCTTCGCGCCCGTCCGCGACCTCAAAGCCGACGCCCGCTTCCGTAGAGGCGTAAGCGTGAACGATCTTCGCCCGCGGATAGAACGAGGCGAGACTGTCGAGAATGGCTCGATCGGCGATCTCCCCGGAAAGGCGAAGATAAGCGGGCCCAATGCGCGCCGCCTCCGGATTCATCAGCAAGCGGCGCCAATGCGACGGCGTGCCGGAAAGATGCGTAATCCCTGCCGACGCCATACGCGACATATGCTCCGCAAGCGTTTCATCGCCTTCGGTCAGGAGCAGCGTGGCGCCGCTCGTCGCGGCGCGCAAAAAGATCTGCATGCCGCCATAGCGGCGGATGTCGTAGAAAGTCGACCAGACAGGCGCCGCTTCTCCCGCCGCGCGCATGACGGCGCCGAGCAACCCGTCCAGTCGATGCGCGACGAGCTTCGGCGCGCCCGTCGTCCCTGACGTCGGCAGAACCCATTCGGTCGCGATAGGCGCCGTGCGAGGCGAAGCGTCGAACCTCGAGGGGGAAACCGGAAAGCGCTGCGCGTCGGCGCCGAAATCTCTCGTTTCGTCGTCGCAAATGATCGCGTCTACGCCCGCTTGCGAAATGACGGAGCCAAGCCGCTCCGGCGTGAAATCGGGCGGCGCAATCACCATGCGGGCGGCGACGCCGTCGAGCTCCAGCATGGCGAGCGCGGCGAAGAATTGCGAAGAAACGCCGATAAGAACCGACTTTCCGGCGAGCGCCGCGCGGCGGCCATCGAGAATCGTGCCCTCGATCGCATCCCGCCACGAAATGCTTCTCGCAGACGCGCAGAGACGCGCCTCGCCCGACGGCGCCGACGCGCGAGCGAGAAGACGCAGGCTAAGCGGCTGCGACATTTTCATAGAGCGCGACAAAATCCGCCAATGTCACTGGAAAGTAGACTTCCTCCGACGCGGTGAAGGGATCAACGCCGAGCGAATCTTCAAGGCGCGCGACGATGATCGCGAAGCAAAGGGAATCGAGGCCCGAATTTGCGAGCGCGGTGTCGTCGGCGAGCGGCGCCAGCTTCTTTTGCTGCTCCGCAGCAACCTCTTCCATCACGGAAAGCACTGTTAACCGTATGCTCATCGCTACGCGCCTCTTCATTGTCGGCTAAGAAAGACCTAGCTATTTTTAGCTTCAATCCGCAAGTAAATCGGTCACGAATGGTGAACGTTCGCAACAATGGTTAAGCACAGATGAACCAGGACGTCACACCGCGAATTCGCTGCAGGATGATCGCCGAGGCGGATGCGCCCGCCCTCGCTCAATTGCTGACGCGCGGATTTCCGGATCGCACGCTGGAATATTGGCGCCGCGCGATGGAGACGCTTGCGCGCCGCGACGCGCCGGAAGGCTATCCGCGCTTCGGCTATATGCTGGAGCATGAAGGCGCGCCCGTCGGCGTCATTCTCATGATCTTCACGCGCGTCGGCGACAAGATCCGCTGCAACATTTCGAGCTGGTATGTCGACGAACTTTATCGCGGCTACGCCTCGCTGCTCATCGCCGCGGCAGTCCGCCACAAGGACGTTACCTATGTCAATATTTCGCCCGCGACGCATACATGGCGCGTCATCGAGGCGCAGGGCTTCCGCCGTTACGCCGACGGGCAGATGTTGACGATTCCGGCGCTCAGCCGCTGGACCGCCAACGCCCGCGTGCGGCCCTTCGACAAGAAACGCGATTATGGCGACGCGCTGACGGCGCAGGAGCGTGATCTCCTGACAGCCCATGTCGAACGCGGCTGCATGGCCTTGGTGGTGCACGGCAAGCGAGAAGCGCATCCCTTCGTCTTCCTTCCCAGACGCATCCTCAAAGGCCTTTTCCCGACGCTGCAGCTCGTCTATTGCCGCGACATCGCCGATTTCCAGCGCTTCGCCGGTCCGCTCGGAAGAGAGCTGCTGCGGCAGGGGCATCCGACGGTTCTCGTCGACGCGAGCGAGAAAATCCCGGGACTTTTCGGCAAGTTCTTTCGCGACCGCGGACCGAAATACTTCAAGGGGCCACAGCGTCCCCGCCTTGGCGACCTCTCTTTCAGCGAGAGCGTTCTCTTCGGACCCTGACCTCGAACCCGCCGAGCGCCCAAGTGAAAGCCGTGACCGAAATCTCCGCCGCGCAGGCGCTTGTCGATCAGCTTATCGTCAACGGCGTCGATCACATCTTCTGCGTGCCCGGCGAAAGCTATCTCGCCGTGCTCGACGCCTGCTATGAGCGCGACGTGAAACTCACCGTCTGCCGCAACGAAGCGGGCGCGGCGATGATGGCCGACGCTTACGGAAAGGCGACCGGCCGTCCCGGCATTTGCTTCGTCACGCGCGGGCCCGGCGCCGCCAACGCCTTCGCTGGCGTCCACATCGCGCAACATGACTCGACGCCGATGATTTTGTTCATCGGCCAGATCGAACGCACGAACAGAGAGCGCGGCGCCTTTCAGGAAGTCGATTACCGCGCAATGTTCGGCGGCCAGACGAAATGGACCGCGGAAATCGACGACGGCGCGCGCATGGCCGAATATGTCTCGCGCGCTTTCCACGTCGCCATGGGCGGCCGCCCGGGACCGGTGGCGCTGGCGCTGCCCAAGGACATGCTTGAAGAGCGCGTCGCGCCCGTCGCCTGCCCAGCCGCCGCGACCATCGAGACGGCCCCCGGCGCCGAGGCGATGGCGCAACTCGCGCAAATGATCGAAGCGGCCGAGCGTCCGCTTTTCGTCCTTGGCGGCGCGCGTTGGGACGAGGCCGCGTCGCGCAAGATGATGGAATGGGCGCGCGCCTTCGACATGCCCGTCGCGACGAGCTATCGGCGTCTTCCGCTCTTCGATCCGCTGCATGACTGCTATGCGGGCGATCTCGGCCTTGCCGCGAATCCGAAACTCGTCGCCCGTGCGAAGGGAAGCGATCTCTTCGTTCTCGTCGGCGGGCGGCTCGGCGAAATCCCTTCTCAAGGTTACAAGCTCTTCGATATTCCGGCGCCGCAGACCCGCTTCGTCCATGTCTATCCGCAGGCGGAAGAGTTCGGCCGCGTCTATGCGCCCGCTCTCGCGATCCATGCTTCGCCCAAACCCTTCGTCGATGCGCTGACAAAGCTCGCGGCGCCTTCCGCCATCCGCTGGGCGAAGGAAACGCGCGCGGCGCATCAGGATTATCTGGATTTCTCCCGCAGCTTCACGCCCTCCGCGGAGGTCGATCTCGCGCAGATCATGATCTGGCTATCCGACAATCTTCCCGAGGACGCGATCATCTGCAACGGCGCCGGAAATTACGCTTCCTGGATACACCGCTATTTCCGCTTTCGCCGCTACGGCTCTCACTTTGCGCCGACATCGGCGACCATGGGCTACGGCGTTCCGGCCGCCTGCGCGATCCAGCGCCTCTATCCGCAGCGGCTCGTCGTTTCGCTCAATGGCGATGGCGATTTCCTGATGAACGGCCAGGAATTCGCGACGGCGGTTCAATATGATCTGCCGATCGTCGTCGTCGTCTGCGACAACGCCAGCTACGGCACGATCCGCATGCATCAGGAGCGCAACTATCCCGCGCGCGTGATCGGCACCGATCTCAAAAATCCCGACTTCGCCGCCTATGCCCGCGCCTTTGGCGGATTCGGCGTCCGCGTCGAACGCACCGCCGACTTTCCGGAAGCCTTCGCCGCCGCGCGCGCCTCGGGCCGGCCCTCGATCATCCATTTGATGATCGACCCTGATCGCATTTCCCCCGCCGCCAATCTGTCCGCCATCCGCGCCGACGCGCTCGCACGCGGTTGAATAGAATCGCAGAGACGAAAAGTTCTAGACGCGCTTCGGTCTTCGAGAGCGCTCGCTAAGCAAGCTCATCGGCTCGAAAGGCCGCTTCTCGACCCGACGAGTTAGGCCTCATCCTGACGAGCAGGCAAAGCGCGCGTCTCGAAAGAAGAGGCCGCGTTTAGATTTCGCGCCTTCTTCAATCACCCGACCGCACGAAGCGGCGCCCGCGAATGGGCAAAATCCCAATACAGACTGCGCGCGCGCTTATACATGAGCCCGGCTTCGAGCGCCCGGTCGTCGATGCGCGACATGGGCGCGACCTTCTGGAAATTGCCTGTCGAGAATATCTCGTCCGCCCTGAGGAAATCGTCGTAAGACAGCGACGTCTCGACGACCTGCACGCCATCGGCGCGCAGCAGGCCAATGACGCGCTGACGCGTCACGCCGTTCAGAAAGGTTCCGTTCGCCGCCGGCGTGAAGACAACCCCGTCTTTCGCCATGAAGGCGTTGGAATTCGCGAACTCGGCGATATTGCCGAGCATGTCGCGCATGAGGCAATTGTCGAAGCCGCGCTTGGCCGCCTCGATCAATGCGCGCGCGCCATTGGCATAGTGACAGCTCGCTTTGGCGCCGACCGGCGCGGTTTCCGCGCTCGGGCGACGGAAAGGCGAGAGCGTCACGGCGCCGCCCTTTGGCGCAGGCATCAGCGCTTCATAGATGGTCAGGCACCAATTGGTCGAGTTGGGTTCGAAGCGCACGCCTCCGCCCAACCCGTCTTCGGCCCAATACATCGGTCTTATGTAGAGCTGCGCGTCGCGAGGAAATTTGCGCAATCCCTCCTCGACGAGCTCCCGCCACTCCTCGACGCTCAATGTAGGCTCGAGCAACATCTCGCGCGCCGAATTGTTGACGCGGGCGAGATGGAGATCAAGATCCGGCGTCACGCCCTCAAAGGCGCGCGCCCCGTCGAAGACCATGGAGCCGAGCCAGGCGCCATGCGTGCGCGGACCGAGGATTGGCGCATTGCCGTCCCGCCATTCGCCCTGGAAGAAAGTCCAGGTTTGCGAGACCGGGCGAAGCTGAACGGGAGACGCCATGATTTTCCCTCGCTAAACGCCGTTGAACATCGCGGGAGCCGGCGCCGGAGCCAGTCCCATCATACGGCTGAGCCTTCTGACGACGCGCGCCGCGAACAGCACAGGCTGAGGCACGGGGTTGCGGCAGAATGCGACTTTGCGGACATAGCTCTCAACGCGCCACGCCGCGTGCGAGCCCGCGCGGAACAGCGCGTGGTCGCCGGGACCGAGATGATGCTCGACGCCGGAATCGTCGCGAATGACGACCGAGCCTTCCAGGAGATAGACCGTTTCGTCGATGTCATAATACCAGTTGAAAACGCCCGACGTGCAGTCCCAAAGAAGCGTGGAGGCGCTTCCATCCGCGCTCCGCGAAAGAACGAAGTTGCGCGCGACGGGCGCGCCTTCGATCACCCAGGCGGGGTTGATCGGGCAGGCCTGCATCTCGACATTCCTGCCCTGATAGAAAACGATCTTGTCGTCACCGCTCATTGCTCTTCCCGCCTCTCGCCCGACTTCGGATCACTGCAGTCGAAGGACTTCCAACACCCCGCGCGGCCATTCGTCGACGTGAAGACCATGCGTCGCAAACAGCGCGATCGTGAGCCGGTCGATCCCGAAGGCGACGCAGCCGGAATGCGACAACTCGCCCGCCTCATCGAATAGCCCCCACGTCTTGCCGAAGTGTTCACGGTGATAGTTGAAGCTCATGCAAGCCGTCGGTCCGCCCTCGGCGCGAACGGGAATGAGCAATTCGAATTTCAGCGCCTGCTCGATCTGGTTCGCCGCCATCAATTGGCCCACGCGACCAAAGAACGGATCGCTGGCGCGATCGAAATGATAGGGAAGCTGCAGCGACTCCGCGATCGCCTGAGCGCGCTGCATCCACGCCTCGCGGAAGATCGCGATCTGCGCCGGCGCGCCGATGCGCACGAATTCGCGCATACGGAAGGACTGAAGCCTGTCGAGATCCTTCGATGGCTCATGGCGGAAGCAATCCGCCGCGACGTCGAAGGTCAGCCCCTCTTCGGGAACAGCGCCTCGTTCCGACGCGATGGGGTAAATCGGGTAACAGGCGGCGGGACTCAAGACGAGGTCGGCGCTCGTCGTCTCGGCGGTCCAGTCCGCCCCCTGCCTCGCCCGTTCGACGGCGGCGTTGACGTCGGCCTCCCCGCCATGCAGCGCGCAGATGCAACCGAGAAGCTGAGGAAAGCTGTTCAGATAGCCCTGTTTCTCGAGCTGGCGCAGGCTCATCACCGGCGGAAAGCGAAACGCTTCCGCATCGTCCGGACGATGGCGCGAAATCAGACGCTGCAGCGCGTCGACCACGTCCTCATATGCTTGCGTGCGCGCGTAAACGCCGTCGACGCCCATGGGGCGAAACAGATGGTCGAGGATCGTTTGGTCCGCGACCGGCTTCGTCTGCGTTGCCGTATCCATCGCTCTCTACCCTTTTATCGCGCCTTCACGATCGTTTCGGGGACGCCGCCGATCAGGCAGGACGTCGCCACATTGCCGAGGATGCGATTATTGTTGATCATCACCGACGATGAGAGGATGTCGCGGAGCGGACGCGAAATGCTGAACTCGCTGTCGTTGCGATAGCCTGCGATGCCGCAAGCGTTGAAGGCGAGCATGACGGTTGAGATCGCCATTTCGGAAGCGCTCACCTTCAGGAGATTAAGCGTCGTCTGGAACGAAATCTCGTCAAGCGCCTCTGGCTCGCCTGCGCGGCTCTGATAATCGGCCGTCGCGGAATCCACCAGGCTCGTCAGATTCATCAGCGACTGCGACGCCTGCGTCGCATAAGGCGCGCCCGGCGGCAGATTGCCCTTTTGCGCGCGAGACACTTTGCGGATGAAGCCCTGCGCGCGCTCGACGGCGCCGGCCGCGACGCCGGCCCAGCACGCCGCCCACAGAATGTGCGTGACCGGCACCATGCTGCGGCGATGGATCTTGTCATAGGCTTCAGGCAACACCTGCTCGGGCTCGCCCTTCGCCAGAAGCCGGAAACCTTCGCTGCATGTGCCGCGCATGCCCATCACATCCCATTTGGACGTGCGCTCAAGCGTGTAGTCTTCCTTGAAGAAGAGCGCGAGCACCTGATCGCTGGAAAGCGACTCCGGCGAACGCCGCGCCGTGGTGACGATTGCGTCGGCGGCGGCGCCGTAAGAAACGACCGAAGCGTCGCGATCGAGGGTGACGCGATCGCCCTCTTGCACAATAGCCGAGGCGCTCGACCGGACATTGGCGCCGTTCCGACCCTCGGTGGTGGAGGAAGCCAGCAGCATTTGCGCGCCGCCGATGCGACGGAGATAGGACATATGGCGCTCGGTCCCATCCGAATGATTGAGGACGCAAGCGACATTCGCCATGTGCATGGCGTAGATCATCGCAGTCGACGAACAGACGCGGCCGAGCGCGTAGCAGACCTGCGCCGCATCCGCGACGGAACGATCGTCGCCGCCAAAGGATCGCGGCAGGATCATGCCAAGCAGGCGCTGCGCCTTCAACTCGTCGAACGCCTCCTGCGGAAAGCGCGCGTCATGATCGACGGCGTTTGCGTATTTCGCCGCCACAGCGACCGCCGCCGAAATGCGCGCGCCCAGATCTTCGTCGCGCTTATATTTGTTGCGAGGATCGATCGTCACGAGATTTTCCGCCGTCGACATTGTGCGCCTCGCCTCATTTGTCGCTCATTTGCATCGAACGCGAAGTTAGGCCCGCAATATCAAATAATCCATTGATCTTCCGAAAATTGCCGGAGTAAAGGTTAACCATTCCAATTGTAAGCTTAATCGGCGTCTTTTCTTTACCTGTAGGCGCTACAATTCTAATTGTTGAATCATGTCAAATGTCGCGACACATTGGAGAGAACTCGTGGACGCTACGACGCTTCAGACTTCCGACCGCATCAGCTCGATCGTCGGCCAATTCATTTCGCTCCACGATGATGTGGCGCCCAATCAGGATCTTCAGGAGCTGGGTCTGACGTCGATGCAGATGGTCAATCTCATGCTGTCGATCGAAGCCGAATTCGATCTGACTATTCCGAGCTCGAAACTCGTGCCGTCGAATTTTCGTTCGATCGAGAATATCCAGGCGCTGCTGCGCGATCTCGCGCATTGAACGCCGCCTTCTGAAAAAAACGCTCCGGCGACTGAGCCGGAGCGTTTTCCGCTTTCGGGCATTTGAGAGCCTCGCGTTCGTATCCGCTAAGCGCTTGCGCGCAACGCGACGGCCCGATGTGAAACCTCGTCGAGCCAATCTTGATACAGACGGGTCGTATCGAGCGCCCAATCCGCCCGGCATTCCTCAGCCGACAGAATGTTCGCCAGCGCCCCCTCGGCGGCCATGCGGTCGCCCGACACGATCCGCTGGCAAAGGGCGTCCAGTTTTTCCTGCGTCGCCGCGCTAAAATAGTTTTCGGGCTGGCTGGGATAATCGGCCCTCTCGCCCGCAAGGTAGCGCAGCGCGTCGCGCCTATATTCCTTCAGCAGCGTATCGGCGTCATATTCGGGATGGCCTTGCAGGAAAACGAAAAGGCTCGGCTCCTTGCGCCAATACATATCCACGCCGACGCTGTCAGCATAAGATGCGACGTGAAATCCCCGCCGCTCCAGCGCCTCGCGGGGTAGATCATTATAACGCGAATGCGGGGTCAAAGACGCGCGTGGCTGCGCATTTCGGCTCCAATGCTCCCCCTCGCGGACGAAGGAAAAGACCCCGCTCGTCTTCCTTGGCGAAGGCCGGCGCTCGACTCCGGCAAGATGCAGAGTGGCCGCGTGCGCGGCGAGGCAGGACCAGATCGTCGAAAGCGTATGGCCGCGCGCCCAGTCGACCAGCGTCTGCATGTGCGGCCAGTAAGGCTCGTCATCGAGGCGCGCGGCGCGCGGCTCGCAACCGGTGACGATGAGCGCATCGGCGCCGCGCCGGTAAAGCGCTTCAATATCCTCGTGGCTGCGTTCGAGATAGCGTCGCGCCGTGTCGCTTCGCTCGAGGCCCGGCAGCGCATAGCAGCGCCAGCGGATCACCCGCCCGCCGGCGGCGGCGCGGATAAGCCGCGCGAACTGCATCTGCGTCGCGGACAAGGCCTGGTCGGGCATATTGTTGACAAGCGCGATCTCCAGCACGTCTCCGGGCCGCCGGGCCTGCCCGGTCATTGCGCAGTCTCCAAAAGCGTCGGGTTGCGCGCCATATTCGTCGCCGCCGTCAGCGCGCCGTCGAGATCCTCGATAATGTCGTCAATATGCTCGATGCCGACGCTGATGCGGAGCATTTCCGGCGTCACGCCGGCCTTGGCCTGCTCCTGCGGCGACATCTGCCGGTGCGTCGTCGAAGCGGGATGGCAGGCGAGCGACTTCGCATCGCCAATATTGACGAGCCGCTTGACGACCTTGAGCGAGTCATAGGCCCGCTTGCCGGCTTCGAGGCCGCCCTTGACGCCGAACGTCAGGAGGGACGGAACGCGGCCGTCGAGATATTTCTGCGCCAGCGCGTAATAGGGACTCTCGGGAAAGCCCGCATAATTCACCCAGGCGACGCGCGGATCGTCGCGCAGAAATTCGGCCACCTTGCGCGCATTCTCGACATGGCGTTCGACGCGCAGCGCGACGGTCTCAAGGCCTTGCAGCAGCAGAAAGGCGTTGAGCGGCGCCAGAACGGCGCCGGTCGTGCGCTGATAAACGCTGCGCGCGCGCGCAATATAGGCGCTCTCGCCGAAACGCTCGACATAGACCAGTCCGTGATAGGAAGCGTCCGGCTGGTTGAAGGTCGGGAAACGCTCCGGATAATCGCCCCAGCGGAATTTGCCGCTGTCCACGATGATCCCGCCGAGAGTCGCGCCATGGCCGCCCATGAATTTCGTCATGGAATGCACGACGATGTCCGCGCCATGTTCGATCGGTCGCCAGAGGATCGGCGTCGCCACCGTATTATCGACAATGAGCGGAACGCCATGCGCGTGGGCGACATCGGCGAGCGCGCGCATGTCGCATATATTGCCCGCCGGATTGCCGACGCTTTCGCAGAAAACGGCCTTCGTATCGGCGTCCATAGCGGCCGCGACGTCCGCGGGCGCGTCGCTCGCCGCGAAGCGTACATTGACGCCCTGGCGCGCCATCACATGCTGGAGCAGCGTATGCGTTGTGCCGTAAAGCGTCGGCGCGGAGACGATATTGCCGCCGCTGTCGGCGACATTCGCGAAGGCGTAGTAAAGCGCCGCCTGACCTGTCGAGACAGCCAGCGCGCCGACGCCGCCCTCGAGCTGCGCCACGCGGCGCTCGAGCACCGCGACGGTGGGATTGGCGATGCGGCTGTAGCGAAAGCCCTCTTCTTCGAGGTCGAAAAGCGCCGCGGCATGGTCCGCGCTGTCGAATTCATATGCGACCGTCTGATAGATCGGCACGGCGACGGCCCGCGTCGCCGGGTCTCCCTCATAGCCGCCGTGAACCGCAATCGTTTCGTTACGCATGAGATCCGCCTCCCGCGGCGCTGCGGCTATGGCCCGCATCGCCAAAGAACCTGAACGAGGATGCGGATAAATCGTCTAAAGATTTACGCGGCATTCGTTCGCGCCGCGATGAAAAGCGCGCCGTAACCCTAACGAATCCGCATTCTTTCCTTCAGTTTTTCTGGGGATTGTTGCATATGACTGAAGAGCGCGCGCTTTTGCGCGGGAAAGCCATCATTACGGTGAAAAGATCATGACGATGGACGGCGCGATGAACGCCCCGGCGCGCACCAACGCCGGCCGTTCCGTTAACAGTGACTGGCTGCGCGCGCTGAAGCTCACTGCCGCGATCGACCAGAACCCCCGCCGCACCCTTCCTCTCGCCTTCGAGGAGATCGCGCGAGAGCGCGGCGATGCGCCCGCCATCCTTTCGCATCGCGGCGGGTTAACCTTTCGTGAGCTTGCCGAAAAGGCGCGGCGCTATGCGCGCTGGGGCCTCGCGGAAGGGCTGCGCAAGGGCGACGCCGTCGCTCTAGCGATGGAGAGCCGGCCGGACTATGTCGCGATCTGGCTCGGGCTCACGCGCATCGGCGTCGTCGTCGCGCTCGTCAACAGCAATCTCGTCGGGCCCGCCCTCGCGCATTGCGTCGGCGTCGCCAACCCGCGTCTCCTTATCGCCTCTCCCGCGCTCGCCGATATTTGCGCGCCCGCCGCGCAGCAGAGCGGCGCCCGCCTCGTCATATGCGACGATGCGCATGAGGCCGCGCTGACTGCGCTTTCCGCCGCGCCGCTCGAGTTGGACGCGCAGACGGAGCCGACGATCGCCGACCACGCGCTTTACATCTACACTTCCGGCACAACCGGCCTGCCGAAGGCCGCGATCGTTTCTCATAAGCGCGTTCTGAACTGGGGCCAGTGGTTCGGCGGGTTGCTGGACGTGACCGCCGCGGACAGAATGTATAATTGCCTGCCGCTCTATCATTCGGTCGGCGGCGTCGTCGCGATCTTCGCGCCGCTGCTCGCCGGCGGCTCGGTCTTTCTGCGCGAGCGCTTCTCGGCAAGCGCCTTCTGGAGCGACGTGGTCGAACAGGATTGCACGCTCTTCCAATATATCGGCGAGCTCTGCCGCTATCTTGTAAATGCGCCCGAAAGCGAAGCGGAGAAAAGGCACAGGCTGCGCGCGGCCCTCGGCAATGGTCTGCGGCCCGACGTGTGGGCGGCGTTCGAGGAACGTTTTCGCGTCCCGCGAATTCTCGAATTTTATGCAGCGACCGAAAGCAATTTCTCGCTCTACAATGTCGATGGCGAACCCGGCGCGATCGGCCGCATCCCCGGCTTTCTCGCCGCGAGCCAGGTCGTTCGACTCGTAAAATACGATATGGAGAACGACGCCGCGCGGCGCGGCGCCGACGGCCTTTGCATCGCCTGCGGCCCTGATGAGCCCGGCGAAGCGATTGCGCGCGTCGCCAATGATTTCGAGGGCTATCTCGACCACGCCGCGTCGCAGAAAAAAATCCTGCGCGACGTCTTCAAGCCCGGCGACGCCTGGATGCGCAGCGGCGATCTGATGCGCAAGGATTCGCGCGGCTTTTTCTATTTCGTCGATCGCGTGGGCGACACGTTCCGATGGAAAGGCGAGAATGTCGCGACGGCGGAGGTCGCGCAGGCGATCGCGTCCTATCCGGGCGTTCTCGACGTGAATGTCTATGGCGTCGAGGCGCCGGGACGGGACGGTCGCGCCGGGATGGCCGCGATCGTCGCGGCGGAGGGCTTCGACATTGCCGGTCTCTATGCGCATCTCGCGGCGCAGCTTCCGGCCTATGCGCGTCCGCTTTTCGTCCGGTTGTCGGCGAGTCTCGAGGTCACGGAGACGTTCAAGCACCGGAAGCGAGAATTGGCCGCCGAAGGATTCGATCCGCGCGCCCTGCCCGACCCTGTCTTTTTCGCGACTTCCGAGCGTCCTATATATGCCGCCTTGGATTTGGCGCTTTATGAGAAAATTCTCGCGGGCGTCGTTTCCATTTAGGCAGTTGCAGCGCGAGAGGTTGCCCGATGACAGTCGATGTCGGCGCAGTGTCGGTCGTTCTCAATGAAGGCGTCGACGGCGCTGGTCCCCTCAGGGGCGCGAGCTTCGTCGTAAAGGAGAATATCGACGTCAAAGGTCAGGTCTCGACCAACGGCCATCCGCAATGGGCGTCGACTCATGCGCCCGCCGCCGCCAACGCGCAAGTCGTCGATCGACTTCTCGCAGCCGGCGCGCGACTCGTCGGCAAGACTCATATGGACGAGATGGCCTACAGCCTGCTCGGCGCCAATCCGCATTTCGGCACGCCGATCAATCCGGCGGCGCCCGACCGCCATCCGGGCGGCTCGTCTTCCGGTTCGGCCGTCGCCGTCGCCGCCGGCCTCGTCAATTTCGCCATCGGCACGGACACGGCGGGCTCCTGCCGCGCGCCGGCCGCTTTCTGCGGCGTCTTCGGATTTCGCTCCTCTCACGGCGCCATCCCGATGGGCGGCGTCATACCGCTCGCCCCGTCGCTCGACGTCATCGGCTGGTTCGCGCGAGATCTTTCGCAGATGGCCGCCGTCGGCGAGGCGCTCTTGCCCCACGACGCCGATAACGGAGAATTCCATCGCGCCGTTCTGCTGAGCGACGGTTTTCGCGGCGTCGAGACCGAATTCGCCGCCGCGGCGGCGCCGGCGACGGACATGCTGAAAAGCGGCCCCTGGCAGGACGGCCGTCTCGACGAGGAATTTTTCAAATCGGCTTTGGCGCATTTCCGCAATCTTCAGGCCTATGAAGCCTGGGCCTCGCATGGCGCCTGGATCTCGGCGAACCACCCTGCCTTCGGAAAGGGCGTCGAAGAACGTTTCGCCATCGCCTCAAAGGTGACGCTCGACCAGAAAAAGGCGGCGGAAGATTTTCGGGAGGAGGCGAAAAAACGCATCGACGCGCTTTTCGGCGATGACGGCTTTCTCGTCATGCCCACGGCGCCCTTCCGCGCGCCGCTGCTCAATGAGAGCGAAGAGCAGCTCGACGCGAAGCGCTACCAGATGATGCGGCTCTTCCTCATCGCAAGCTATTTCGGCCTGCCGCAAATCAGCCTTCCCTTGCCCGCGAATGGCGAAGCGCCCGTCGCCTTGTCCTTCGTCGGCCGTCGCGGAGCGGACCGCAGGCTCATCGCGCTGGCGCAGCGTTTTTGTGGGAAGATGAAGAAATAGTTCGCAGCGCGCTCTTGAGGAGAATTTGCGTGCCCGTGATTACGATCAGAATCGGCAAGGGCCGGCCCATCGAGAAAAAGCGCGCATTGGCGGAAGCCGTCACCAAGGCCGTGGTGGAAATGCTCGACGTGCAGCCGGAATGGGTGACCGTCCTTATTGACGAGTATGAGCGCGAGAACTGGGCGACCGGCGGTCGCCTACATGCGGATAAATTCGGTCCGGGCTATGGCAAGCAGGGCGTCGACGAATAGAAGCGCTTCACAGCCCCTTTAAGCTTCTCGTTTCCCGGCGGGGAGCGCATGCGCTTCGCCCTGCCCTCTCCTGTTTCACGGAAAGAGGGTGAGATCGAATCCGCCTCACCTGCCCGGCGCAAGCAGTTGCTTGATCCGCATCGTCAGCCTTTCGCGCACCTCGCGATAGGCGGTGAGAATGGCGTCGCGCGAGCCATGGCGCACGGTCGCGTCCGGCGTCGGCCAATAGACGACGTCGACCGCCATCGCGCGCGTGAATTCCAGCGCCTTGTGATGCGCTTCCGGCGAAAGCGTCACGATGAGATCGAAATTCGAATCTTCGAGATCCTCGAATGTGTGCGGCTTGTGGCGCGACATGTCGACGCCGATCTCCTCCATAGCGGCGATGGCGAAGGGATCGGGCTCGCCGCGCTTGATGCCGGCGGAAGCGAAATAGATTTCGCGGCCGAAATAATGCCGCGCGATCGCCTCCGCCATGGGCGAACGCACCGTGTTCAGCGTGCAGGCGAAGAGGACGGATTGCGGGCGCTCGCCCATCGCCGTCATCCCTTCCAGTGCAGGGCCGTGATCAGCGTGAAGAGCCGCCGCGCCGTGTCCTGATCGCAATCGATCTTGCCCTTGAGCCGCTCGGCCAAAAGTTGCGCGCCTTCATTGTGCAGGCCGCGGCGGCCCATGTCGATCGCCTCGATGCGGCTCGGCGTCGCCGTGCGGATCGCCGAGTAATAGGCGTCGCAGACGAGAAAATAATCTTTGAGTATGCGTTTGAACGGCGTCAGCGACAGAATATGCGTCACGACGCCGGCGCCGTTCTCGTCGCGAATGTCGAAGACGAGCTTCGCGTCCATCAGCGAAATATTGAGCGCGTAAGGGCCGCCGTCATGGCCGACCAGCGAGAAGCTGTTCTCCTCGATCAAGTCATAGACGGCGATGGCGCGCTCATGCTCCTGGTCGGCCGACCCCCGCCCGATCGAATTCTCGTCGAGCGTGACGGCCATCAGCCTTTTCCGCGCGCCTGCCTCCACGCTCACGCCCCGAGCGCGTTGAGGCGAATGGCGACGGAGCGCGCATGCGCCGTGAGCCCCTCCGCCTCGCCGAGCGTGACCGCGGCGCCGCCGATGGCGCGCAGGGACTCGGCGTCGCATTTCAGGATCGAGGTTCGCTTCAGGAAGTCGAGCACGTTGAGGCCCGAGGAGAAGCGGGCGGAACGCGCCGTCGGCAGGACGTGATTGCTGCCGCCGACATAATCGCCCACCGCCTCCGGCGTATAGCCGCCAATGAAGATCGCGCCGGCGTTGGAGACGCGCGCCGCGAGCTCTTCGGCGTCTTCGGAGATGATTTCGAGATGTTCGGCGGCGATGCGGTCGGCGAGCGGCAAGGCGTCCGCGAGCTTCTTGACGAGGATCACCGCGCCATAGTCGCGCCAGGACTTGCTGGCGATCTCCGAGCGCGAAAGCGTCGAGAGGTGACGCTCGACCGCCGCCGCCGTCGCATCCGCGATCTCGACGCTGTCTGTGATGAGGATCGACTGGGCGCTCTCGTCATGTTCGGCCTGCGCGAGGAGGTCAGCGGCGATCCAGTCGGGATTGGCGGTCTTGTCCGCGAGGATCAGCACTTCCGAGGGGCCAGCGATCATGTCGATGCCGACCTGGCCGAAGACGCGGCGCTTGGCCGCCGCGACCCAAGCGTTGCCGGGCCCGACAATCTTGGCGACGGGGGCGATGGTCCTGGTGCCATAGGCCAGCGCCGCCACGGCCTGCGCGCCGCCGACGCGGTAGATTTCGTCAATGCCGGAGCGCTTGGCGGCGGCGAACACCAGCGGCTCGACATGGCCGCCCGGCGTCGGCACGACCATGACGATGCGCTTCACGCCCGCGACCTTGGCGGGCACCACATTCATGGCGACGGAGGATGGATAGGCCGCCGTCCCGCCGGGCACGTAGAGGCCGACCGAATCGAGAGGCGACCAGCGCCAGCCGAGCTCCACCCCCGCCGCGTCGCGATAGCGCAGATTCTCGGGCTTCTGCTTCTCGTGATAGGCGGTGATGCGCGCCAGAGCGAGATCGAGCGCCGCAAGCTGCTCCCTGGGGCATGCCGCGACCGCCGCGTCGACCTCGGCGGCGGAGACGGCGATGCCGGTCTGCGCGAGGTCGATTCTGTCGAAACGCCTGGAATAGTCGATCAAGGCCTCGTCGCCGCGAGCGACGACGTCCTCGATAATGGCGCGGACGGTGGCGTCGACGTCCTGGGAGGACTCCCGCTTCATGGCGAGCAGGGACAGGAACTGCTGCTCGAAATCAGGGGCGGCGGCGTCCAAGCGCAGGGTCATTTCCATCTCCAACCGGTTTTCGCGGCTGTCATGACCTTGCGCGGCGGCTTTCGTCAAGTTTTGACGCACGGGGGGCGGCGGGCGCTCGCCTCGACGCGCGTGGAGAGCGCGGATGAACGCGTCCCAAACGGGCCCGTCAGGAAGAGGAATAGCCAGGGTCGGCGTGAGACAGATCATGCTTCGGCCGCGCCGCCGTCTTCCAGCGCGGGCCGAGATCGGTCAACATCGCCTCGACGCATTCGACGTCGAGACAAATCGCCGCGCCGCCGGCGAAGGTCAGGCGGATCGTGCCGCCCGGCGGCTCGCCGGCCGGTTCGAAGGTCACGGCCAGCAGGTCGAGAATGGCGTCGGGCTGGTCGCGCGAGACCTTCTGGCACCGCACCCGCTGCACGCCCTCGAAATGCAGGCCCGCCCGGCAGCGCTCCAGCCGTCCCTCCATCTCCGCCGCCCAGTCGAAACGCGAACCGACCAGCGCGAAGCGGCGCTTGCCCGGCATGAAGGCGATGTCGCCGACGCGCACCAGCGCATCCTGAAGATGCGCCGAGAGAAGCGCGAGATCTTCGCTGTCGAGCGCATGCAGACGCAACGACGGGGCGTCCTGGAGCGGGGTTGCGGCCATTCTGTTCCTCCCTGCTGGCGATATGGCGAGAGGAGCCGGGGGACGCAAGTGCGCCGCACGGCGCGACGGCGCGGGCTTCAGCCCCTCTTTTCCGAACGCGCGAACTGTGGCCTGATCGCCTTCAGGACTCGTTTTGAGAAGGACGCGGCGATGACCGATCTAACCGGCGTTTACGGCAAGGACATTTTTACCGAGCCCTCCAATGTCGACAGCGACACGCTGAAGAATCTCGGGCCTCTGCGCCCCATGGCCGGCGTCTGGCGCGGTCATAAAGGCGTCGACGTCAACCCCAAGGCGGACGGTCCGGAAACACAGGTCTATATCGACAGGATCGTCCTGGAGCCGATCGACCCGCAGACCAACGGGCCGCAGCTTTTTTACGGGCTGCGCTATCACCAGCATGTCGTGCGGCCGGGGCTGGTCGAAACCTATCACGATCAGATCGGCTACTGGCTGTGGGAGCCCGCGACGGGCGTCGTCATCCAGACGCTCGCCATACCTCGCGGGCAGACGGCGATGGCGGTCGGCAAGGCCGCGCCCGACGCGAAGGAATTCGAACTCGTCGCCACGCGTGGTTCGACGACCTACGGCATCTGCTCCAACCCCTTTCTGGAGGAGGCCTTCCGCACCGACGAATATCGCATCAAGGTGACGATCAATGACGACGGCACATGGTCCTACGACGAAGTGACGAAGCTGATGCTCAATGGGACGACGCCTTTCGAGCACCGCGATCGCAACATGCTGGTCAAGGTCGCGGAAGCGGAGCCCAATCCGCTCGCGGCGGCGGCGAAATCATGACCCCGTGGGCCGCCCCTTCACGACCCGCGTCTTGCAGGCGATGTCGTGTAGACCTTTATGCTCGTCGGTCCACAGGATCATGAGGAAACCGTAGAACAGCGGGATCGAGGAGAGGAAATAGGCGAGATAGCGCCCGGCCGCCAGGCCCCAGCCGATGCGCCGGCCATCGGTGCGGATCACGTAAATGCCGAGCGCGCGTTTGCCGGGCGTCGCCTGCCAGGAGCCCGAGGTGAAATAGCCGTAATAGAGGACGCCGACGATGAGGCCGATCACCGTCCCCACAATGCGCCAGGCCTGGTCGCTCAGAGGGTCTTCGGCGCTGCCCGTCGCCAGCGCGAGCGTCACGCCGAACACGACCGCGACGACGAAAACGATGGCCGACATTACGAGATAGTCGACAAGATAAGCGCCCAGCCGGGGAAAGAAGCCGACATATTCGTCACGCGCCTGCTCTTGGCGCGGCGCGGCGGGCGTTATGACGAGATCGGGCGGAAAGCAGCTGGCGAAAAGCGGGATTTTCGCCAGCTCCGTCCAATCCTCGCCGAGCTTCATGACGCTGGTCTGCGCCTCCGCCGTCCCGGTCTCGATCATCTTGACGAGTCCGAAGCCCGAAATCGGCCCGATAATCTCGTCGCCCTGGCGGACGTAGAACTTCGCGTCGAGCGGATGCGCCGTACGCCCCTCGTCCTGCGTCGCCAGGTCTGACATGAAACCTCTCCGAATGTGCGGCGCGGCGGGAGAACGCCCCGCGCGCAAACGAGAGGTTAGCTAGCGCAAGCCTCCCCGCGCGCCAAGCCCGCTCAGGCGGCGCACATGGACGCCGATCACGCTTCCGGACATCCTTTCGCAAAGGCGGCTTCTCCGGCGGCCCTGATTTCATCGACCGTCAGTTCGCGCACGGTCGTCGCGATCGACCACTCATGGCCGAACGGATCGACGACGACCCCGTAACGGTCGCCCCAGAACATGTCGGCCACCGGCATTTTCACCGTCGCCCCGGCGGCGACCGCCTGCGCGAAAAGCGCGTCGACATTGGGGACCTTCAGATGAAGCGTCACGGACGTGCCGTTACGCGCCTTCGGTCCGAGCGCGCCCCATTGCGGCATTTCATCGACAAGCATCAGCATGGAGTCGCCGATCCTCATGCTCCCATGCATCAGCTTTCCGTCCGGCCCGGGCATGCGCATGATCTCCGTCGCGCCGAACGCCTTTTTGTAGAACTCCATCGCCTCCGCCGCGCCGGCGCAGACGATGTGCGGCGTGAGCGTCGGCATGACGCGCTGAGCAGTTTCACTCATGTCCTGACCTTTCTTTGTCATCTACAGACGTTCGCAAGCGAGAGGCGCAACCTCTCGGCGTCTCCCTCGGGGAGCTCTTTCTCCACGGCCGCATGCGTCGCGCGCCAGATCGGCAATGCGGAGACAAGCGTCTCGCGTCCCGCTTCCGTCAGCGCCACGCGGCGGGCGCGCTTGTCGGTCTCATCGGCCGCGACTCTCACGAGCCCGCGCCGCTCCAGAGATTTCAGCGCGGCCGTCAAGGTCGTGCGGTCCATCGCGAGAAACGCCGCGAGCTTGCCGACCGTCGGCGCCTGCGGCGCGTTCAACGCCATCATCAGCGAAAACTGACCATTGGTGAGCCCGACCGGCGCAAAGGCGCGATCGAAGCGCCGCGCAAGCCGGCGCGCCGCCCTTTGCGTCGCGAGGCAAAGACAATTGTCGCGAACCTCATATACGACCTCGATCGGCAGCTTCTTTGACATGAGCTTATTATGTTGATATCAACATTTATCGCGCCTGTCCAGATGCGAGGAGCCTTAATGAAAGCCAAAGTCAGAACCTGTCTCGCCTTCAAGGATCAGGCGGAGGAAGCCGCGCGCTTTTATGTCTCGCTCATCCCCGGCTCGGAATTCGAGACCGCGTTCCGCCCGGAGCCGACCGGTCCGGCGTTGATGGCGCTCTTCTCGCTCGCTGGAACGCCCTATCAGGCGCTGAATATGGGCGATTACGTCACGCTGAACGACGCGGTGTCGATTTCCGTTGTGACGAAGGATCAGGAAGAGACCGACCGCTTATGGGAGGCCCTGCTCGCCGATGGCGGCGCTGAAAATCGCTGCGGATGGCTGAAGGACCGTTTCGGCCTCTCCTGGCAGATCGTGCCGGAGGCCCTGCCCCGCCTGCTGACGGACCCCGACCGCGCCGCCGCCGGCCGGGCGATGCAGGCCATGATGGGCATGGTGAAGCTCGACGTCGCCGCGCTGGAGAAGGCCTTTCGCGGCGATTAGCGGCGCAAGCGCCGAAGCGCGGCGTATCGCCGCGCGTCAAGTGACGTCGACTTCGGACTGAACGACATGCTGGAGCGGCGTTCCTTCCGCGGTCAGCGTCATTCGCAGCTTGAGCTTGCCGCCCTCGACCCGGTGTTCTCGCACGACGCGCTCGATTTCGCGTTGCGAGGTGACGCCGACTTCCTTGAGAAATTTGCGAATGGCCATGTTGAAAGCGTCTTCGTTCATCGCTGCGCTCCTTCCCCGTCATGTTTAGCTAGCGCGCATGAGCGACGCGCAACCGGGCGAAGCCGCCGGAGGCGCCGCGCGTAACCATCTTCTCGAAAAATTGGGAACGAAAATATCTAAGTAGGCTCGCATTAAGGGATTTTACCTAGCGTGGCCGCATCGGAAATTGCGGGGCGACGCATGAGCCTTCATCCCACGACAGAGTCGTTTAGCGGGTATCTTCCAATCTTCACCAGTTCCGAACGCCGGCGCTTCCAACGGGTTCATATCGATCTCTTCGGTCGCAGCGTTCTCGAGTCCAAGGCTGAGCATCACTGCAGAACGATCGACATCTCTCCCGGCGGCATGAGGCTGATGAGCACGGCCATGCCGCAAATTGGCGAAAACGTCACCGTCTATATTGACGCGCTGGGTCGCTTCCACGGACGCGTGGTGCGCGCCGCGCCCGATAGTTTCTCCATGACGATCAACGCATCGCCCGAGAAAAGGGAGATGCTGGCGGATAAGCTCACCTGGTTCGCCAACCGCATTGCGCTCAATCTCTCGGATCAGCGCCGGCACGAGCGCATCGAGCCGTTCCAGAAATTCGCCCTGCTCCGCCTCGACTCCGGCGTTGAACTCATCGTCAAGATCCGCGATCTTTCAGCTTCCGGCGTCGGCGTCGACTCCATATTTTCGCCGCCGGTCGGCGAGCGCGTCTCCATCGGCAAAACCTACGGAAAAGTCGTCAGACATTTCGAGGGTGGATTCGCCGCGGAGTTCCTGACGCCCTTTCCCGAACATGCGATCGACGAGACGACGCGTCTTTAGCCTTGCGATCGTTCCGGCGTCATCCGGAACGATTGGCGCGCGTTACGCGAAACAGCGGCGGAGCGTTTGCCGCTGAGCCTAATCCTGAAACGGATTATGCACGAGGATCGTGTCGTCGCGCTCCGGGCTGGTCGAGAGCAGCGCGACCGGCGCGCCGATCAGCTCCTCGATGCGGCGGACATATTTGATCGCCTGCGCCGGCAGCTCGGCCCATGAGCGCGCGCCGCTCGTCGTCTCTTTCCAGCCGGGATAGCTTTCATAGACGGGCGTCACGCGCGCCTGCGCGGATTGCGAGGCCGGCAGGCGGTCGACGCGCTTGCCGTCGAGCATGTAATGCGTGCAGATCTTGATCTCGTCGAAACCGTCGAGAATGTCGAGCTTGGTCAGCGCAATGCCGTTGATGCCGGACGTCTTGACCGCCTGACGCGTCAGCACGGCGTCGAACCAGCCGCAACGGCGACGACGGCCCGTATTGGTGCCGAATTCATGGCCGCGATCGCCGATCAGTTCGCCAATGGCGTCGTGAAGCTCCGTCGGGAACGGCCCGCCGCCGACGCGCGTCGTATAGGCCTTTGCAATGCCAAGCACATAGCCAATTGCGCCCGGCCCGAGGCCCGAGCCGCTCGCGGCCGAGGCCGCCACTGTGTTAGACGACGTCACGTAAGGATAGGTGCCGTGATCGACGTCGAGCAGCACGCCCTGCGCGCCCTCGAAGAGGATGCGCTTGCCGGCGCGGCGCTGCTCGTCCAGGAGGTCCCACACCGCGTCCATGAAAGGCAGGACTTTCGGCGCGACCGACAGCAGCTCCTCGCGCAGCATGGCGGGCGCGATTTCCGGCAGACCCAAACCTTTGCGCAGCGGATTGTGATGGGCGAGGGCGCGGGCGATCTTGTCGTCGAGCGTATCGGGCTCGGCCAGATCCATCAGCCGGATGGAGCGGCGGCCGACCTTGTCCTCGTAAGCGGGGCCGATGCCGCGCTTCGTCGTGCCGATCTTGGCGCCGCCGCCGGCGGCCTCCTCGCGATGCGCGTCGAGCTCGCGATGCAGCGACAGGATGAGCGGCGCATTCTCGGCGATCTTGAAATTGGCGGGCGTGATCTCGACGCCCTGCTCCCGCAGCCGCTCGATCTCTCCGACGAGAAAGTGCGGATCGACCACGACGCCATTGCCGACGACCGAGAGCTTGCCGGGGCGAACGATGCCGGAGGGCAGCAAAGCGAGCTTGTAGGTCGCGCCGTCGATGACGAGCGTATGGCCGGCATTGTGGCCGCCCTGGAAGCGCACGACCACGTCCGCCTCCACCGACAGCCAGTCGACGATCTTGCCCTTGCCCTCGTCGCCCCACTGGGCGCCGACCACCGCCACATTCGCCATGATCTTGTCTTCGCGCTTCAAAAAACGGAAAAAGCCCCGCGCGGTAACGCGAAGGGCTCGTTACCGGCAGGGTTTAGCGCAGGAACGCCGGGCGGTAAAGACCCGCCGCGGGGCCGCCTCCGGAACTTCCCGCCGCCTCGCCGGTTGCCCGTGGGCAGGAGGAGGCCTCCCTTATGACCGACGCGACCATAGCCGCCGACCGGGTCCAGAACCACACATCCGACGCCGTCAACCGCATGATCCACGAGGAGATGCTGGAGCGGCTCGTCTATTTCGCGCTGCATCCCGGCCGCATTGGCGAGCGGCTCTCTGAGCTCGATCGCGAATGGGACGTCGAGCGGGCGCTCGAGGCCAACGCCTCCACCGTCGCCCTCGCCGGTCTCGCGCTTGGCCTTCTCGGCGACCGGCGATGGCTCGCGATTCCGGTCGCCGTCGCGGGCTTTCTCCTTCAGCACGCCGTTCAAGGCTGGTGCCCGCCTCTGCCCGTGCTGCGGCGGCTCGGCTTTCGCACCAGCCATGAGATCGATCAGGAGCGCTATGCGCTGAAGGCGCTGCGCGGCGATTTCCAGAAAGTGGAGAAGGCGATGCTCCGTCTGCAGGAAACGCTGCGCGAGCACAGGGTCTAGCCGCGCGCGGGGAAAGCCCGGGCCGGACGCTCCCCGCCAAACAAGGCTTTCAGACGGCGCGGGACGCAAGGGCTGGGCGAACGGAAATTCCTTCGCGAGGGCGCCGCGCCGCCGCGCTGAAGCGCCGCTACCGGCAAAGCGCGTCGAGACCGACATCGACGAGACGAACGAGCGCGATCGTCGTCGCGACGAGGCCGAGGATCGATGCGCTGACGACCAGGACGTCGCAAAACGCCAGTTCCGGTTCGACAGGTAAAGCCGTGCGCTTCGGCTCGCATTCCACCCGGCGCCGCGGCGGATCGCCAGCGCTCGGCCCGCGCTGCGGGATGGCGACATCCCCGCGCCCATATGTCAGAAGCCTGCGCGCCATCGAAACCGGCGCCCCGCAATTGATCTCGATGATGAAGGGCATCACAAAATTCCCCGCCTGTCGTAGCCAACGCGCCACAGGCAAGAAGCGTGCGCAGAGGTCCTTCAATGTGGAAAATGAGATTTTCCTTGGCCTGATGCAAAACTTATCTGTTTATGCTATGTATAATCAGTTACGATCTAAGTTATATGTTTCAAATTCTACATATATTTGCAAATGCGGCCGCCATCATGCCAAAAATATATATTACGAATATTGATCAGGCCGCTCCATCAACGCGAGCGAAACGAAGCAATCCAGATGGGCGCCGCCGTTCTTGATCGCGTCGCAGAGCGCAGTCCGTCGGACTGCAACCGCAAGACATGCAGGGATTGCGACAGGCGCGTTCGCAAGCAGACATTTTAAAACGGACGGAGCGCGTCCCTTTCCAACGCTGCAAAGCTCGATACGCTATATATATCTACAACATCACGATGACCGCCGAGTTGGCCCGTCCCTTGCTCCGCTCCATGCGCGGACAAAGGGCCTCACCATGGACGATCTCATCCCAAGCGGCTTTCTCTCGGACCGGACCGACCGGTTCGCCATCATACTCGGGACAAACGAGATCGCCTCGGCGATCGCCGTGCGGCTCTCCTGGGCGCGCTTCCGGGTCGTGTTGAGCCACGATCCTTTTCCGCCGGTCATCCGGCGCGGCATGGCCTTTCACGACGCGCTCTTCGACGATCGCGCGGAGGTCGACGGGATTGTCGGCGAGCGCGCCGACTCCGCGATCGAACTCGTCCACGCCCTCGCCGGTCCCGGACGCGTCGCCGTCACCCATCTTCCGCTGACGGATCTCATCACGCTGCGCAGTCCCACCATCGTCGTCGACGCGCGCATGCAGAAGCATCGCGTCACGCCCGATCTGCGCGGCGTGGCGCGGCTGGCCATCGGGATCGGCCCGAAATTCGGCGCGCGGACGAATTGCGACATCGCCATCGAGACGCATCCCAAGCGGACGGGCGATCTTGTCGCCGACGGCGAGACGCTGCTCGCCGACGGCGTCGCCCGCACGCTCGGCGGCGCGGGGAAGGAGCGCTTCATCTATTCGACTCGGGCAGGCGCATGGCGCACGCCGCTGGACATTGGCGGGATGGTCTTCAAGGACTATGTCGTCGGCTATCTCGACGGACTGCCGCTGCGGGCGCCGATGGACGGCTATCTTCGCGGGATCGCGCGCGACGGCGCGCTGGCGCCCGGGGGCGTCAAGCTTGTCGAGATCGACCCGCGCAGGCGGCAGGCCTGCTGGACCGGGACGGACGAGCGCGGACGGGCGATTGCGGAGGCGGTCGTCGACGCGGTGGAGCGGACTCCCTTCCTGGACATCACCGCGAAGGCCCGGGCCTCCCTCCACTGAGGCGGGCGCGCGGCCCGTCTCTTTGACATTCGGCGAAATATGTCGAGATTGATGGCGTCAGCTTCGAGACGGACGCCTTGCGCATGTCGCCCACGAGAAAAATCGACGCCCTCCTTGCGCTGCGCAGCGAGGGAAAGCTCCTCATCGGGCGCGACCGAATCAAGGTTCTCGAGGCCGTCGCCGAGCACAAGAGCATCTCCAAAGCCGCCAAGGCGGTCGGCTTCAGCTACAAGGCCGCGTGGGACGCGGTCACCGCCATCAACAATCTGCTTCCCAGCCCCGCTTTCGTGACGAAGGCCGGCGGCAAGAGCGGCGGCGGCGCGGAGGTCACGGCGGAAGGCCTGAAGCTGATCGAGACCTTCCACAAGCTGGAAGACCGGCTGTCCCGAATTTCGTCGATGATCGCGGCGGAAGGCCTGGATGGGCAGGACGATTTTCCGCTCTGGAGCCTCGGACTGCGCATCTCGGCGCGCAACCTGTTTCGCGCGGAAGTCGTCTCGGTCAAGAAATGGCCGGTCGACGTCGAAGTGACGCTGCAGATTTCCGGCGAACACAAAATCTACTCGGTGATCACCAATGACGGCGCGGAGGATCTCGATCTTCGTCCGGGCCGAAAAGTCGTCGCGCTGGTCAAATCCTCCTTCGTCGAACTGGCCTCGTCCGGCCAGTCGTCCGACGATTCGCGAAATCTTTTCACTGGGGTCGTCTCCCGCCGCACCGACGCGGAGCGCAATTGCGAATTGCTGATCGACATCGGCGCAGGCAAAACCATGACGGCCGTCCTTCCCCGGCGCGACGTCGAGTCGATGGGCCTGGACGAAGGCAGCCAGGTGACCGCGCGCTTCGCGCCGGAGGACGTCATCCTCGCCGCCGACTGAGACCGCGCGTCACGCGCGCCTCCGGCCCGCTTTCCCTCATCAAATCGCCTATCGCTATATTGAATGCGTATATAATGTGTTGCCTCGCGGCAACAGGTCGCGAAGCTTTGCCGGAAAAGCCTTACTGAACGGCTTTTTGTCTGCAATTTCAGCTAAAGCGTAATTGACAGCGTCTCGTCGTTTAATTTTATTTCATCGTTATGTGCTTACATCATATAGCGATCTTGCGTTCGCTCCGCCCCGCGCTCGCCGCCCCCGCCCTCCTCGTCTTCTGCGCGCTCGCGCCCGCGAATGGCGAGGAACGAAAGATCGTCGTCGTGACCAGCTTCCCCGAAGAGCTGACGACGCGCTACGAACAGGAATTCGAGAAGCGTCATCCGGGCGTCCACGTTCAATATGTCTGGAAGCAGTCGCGCGACGCGCTCGCCGAACTCAGCAAGCCCGAACAGGGCGGCGCGGACGTCTATTGGGCGCCGACGCTCGCAAACTTCTCTATATTGCGCGAGCGCGGCGCCTTCCGTCCCATCAAGGTCGAGCGCGCCGTTCTACCCGGCAAGCTCGCCAATCAGCGGATTTCCGATCCCGACGGCCGCTTCGAAGCCTTTGACGTCGCCGGCTATGGCGTGGCGATGAATGCGCCGCTGGCCGCGTCGGAGAATCTCGCCGCGCCGAAGCGCTGGGCCGAACTCGCCAGGCCAGATTACGCGCGCCGGCTCGTCATGCCGATTCCCGCCAAGGTCGGCTTCTCGCCCGCGCTCTACGACATCTTTCTGCAAAGCGAAGGATGGGATGCGGGCTGGTCGCTCCTGAGCGAAATGGCGAGCGAAGCCGCCCTGCTCGATCAAGGCGCGCTGCCCACCGCGCAAGTCAAAGAAGGCAAGGCCGTCTTCGGACTCACCATCGATTTCTTCGCCGTCAGCGCCAAGGCGAACGGCGCCCCGGTGGAGATGATCTATCCGGCGCGCACGGCCTTCCTGCCCGCTCATATCGCGATGACCGCGTCCTCGCCACATATCGACGACGCGCAGGCTTTCATCGACTTCGCCCTCTCCAAAGACGGTCAGAAGCTGATGATGGAGCGCGACAGCATGCGCCATCCCGCGCGTCCCGACGCTTATGACGAAAAGCCCGCGGCGCTCGTCGATCCCTTCAAGCTGCCGAGCAATGTGATCCTCGACTATGATTTCGAGATCGGACGTCGCCGGCCGCCGCTCGTCACGCTCCTCTTCGATCTCGCCATCGTCGAAAATCACGCGCAGAACGCCGCGCTCTGGCGCGCCATCCACGCGGCGGAGAAGTCGGCGCCCGATGAAGCCCGCGCCAGGGCTCTAGCCGAAGCGCGTCAGTTCATGAGCTTCATGCCGGTTTCGAATGTCGAGGCGCGCGACGTCGCCTTTCTCGGCAAGTTCGGATCGAGAGACGCGATCGATCCGGCGACGATCGCCAAATGGCGGGAAGAAATCGCGGCTTCCCGCCAGAAGGCGCGGGACGTTCTCGCCGGCCTCGGAGTCGCGCCGTGAAACGCGCGGCGCTGATCCTCGTCGCGCTGACGCTCGCCGGCGCGGCGCGCTACGAGACGCAGGCGCCGGAAACGGAGGCGTTTTCACAGCCCTTCGCCGGGCTGGAGGCTCCGCAGTCCGTCCGCTTCCGGCGCGGCTCAGGGCTGTTCCGGCAGGCCTGGCTCATCGGCCCGTCGGAGGACCATCCCGACCTTGTCGGCCTCGGTCCGCTATATAATCGCCTTTCCTGCATCGCCTGCCATGTGAAGAACGGACGCGGCGCCGCGCCCGACGCCGAGAACGGTCTCGCGCGGCACATGGCGGCGAGGCTGAGCGTCGAGGGATCGGATGCGCATGGCGGACCGCGCGCTCATCCCGCTTACGGCGCTCAGCTCAATCCAGAAGGCGTTCCCGGCGTCGCCGGCGAAGGCCAGGCCGTGATCGCCTATGACGAAGAAGCGGTGACGCTCGAAGACGGCGAACGCGTCACGCTGCGTCGCCCGAAACTCGCCTTCCGCAATCTCGCTTATGGCGAGATCGGCGCCGATAGTCGCATCTCGGTCAGAAACGCGCCGCCCGTTTTCGGACTCGGCCTTCTCGAGGCCGTGCCGGAAGCGGAAATTCTCGCCGGCAAGGGCAAGCCGAATTACGTCTGGGATATCGAGGCCAAGGCCCACAGGCTCGGCCGCTTCGGCCTGAAGGCCAACCAACCAGGTCTCAAGCAGCAGATCGCCAACGCCTTCGCGGAAGACATCGGCGTCACCTCTTCGCTTTTCCCGCAGGAAAGCTGCGCGGTCGGTCAATCGGCCTGCGTCGCCGCAGGCTCGAAGAAGCCCGATCTTTCAGACGCGCAGCTCGATGCGACGACGGCCTATATCCGCCTGCTCGCCGTTCCCGCGCGCCGCGGCGCCGACGCGCCAAACGCCGTCGCGGGCGAAGCGCAATTCCGTGCGCTCGGTTGCGCCGCATGCCATCGCGAAACGCTGAGGGTCGGCGACTTCGCCGACGCGCCGTCGCTGAGCGGCTCGGAAATCCATCCCTATACCGACCTGCTGCTGCACGACATGGGCGATGGTCTCGCCGATGGGCGCGCGGATTACGAAGCCGGTCCGCGCGATTGGCGCACGCCGCCGCTCTGGGGCCTCGGCCTCGCAGGCAAGGGCGGCGACGGCGCGAACTATCTGCACGACGCCCGCGCCCGCACGCTTGCGGAGGCGATCCTGTGGCACCGCGGCGAAGCGCAGGATGCGGCGGACGGCTTTCGCCGATTGCCGAAATCGGAGCGCGACGCGCTGCTCGCCTTTCTCAATTCACTGTAACGGCTGGGGATGCTCACATGACCAAACTTTTCGTTTCGACCGCCTTGTCCGGCGGCGCGCTGCTCGCTTTCGCCGTGGGGGCGAACGCACAAACCCCGCTGCCGCCGATCGAGGTGCGCGCGCCGAAAGCGTTCGAACTGGGGCAGATCAAGGTCGGCGAGCGCCGTCTGGCGACGCCGACGCGCGTCGCGCAACCAAGCGCGCCGGCGCAGGCCGGCGGCGGAGCGACGCAACCCACGCAACCCGCCGCGCCCGCGCGCGCCAGCTTCG
Source organism: Methylocystis parvus OBBP (assembly GCF_027571405.1). Taxonomy (GTDB): domain Bacteria; phylum Pseudomonadota; class Alphaproteobacteria; order Rhizobiales; family Beijerinckiaceae; genus Methylocystis; species Methylocystis parva. The sequence continues at coordinate 1,125,431 of NZ_CP092968.1, forward strand.
AAACCGACAGCGCCCCGACGCCGAGGCAGAACACCGACGCTTTCGGCGGCTATACGATCACCAATCGCCAGACTGAAACTTTCGCGCGCAACACGCTCGATCAGGCCGTGAATATCGCGCCGGGCGTCAACGCCTACACCACGGGCGGTCAGCGCAACGAACAAAACATCTATGTGCGCGGCTTCGATCGCTGGCAGGTTCCGCTGACCGTCGACGGCGTGCGCGTCTATCTCCCGGTCGACAACAGACTCGACTTTGCGCGCTTCCTGACGCCGGACATCGCCGAAGTGCAAATCGCAAAGGGCTATGTCTCCGTGCTGGACGGCCCCGGCGGCATGGGCGGTCAGATCAACCTCGTTTCGCGCAAGCCGACGCGCGAGGTCGAGGCGGAGCTGAGAAGCCGCATGAGTCTCGGACGCGACGGAACCTATCAGGGCATCCAGAATTACGGCTTCGTCGGCACGAAGAAAGATCTGTACTACGCGCAGCTCAGCGGCGCGTGGCAGAGGTTCGACGGCTGGGTGCTCCCCGCAAGCTTCGGAACGTGGATGTCCAATCAAGGCTGGGGCATGCGCAACCAGTCCTATACGCAGGATTACAACGTCAACGCCAAGGTCGGCGTGACGCCGAATACGACCGACGAATATTCGCTGACCTTCTCGCGCCAGTCGGGCGTCAAGAGCTCGCCGCTGAACGTGTATCAGCCGATCACGCAGCAGAATTACTGGCAATGGCCCTATTGGAACGTGCAGAATCTCTATTTCCTCTCCAAAACGCAGCTTGGCGACGCGTCCTACGTGAAGACGCGGGGATATTGGAGCAAGTTCGAGAACGCGCTCTATTCCTACGACAATCCGGGCTATTATCTTCAATCGCTCCAGAAATCCTTCCAGAGCCATTATTCGGATTATGCGCTCGGAACGGATGTCGAAGCCGGCACGCAGTTCGGCGACATCGACACGCTCAAGGGGCTCTTCTTCTATCGTCTCGATACACATACCGAATGGCAATATAATTACGGCGTCAATTTCCAGAACAACAATAGAGGATGCTGGGCCAACATTCCCTGCTCCGCCCAGCCTGTCATCGCGAGTCAGGAAGACACTTACTCGGCGGCGGTGGAGAACACTTTCCATCCGCGCAAGGACATCGATGTCGTCGGCGGCTTCAGCTACGACTGGCGCCATCTGCGTCAGGCGCAAGGCTTCGCGCTGCCTCAGGGAACCATCAATTATACGCCAAGAGACATGAGCGCGCCGAACTATCAGGGCGCCGTCATCTGGCGCTACAATGAAAAGGACAATGACCGCGTCTATTTCAACGTCTCGGACCGCGTTCGCTTTCCGACGCTCTTCGAGCGCTTCAGCACGCGCTTCGGCGGCGCCACCTCCAATCCGAGTCTGCAGCCCGAGCGCGCGGTCAATTATGATCTCGGCTGGTCCAGCCAGATCACGCCCAATGCGCGCGTCTCCGTCGACATCTTCCATAGCTGGGTGCAAAATCTCATCCAGAACGTTCCGGTCCCGGCCTATGGCCTGAACGTCACGCAGTCGCAGAATGTCGGTTCCGGACGCTTTTCGGGCGCGGAAGTTTCCGCGGATTATCAGCCGCGCGAAGATTTCTCGCTCGGCGGCAACCTCACCGTCATCCGCCGGCGCGTCTATGCGCCCTACATCCCATTTTTCCAGCCGATCGGCGTGCCCGACATCAAGCTCTTCCTCTACGCCGGCTATCGCCCGATCCCGCAGATCACCCTCACGCCGAATATCGAAATGGCGAGCAGCCGGTGGACGGTCGTGCCGAACACCAGCGCCTATTACCGGACGGGCGCTTACTTCCTGACGAATTTCAACGCGGATTATCAGATGACCGACAATGTGAAGCTGACGGTCGGCGCGCGAAATCTGTTCGACCAGCTCTATCTGCTGACCAATGGCTTCCCCGAGCCTGGCCGTAGCTTCTATCTGGCGGTGAAGGCGAATTTCTAAAAAGCGGAAGCCCCGTGACGAACGAGCCCCTGCGCCGGCGCGCGGGGGCTTTTTCATATGCGGCCCGCGCCTCGGCGCATTGGCCGGCGCCCGCGCCGCTCGCCTTCGAGCGTCGACATTACGTGCAAGCCACGATTCCCAAGCGAGAGACGGCGCCTAATTAAACGCCTGTCACAAAGGGCGGCCTTTCACAAAGCGCCGCTCGAAGGAAGAGCAGGATGAACGCCGTCGTCAAGATAGCGTTCCAACTGAGAGGCCAAGATGAAAAAATTCGCGCTCCTGACGATCGCGATGATCGTCGCATCCGCCACCGCCGCCGAAGCGCAACGCGCCGGCCCATTCCCGTATGACGGCGATATCCAAGCCTACGGCGCGCCCTGGCGCTACCAGTTCCGGGATTGGAGCACGCCGTCGCGGCCTTTGAGGCCGGGCGTCTGCTGGTATTGGAACGACTACACGCAACTATGGAAATGGGAGTGCTGAGGGAGACGCTCGCTTCGCTGGCGTCCGGCAACGAGACTTTCGAGGCGTGGCGTCCTTGATCAGAGGCGCCGGCCGATGTCGCTCGTGAAACGTTGGCGACGCCGCGTCTGCGCGCCTATGATCGGGCCATGGCCCACCGTCACCCCCGGACGCGCCGTCTTTCTGAGCGAACGCCTCGAAGAGAAGTTCGCCGAGCGGCAGGCGGCGAAAGCCGACTTCGCGCCGTCTGTCGAGGAAATTGCCCTCGACCCTCGGCAAAAGGCCGGATTTTCGCCGCACGGGCCGGAATGACTCGTCCAACGCCGTCAATTGCGGGTTGAATATCTATAAACTCCATAGAATAGTAGCGCGCGCACCCGCCGACTCTTAATGGTCACGGAGGTAAGCTGCCGATGGGATTCTCCCTCAACCTCGTCGATCTCGCCGGCTTTATCGCCCTTCTTCTATGGGGCGTGCATATGGTGCAAACCGGCGTCCAGCGCGCCTTTGGCCCCAATCTGCGGGCTATGCTCGGGCAGGCGCTCAGGAACCGGTCGGGGGCGTTTCTCGCTGGCCTTGGCGTCACGGCCATCCTTCAGAGCAGCACGGCGACAGGGTTAATGACTGCCGGATTTGCAGCGAGCGGTCTTGTCGAACTGGCGCCCGCCCTCGCCGTCATGCTCGGCGCCAATGTGGGCACGACGTTGATCGTGCAAATTCTATCCTTCAACGTCGCGGCTGTCGCCCCGGCGCTGATACTTATTGGCGTGCTCATGTTCCGTCGCGACGTCAGCCCGCGCGCCCGCGACATTGGGCGCGTCTTTACGGGCCTCGGACTGATGCTCCTCGCCCTGCATCAGTTGCTCGAACTGATGGTGAGCTACGAGGATACGCCGAGCATGAGGCTCCTGCTCGGCGCGGCGGCGACTTCGCCTCTTCTCGACGTGTTGCTTGCCGCCGGGCTGACCTGGGCGATGCATTCCAGCGTCGCCGTCGTTCTGCTCATCATGTCTCTGGCGAGCAAGGGGGCCGTGCCGCCGCTCGCGGCGTTCGCGCTGGTGCTTGGCGCCAATCTCGGGACCGCCATCAACCCGGTTCTGGAAGGACCTGCAAATGACGAGCTTGCGGCGAAACGGCTGCCGATCGGGAACTTGCTGACCCGCGTGGCGGGCGTGGGCTTTGGGCTCGCTTTTTTGGAGCCGATCAGCCGTCAGATTGTAACCATCGTCCCGGACAATGCTCGCGCCGTCGCAGACTTTCATTCGCTCTTCAACATTGCGGTTGCGGCTCTGTTCCTGCCGCTGCTGACGCCTTTCGCCGGTCTGTTGGAGAAGCTGCTCCCCAAGCGGGTCGATCCGACCGACCCTTCGCAGCCGATCTATCTCGACCCTGCCGCCAAGGAGACGCCGATCGTTGCGCTCGGCGCCGCGGCGCGAGAAGCGCTGCGGGTCGCCGACGCTCTGGGAGAGATGCTCGCAGGAGCCCGCGCGGCCCTCGCCTCGGCGGATCGCCGCAAGATCGTCGAGACGCGGCGGCGCGACGATGTTCTCGACCGACTGAACGGAGCCATCAAGGCCTATTTGATCTCGCTGGACCCGGAAGAACTTAACGAGCAGGACCATCGTCGGCTGAATGAAATCCTTTGCTTCACGATGAATCTTGAACAAGCCGGAGACGTCATCGACCGCAACTTGCTGCCCCACGCCGCGAAGCGCCTGAAACGCGGACTGGTCTTCGCCAGGGAAGAGCAAGCCGAGCTTATCGATCTGATCGAGCGATTGACGTCGAACCTGAAGGCGGCGGCGGCGCTCTTCATGACGGAAGACGCTCGAATCGCACGAACGCTCGCCGACGAGAAGATTGCTTTCCGGGAAGCCGAGACACAGGCGACCTTGGCCCATTTCGAGCGCTTGCGGAATGGCCGATTGGACGCCGTCCAGGCAAGCGCCCTTCATCTCGATCTTTTGCGAGATATGAAGTCGATCAACAGCCACATCGTAGCCGCCGCCGCATATCCCGTATTGGAGCGTGAAGGGGAGTTGCTGCCCAGTCGAATTATCCGGGTAGTTCGATAGTTTCCGGCCCGAAGGAGAGGCGCATGAAGTCGCTTCAGCGGGCTGTTTTCCGCATGGCCTGTTCTGCATGTGCCTGATTTGAATGGTGGGCGCGACAGGGATTGAACCTGTGACCCCTACGATGTCAACGTAGTGCTCTCCCGCTGAGCTACGCGCCCCCTTCCGGGGTTCCGCCTCGGCGGCGGCTCGGGTGGCGTGTGTATAGTGGGGGACGCGGCGGGGCGCAAGCGCCTTCGTCGCGAAAAATTTCGCGCCCGAACGGCCGCGCATGGCAGGCCTTAACCCCAGGGCGATCGGGTGAAGGACTTCCTCATCCTGAGGAGCCGCCGCAGGCGGCGTCTCGAAGGACGAGGAAGTCCGTTCGCGCTGCTTTTGCTCTCCTTCGTCCTTCGAGACGGCCTCTTCGAGGCCTCCTCAGGATGAAGGAGAGCAAAAGTGGCCCTTCACCCGATTACCTTGGCCTTAACCCCCGCACTGACTAACGAAACGTTAAATTTCTGCGTCACGACGACGAAAGAATTGTGACGCCTGCGTCATTTCACGTCTTGCGGACGTCATTCGTTGTGGCATGCTTGACGTTGCGCTCCTCTCGCAGAGGAGAGGTCAAAAAGGAGGTTTCGCATGTCCTTACAGGGCCATATCGTCGAACTCCAACGCCGCCACGAGGCGCTCAAAAAGGAAATCGAGAAGGAAAAGCTCCACCCCAACGCCGACGAGGCGAAAATTCTGGAGCTGAAGCGCAAAAAGCTGCAGATCAAGGACGAGCTGGCGAAATTGTCGATCTCGGAAACGCGGCATTGACGCGATAGATCAAAGACAAACGCCGACAGATGCGGGCGGAATGAGGTTCCGCCCTTTTCTTTTTGCAAGCGCCTGCCACGCGCCTACAATGTGCGCCTCCCGCCCGTCCCGACGCGGAGCCCTTCCAAATCCAGATTTCCCGATCACGCCTTCGGCCGGTCGAGAAACATCGCCGTCCTCTCCGTCTCGCCATATGTTCTGGCGCGTCCCTTGCTCGCGCGCCAACCGAAACTGACGAGACCCTCCCAATGCCCGTGACCGCTTCCTATCGTCCCGAGACCCTGCACGAGACCCTGGGCGAGCCTTTTTTCGATCATGTGGACGCGGCAGTATTCCCCCAGACCATTCTGCGCTTTCGCAATCAGCGCTGGGCGGCGCGCATCGGGCTCGACGGACTCTCCGACGAAGAATGGATCGCTCATTTCGGGCGCTTCGAGCCCCTGCCCGGCGGTCTGCCGCAGCCTCTTGCGCTGCGCTATCACGGCCATCAGTTCCGCGTTTACAACGCCGAGCTGGGCGACGGCCGCGGCTTTCTGTTCGCGCAGCTCCGCGACGCCGCCGACGGGCGCCTGCTCGATCTCGGCACGAAGGGCAGCGGGCGGACGCCCTGGTCGCGGCGCGGCGACGGGCGGCTGACGCTCAAGGGCGGCATGCGCGAGATTCTCGCGACCGAGATGCTCGAGGCGCTCGGCGTCGACACTTCCAAGACCTTTAGCCTCATCGAAACCGGCGAGGCGCTTCAGCGCGGCGACGAGCCCTCGCCCACGCGCTCCAGCGTGCTGGTCCGGCTCTCGCATTCGCATATCCGCATCGGCACTTTCCAGCGCCTCGCCTTTCACGACGACAAGGCCGCGATCGCGCGGCTGCTCGATTATGTCTGCAGCCATTATTTTCCGGCTCTCGACGGCCTCACGGCCCAGGCCAAGGCGCGCGCTTTTCTGGAGGAGGTCTGCGCCCGCGTCGCGAAGCTCGGCGCCGGCTATATGTCGGCGGGTTTCGTCCATGGCGTGCTGAATTCGGACAATATCAACGTGACGGGCGAGAGTTTCGATTACGGGCCCTGGCGCTTCGCCCCCGCTTACGACCCGCAATTCACCGCCGCCTATTTCGACGAAAGCGGGCTTTACGCCTTCGGCCGCCAGCCGCCGGCGCTCGCCTGGAATCTGGCGCGGCTGGCCGAATGCCTTCTGCATCTCACCGGGCTCGAATTCGCGCAGAAGACGCTCGACGGTTTCGCCGCGCTCATCCAGCGCGAATTCCGCGCCGCGCTCTTACGCCGGCTTGCGCTCGCCTCCGCCGGCGAAGAGGCCGATGCGCGGCTCTCCAAATCCTTCACGGACTTCCTGATGGCGACGCGCGCGCCTTTCGAGCAGGCCTTCTTCGACTGGCGCGGGGGCCTTGCGAGCGAAAAGCGCGCAAAGGCGAGTCCCTCGGCTTCCTTTTATGAACGGGAGGAATTCGCGCCGGTCCGCGCCGCGCTCGCGGCGCACGAGGCGACGGCGGCGCGTCTGGATCATCCTTATTTCCAGCGGGCCGAGCCCTGCACCATGCTGATCGACGAGGTCGAATCGATCTGGACTCCGATCGCGGAAAAAGACGACTGGACGCCGCTGCAAGCCAAAAGCGCGCAGATCAAGGAAATGCGCGACGCCTACGGTTTCGCTCCGGCCTAAACGGATTTCCCTTGAACGGGTCTTGGGTGCGGCGCGATAATTACCCAACGATTCTGGACCGGCGGCGGCGGGGCGAATTTTGACGGCAATGAACGACAATCCCGACGACGCGGAGCAGATCGCCATCCGCGCGGAGCTCGAACGCGTCAAGCTCGAACATCATGATCTCGAGGCGGCCATAGACGCGCTCATCGCCGTCGGCGCGCCGGACCAGCTTCAAATCCAGCGCCTGAAGAAACGCAAGCTTTTGCTGCGCGACCGGATCACCCTTCTCGAAGATCAGCTGACGCCCGACATTATTGCGTAAATCGACAGCGCGGCGCAATTCGACCTGAACCATAGCTATATTGACGTCAACTCGGCTGTCGCCCCCCGGGTTGATGGTTATTTTCAGCCGTGCTTGTATCAGCTCGTCAGTTATTATCAGGGGCTCCTGAATGGCTGGAAAACTTGTTCCCATCGAGCGTTTCCGGTCGGGGGTCCCGGGCCTGGATGACGTCTTGCAAGGCGGCCTGCCGCGCAACGCGTTCATCCTTGTCGAAGGGCCGCCCGGCAGCGGGAAGACGACGATCGCCTTACAAATTCCTGCTTGAGGCGGTCAGAAGCGGCGAGACCTGCATGATGGCGACCAATGCGGAAACGCCGGATCAGCTCTTGACGATCGTGCGATCGCATGGCTGGAGCCTCGAGGGAGTCCATATCAGCGAACTTGGAGATCCGGCTCCCTCCGAAGCGTCGCACGACCTCGCCGACTACACGCTCTTTCCGGAAGCCGAGGTGGAGGTCGGAGAAACGTTGCGGCATCTGTTCAAGGAAGTCGAACGGTTGAAGCCGACGCTTCTGGTCCTGGACACGATTTCGAGCCTGAGGGTTCTGGCGCCGACGCCCGCCTTTCACCGCCGCCAGCTCAAGCGCATTCGCGATCAAATGACCGCGCAAGGCTGTACGACGATCGTGCTGGACGAAGCGTCCATGACAGAGAAAGACCTTCGCAGCCAGACGCTCGCCGACGGGATCATCGAGCTCAAGCAGGTCGATTGCGACTATGGCGCCGACCGGCGCCGGCTGCGCGTGAGAAAGCTGCGCGGCTGCCGCTATTTCAGCGGCGCGCATGATTTCAGCATCATCACCGGCGGTCTGGTCGTCTATCCGCGGCTCGTCGCCCAGAGTTTCACAAATGTGAAAATCGGCGCTGTCTTGCAAAGCGGAGTCGAGCAGATCGACGCATTGATGGGCGGCGGCCTGCCACACGGCTCCAGCACGCTCATCGTCGGGCCCGCGGGCATCGGCAAGTCGACCATCTCCTCTCTCTTCGTGATGGCGGCGGCGAAAAGAGGCGAAAAGAGCTGCATGCTGCTCTTCGACGAAAGCATCGAGACGCATGTGGCGAGAGACGAAGGCCTGGGGCTGGAAATGACCGGCGCGCGAGAAGCGGGGCTCGTTCGCCTGCATCATCTCGACCCCGCCGAACTCAGCGTCGGACAAATCGCGGATCTTCTCATCCGGCAAGTGGAGGAAGACGACGTCAAGCTGGTCGTCATCGATACGCTGAACGGCTACCTGCAATCGGCGATGGACGAGCCGGCGGTTCTGCTGCATATCCGCGAACTCGTCACTTATCTCGGCCGCCGCCAGGTGGCGACGTTCCTGACGCTTACGCAGCACGGGATATTCGGCCCGGAAATCGAGGCGCCGGTCGATCTCAGCTTTCTCGCCGACAATGTCATTCTCCTGCGCTTCTTCGAGATGAGCGGCGCGATTCACAAGGCTTTGTCGGTGGTGAAGAAGCGCAGCGGCCGACACGAATCCACCATTCGCGAAATCATGCTCGGACCCGGACGCATAACGGTGAGCAAGCCGCTCGAAAGCTTTTCGGGCGTCCTCACCGGCACGCCGGTCTATCGCCCATTGTCGACGACGATCGCGACGTCGCGGACAGTTTCGCGATGCTGTTGAACTCGATCGGAGTCGAGACGCAGGTCGCTTACAGCGGTCCGGAAGCGCTCGACGCGGTCCCGGAATATAAGCCGGACGTCGTCTTCCTCGACCTCGGCATGCCCAGGATGGACGGCTGCGAAACCGCAAGGCGCATCAGGGCGACGACCATCGGGGCGGAGATTCCGCTGATCGCGCTGAGCGGCTGGGGCCGCAGCGAAGATCGGGAAATCACCAGCAAGGCCGGCTTCTCTCACCATTTCGTCAAGCCGATCGCGCTCGACGCCCTGCGCCAGGTGCTGGCGCCCGAGTCGATCGGAGGTTAGCGCTCCAAGGCACGCGGCTTGAAGCCCGAGACCGTAGGCCGTTCCACTGTCCCCATTCGGGACACAAGCGAACCGCCATCGGTCAATATTTGGGAAACCAAGCCATGCCCCGTCTCGGTCTTTCGTTCAACAACTCTTTCGACAGCCGTCCCCGAGCGCCCAAAGCCGACGCCTATGGCCGCCGTCCGCGCCAGGTCACGGGCGTCCAAATCGTCGGCGAGCGCGAAACCTCGCCGATCTTTTCGTCCGTCTATGTCAAGGCGATGGGGCTCCTCGCCATTGTCGCGGCGATTTCCGTCGCGGCGGCGATCATACGGATCTACGCCTTCCGTCATTAACTCCTGGGCAAAAAGCCGAGAGCGCGCATCGGCAGGGGCATGGCCGGCCCCTGCCTTTTCTGCATATTTATTTGTTTTCGCCGGCGCATGCCGATCGCCGGGCCTAGGGCGATCGCTGGCAAGCCTTTGCGACGCATGCCCCGCTTCATAAGCGCCCGCCCATGCCGCCCCTATCCCCAACCGGCGAATGTTTTACGCCGGCAGGAACTGAGAATGATCCCGAAGCGTTTCTTGAGATGGTCGGTCGCGCCGCCGAAATATTGGCGTGCGTCGGCGCACAGAAAAATCTTGAAAAACGCCTAACGTCAAATTGCTCGCACCTGGGGCAGGAACGAAACGCGAGTCGTTCTGATGAGTGGAGTAGCGATCATGCTTCGGAAATATATGATTACTGCCGCTGCGGCGGCGATTTTTCTTTATCCTTCGGCGTCTTTCGCCTGGGGCAGCGGGCACTGGGGAGAGGGGTCGACGCCTCAATCCGGCAGTTCGGGAAGCGGCTCCGGCGGCGGCTCTGGAGGCGGCTATGGCGGCGGCCAGCAGAGCGGCGGTCAATGGGGCGGCGGTGGCGGCGGCCGACAGAACGGCGGTGGCGGCCAATGGGGAGGCGGCCGGCAGAGTGGCGGCCAATGGGGCGGCAATAGCGGCGGCTATGGCGGCGGCCGACAGAGCGGCGGTGGCGGCGGCTGGGGAGGCGGCCGACAGAGCGGCGGTCAGTGGGGCGGCAATGGCGGCCAATGGGGAGGCGGTTACGGCGGCCGGCAGAGCGGCGGCCATTGGGGCGGCGGTGGCGGCTGGGGCGGCTATGGCGGCGGCCACGGAGATTGGGGCGGCTATGGCGGCGGCCGGCCACGGCCAGCACGGGGCAAAGTCTGCTACAACTTCGCGGGAAAACCCTACGTCTATTCGGGCGGCGGGCGCTGCCCCATCAGCTAAGCCGACTACAATCTCCGTGCAGAACCGGAGCCTGTTAAGAAGTAATTATCCCCCGGCTTTGCCGGGGGATCTAAGATGTGAACCGCTCATAGCGGCTGCCGCCGATGCTTGGAGACCCTTATGGCTCCGCAGCGCCTTCTAGGAAAGATGTATTCTAAAATAAATCAATGCTTTATGACAAACCTAACGCCCTTTAAGCACCCCTACCGCCCTTAGCAAAAACGGCATGGTCAGCCCCTGCACCACAATGGAAAAGGCCACGACGCCGAATGTCGCGACGACGATGACGTCGCGCATGGGCAGTTCGTCGGGCAGAGACAAAGCAAGCGCGAGGCCGAGCGCGCCGCGCAATCCGCCCCACCACAACACATGCTGCTCGCCAAAACTGATCCGCCAGCGGGACGGCAGGAACGGCGCGCTCAGCGGATAGACGGTGAGCGCGCGGGCGGCGAGCACGATCCCGATCACGGCGAAGATGAGCGCGAATCCATATTCGGCGAAGGGCGTGGACGCGACGTCGACGCCGATCATCAGGAACACCATGGAATTCGCGAGAAACGCCGCATATTCCCAGAAGCTGTGCACGAATTCGCGACCGCGTTCGCTCAGATAGCTGCGGTTCTCTTCCCGCAGCAGGCCGAGATTGCCCATCATCAGCCCGGCCGTGACGCAGGCGAGCACGCCGGAGAAATGGAAATGCTCCGCGAAGAGGAATGAGCCGAAGGCGGCGATGGTGGTCAGCGCGACTTCGATGAGATGCTCCGTCGTGCCCATCGCGATAAGGATCGCGGCGCCGCCGACCAACGCGCCGATCGCGACCCCGCCGAGCACGATGCGGCCGAGGGTGAGGACGATCTCGCCCGCGCCCTGCCCCGCGCCATGGCCCTCGGCCCAGGCCAGCGCCATCACGAAGAGCACCGCCGCCGCGCCGTCATTGAGCAGGCTCTCGCTCTCCACGAGGAGACGCAAACGGCCTTTGACGCCATTGTCCTTGAACATGGCGATGATCGCGACGGGATCGGTCGCCGCGATGAGCGCGCCGAAGACGAGCGCCGAAGGCGCCGGCCAATGCAGCAGCGTCACGCAGGCGAAAGCGACCGCCGCGGCGGAGACGACCGTGCCGAGACCCGCAAGCGTCAGCAGCGGAACGGAGTCGCGCAGCAACTCCCTCCAGGAGAGCGTCAGCGCCGCTTCGAAGAGCAGCGGCGGTAGAATGAGATCGAAGATGAAGTCATGCGTGAGATGCGGCCCGAAGTCGGGCCTGGTGAAAGTCATGACGGCGCCGACAATGACGAGGCCGACCGTGTAGGGCAGCTTGAACCGCCGCGCGACGATGGCGACGATCATCGCGATGGCGAGAGAGGCGACAGCTTTTGTGAGATGTTCGTCCATGGGCACCGGAAGCGCGTTGAGACGGGGTCGCGATCACTTACCTTGGACCGGACCGCCGCGCGACGAAAAATAACGAATGACGCGCGCGTATCGGTCCTGACGAGAGCCAAGGGCTCCTCTCCTGCCGTTATTCGTGGTCACGCGCGAAAGCGCCGGGCGAGTAGAGAGACAGCGCATTATTTTCTATATTTTCTATCGCTGTGCGCGGCGGCGCAGCGCTCCTCTCCCCGTTTCACGGGGAGAGGAGCGCGCACGGGCCTGCATCGACGTTCCGAAAAAAATCTTATCCCCACCCCCCAAATCTCCCTCATCCTGCGCCCGCCTCGTCACCTTAGGGGGCGTCGTCGTAGCCCGGCGGCGCGGCGGGGTCGGTCAAGCGTCCGTCGGGCTCTTGTGGCGGATGTGGGCGGGTCGTCGGTCGGGCTTTCCCGTGCAGAGCGGGGCAAGCTTCGTCCAGCGCGCTTTCAGCTCGCATGAACCCATGCGAGCGGGAGCGCGCCGGATGTCGCGAATAAAGCTGGGCCTTAACGTTCCTTCGGGTCTTGCAGCGGGAACTTCTGAAAAGGAAGCCGCGCCCGGGGGAAGGCGGCATCGGAAAACTGCAGGACACAAATCGCCTGCGGCGCTCAAGCGCGCGCTCGTCTGGCGGGTCAGACCGTCAGACGGGAAAGAAGCGGTCCTGTCAGGGGCCGTGTCCGGGAGCGAAGTCACTCCGTCGGGAAAAGGTGCGCGAGCATAAAGACCGTGTCCGGGACGCTTTGGCTCCGGTGCGCATGAAACACATCACACATCTCGGCCGAACCGGGCCGGGGCGTCCCGGATCTCCCTTATCGCCTCGCGCCGGAAATGGCGGCGAGGGTTTTCATGTTGTTTTTGCGAGATTCGCGTGGCTGCGACGCCCCACCCCTGCCCCTCCCCGCAAGGGGGAGGGATTGGGCTCACGATCTAGACGCTCGCTGTTGCTTAGTCGTGAGAGCGACCGAGCTTCAACCTAAGCTTGCTTCCAATCATACCCGCATGGCGCCGCTTCATCCCTCCCCCTTGCGGGGAGGGGCAGGGGTGGGGGCCGGCGACGTGATGCGAGCGTCGATATCAAGGCGACCCACGGCGCAATTGTTGCTTCCGCGCCCGCATGAAAACCTTCCTCGACTGGTCGGCCTACGACACTTACGGCATTGGCGACGCCTATTCCGGCATTCCGGCGAAGGGCGGCAATTACGCCAAGGCCGTCGCCGTGTGCATGCACAGCCGCGATTGTCAGAAAACCGGCAAGGGCGTCATGTGCCCGAGCTACCGGATCACCGGCGACCGCGCGCATTCGACCGAGGCGCGCGTCGCGGCCTTCAAGGCCGCGCTCAACGAAGGCGAAAATGCCGAAGCCTTCGCCGATCCGCGCCTCGACGAGGCGATGGATCTCTGCGTCTCCTGCAAGGCCTGCAAGAAGGAATGTCCGAGCGCCGTCGACATGACGCTCATCAAGACCGAATATCTGGCGCAGCGCCACGAGATCAAAGGCGCGCCCTTGCGCACGCGGCTTTTCGGCGGCGTGCCGGAATGGACGGGACGTCATCGCGGGCCGCTGCGCTACGCCATCCGCCTGCGCAACGCCTTCGCGCCCGCGGCGAGGCTTGCTGAGAAATGGCTGGGAATCACCGCCAGACGTCCCCTGCCCGAGCTGGCGGCGAAGCCCTTTGCGCCGCATCGAAGCGCCGCCAAAGGCGAACGCGGCGCGGTCATCCTCTTCGTCGACACATTCGCCTGTCACTTCGACCCGCATATCGCGCAGGCCGCGACGGAGGTGCTGGAGCGCGCCGGCTATTGCGTGACGATGGCGACGCCCGCTCCGACCGACGCCGAGCCCGACCGTCCGCTCTGCTGCGGACGAACCTATCTGACGACCGGCATGGTCGAGAAGGCGCGCTTTGAGGCGAGGCGCGTTCTCGCCGCCTTCCAGGACGCGATCGCGGCGAAGACGCCGATCGTCGGGCTCGAACCCTCCTGCCTCCTGTCGCTGCGCGACGAGCTGTACAGTCTCGGGCTCGGGCCGGAGGTCGGCGATCTCGGCAAGCAGCTTTATCTCTTCGAGGAGTTTCTCGTCCGCGAGCATCAGAACAACGGATTGCGGCTCGATCTCAGGGCGCTCGATCTGCCCAAGGCGCTGCTGCATGGCCATTGCCACCAGAAGGCCTTCGGCGTGATGAAGGCGACGCGCAAGCTGTTGAGCTGGATTCCGGGCTTCTCCTACGACATTGTCGAGTCGAGCTGTTGCGGGATGGCCGGGAGCTTCGGTCTCGAAGCCGAGCATTACGACGCCTCGATGCGAATGGCGGAGCTATCGCTCCTGCCGGCCGTTCGCGCGGCGCCCGAGGAGACGCCGATCATCGCCAACGGCTTCTCCTGCCGGCATCAGATCGAACATGGAAGCGGCCGGCAGGCGCGGCATATCGCATTGCTGATCCGGGACGCGCTGGCGTAAGGCGAGGCGACATCCCTGCGCGGGCCTGTTAAGCCATCCGGCAATGGAAGGCTCGTTGGGATCGACATGGCGGGGTATGTCTGCTGCCTGGGCAGCATCAATTTCGACGTCGCGATGCGGCTGGATCGCCTCCCCGAGCCGCATGAAAAAATCCCCGCAAACGCGATCTCCGTCGGCGGCGGCGGATCGGCGGCCAACACAGCGGTCTGGCTCGCCCGCGAAGGTCTGAACGCGCGGATGCTCGGCTGGGTCGGCGACGATCTGCTCGGAGCCTTCGCCCTGCGCGATCTCGCAGGAGAGGGCGTCGACGTCTCGGGCGTGAACGTCCTGCGCTCGCCTTCGCCCGTCGCGGTCTGCCTCTCGCCGCCCGGCGACAATCGCATCGTCACGAGCCCGCGGCTCGACGCGCCCTGGACGCCCGACGACGCGCTGCCGACGGCGGCGGGCGCGGACTGGCTGCATGTAACAGTGCGCGACGCCGGTTTTCTGACGCGGGCGCGGGAGCGCGGCGCGCGGCGGCTCTCCGTCGAACTCAATGGCGACTACGATCCCGCCTTCGCCCGGGCGGCGGACTGCCTGTTCGCGAACCACGACGAACTGGCCCGCGCCGTGGGTTCGGAAGACCCGATGCGCTTCCTTCTCGAGCGCCATGCCGGCGATCCGGCGATCTGGTTCGTCACGCATGGAGACGAAGGCGCGCAGATCATGCGCGCCGGCTGCGTCGAGACAGTGCCGACTGTCCCGGTCGAGCCGGTCGACCGCACCGGCGGCGGCGACGCCTTCAACGCCGGCGCGATCGCCGGCCTGCTGAGGGGCGCGGAGCCCGCCGAGGCGGCGCGCAACGGGTTGCGGCTGGCGACGCAGGCCATCACGCGCCTCGGCGCAAGGTAGGGGGTTCCGCGGCTGCGGATTACTCCCCGGCGCCGAGAAATACGTATACCGACCTGACGGGGACGCGCGCTTATAAGAGCGTCCGCTTCCAAAGGCTTCCGCCCCCGCCTTGCCTTGCGCCGCCCCATCCTCTATGGGGCGTGGCTTCCCACGCTCGAGCCGATGGATTTTCAAGTGGCGAAGCCGAATACGCCGGTCGCAATCATTATGGGGTCGCAATCCGACTGGGCGACCATGCGCCACGCCGCTGAAACGCTGCAGGCGCTCGGCGTCGGCTGCGAGGCGCGCATCGTCTCGGCTCATCGCACGCCCGACCGTCTCGTTTCCTTCGCCAGGGGCGCCGAGGCGGAAGGCTTCAAGGTGATTATCGCCGGCGCCGGCGGGGCGGCGCATCTTCCCGGCATGACGGCCTCCATGACCAATCTGCCGGTGCTCGGCGTGCCCGTCGAATCCCACGCGCTCAAGGGCATGGATTCGCTTCTTTCCATCGTGCAGATGCCGGGCGGCGTGCCGGTCGGAACGCTGGCGATCGGCAAGGCCGGCGCGATCAACGCGGCCATTCTCGCCGCCTCCATACTCGCGCTGAGCGACAAGGCGCTCGCGGCGCGGCTCGCGGACTTCCGGGCGAAGCAAACGGCGGCCGTCGCCGAAACCCCGAAGGACGAGGCGTGATCATGCTGACGCCCGGCGCGACCATCGGCATTCTCGGCGGCGGACAGCTCGCGCGCATGCTGGCGCTCGCCGGCGCGCGCATCGGACTCAAATCGCATGTCTATTCGCCCGTCGCCGACGATCCGGCCTTCGACGTCTGCGCGGCGCAGACCCGCGCCGACTTTCTCGACGAGGCGGCGCTCGCGACTTTCGCCGAGTCGGTGGACGTCGTCACCTATGAGTTCGAGAACGTTCCCGCGCGAACGGCGGAAGTGCTCGAAGCGCATCGGCCCGTGCGGCCAAATCCCAAAATTCTCGCGCTGACGCAGGACCGGCTGATCGAGAAGCAGTTCGTCCGCAATCTGGGCGTCGCCACGGCCCCCTTCGCAGATGTGAGCGACCCCGAAGCGCTGGCCCGCGCCGTCGCGGAACTGGGCCGGCCCGCCATCCTGAAAACGCGGCGCTTCGGCTATGACGGCAAGGGTCAGACGAAGATCGCGGAGGGCGTCGATCTTGCCGCGGCGCTGAAGGCGCTCGGCGACAGGCCCTGCATCCTCGAGGGCTTCGTTCCTTTCGCCAGGGAAGTCTCGGTCGTCGCCGCGCGCGGGCTTGACGGCGAATTCCGCGCTTATGACGTTTGCGAGAACGTCCATGAGCATCACATTCTCGCGACGACGACTGCGCCCGCCGCGATCGGCGACGCGACCGCGCGGGCGGCGATCGACATGGCGCGCGCAATCGCGGAGGCCGCTGACTATGTCGGCGTCATCGCGGTGGAGATGTTCGTCGTGGAGGATGCCGGCGGCGAGCGCCTCGTCGTCAACGAGATCGCGCCGCGCGTGCATAATTCCGGTCATTGGACGCTCGACGGCGCCGTCACCTCGCAATTCGAGCAGCATATGCGCGCCATCGCCGGGATGCCGCTCGGCTCCACGCGCCGGCACGGGTCCAAGGTCGTGATGCGCAACCTCATCGGCGCCGACGCCGACAAATGGGCGGAGATATTGGCGCAGGACGGCGCCTGCCTGCATCTCTACGGCAAGACGGAAAGCCGCCCGGGCCGCAAAATGGGCCATGTGACGACGGTCACGCCATAAAAAGCGCTGGCGCCGGCGTTGCACGCTAAATGCAACCGAAAGGCGCCGATACAATGAAATTCTACATGACGCCGGGCTCGTGCTCGACCGGCATTCACATCCTGCTCGAGGAAATCGGCCTTATTTTCGAGGCCTATGTGCTCAATCTGCCGCGCGGCGACCATCTGAAGTCCGAATATCTCGCCATTAATCCGCAGGGCACGATTCCGACTCTCGTTCTCGACGACGGAACCGCGCTCACGGATTTCGTTGGCATTGCGACATGGCTGGCGCAAAACCATCCGCGCCGGAAGCTCCTGCCCGAAGATCCAATGCGCGCGGGCGACGCTCGCGCCATGCTGGAGTTCTGCAACCGGCACATTCACGGCGAGGGCTTCCGCCGCGTTTTCACGCCCGAACGCTATGGCGGCGACCGCGAGGCGACGATCGCCGAAGGACGCGCCATCGCCGCCTCCGCCTTCGACGCCGTGAGCACCGAGATCGCCGGGCGCGAATACGCCGCCGGCCCCTTCTCCATCGCGGATGCAGCCCTGTTCTATGTCGAGTTCTGGGCCGACAAGATCGGCATGACGCTGCCGCCCAATTGCGCGGCCCATTACCAGCGCATGAAGACGAGGCCCGCCGTGCGCCAGGTGCTGGCCGAGGAAGGCTATCGCTGAGCGCCCAAGCCTCGCCTCACCCGTCATTGCGAGCGAAGCGAAGCAATGACGTGCGTGAGCGCACAAAAAAGCCTTCAGCCGAAGCGTAGTTTCTCCAGAATTGGAGGGACCTATGAAATATGCTCTACGCCGTTATGGCTGGCTCCTTGCCGCGCTGCTGCTCGCTCTTGGCGGCGCCGGACTCTGGACCATTTCCGCCACGCATGACGTCTCGCTGAGCGAAAGCGAGCTGCAGAGCCGGATCGACAGCCAGTTGCCCAAGGACGTCGCCCTCAAGGGCGCGGCGCAGACGCTTCTGCAATCGGTCAGCGTCAAGAGCGCCAATGTCCAGCTGCGCGACGGCAAGGCGGCGCTCGCCTTCGACGTCGAGGGATGGCTGCGCAACGGCAAGAGCGTCGAGATCGAGGCTTCCGCGCTCGGCGTTCCGAAATATGCCGAGGGCGCGCTCTATTTCGCGCCCGAGAAAATCGATGTCGGCCGTCTCGCTTATCAGGGCGAAAATGCGAGCGAACTTGTCGGCCGCCTCGCCGGCAAGCTCGGGAACGATAAGCTGCGCGCCGCGCTCGAAGCGAAGGCGCAGAAGGCGGACGATTGGGCGGCGACGGCCGTCGACGCGGCGCTCCGCCGCTATTTGGAGGAGCGCCCGGTCTACCGGCTGAAGGACGACATGAAGGGCGCGGCGATGAAAGCGGCGCTGGAGAAGATCGCCATCGAAGACGGCCGGCTCAACGTCACATTTTCGCTCTGGCGGCTGTCGGCCAGCGTGATCGGCGGCTTGGCGAGCTTCATCCTGGGCGTTATCTTGTGCATTCTGATCGTCCGCGCATTTTTGAAGGGCGAAGGCATCGAAATTTCAGCCTGTTAATGCGGAGGGAAAACCCCTCTAAACGCGTGCAATCGCTCCCTGTTCCGGGGTAGAATGGGCCTGACGAATCAAAGGCTGGAAATTCCCCGCAAAAGCGAGCGAAATGAGCGAAAACGACAAGCCGAACGACCCGGCCGAATATGGCGCCGAATCCATCAAGGTGCTGCGCGGCCTGGACGCCGTCCGCAAACGTCCGGGCATGTATATCGGCGACACGGATGACGGCACCGGCCTGCATCACATGGTTTATGAGGTCGTCGACAATGCGATCGACGAAGCCCTCGCCGGCCACGCGACGCGCGTCACGGTCACGCTCAACGCCGACGGCTCCTGCACGGTGACGGATAATGGCCGCGGCATTCCGACCGCCATCCACCCGGAAGAGGGCGTGTCGGCGGCGAACGTCATCATGACGCAGCTCCATGCGGGCGGTAAGTTCGACCAGAATTCCTACAAGGTCTCGGGCGGTCTGCACGGCGTCGGCGTCTCCGTCGTCAACGCCCTTTCCGTCTGGCTCAAGCTGCGCATCTGGCGCGGCGGCAAAGAGCATTCCATGGAGTTCAGGCATGGCGACGCGGTCGAGGACCTCAAGGTCGTCGGCGACGCGCCCATGGAGGACGGCGCCGCGAAGCGCGGCACGGAAGTCACCTTTCTGCCCTCGCCCGCGACCTTCACCATGGTCGAATTCGACTACGCCACGATCGAGCATCGCCTGCGCGAACTCGCCTTCCTGAATTCCGGCGTGCGCATCGTCCTCACCGACGCGCGCCATGCCGAGCTGAAGCAGGACGAGCTTTATTACGAGGGCGGGCTGGAGGCTTTCGTGCGCTGGCTCGACCGCGCCAAGCAGCCGCTCATCGCGGCGCCGATCCTCATCAAGGGCCAGCGCGAGCACATCACCGTCGAAGTCGCGCTTTGGTGGAACGACTCCTATCACGAGAATGTGCTGGCCTTCACCAACAACATTCCGCAGCGCGACGGCGGCACGCACCTCGCCGGCTTCCGAGCCGCGCTGACGCGCCAGATCACGGGCTATGCGGATTCGTCGGGCCTCACCAAGCGCGAGAAGGTCGATCTTTCAGGCGACGACTGCCGCGAGGGACTGACCTGCGTGCTGTCGGTGAAAGTGCCGGACCCGAAATTCTCGTCGCAGACCAAGGACAAGCTCGTCTCGTCGGAAGTGCGCCCCGCCGTCGAGAATGTGATGAACGACCTTCTCGGCCAATGGCTGGAAGAACATCCGGCCGAAGCGAAGAACGTCGTCTCAAAGGTCGTGGAGGCGGCGGCGGCGCGCGAAGCGGCGCGCAAGGCGCGCGAGCTGACGCGGCGCAAGGGCGCGCTGGACGTCGCCAATCTTCCCGGCAAGCTCGCGGACTGCCAGGAGCGCGACCCCGCAAAGGCCGAACTCTTCATCGTCGAGGGCGACTCGGCCGGCGGCACCGCCAAACAGGGCCGCGACCGCGCCTTTCAGGCGGTGTTGCCTTTGCGCGGCAAGATCCTCAATGTCGAGCGCGCGCGCTTCGACAAAATGCTCTCCTCCGAGCAGATCGGCACGCTGATCACGGCGCTCGGCACGGGCGTCGGGCGCGACGAGTTCAACGCCGACAAGCTGCGCTATCACAAGATCATCATTATGACCGACGCCGACGTCGACGGCGCGCATATCCGCACGCTGATCCTCACCTTCTTCTACCGGCAGATGCCGGAGCTGATCGAGCGCGGGCACGTCTTCATCGCCCAGGCGCCGCTCTACAAAGTGACCAAGGGCAAGTCGACGCAATATCTGAAGGATGAGCGCGCGCTCGAGGACTATCTGATCGACAGCTTGCTCGACGGCGCCGTGTTGCGCACAGGATCGGAAGATCGCGCCGGCGCCGATCTGCGCAAGGTGCTGGAAGACGCGCGCGCCTTCCGTACGGTGATGGCGAGCCTGCATTCGCGCTATGACCGGCATGTGGTCGAACAGGCGGCGATGGCCGGCGCGCTGAAGCCGCATGGGGAAAATGGCGAGGCCGAGACGCTCGCGACCGAAGTCGCGCGCCGTCTCGACGCCATAGCGGAAGAGACCGAGCGCGGCTGGGCGGGAGAACCGCGCGATGGCGGTTATGTCTTCAAGCGCACGCTACGCGGCGTGACGCAGGCGGTGGTCCTGGATCAGGCGATGCTGAATTCGTCGGAAGCCCGGAAGCTGCAGGAGCGCGCGGATTCGCTGCGCGACGTCTTCTCCGCTCCCGCCGCGCTGATCCGTCGCGGGGATGAAGCCCCGCTCTCCGGCCCTGTCGCGCTCTATGACGCCATGAGCCAGATCGGCCGCAAAGGCCTCTCCATTCAGCGCTATAAAGGCCTCGGCGAAATGAACGCCGAGCAGCTCTGGGAGACGACGCTCGACCGCGAGGCGCGCTCGCTGCTGCAAGTGAAAGTGAAGGAAGGCGCGGAAGCCGACGACATCTTCGTGAAGCTGATGGGCGACGTGGTGGAGCCCAGGCGCGAGTTCATTCACGAGAATGCGTTGAATGTCGCGAATTTGGATGTGTGAACATCATTCGGGAACTTCATGTCGCTCGCCGGATTGATCAGCAATAATCCGCCGATAATCGCGCGGGGAGCACCCGAATCTTCGTTTGAAGCTGCGGCTGAAATGCGACATATCATTGAAGCCCCAGCGAAACGCGATTTCCGTGATCGGCATTCCTGCAAAAAACGAAAGCTCGCGCCGACATTTCTCCAATCTTAGACTCAAGACGTGGCGCATGAGCGGCATCCCTTCGTCCGATAGAATGTCGTTGATATAGCGAGACGACATGCCGACGCCGGAGGCCACCATCGCGGCGTCCAGCTCCGGATTGCTGAGGTTCCGCTCGACAAAATTCCTGACTCTTGCTCGCGACGCCGAGCGCCCGAACGACACGCCATCCTCCTGCCGTCCCACCGCCGCCAACGCCAGAACCAAAAGATCTATGCAGTTTTCCGAAAGCGCTGCGAATTCGGACTCGGACAACGCTTGCGCCTGCTCTGCGCAGGATCGCAAGAAGGCGGACGCCACGGAGCCGACGCCCCGATCGCCGGCGATTTGCAGAGTCGAGCAACGCTCGACGCCGCCGACTCTCGCCTTGAGCTTCGAACGAGGAATAGACACGATCAGTTTGGAAAAGCTCCCGGGACAAACGATGCGATGCGGGCGCGTTGCATCATATATCGTCATATCCCCCGGACGCAGCGCGACCGCACGTCCATCCTGTTCCAATGAATAGCTTCCAGAGAGCAGAACGACCGCGAGATAAACGTCCTGCCTGATTTTGGCGGGCTCCTTGGACAACCGTTCGATCGTGATGGCGTTCGACCTGATCGATGAAAGGCGCAAATCCTCCCAACGATAAATCGTCGTTTCGTTGAACAAGCGCGCTTCCGTCGGCGGACTGATCTCGACATCGGCGAACTCTCTCCCGATCATTTCGCGTAGCCATTCTGCGCGTTGCTTTACGGGAAGATGGTCGGTCGACAGGACCATCGGACTCGACTGTCGCGTCATCATAATCTTTAACCCGGGCGCATTTTTCTTTTGCTTTTCGAACGCTAACACACTGAGCGCCGCCTCGGTCAAATTCTGGTTCCGTCCCAGTCGAGCGGAAGTTCGCTCTTTATCTATTTTGGTCGACACAAATCGCTGCTGACCAAGGAATACTGAAATGACACAACGCACGCCCGAAGAAACCAATGTTTTGCTCCTCAGAGCGGCGGCCCTATGGCTTCTCGTCGCGCTGCTTTTGGCCTTTTGCCTCGTCGGGCTGAATTTTGGCTCGCCGTTCTTGAAAGCGCTGTTTGCCGGCAAGCAATCGAGGCTGGTGCAGTCGCACATCGACTATCTATTGATGAGCGCATTGATTTTTGGCTTCTACGCCGCGCGCGTTCCCTTGCATTGGTCCATCCGCTGGGCGATGGCCGTTGGCGCTTTCACAAATTCGAGCCTTTTCCTCCTGCAAGCGATATTTCCCGTGCTCGACTCCCCCGTTCCCGCCGAAGGGATTTTACCCTCGTTGTTTCGCGTCTATCTGATGGCCAGCTTGCCGACCGCAACCTATGGCTTCGGCGGAGGGGCGATCAGCGTTCTGTGGTCGACATTTCGGCGCGCAGGCGGCGAAAGCCCTGTCGCCTAAGATGCGGGGCGGATTGCTCAAGAAGCGATCATAATTTGGGCTTGACCCATGCAAGGGAGCAAGGCATGCGGCGTTGCGTCCTGCTGGCGCAACCACCGCATCAACCGTCGACAACCGTGAGCGAAAAACCGACTATCCGCCTCCTCGTCTGCGTCGGCCCCAATTGCGACGCGGAAGGCCGCGGACGCGCTTTGCTGGCCGAGGTTCAAGCAGCGACACGCGCGGCCCTTCCAAACGCTGTCGCGGCGGGCCGCCTGAAAATCTCGACGCGCGAATGCCTGCGGCTCTGCACGCGCGATCCCGTTTTGCGCATCGAGCCATCGGGCGACGCCTTTTCGGATCCTGACATTGACGACCTTATGCGGGAAATCGCGGCGACGCTGAAATAGCGGCCCCTCTTTTCGCCGCGTTCCTCGCTTCGGATCACGCTGCGAGTCCGCCCGAACGCAGCGTGATCTAGAATTGCGGCTTCGCCACCATCAACCAGAAAATGCCGAGCATGGAGATGAAAGCCGGCCAGCCGAGCGCGAACCACCACCAGAAATAGCGCTTGTAAAGCGGCGGCAGGGGCGCGCCCGAAGCAAGGGATTCATCGGCGATGCGCGCCATCCGCATCTGCAGCCAGACGACAGGCAGCCAGCAGCAGCCCACGAAAATATAGAGCGCGATCGACGCCACGATCCAGGGCGTGTCATATGGCCAGCCCTCGTCGATCATGAGCGCGACGCCGGTCAGCGGTTGCAGAATGACGGCCGGCGTCGTGAAGATCCAATCCGCAAGCACCACATTTTTATTGCCGGCGGCAATTGCGCGCAGGTCGCCGCGCAGATTGGTCGCAAGGCCGTGAAAGGCGGTGCCGAGGCCGGTTCCGAAAAGCACTGTCGAACTGAGGATATGTATCCATTTCAACGTCGTGACGTCGAGCATCACTCGGTCTCCATGGCGATCATGACGAGAATCGCCGCCGCGATCGGAACGTTCTTCAAAATCGGCGCGAAAGGATGCAGCCAATATTCGCCCGGCAGCCCGATCGCCAGCAGCGTAAAGACGGCCATGCTCGCAAGTTGAAGCCAGCCGACGAGCGCCGGCCGCCAGCGGCGCAACAGAAGGGCGCCCAGGATCAGATCGAGCGCCGCTCCGCCATAGAGCGCGAGCGTGGCGAGAAGGCCGGAGAGTCCGAGCGCCGCCAGCATTTCATAGCTTTTCTCCACTGGATAAACTCCAAGGGACAAAAGCCCGCTGCCGATCCAGAGAAAGGCGAGGCTCCAGCGCAGCGCCGGGCCCAGAAAGAAAAGACGCGCCGCAAGACGGTCGGACTCGGAGGCCGGCTCCTGCGCCAAGGCGCTTGAAAGATCGCGCGGCGGGCGTCCCAGCGCCGCCGTCAGCGGACCGGGATCCGCGACATTGCCGCGCGCAAGCATGCGCATCACATCCGGATTGAGCGGCCCGCTCGTCAGCCTGCCGCCAATCTCGGCCATGAATTTGAACAGCCAGTCGGGGACATGCAGGGAGCGCGTCGCCGGCAGCCCCAGCCATTTGCGCAAAATGCGCGTGAGTTCGTACACCGAGAGCGGCTCCGGCCCCACGACGTCGATCAGCCGCGGCGCCTCCGCGCCCGCCGCAAGACGCGCCACGAGTTCGGTCAAATCGTCCACATGGATGGGCTGAAAGCGCCAATCGGCGCCGCCAATCCGAGGCAGAATCGGCAAAGCGGCGGCGGCGAGCATCCACGCCGTGCTGGCTCCGCCGCGTCCAATGACGACCGAGGGACGCAGGGCATGCCAGTCGATGCGCGTCCCGTTTGGGTCCGCATCGAGGAAGAAGGCCTCCGCCGCGCCCTTGCTGCGCTGGAAATCGGTCTCGCCCTGCGGCGCGGCGCCCAGCGCCGAGATATGGATGAAGCGCGACGCCTCCGCCGCGATGCAGGCTGAAAACAGCCGCATGGCGCCTTCGGCGTGCACGGCGTCCATCGTGTTGATCCCGACGTCGTGAACGAGGCCGGCGCAATTGATCACGACGTCGAAGCCGGCGACCTTGCCGCGCAGCCGCGCGGCGTCGTCCTGGACGATGTCGACTTCGGCGCGGCCCGCCGCCACGACGGCGTGACCCTGCGCCGCCAGCCGCCCGGCGATGTGGCGGCCGATAAAGCCGGTCCCGCCGACGATGAGCGTTCGGGCCACAGGCTCCCCCTTTCGGCGGCAAGGGCGATCCGCCGCCAACCATATAGGAGCGCGGCGGGCGCCCCGCCCTGCGTTTTGGGCGTTTTCGTGCGATAAGGGGACATGGCGACGATTCGGAATGCTTTCGACCCGGGCTTCGGCGTTTATGTCCACTGGCCGTTCTGCCTCTCGAAATGCCCCTATTGCGACTTCAACAGCCACGTCCGCCGCGCCGACGTGGACGAGGACCGCTTTGTCGAAGCCTTCGCCGTCGAGCTGGCGCATCGCGCGAAGCTCGCGCCGGGACGCGAAGTGCGATCAGTGTTTTTCGGCGGCGGCACGCCCTCGCTGATGTCGGCGTCGACGGTCGCCTCAATTCTCGACGAGATCGCCAAACGCTGGACGATGGCCAAGGATGTCGAAGTCACGCTCGAGGCCAATCCGACGAGCGTCGAAGCCTCGCGCTTCAAAGGCTTCAAGGCGGCGGGCGTCAATCGCGTCTCG
The DNA here is from genome assembly GCF_027571405.1 of Methylocystis parvus OBBP. Classification (GTDB taxonomy): domain Bacteria; phylum Pseudomonadota; class Alphaproteobacteria; order Rhizobiales; family Beijerinckiaceae; genus Methylocystis; species Methylocystis parva. The sequence goes on from NZ_CP092968.1 coordinate 1,150,810, forward strand.
CTCGGCCTCCAGGCCTTGAACGACATCGACCTCAAGGCGCTCGGCCGCCAGCATTCCGTCGCCGAGGCGCTGATGGCGCTCGACGTCGCGACGAACGTCTTCGAGCGCGCCTCCTTTGACCTCATCTACGGCCGCACCGGGCAGACTCCCCCCGCCTGGCGCAAGGAGCTGGACCTCGCGCTCGCCCGCGCGCCCGAGCATGTGTCGCTCTATCAGCTTACGATCGAACCGGACACGCTGTTCGAGCGCATGGTGAATACGGGCAAGATGGCGCTGCCCGACATCGACACGCAGCGCGCTTTATGGGACGTGACGCAGGAGGTCGCCGCCCGCCACGGCCTGCCCTCCTACGAAGTGTCGAACCATGCGCGCCCCGGCGCAGAGTGCCGGCACAATCTCCTCTATTGGCGCTACGGAGAATATGCCGGCGTCGGCCCCGGCGCCCATGGCCGCATCGTCACCTCGCGCGGCCGCCGCGCCCAGGCCTGCGAGAAACACCCCGAGATGTGGCTCACCTGCGTCGAAACGGAGGGCCACGGGATCGTTGAGGACGAATTGCTGAATTCGGAGCAGGAGGGCGACGAATTTCTGCTGATGGGGCTGCGCCTGCGGGAAGGCATTGACCCGCAACGTTATTTCCTGCTCACCGGCAAAAAGCTTTCGCAATCGCGAATCAGCGAATTGATCGGCGACGGGCTCGTCGAAATCACCCGCGAAAACCGTTTGCGCGTGAGCTCCGAAGGCTTCCCTGTCCTCGACGCCGTCGTCGCCGACCTCGCGGCCTGAGCCGCCCAGGGAACCAATCGGCTCCATTGCGCTTATCTAGGGGGGCGGAAGCCTTATCTGGAGCGATTTTTGATGTCCATCACCGACCTGCTCATTCAAGTCGTCGCCGGCGCCCTTGGCGGCAAAGCCGCGGGCAAGGCGACAAAAAGCGACAATGCGCTTGGCGACCTCATTAGCGGCGCCCTCGGCGGCGGAGTTGGCGGCCAGATCCTCAGCGCCGTCATCCCCTCGCTCGCCAGCGCCGCGAGCGGCGGCGGGGGCTTCGACCTCGGCGTTCTGCTTGGGCAAGCCGTGGGCGGCGGCGTCACCGGCGCCATCGTCACATTGCTCTACAACGTCGTCAGGAAGCGCTTCTTCGGATAAGGCCGCGCAACGCCTCGCAATGTCTAAAGCGCATTCTCGCGCATGAAAGCGATGGCGGCCGGAGCGATTGTCTGGCGTAAAGTGAAAAAATCGCCCCAGCCGTCTTCGACCTTGGCTGCGTTGCGGATGTTGAAAGCGGCGGCGCGATCGACGTCGCCCAAAGTCTTCCATGACAAAGGCGTCGCCACCGTCGCGCCGGGCCGCGCGCGCAGCGACCAGGGGAGGATCGCGGTCGCCGTTCTCTTGTTGCGCAGCCAGTCGATGAAGATGCGGCCCACGCGGCGCCGCTTGCTCATATTGGCGACGAAGCGATTCGGCTCCTGCCGCGCAAGGCCGCGCGCGAAGCCGGCCGCGAAGACTTCGGTATCGGCATAGGTCAATGAACGATCGAGCGGCAGCACGATATGAACTCCCTTGCCGCCGGTGATCAGCGGCCAGGATTGCAGACCGATCGCCGAGAGATGGTCGCGAATTTCCCCCGCGGCCTTGCAAACCTCCCTGAAAGGAAGATCTTCGTCCGGATCGAGATCGAAGACCATCCGGTCCGGCCGCTCGAGATCGCTTGCGAGCGACATCCAGCCATGGATTTCGATCGCGCCGAATTGCGCCGCCGTGTGCAGGCCAATCGCGCCGTCGAGCGCCATATAAAGTTCGTCGTGGTCCGGCGTCGTCAAAATGCCCTTGTTCATGCCCTTCAGCGGATGGCGTTGAAAGAAAAGCTCGCCGATATTCTCCGGCGCGCGCAAGAGGCTGACCGGCCGGTCCGCGAAATGGGGGATCATGCGCGGCGCGATTGCGTCGTAATATTGCGCAATATCGCCTTTGGTGACGTTGTCGGACGGAAAGACCACCCGGCTTGCATGGGTGATGCGCGACAGCTTGGGCGCTTCCGGCGCCGATGGTGCGGGTTTCGCCTTCATGTCCTCTCTCACGCCGAGAAAACGCGCCTGCCGGAGCTGTCCGTCCATGGTCCAGCCGCCAAAGCGCACCTCCGCCGGAAAGGGCGCCTCTATCAGCACGGAGCCCTTCGGGATCTTGTCGGCGGCGAGCAGTTGGGGCGCGGCGCCCGCGCGCTTCTTCAGGAGGGGTTCGAGCGTTTCGCGGGCGCGCGCGTCATAGCCCGTTCCGATGCGCCCGACATAGCGCAAGCCTTCCAGCGTCTCTTTAGCGGCGATGAGCGAAGCAAAGGATTCGCTTTTTTCCGAAGGCCGGAAACCGACGATCAGCACATCCTCTCGAAAGTCGCCCTTGATCTTCAGCCAATCCGAAAAGCGCCCGCTACGATAGGGCCGGTCCGCGCGCTTCGCGATGATCCCCTCGGCGCCCGCCTGCGTCGCACGGCGAAAAACAGCCGCGCCCTCGCCTTCGATAAAATCGCCGTAAAGAAGGACGCCGCCGCTATTGGCGAGCAGCTTCTTCAGCAGCGCCTTGCGCCGGCGCAAGGGCTCGCGGCGCAAATCGGTTTCGTCGAGCACGAGAAGGTCGAAAGCGACGAACGCCACGGCTTCGCTGCGGCCCGCTTCCAGCGCTGAAACCAGCATTGCGAAATCCGACAAGCCCTTTTCATCGAAAACCACCGCTTCGCCGTCAATGAGCGCGTTTCGGCATGGCAGAGCGAAGGCGGCGCGCGCGAGGCCGGGGAAGCGGGCTGTCCAATCGAGGCCCGCGCGCGTGTAGACGACGGCGCCGTCCGCGCCGGTCGCAATCTGCAAACGGTAGCCGTCATATTTCAGCTCGAAGAGCCAATCGGCGCCAAAGGGCGCGGTCTCGGCCGTCTCGCAGAGCTGCGGCGCAACAAATTTCGGCGTCGGCGCGCTGGCGATGGACTTGTCGGACCAATAGGCCGCCCTGGCGCGCGCGGCGGGCGCCTTACGGCGCGTCGCCTTCGCGCCGCGTTCGATCTCTTCACGCGTGCGCCCGGTCGCGACGCTCGCATCGAAACGTTTGACGAGATCAGCATCCGCATCGGCCCAGGCGTCGCGCTCCTTTATGAGCAGCCAGTTCTCATGCTTGTCCCGCGTCTTCATACGCACGAGGACGTATCCGCCCTTCATGCGTTCGCCTTGCGCCAGAAACTTGATCTCCCCTTTCTCCAGCGCCCGCAGCGGATCGCCGTTTTGCGACGTGAAAGTCGCGTCCTCCCACAGCATAACGGTTCCGCCGCCATATTCGCCTTTGGGGATCAGCCCTTCGAAATCGCCGTAATCGAGAGGATGGTCTTCCGTGCGGACCGCAAGGCGGCGGTCGGCCGGATTTGACGAGGGCCCGCGCGTAACGGCCCAACTCTTGAGCACGCCGTCCATTTCGAGACGCAGGTCGAAATGTTCCCGCCGCGCGAAATGCCGTTGCACCACGAGGCGGTGCGCCGCCTTACGCGGAACGCCGCCTTGCGGTTCCGGCGTGACGGCGAAATCGCGTTTGGCGCGATAGACGGCGAGCGCGCCGTCGTCCTTCCTCGCGCGCGTCGGCATGGATCAAGCCCGGCGGCGCGTTGGCGCCTTGGACGTTTTGGAGGATTTTGCGGGAGCCGCTTTCTTGGCGGGCGCCCTGCCCTTTTTCGGGGGCTCCGGCGGCGCTTCGCCGCCGCTCGCCGCGACCGAGCGCTTCAACGCCTCCATGAAATCGAGAACCTTCGCGCCGGTTTGCGCCTGCTCCTCGACGGGAACCGTCTCGCCGCGACCGAGCTTCGTCTTTACGAGGTCGCGCAGCGCCTCTGCGTAATGGTTGTGGAACTTAGCGGCGTCGAAGGGCTCGCTGCGCCGTTCGATCAGATCCTCCGCCATCTGCACCATGTCCTCGCGCGGCTTGTCGCGGCCGATGGAGGAGAAAATTTCCTCGGCGTCCTTGAGTTCGCTCTCATAACGCAGCGTGTCGAGCACGAGCCCCTGCCCGTCGCCGGCCGGCAGCAGCGCCACGAGATTCTCGCGTCCGCGCAATGTGAGCTGGCCGATTCCAACCTTTCGCTTGGACCAGAGGGCGTCGCGCAAAACGCGATAGCCCTCCTCCGCCACTTCGCCGTCCGGCAGAACATAATAGGGCCGGTTGAAATAAAGCGGCTCGATTTCGTCCGCGTCGACGAATTGAGACAGCTCGATCGTATGACGCGAGGAAAGCTTCAGCGTATCGAGCTCCTCGTCCTCCATGAACACGTAATTTCCCGGCTCCACCTCATAACCGAGCACAATATCCTCTTTCTTGACCTCGCCCTTGCCCGACGCGACCTTGAGATAGCGGATGCGCTGCTTCGACTTGCGGTCGACCTGATGAAACCGGATCTCCGATTCGGCCTTTTCAGCCGCGATGAGGCGGACGGGGATCGAAACCAGGGCCAGACGCAGATGGCCCTTCCAGAAAGTGCGCGCCGACTCGGCCATGATTTTGCTCCTGCACGCGCGATAGCATCCACTTTACATAAGGCGGCGGCGCGAAGCGGCCCGGGCGGCGGCGAAGCCGGAGATACGCAAAAAGAAACGCCCGCCTCGGGGGGAGGCGGGCGCTCGGAAATTCCGGATCGAAGGTTGACGGGCCCTCAGGCCGAAACGCGGCGGCTCGACAGCGGCGCGCGCAAAACGTTGCGGCGCTGAACGTCAGTCTCCGAGGCGACGTAAAGCTGGCCGCCCTTCGCCGCGCGGACGGCGTCGTTGAGGCGGTCCAGCGAATTGCCGGCCTTCGCGACAGGCGCGGGAGCCTCGCGCTCCTGGGGCGCCGCCTTGCCCGGCGCGGTCGGCTTGGCGACGGCGCGATAATCGTCGGTGGCGGAAAGGTCGCCGGTGACGACCGCGCCCTTCTCAAGCTCGATTTCGCCATACATGACGCGGCCTTCGACGCGGCCCGTCGAGCGGACGATGAGGAGCTGCTTGATCTCGATATGATCGGTGATCCAGCCGCTGATGTCCGCCTCGGTCGCCGCGATATTGCCCCGGATGACGCCGGTCTGGCCGACGCAGACCACGCGCGCCGTGACATCGCCCTCGACCGTGCCGTCAACAACAATAAGGTCAGGAACGGAAACCTCGCCCTTCAGCGTCACGCCCGCGCCAATATAAACGACATTCTCCTGGTCGGGCCTGAAGCCCGAGGTTGTATTAATAGCCATATCCGCACCTACTCCATTTTTATAACAATTATCCATGCAGCTTACGTTAACAATTTCCATACCGCAATAAAAAATGGTTATCAACAGAGCTTCAAACTTTACCTTTATTGCAACGGGTTACGCTGACTCCCCTATCGGGAGCGCGCGACGACGACGCCTCCATGACGATCTCTTGCGGGAATTCCGTCAGTTCGGGCCAATCAACCGGCGGCTGTATCGTTAATGGGGCGAACCGAAAAACTCTTCCGACGTCCGCTTCGCGGCGGCAATACTTATATCTCGGTTTTTTCTTCTTTTGCGCGAAGTTTACAATTCTGCTAGCGCCTAGCGGGCATCTGATAAGGGATGCAGGTCCCGCACCATCGCGCGCATCCGCTCGTCCAGAACGTGGGTATAAATCTGGGTCGTAGAAATGTCCGCGTGACCGAGCAACTCCTGCACGACGCGCAGATCCGCGCCATTCTGCAAGAGATGGCTGGCGAAAGCGTGGCGCAGCGCATGCGGATGGACCTGCGCGGCGGAAAGCCCGGCCGCGACCGCCAGATTTTTCAACTCGCGCGCGAAAGCCTGCCGGGTCAGATGGCCGCTGTCGCTGTCGGCGGGAAAAAGGAACGGCCCTTCTGCAAGGGCCGGCGATTCGGCCTCGAGCAATTTGCGATAATCGCGCAGAGCGCGCTTGGCTCCCTCGGTCAGCGGCGTGAGGCGCTCGCGTCCGCCCTTGCCCTTCACCATAATGAAGGGGTCGCGCGCCCGTGCGGCGCTTTTCGGCAGAGAAACGAGCTCGGAGACGCGCAGGCCGGTCGCGTAGAGCGTCTCCAGCAACGCAAAGAGCCGCGCCGCCTTCAGCCGCTCGCGCAAGGGGCGCTTTTCATCGTCTAGTCCCTCGCGCGCCGTCGCCAGCAAGCAATCGACCTCGTCGACCGACATGACGCCCGGCGCGCTCCTGACCATTCGCGGACCTTCGAGCGCGGCGGCGGGATCGTCGCCGCGATGGCGGTCGACATAGAGGAATTTGTGAAACTGCCGGAGCGCGGAGACGCGCCGCGCCACGGTCGCGGCGGACATGCCCCGCAGATCGAGGTCGGCGAGATAAGCGCGCATGCCTTCGGTTGTGACGTCGCCCGTATCGCAGCCGGCGCTTTTCAGAAAGGCGACATAGTCCGAAAGATCGCGCCGATAGGCGTCCTGCGTGTTGAGCGCCGCGCCGCGCTCGGCTGCGAGCATGTCGAGAAAAGCGTCGAGCTGACGTTGGGCGCGCGCGCTCATCGGACGCGGCTCACTTGTTCAGACGCTGCGCCGGGATCGTGTAGCTCATCTCGCGCGGCTGCGGCGTCACAAAGGAGACGACGGCGATCATCGCGCCGTAAACAAGCGCGACGATCGTCGCGACAATGGCAAGAAAGCGGATAAGACTCGGCAAGGAATCAACTCTTCGTCAAAGGCCGCTTTTCCAGCTATCGCCCGAAGCGCCGGCTTTTGCAACCGGCGCAATGGGCGTACGATTGACCGATCAGCGAACCACGACGCGCGTTCCGACCGGCACGCGATTGTAAAGGTCCACGACGTCGTCATTCATCATTCGGATGCAGCCGGACGAGACGTTCTGGCCGATGGTGTGCGGTTCGTTGGTGCCGTGGATGCGATAGAGGGACCCGCCAAGATACATGGCGCGCGCGCCGAGCGGATTGGCCGGGCCGCCATCCATATGGCGCGGCAGATCGGGCCGGCGCGCGAGCATCTCCGCGGGCGGCGTCCAATCCGGCCACTCGGCCTTTCGGCTGATCGTCTTCACGCCCGACCATTCGAAACCCGGGCGTCCGACGCCGATGCCGTAGCGCGTGGCCTTGCCGCGACCATGCACGAGGTAGAGAAATTTGTTCGGCGTATCGACGACGATCGTGCCGGGCCCTTCCCCGCCGCTGTAATCGACCTCCGAGCGCATATACATGGGATCGACCGCGCGCTGAACCTCGGCCGGCTGCGGGGCGTAGGCGGCGTAATGCGCGCCCGCATGCGGATGCGCCGGCGGCGCGGCGTAGCGCACCGGTCCCGGCTCGCCCACCAACGCCTCGATGAGCCCGCCGCCGAGCGCGCTCTGCTGATAATAGCCGCCGCCATAGCCCGGCGCGGCGGAAATCGCGGGACTGGCCTGCGCCGCGCCAGAGAGAAACGCCGCAAAAGCGGCCGTAGCCGGGAGGCGGAAAAACACGGACGGTTTAGACATGACGGGAACCGCTATTGCGCGCGCCGTTTGCTTGGGGTCGACGCGATTGACGATGGTTACTATTATATACGGCTAATTTTTACGGTAAATCGTAAGCATTTGTCGTGGTTATCAATTAGGAAAGACAAGAAATACTTGGTTAGGCGCGGGTGAATATTAATGATGAAAAATCGGTTGACGATGTCCCGCGACGCCGCCGCGGGCGAGACGTGCGCATGCGCATGGAAAGCGTATCGTCGCAGATGCAATGTTCGATTCAGGAACGAATAAGTCGGTCTTGCAACCGCGCGGGAGTTCACATGTTCCGTCATGCAATCGCGTTATTGGCGGCTTTTACGCCTTGCTTCACGCTTTCGCTCGCGGCGGATGCGAATGAGGCGGCGCCGGCCGCGAAAGTCTATGACGGCTCGGTGGGCTCCTCGCCGATCGTGATGTCATTGGAGCGCACGGACGACTCGCTGAACGGCAATTATTTCTATCGCTCCAAGCGCTTCGACATCTATCTCGTCGGAGACGCGAAAAAGGGCGCGCTGCTGCTCAACTCGCCGATTACGGACGACAAAATCTCGCTGAAGCCAGATGGTTCGGGATATGCGGGCAGTCTGACCACCGCGAAGGGCAAGACGTTTCCAGTTCGGTTGCGTCCCGTCGGACCGGACGCGGCGCGCGCGGCGCCTGTCGAAGCGCCCGACGATCTCGATCTCTACGAACGCGTCAGGCTGGCGGGTCTGACGTTGAAGCCGGAAAAGACGGAGACTTACGCCGGAAAAACCATCCGCTGGCACGTCGAGTCCATGAGCGGCAATCGCATGTTTCGCGTCGAGAGCGGCTACGCGGCCCCGGTCATGGAGACGATCAACAAGTCGCTCTCGAAGATTCAATGGGCGAACGTCTCAAATTATTTCGGTTGCGCCGGCGCAGAAGGCGGCTCGGGCGTCGACGCGTCGGATGTGGAGAATCCCTTCCTTTCCGACGCCTATGTCAGCTTCGGCATCAACGAATCCTGGTCCTGCGCCGGCGCGGCGCATCCCGATTTCGGCATGGAAGCGCACACTTTCGATGCGCGATCCGGCAAGGAGCTGACGCTCGACGACTTCCTGAAATTCGGTAAGGGGCCCGTCCCGTCCGAAGACTCCCCCGGCCGAAGCGACTATCTCTCCAAGACATTCGCGCCGGGGCTCGTCGCATTGCTCAAGCGCTTTCATCCAAAAGAGATGACGCCGAAAAAAGACGAATGCGACTATTCGGATCCGGAGGTCTGGAACTACCCGGCCTGGCGCCTCACCGAGAAGGGCCTCTATGTCGGCGCGTCATTCCCGCGCGCCGCCCGAGTCTGCGACAATCCTAAATGGTCGACGATCCCTTATTCGGCGCTGAGCGAAGCAAAGCCGCAGCTCAAATAGCTGCTTATTCCGCCGTCGCCGCCAAACGCGGCGACGGTCTATGAGGGACGCTCAATATTCTCCGCTGCCGACGAGCGGATGAATGCCGCTGCTGGCGCTGCTGCTTCCCTTGCTTTCCTTGCTTTTCTTCGCCTGCTGCTGCTTTGGCGCGCCGCCGCGCTTGGCGACCTGCTGGAAAAGATCCGTCTTCGACAGAAAAAGCGCGCCGGGCGCCGCGCTCGGCAGCGCCGAGGCGGCAGGCGCGCCAATGGCGCAGAAAAGCATCGCGGCGAGCAAATAACGCATCTCTTCACTCCCTTGGGGCCGAGACGCCTCGGCTCGTTCAAACATGGGAGAGGCTAGCACAATCCGCCGCCATTGCGAGTCCGCGCCCGCAAGCCGCCGCAGCGCTAGAAATGCGATTCCGCTTCCTCTTCTTCCGCGGGAATCTCGTGCTTCATGATGAGCGGCGCCTGGGCGATGGCGAAGAGGATCGTGAGCGGCAGAATGCCGAAGACCTTGAAATTCACCCAGGCGTCGGTCGTGAGAACGCGGCGCATGACTTCGTTCAAACCAGCCAGAAAAAAGAAGAACAGCCCCCAGCGCCAGGTGAGCTTGCGCCAGCCGGCGTCGTCTATGTGAATGGCCATGTCGAAGACGATCGGCAGCAGCAGCTTGCCGAAATAGAGCGCGCCGATCAGCGCCGCGCCGAACATGGAATAAAGGATCGTGACCTTCAGCTTGATGAAGGTTTCGTTCTGAAGAAAAATCGTCAGGCCGCCAAAGACCAGCACCAGAACCGCGGTGACGATCGGCATGGCCGGCAGATGTTTGGTGATGGCCCAGGATACGCCAAGGGTCAGGAGCACGCCCGCCATCAGCACGCCGGTGGCGTAGAAAATCCCGAACTTGCCGTTCACGACGAAGAAGACAATGAGCGGCCCGAGCTCGAGCGCAATTTTCAGCCAGGGGTCCAGTTTCTTCTTTTTCGCCGCCGGCGGCTCCAAGGGCTTCGTCCGGGTCGTCGGTTCCTGCGTCATTTCTCTAGCTTTCCGGCGCCGGCTCCGGCGCGTCGATTTCTGCGTCCAGGCCGGCGATCGCGCGGGCGAAATCGCGGGCGGTAAAAGGCTCCAGATCGTCCTGTCCCTCGCCGACGCCGATGAAGTGGATCGGCAGGCCGTATGCTTCCGCTATGGCGACGAGAATGCCGCCGCGGGCGGTGCCGTCGAGCTTGGTCATCACGAGACCGGTCACGCCGGCGACGCGGCCGAAAATCTCGACCTGCTGCAGCGCGTTCTGGCCGACCGTGGCGTCGAGCACCAGCAGAACGGCGTGGGGCGCCTCGGGCTCCGCCTTCTTCATGACGCGGACGATCTTTTCAAGCTCCGCCATGAGTTCGGCGCGGTTCTGCAGGCGGCCGGCCGTGTCCATCAGCAGAATGTCGGCGCCCGTCTCCCGCGCACGATTGATGGCGTCGAAGGCGAGTCCGGCCGCGTCAGCGCCCTCCTTGCCTGCGACGACTTCGGAATCGAAGCGCGAACCCCAGATCTTGAGCTGCTCCACGGCGGCGGCGCGGAAAGTGTCGCCCGCCGCGAGAATGACCTTCTTGCCCTCGCCCGTCCATTTGGAGGCGAGCTTGGCGATGGTGGTGGTCTTGCCGGAGCCGTTCACGCCGACGACGAGAATGATGAAGGGCTTCTTCGTCTCGTCGATCTCAAAGGGCCGCGCGACGGGATCGAGCACAGCCTCGACTTCGCTGGCGAGGATGGCGCGCACCTCTTCCGGCGCGATGTCCTTGTCGTAGCGCGCTTTGCCGACGGCCTGGGTGATGCGCGACGACGCGCCGACGCCAAGGTCGGCGCGCAGCAGCACGTCCTCGAGTTCATCGAGAGTGAGCGCATCGAGCTTGCGCTTGGTGAAAATGTCGGCGACGCCCTGGCTGATCGCCTGCGAGGTCCTTGCGAGCCCGCCCGTCAGCCGCTGCCACCAGGAGCGCTGCGGCGCCTCGGCCTCTTGCGCGTCCTGGGCGGGCGCCGGCGGCGGCGCCTCGGGCTCCGACCCGCCTTTGCCGAAGAGGCGGGCGAACATGCCGCGCTTTTTTGACCCGTCGTCCGTGCTCATGCGACCCCCGATAGGTCAATTTGCCTACACTACTCGCGACTAAAGGGCTAGCGCGGTCGGAAAAGTTCGCTTCGCTCCGGCGAATCGTACGACAAAAGTAGGGGTGGCTTGAACTAAATATCAGTCAAGCCAAGCTTTTCCCGGTTCGACGGCGGCCTAGACTAATATAGCGGGATCGCGTTGCGGCGACGTGCTTGTCGCATGATCCCGACGGGGCGGGCGTCGGCGCCCGCCCGCCTTGCGGCGGCCGCCGACTGCCCTCGACGCGACAATTCCACCTGCCTCACCAACGCAGCACAGCCCCGCCCCAGGTCATGCCCGCGCCGATCGCCATCATGGCGATGACGTCGCCTTTCTTGAGCCTGCCGGCGCGATTGGCCTCGTCGAGCGAGATTGGCATGGAGGCGCTCGAGGTGTTGCCGTAGCGGTCGATATTGATCCAGCATTTCTCGCGCGGCACGCCGAGATTATCGAGGGCGGATTCGATGATCCGCTGATTGGCCTGATGGCAGATCACATGGTCGACGTCGGCGGCGGAAAGCCCTGCTTTCGCCAGCGTCTCCGCCACAACCTCGGGCAGAAGGCGGACGGCGACCTTATAGACCTCCCGGCCGCGCATCTTGATCTTCCCATTGGTCCCCGCCGCGAGTTCGGAGGAGATGGGGATGCGGCTGCCGCCGCCGGGAATATTCAGAATGCCGGTCAGGGTACCGTCGGTGCGCAAGGTCGCGGCGAGCACGCCGTGCCCCTCCTCTTCGGTCGCGCCGAGCAGGATGGCGCCCGCCGCGTCGCCGAAGAGCACGCAGGTCTCGCGGTTGGTCCAGTCCACGACCCGGCTCAGCGTCTCAGCCCCGATCACCAGCGCCTTCCGCACCATGCCGGACCGGATGAACTGCTCGGCCATCACGAGGCCGTAGAGCGAGCCGGCGCAGGCGGCGCCGATGTCGAAGGCGAAAGCGTTGGGCGCGCCGATCTTGGCCTGGACATAGGAGGCGCAGGAGGGCGTGGGCGTGTCGCCGGTGACCGTGCAGACGACGATCATGCCGACATCGTCGCCGGAGACGCCCGCCATTTCCAGCGCCTTGCGCCCGGCGGCGGCCGCGAGGTCCGAGGTCGCCTCGTGGTCGGCGGCGATATGGCGCTCTTTGATGCCGGTGCGGCTGACGATCCACTCGCCATTGGTGGCGACCATTTTCTCGAGATCGGCGTTGGTGAGCACGCGCTCGGGCGCATAGGAACCGGTTCCGAGAACAATGGCGTTCGGCAAGGCGGGGATCTTTCTGAAAGGGCCGGCGTCGGCTGGTCGTTAACGAGCCCCGGGCGCGATCAATGCGCGGCGGGCTCCGGCGCAGCTATTCATAGTGTCGCGGGCCGGAAGCGCAAACCGTTTTTTGACATGCATATAAGTCAATGTTTTACAATGATTCACGCGACAATGTCGGCCCGGGCCGTCTGCCCGCGCCTGACATTTGAGCGCGCGAATCCGCGACTTTGAAACCTTTTGTTAAAGGGCTGGCAACTATTAACGAGGGGCGGCGTCGCCGTCGCGCTTCCTGCTCTTTTCAATTTCGTGCGCCCGCCGCGCGTCGCTCCCCCGCGCGCATGTTGGAGTATTGAGTTCATGATCCACACCCTCGTCCTCGCCATCGTCGCCATCTACGCCGTCGTCGGCGCCCTCACCGCCTGAGTCTTCCCGCCCCGATTGCCTTCGGCCTCGCGCCATGGCAATCGGGCGCAATGCAGGAAGACCAGAAGCCGGCCGCCGCCCCGCGCGTTTCCTTCGTTTCGCTCGGCTGTCCCAAGGCGCTCGTCGACAGCGAGCGCATCGTCACCCGCCTCCGGGCGGAGGGCTATGAACTGGCGCGGCGCCATGAAGGCGCCGACGTCGTCGTGGTGAACACATGCGGCTTTCTCGACAGCGCCAAGGCCGAGTCGCTCGAAGCCATCGGCGCGGCGCTGGCCGAAAACGGCAAGGTCATCGTCACCGGCTGCATGGGCGCGGAGCCCGAAGCCATTACCGAACGCTTCCCGGGCGTTCTCGCCGTCACCGGCCCGCAGCAATATGAAAGCGTCGTCGACGCCGTGCATCGCGCCGTCGCGCCCGCGCACGATCCGTTCCTCGACCTCGTGCCCGAACAGGGCGTGAAACTCACGCCGCGTCACTACGCCTATCTGAAAATCTCGGAAGGCTGCGACAATAGCTGCTCCTTCTGCATCATCCCGCATCTGCGCGGCCCGCTCGTCTCGCGCCCCGCCGCCGAGGTTCTGCGCGAGGCGGAGAAGCTGACCCGCGCCGGGGTGAAGGAACTGCTCGTCATCTCGCAGGATACGAGCGCCTATGGCCGCGATCTGCGCTATGCCGAGAGCATGTTCGGCGATCGCGCCGTGCGCGCGCGTTTCCTCGATCTCGTGCGGGAGCTGGGCGAATTCGGCGCCTGGGTGCGGCTGCATTACGTCTACCCCTACCCCCATGTCGACGAGGCCATCGCGCTGATGGCCGAGGGCAAGATCCTTCCCTATCTCGACATTCCGTTCCAGCACGCCGCCCCCGACGTGCTGAAGGCCATGAAGCGCCCGGCGAATGAGGAAAAGACGCTGGCGCGCATCAAGGACTGGCGCGCCGCCTGCCCCGATCTGACGCTGCGCTCCACCTTCATCGTCGGCTTTCCCGGCGAGACGGAGGAGGATTTCGAGACTCTGCTGCAATGGCTGGACGAAGCGGAAATCAATCGGGCCGGCGCCTTCAAATATGAGCCCGTCGCCGGCGCGCCGGCCAATGATCTCGGTCTCGCATCCGTGCCCGACGAGGTGAAGGAGAGCCGCTGGAAACGCTTCATGGAGAAGCAGCAACAGGTCAGCGCCCGGCTCATGAAACGCAAGATCGGCAAGCGTCTTCAGGTCATCATCGACGCACCCGGGGGCGGCCCTTCCGGCGCGCTCGCCAAGGGCCGCACAAAGGCCGACGCGCCGGAGATCGATGGCGCGGCCTTTGTCGAATGCCGCCGGCCGCTGCGGGCGGGCGACATCGTGTCGATCAAGGTCGAGCGCGCCGACGCCTATGACGTCTTTGGCGTGTCGGCCTGAATTCTCAAATACGCGCTTTGATTTGGGTCGAGCGTTGAACCTGCGGACCGCCTTCGAAGCCCTGCCGCGAGACTTCGCCGTCGGGCGGAGGTCCCCAGCCTTCACGGAAGCTTTCAGGAACGGCGCAGGCCGCCGGCAAGGTCGCCAATTGCTCCCGCCGGCTTTGGCCGCTCTTTGGCGAGAAACGCCCCTGCGGTCGAATGGCCGCGCGCCTATCTGTCGCTGAGGCGGCTTGAAGATCGTCTATGGCGCGGCCGGGCGGTCTGCCCCATATTGGGGCCGAGGAAATGCGCAGGAGCAGAAGAATGACCGAAGAACCAAGAGATAAGGGCCAACAGAATAAGAAGCCCGGCCAGAACCAGCCGCCGGTGCTGCTCATTCCCAAGAGCTTCTTCTACATCGTCGGCGCGATCGTCGTCGGCTCCTTTCTGCTGACGCTCTTCGTTCGAAACCCCTATACGCAGTCGGTGCATGAGGGCGGCAATTTCTACGAAAACGTGACCGACAATTCGATGCTGATGTGGGTTGCGATCTTCATCGGCATCCCGGCGAGCTTTTGGGCCTATCGGCGCTGGATCATCCCGCTTTTCGACCGGAAGTGACCGGTCCGGCCGGCGCTAGGGACGGCCAGCTTTGCGGCGCAGCGCCGTCGAGGAAGACGGATCGCGCGGCCCGTGCAGATAGACGAAAGCCGGCGGCCGCGCCGACGCCAGGAGCGGCGCGGCCTGTTCGTTGAGGCGCGCCGCGGGAAATCGCAGCGCGGCCTTGGCGCAGGCCGCGCGAAGCGTCGCGCCCGGCCGGTCGATGACGGCGATCGGCGTCGTGCGCAGGATCTCCTCCCATCGTCGCCAGCGGTGGAACTGGAGAAGATTGTCCGCGCCCATGATCCAGACGAAGCGGACTCCTGGACAGCGTCTGTGCAGAAAGCGCAGCGTATCGGCCGTATAGCGCGCGCCGATCTGCGCCTCGACATTCGTAACGACGATGCGCGGATCGCGCGCCACCTCGCGCGCCGCCGCCATGCGCGCCGCGAGCGAGGGGAGTCCGCTCGTGTTCTTCAACGGATTGCCGGGTGAGACGAGCCACCAGACCCGATCGAGCCGCAAGCGCGTCAGCGCCAGATGCGAGGCGAGCGCATGGCCCTCATGCGGCGGATCGAAAGAGCCGCCGAAGAGCCCGATGCGCATGCCGAAGGCGAAAGACGGGAGTCGGACGATCGCTTGGCTCACGGATTTCTATCTACCAGCCCGCTCGTTCCCGCGCGACGCGGTCCGCCAGACGCCGCAGCGAATGACAGCCCGGTCACCCCCTCACCTGCCCCTCGCCATAAACGCGATAATTGAAAGAGGTGAGCTGCTCCACGCCCACCGGACCGCGGGCGTGCATGCGCCCCGTCGCGATGCCGATCTCGGCGCCGAAGCCGAATTCGCCGCCATCCGCGAATTGCGTCGAGGCGTTGTGCAGCACGATGGCGGAATCGACCTCGTTCATGAAGCGCCGCGCAACCGCATCGTCGCCGGTGAGGATGCAGTCGGTGTGATGCGAGCCATAGGTTTCGATATGCTCGATCGCCGCCTCGAGCCCGTCCACGACTTTCGCGGCGATGATGGCGTCGAGATATTCGGCGCGCCAATCTTCTTCCGTCGCCGGCTTGGCGCGCGCGTCGGCGGCTTGCGTCGCCGCGTCGCCGCGCACTTCGCAGCCCGAATCGATCAGCAGCGCGACGAGCGGCGCGAGATGCGTCGCTGCGCAGGCCTTGTCGACGAGCAGCGTCTCGGCCGCGCCGCAAATGCCGGTGCGGCGCATCTTGGCGTCGAGCAGCACGCGCTTCGCCATCTCCAGATCGGCGTCCTTGTGCACATAGACATGCACGACGCCTTCGAGATGCGCAAAGACCGGCACGCGCGCCTCGTGCTGTACGCGCGCGACGAGGCTCTTGCCGCCGCGCGGCACGATGACGTCAATATTGCCGTCGAGCCCCGCGAGCATGGCGCCCACCGCCGCGCGGTCGGCCGTGTCGACCAGCGAAATCGCGGCCTCGGGCAAACCCGCCGCTATCAGCCCGGCGACAAGACAGGCATGGATGATCCGGGATGAGCGCAGACTCTCCGAGCCGCCGCGCAGAATGACGGCGTTGCCGGCCTTGAGACACAGCGCGCCGGCGTCGGCCGTCACATTGGGGCGGCTCTCATAGATCACCCCGATGACGCCGAGCGGCGTCGAGACGCGCTCGATGACGAGTCCGTTCGGCCGTTCGAAGCGCGCGAGAAGCCGCCCGACCGGGTCCGGCAAGTCGGCGATCTCCTCGACGCCCCGCGCGATCGCCTCCACACGGCCGGGATCGAGCGTCAGCCGGTCGATAAACGAGCCCGCGGTTCCGCGGGATTTGGCGTCCGCGACGTCGAGCGCATTGGCGGCGAGAATGGCCCCGCACTGACGCCGGATCTCCGCGGCCGCGGCGCGCAGCGCCTCGTCCTTCGCCGCCCCTGGAGCAAGCGCGACGGCGCGGGCCGCCTTGCGGGCGGCGCGCCCGAGGGCGGAAAGCTCTTCCTCCAGCGTTTCAGCCTTGGGCGCTTCCTTCGCGAGCGTCTGCGTCATGGTCCTCGATCCAAAATAAGCCGCCCGATCGCTATCACGCCGAAAAGAAGCGCGAAAGGCGCCCATTCCGCCCTTGCCGAGACGGTCACGCCGGTCTATAGAGCGCTTCCCCGCTCCCTTCGTCTAGCGGTCTAGGACGTCGCCCTCTCACGGCGAAAACAGGGGTTCGAGTCCCCTAGGGAGCGCCATATAAATCAATAAGTTAGGATCAAATGGCGCGCCCAACAGGCCTGCGTGCCCAACTGCTGCCCAATATACGTCGCCGGACAGGGACGAACGAACGCGGTCCCCGTTGAAGCGAACAGGGGTAATGGGCACAGGTTCTTGCTCGTTCTTGTGGCTTCTGCCCGCCTCTACTTCCTGTCCCACGCTCCGTATGCTCTTGTTCGTGGGCCTCCATTTTCGCCGCCCGCCTGATTCGAGCCCCAATTCATGCAGACGATCCTTCCCGCGCTGATCGACTATGTGTCGGAGACGCGGCGTCTCGATTCCCTACCGTCTTCGACGGAGCCCACCTTCTATCCGGCGATCAACAACCTGATTGCGGCCGTCCAACAGGAGCGGCTCCTTCCCTTCGAGGTTCGCGTCAACACGTCCGAGGCAAATGGCAAGGCCCGCCACGCGAAAGACCAGCTCACTGAAGACTCGAAAGCAGTGAAGCCGCTCCTCGACGACTACCGGCAGGCGCTCGGCCTTTCTTGGCCGTATCAAACAAGGAACGGCGATTCATGCCGACCTTTGACGTGTCCGATCGTTAAGCCAAATATCGATGCCGATGCCTAATACAAATCTAGTTCGTCCAAGCCGTGACGGCGATCAGTTTCACTATCTTTGGGCAGCCCGACGCTGCCTGAAGTTACTCTCCGCTGACAGCGGCCTAGTCGCCGTGAGCATCGAAGGTCCGTCCCCGAGTGAGCAGCCGGGCGCCGGGCCGGTCGAAGCTGGTGAGGAGCTGATTGACGTTGCAGAGTATTTCGAAAGCGAGGATATCGGGCAAGCGCGCTTGGTGCGTTACATGCAGCTCAAGCACTCGACGCTGCATGCAAATGATCCGTGGACGGCAAGTGGGCTAGAAAAAACCATTAAGGGTTTTGCGAGGCGATACGCGGAACTGCAAAAGGCGCACGCTCAGGTGGGCTTGGCGAAAAAGCTGGAGTTTTGTTTTGTCACGAACAGACCTATCAGCACGAATGTTGTCGAGACTGTCGCCGATGCTGCGGCCGACGCGATCACGCGTCATCCGGATGAGCTGAAGAAACTGCAAAAATTTACCGGACTTGCGGGAAGTGAGCTTGCGGCATTCTGCAAGCTACTCCGCTTCGAAGATCGCCAGGACGGGTATTGGCATCAACGCAACATCCTGTTTCAGGAAGTTAGTGGCTATCTGCCTGATGCTGATGTTGATGCACCAACGCAATTGAAAGAGCTTGTGACGCGCCGAGCACTTTCCGAAGGCGAACAGAACCCCACGATAACGAAGACCGATGTACTACGCGCGCTGAAGACCGACGAAATCCATTTGTTCCCCGCCAAGTGCCTCATCGAGGACATTCGTGACGCCGTTCCGCGCGAGCAGGAACTCGAACTCATCGGTCAAATCGTCGGCGCGACAGGTCCGGTTATCGTCCACGCTTCAGGTGGCGTTGGCAAATCGGTCTTTGCAACGCGGATCGGCAGAAGCCTTCCTGAGGGCTCAGTCTGCGTTCTCTACGACTGTTTTGGCAACGGTCAGTACCGAAGTGCGGTTGGCTACCGCCATAGGTATAAGGACGCATTGGTTCAAATTGCAAATGAGCTGGCCACAAAAAGCCTCTGCCATCCCTTAATCCAGACGACAAACGCCGATGCAGCGGCGTATGTGCGAGCGTTTGTTCACCGCCTGGGCCAAGCAGTGAAAATCTTGCGTTCGGCCAACCCGAACGCCCTCTTATGTATAGTTGTGGATGCGGCAGATAACGCGCAGATGGCCGCGGAGGAGATTGGCGAGGCCCGGTCTTTCGCGCGCGACCTCATTCGCGCGAGCATTCCTGAAGGTGCCCGCCTTGTCTTTCTGTGCCGCTCACATCGTCAACACCTTCTTGATCCGCCGACCGAAGCGATGCCAATTGAGTTACGCCCGTTTAGCCGCAATGAGACATCAGCTTTTTTGCGGAAAACATTTCCCGATGCGAATGAGCGCGACATCGACGAATTACACCGCCTAAGCTCACACAACCCGCGCGTCCAGGCCTTGGCTTTGTCGCGGGGGTTGCCGCTGCAAGAAACATTGCGGCTGCTCGGACCCAATCCTACAAGCGTAGAAGACACGATTGCGAACCTATTGCATGACGCCATTGCGAAGCTCAAAGACGCTTCCGGGCCGATTGAAAAGGAACGCGTTGAGAAAATCTGCACGGGGCTGGCGGCCCTGAGGCCATTAATTCCGATACCCATCCTCTCGGCGATGTCGGGAGTGGAGCAAGAAGCGATCAAGAGCTTTGCCTACGATATTGGCCGACCTCTTCTTGTGGCGGGCGAGACCATTCAGTTCTTGGATGAGCCTGCCGAAACGTGGTTCCGCGACAAATTCAAACCTACGGCACACGGAATGGCGGGCTTCATCATCAGCCTGAAGCCGCTGGCAACCAGAAGCGCGTATGTAGCTTCCATGCTGCCCCAACTGATGCTGCAAGCCGGGCAATTCTCCGAACTAGTCGAATTGGCTCTGTCTTCGGCGGCGCTCCCGGAAGGAAGTCCGCTTGAAAAGCGCGGTGTCGAATTGCAGCGCCTGCAATTCGCGTTGAAAGCGGGCCTTCGATCGCAGCGCTACCTTGAAGCGGCGAAGCTTGCCTTGAAAGCGGGCGGCGAGACGGCGGGTGACGAACGGCAGCGCACGTTGCTTCAAGAAAATACCGACCTCGCTTCGGATTTTCTTGAACTCGACCTCATTCAGGAAATTGTTTCCCGCCGGACGTTTGGCTCTGGATGGGTCGGCTCTCATCACGCATACGAGGCAGCGCTTCTTTCTGGACGAAAGGAGTTAGTGGGAGATGCACGCAGCCGTTTGCGCATGGCCCACGAATGGCTGCAAAACTGGGCGCGTTTGACGCCCGAAGAACGCAAAAAAGAAGAAATTTCGGATGAGGACATCGTTGAGCTTACCCTTGCGCACTTAAACATTCACGGCCCAGCGGATGCGGCGGAGAGCCTAAGGGGCTGGAAACCACGAGAAGTCTCGTATCGGGTCGGTCGACCTGTAATCCGGCGCCTGATTGATCATGGACGTTGGTCAGATGTCGACGAACTCACGCGCACTTCCGGAAATAATCTTTGCTTGGTCCTTGCCGTCGCCGCCGAATTGCGGGATGTGCATAAAACACCTCCGAACGAAGTGACGGAACAAGCATTTCGCCAACTTTTGAAGCACCGTATCAAACTTAGCAATCGCAACGGATGGGATGACAATGAGGCCGCACTCGATGCTGTGACGGCTGTTGTTGAAGCAACATTGAAAAAGAGCCTGTGCACGCAGAGCGACGCGGCAGTGTTACTCGCGCGGTATTTGCCTGCTGAGCCACCCCGAGGACTTGCATCGCGATTTTCAAAGGCTCGCTTTCCCCTTCTGCGCGCCTACTGCTTGCGGGCTGCCCTCGAAGGAAAACCAATCGAGTTGATTGATGTTGCTTATGCCGAGCTGAAAAAAGAGATTGAAAAGAAGAACAAGCATACAACGTCTCGCGATCTTCAAGAGTTCCAGGAGGATATCGGCGCGCTGCTCCCATGGCACAAACTTTGGGCGTCGGTCTTGCTTGGACACGTGAAGAAGGAAGACGTTACGAATGAAATAGAGAAGACGTCCGAAGCGTCCGCGAATGCTGAGCGGGTTCGATACCGCGAAGAGTCTCACACCTCGAATGAGATTGCCCTTCTTTGGATGGACATTCTGCATGAGTCCGAAACTACGGATGAGGCGGCGCTGGCGTCATTCAATCAATGGAAGAATCGGCTCAAGCGGCCATTGTTTACTCCAACACTCAACGCGCTTTGTCGGCTCTGCGCGCAACGGGATGAAACCAAGCCTGCTGCGCTGGCCTATGCAACAGAATCCTACACGCTAACCAAAGACGAGCGCTCAAACGCTGAAAGCAAATCCGAAGGATATCTTGAGGTTGCCCGCGCCATCCTCACGACGAGCAAAGCGGATGCAAAAGCCTACTTCAACGAGGCCGTAGAGGTTGCGGGAAAAATCGGTGACGAAAATCTCGCCCGATGGGATGCCATCCTTGATCTTGCCGATCGCGCCTCACGCGTTGATCGGCCAGCTCCGAAAACCGCATATCAGTTCGCGCGTTGCGCAGAGCTGACCTACGACTACGTCGTGCGCGACAAGCACTTCGCATGGAATGATACGGTTGTTGCCCTGTGCGGATTGTGTCCGTCTTCCGCCGTCGCCATTTTGAGCCGATGGCGGGACCGCGGATTTGGTTGGCATGAGAGGCTATTGCCAATTGCTATCGGCAATTTGATCGAACGAAACATCATTGACCCTCGCGATGCGCTGCCGCTGATCGGGTTCCGTGCGCAATGGGACTATCACGAGCTACTTGGGGCGGCACTGGCCCGATCGAAAAACGCGGAAGAGAGGGCTTTGGCGAGCCGCATTTTGTATCGCTATGCACAGTTCTCGGTCTTCGCTTCATCAAACCTAAAGAGTCTTCAACACGTCGCAACGAAGCATGGCGTGACGTTGGAACGCTTGGCGGACGCAATTGTATCGTCTGAGCGAAAGGAAGTAGCGCACAAAAAGGAGGCTGCCCGCTACGAACAGCCGTTGTCGGCTGCTGAAGAGAGCAAGCGTTCCCCATGGAATGATATTTTTGCAACCAAAGACTTGGCGACGGCGGACGGTCTTTCTCAAGCCTACCTCACGTTCAAACGAACTGAGCGGCCATGGGGTCGTGAAGATTTCTTCACTGAGGCAATGCGGCGTGTCCCGGTGGGATCAGAAGCTGGCTTTATTGAAGCCGTCGCAGGTACGCCTGAGTTCAGCCTGTACAGCTTCAGAACCTTTTTGGAGCGAGTGCCGGAGAGTTGGAAGGGACGCCCGGCTATTTCTCATGCGCTAGCGAATGCCCTGAAGGTTCTTTGCCGTCGCTATTGCATGGAGGTGAGGAAAAGCCGCTATTACGAGGTCTTTCCATTCGAATTGGCGTGTTCATTGGCGGGCGTAAGCCAAGCCGAAATTGTCGATGTCGTGTTGGCAGCAACCGGCGAAACACCCGACCTCGTCGAGACTAGCCGGCTGTTTTCTCTCGTCGGACTTCTCGCGATTAAATTAACGCACGATGAAGCGTTGGAAGCCCTGACGTACGGACTGAATCTGTTTAATTCGGTCTTGGAAGACAAGGATGGGGACGGGCCGTGGAAAGATGCATTTTCGCCAACCGGCGACATTCGTGAAGCTGTTGCTGGCTATGTCTGGTCTGCATTGGCTGCACCGGAAGCCGTGCTTCGCTGGGAAGCGGCTCATGCCGTTCTAGAACTTTGTCGCTTTGACAGGCAGGATGTCGTTGGTCATTTGATGAAGATGGCCGCCAGTAAGAGCGGTGGCCCGTTTGTTGATGCAAGATTGCCGTTTTATACGCTGCATGCGTTTCAATGGCTGCTTATCAGTCTGGCGAGAGCAGCGCTGGAAGCCCCAAGTGCCGTGACGCCCTATGCCAAACAGCTTGTCGATTGGGCCCTGAAAGACCAGCCTCACATATTAATTCGGCAATTCGCCGCACGCGCCGCGATTCAGCTTATCGCTAAAGGATATCTGAACGACGAGAATGGGCTTTCGGATCGTCTCAGGGGCGTCAACAAATCGCCGCTAGCTGTCGTCGAGTCAAAAACCTATGAACGCAATATTTCGCGCAAGCACGGTACGAATGCCGAATCTGATGAGGACCGCTTCTATTTTGGGCTAGACATCGGCCCCTATTGGTATGATCCGCTCGGTCGGGTGTTTGCCATGTCCCAAGGCGACATCGAGGCGGAAGCGCTGAAGGTCATACGGAAAGAGTTTGCCTCTAGCGCGAAAGGCCGTTGGGACGAAGACGAACGGGCTCGCCGCAACCTCTACGAAGAGCAACACACCTACCATTCTCACGGTTCATATCCTCGAGCGGACAACCTTCATTTCTATCATGCCTACCATGCGATGATGATCGTCGCGGGGCGTTTGTTGGCGACCATGCCCACACACCGCAATCCAGACTATGGCGAAGACGATGAATTTGCGGACTGGCTTTCGCGCCACGATCTCACGCGCCAGGACAGCCGCTGGCTTTGGGATCGGCGTGATCCTGAACCGCTTGCAAAGGGTACGTGGTTGGACCGCGATAAAGAACATCCGGACCGCCGACTGGTGACGGATGGCGATTTTGACGAAGCACTTCGAGCAGGCGACAGGCTTAACTTGTGGGGCTATTGGACAGAAGCGGACACGAGCCGCGAGCAATCAACGCATATCTACAGTGCCCTCGTTCCGCCGGACAAGTCGGAAGCACTTCTGCGCGCGCTCGCCAGCGCCAAAGATGTAAACGACTATGCGATACCGAGCGCCGACGGCGACATGGAAATCGATGAACCGGGGTTTGAGTTGAAGGGCTGGATATTCGATCACAATGGAGATCGGCGGCTGGACGAAAAAGATCGCTGGGCTGGTGGCGTTTCCTTTCCACCGCCGCGTCCGGCACCGTTTATTGTGGAACGGATGCGACTTGATACCGACGCGGACCTCCGCTTTTGGAAAGATCAAAGCAAAATCTGTGTCATGGAAAGCCAGGTTTGGGGCTACTACGACGAGGCGAAGCGCCATGAAAGCAGCAACCCCAATAGGGGTAGCCGCCTTCAAGTGTCTGCATCTTTTGTAGGTTCAATGCTGGGTGAACTGGATCGCGACCTCATCATTGAGGTGCAGATTGAGCGGCGCCGTCGCTATCAGCCTTATGAAAGCGGTGAAAAAGATGACGACGAGCGAATCAAAACAAGCGCCAAGCTCTACCTCCTCGGCAAAGACGGAAAATTTCGCACCCGCTGACAGCGTATTGGCACTTGGCCGAAAGTTCGTCAAAGAGCTGGGGCTGGAAGAGTCAACCGATACGCTCGGACGTTGGATGGCGCACCATGTCGCCGATCTCATAACGAAAGCTGAGAAGGTGACCGGGGATGAAAAGAGCGCCGCAGAACGCGAATGTTTCGCTGCGATTTTGGCGTTGTGGAAGCACCGTTCGGAATTGCCAAACGGCAAGCGACCCTTCGAAGAGTTAGAACCAATTATGCGCGCGATCGAAAGTCTCGACCCAGAAAACGACATGCCGCGCTACTATCGCGCGGCCCGCCCACCGAAGGGCGAGGCTGCGGAAACATCGGAACAAGAGAAATTGTTGAGCCTAGCAGACGGGCTGGACTATTCGGCCAAGGTCCTCATTGGCTACTGCCTTGCTGAGGCCGCTGGTGCTGCGCTGAACAAATCAAAAGAATGGGTAAAGCTCGCGACGGCAATCGACGGCGATGGCGCACCTGAAATTGTCATCCGTTTCGTCTCGACAGCCGCGGACGTGAACAAAGAGCCTGATCCCAATGAAGGAATCCGCTCGCTTCTCAATGACAAGGTCAAGCGGCTGCGCGGTTTTCTGGGAATTGCCGAATCCCTAGCCAACACTCTTGAGGAGCGCCTTGAGGCCCTGCCTCCTCCTAAAGAAGAATTATTAGATGTGGAGGATTGCGAATAGCGCTTAGAGGCAAGTTCACGCGGCATCTTCGCCCGCGAAGAATGCTAAAGCATCTGAACTTTATAGGTTCGAACTCCAGCACGATTCTACCGGTTTTCTCGCAAACGTAATTGCCGCGGATGGGGAAGAGCGCGAAGATTTGCAATGCACGTTGAAGACCATGTGGCTAACGATAGCCGTCTCCACTATCGATAAGCAAAAGGCCAGAGGACTGGTTCCGGCAATCGACCAACTTGAGACTATGAGTCATCGAGCTCGTCGCGGTCCTCACTCAGGCGCACGGGCTTGAAGCACGATCCCTGAACGCTGCGGATGAGCGCCGCGAGCGGGTCATCCGGCTGAACGCCATGGTTCATCTCAACCCGCTCGCCATATTTTTTCGGCTTGAGCTTGCTCGCGGCCCATTTCCGAACATCGACACGAAGGCGGGACCGCTGCACGTGTTCGCCGTTCAACCTCCAGCCGATGCTCTCGCCGTCCTTGCCGTGAACTTCCATCCAGTCGTTCGAGCCGTCGTCGGCAATGTCGAGCATCTCTTCGACCAACGCATCGGCGCTTTCATTCTTCGCGTGCGCGTATTGATCCCGAAAGTCGGGCTTCTCGCGCAACCAGCGGAAGACGGTCTCCAAGCCCGGCATGTCGTTCGCCTTGCACACCGTGCGGAGTGACTTGCCGCAAGCCAACTCGGCGCAGATGCGCGCCGCAAGCTCCGGCGTGTAGATCGTCGGCCTGCCGATCTTCTTCTTCGTCGCCTTACGCGCGGTCATTGTTCGTCTCCATAATTGCGATCGCCTCTTGCACTTCAAGCACCCTCTTCACGAGACGTTCTTCTTCCGGCGTCAGAGCTGTGAGCGACATAAGCTCGCGGACTATTTCTAACCAAAGGTGCATCTTCATGATGTCCGGCTGCTCGTCGCTCGACCACTTAGAGAATAGGATGACGCGGTTCAGCATGGTGCGCGCGCGCTTCGCCTTTGGCCCGCAGGACCTCAGCCGCCTTGTTCGTCATCGCGACGACCGTCACCTTGCCGAGAGCGTCGGCGAGGTGCGGGATGAGCGCCGTCTTGCCCGTGCCAGCAAGTCCGCGCAGTGCGACGACGCGTTCCGTCTCAAGGAGGCGCAGCACGTCGCACAGGGCGCCTTGCTGATGCGAGGTGAGA
The DNA here is from genome assembly GCF_027571405.1 of Methylocystis parvus OBBP. GTDB lineage: Bacteria > Pseudomonadota > Alphaproteobacteria > Rhizobiales > Beijerinckiaceae > Methylocystis > Methylocystis parva. The sequence goes on from NZ_CP092968.1 coordinate 1,176,381, forward strand.
GCGGGCGCGGTCATTGCGCGCCTCCCGTCCGATGGTCCGAGCACAACCAGCGAACCCTTTCAGGGTCGCGCAGGCTGAATCCGACGCCAAACGGAGCATAATCAGAGCCACAGACGGCGCACCTACGGAGGGCAACGACCTTGGCCCTTTCTGGCGTTTCTCCCTTACCCCCCGGAAATCGCGTTGTTACTGTTGTTGCTGTTGTTACTTTATTGATATTATTCGGTTTATTCTTACCAAGAATGTTGTTGCCGCGCGTAGTTACCGCCGTTGTTACTGGCTGTTCCGGGCCGGGATGGGGGCGGCGTAGGCCGGCGATGGTCGCTTCGAAGAGGTCAGGCCGCATTGCGCGCCACCTCGTAACCCGAACCCGCGTCGTCGCACAGCGCGTCGTCGCACAGAATGCCCGCGGTCAGAACATAGGCGCGAAGCTTCTGGCCGTTGACGCTGACCAGGCACTGAAACCCACGTCCGTTCGGAACGCGGAGCAGACCCGCGACGGCAAGCGTCCTCGCCACGCGTGTCGGGTCCATTCCAGCGCAGATTTCCGACTTCCAAACCTCTGGCAGCACCCACCACTCGCGGCCATCTTCATGTTCTCTGCGCCAGCCGAGACGGTCGCGAATGAGCGGCGCGTCGTCGTCGCCAACAATGTCCTCGAAACGGCTGTTGCCGTGTTTCTCTATGAAGAGGCGCACACGGCTGATGGCCTCACGGTCCTCTGCCGGGACCACGCCGCCGCGCATCTCGATCCAGTCATTGAAGGCGGTGGCCGCGGCGTCGCTTGCTGCACCTTTCGCCCAGGGGACAATGCCAAGGCTGATGGCAAGCTCGCCTGCCGTGGCGATCAGGGCGAAACGCTGAAGAGCGCGGTCAATCTGCCCATCCACGCCATCCAGAGCATTCGCCGACACGAACTCCCTGATGAACGTATTCACGTCGTCGCGGGTCATATTGGCGGCAATCAGGCGGCGGACGAACTCGGGACCTGCGACGCCGTAGTTGGCGCGCGTCTCGACCGAAAACGCTCGCGCCAGATCGGCCGCACTGCAGAATCCGCCCGTGCTGTCGAAGACGCCAAGCGCGTCGTCCTTAACAGCATGAATATCGAGAAGGCGCACCTCCTGACCGGCCATGGCGCGGCGAAACCTGTCTTCGCCAATCTTCGCAGCGACGGTCAGCTCGCCGGAGCTGATGACCATGACGCGCCAAGTTCGCACTTCGCGCGCATGTCCATCGCGTCCGGCGCGCTGCTTGCCGGACCCATTCGCGATCGCATAGACCGCCGGCGCGAACTCACGCGCGTCAATCTGCCCCAGTTCGTCGAGAACCAATGCCGTGTCGCTCGTGTTGGCGGCGGCCCCTTCCAGGCCGTTCGCGGTTGCTCGCCACTGCTTGATGAATCCGTTCTCGAAGCCGCCGCCCCATACTGATGCGGCGGCGCGCTGTAGCGTCGATTTGCCCTTAGATGACGGACCGACGAAATGAATGCCGCCGCCCGCTTGTCCGGCGAGATACAAGATCGGCCCGGCAAGCGCCGCGCTGATCGCCAGAACAACCATGCGCTGACCGGCTGAAAGGTGACCGACGCCATTCTTCCAGCCGTCGAGCGTCCCCTTGGCCTCGTAACCGGCCCCGCTGTTCGAATTGAAGACGACGGTTTCGCCGCCGTCGGGTCCGATGGATTGTTCCGGCAGAACGAAAACGTCGCGCCCGCCGATGTGATGCCATCCGGTGCGCTCGACCAAGCGGACCCGGTTGTTCGTAAGCACGTCTGAGAGATAGATTGCGAGATACCGCTGGCAGTTGCGCTTAATGTAAAGACCGACGTTACGCAGTTTTTGACACAGAGTGCCGGGATCGCCGTGAGTCTCGGCGTCAGTAACGATCATGGTTTTGATCTTGCGATCCTTGTCGCGCCAGCGGATCAGCTTTCCCCATTCGGCGCCATTCGTGTCGCGGGTAATGCCGACAATCTCGAACGCCTGGCAAACCTTGACGTCTATGACCGTCGCGCTCTCGCCCTTACCCTTCTCGATTTCGATCCAAAGCCCGTCGGCGCGCATCTCGTAGGGCTCATACGAGACGTAACGCGCGCCCGCTTCGACATAGGGCTTCGCCAGAGAGGCGGCGACCTGTTTCAGCTTGGGAAGATCGGCGGCCCATTCCTCGATTGCGTCGGCGGCGTCCCAACCAGGCTTGAAGGACTCGCGCTCGCCGCCGTCGGGCGCTTTGAGCGCTAGCGCCCTGGCGTCGATGACGCGAATCTCGGCCCCAAGATCGAAAAGGATCGCGCCGACATCGGCGGCGTATTTCTGGCCAGCCTCGTCGCCGTCAGGCCAGACGATCACTTTGCGGCCCGCGAGCGGCGACCAGTCAGCTTTATCGGCCGCGCTGGAGCCGTTCGGCGACGTGGTCACGATGTGGTCGTGGAAAACGGCTTGGGCCGCCACAGCCGATTTCTCGCCCTCGGCGATCACGACCGGCTTCGACTGGTCGAAGGCCAGCTTGTCGAGATTGAAGAGCGGGCGCGGCGCGGGAACGCCCTTCCACAGCCAATTGAGAGCGCCGTCCTTGTCGCGCCAGACCGACAGGGGAAGGATGATCTTGCGCCCGTCGCGCAGGTTGAAGCGGTTCACGACGAACAGCAGGTTGCCTTCGGCGTCCTTGTATTCCCAGGAGGCGGCAGGCTTTCCGAGCTTCGGATGGCTGGTTGGCGGGGAAGGAGCATCAGCCGGGACCGGCAGGACTGCCTGGGACGCGCCCTCGGTCGGGCAATCCTCCTCCGGGACGGCGGCGATGGCGGCGGCGATTTCCGCCTCGGTGAGCGGCGCGAACTTGTTCACGAGCGCGCCTCCACATCCAGACCGAGCATTTTGGCGAGCAGGCGGGCGGCTTCGCCCTGGGAGACGCCTTCAAGATAGGCGACGAGCGAAATCACGTCGCCGCCCTTGTCGCCGGTGGCGAAGTCCGCCCACTTGCCGCGACGCATGTTCACGCTGAACGATCCGGTGTTCTTGTCCGCGCGTTTCGGATTGCGGACGACATATTCGCCAGAAGAGACTTTGCCGCCCGGGAGAAGACGGGCAAGGATGGCCGGAAGCGCACACATCGCCGCGCGGTTTATCGCAGCGAAGTCGATACGCGCCGACTTTGCGCCGTTTCCTTTCTGGCGCTTGAATCCGACTTGCGCGTTTTGTGGATTTTCGACACCCATATTCGCGTTCCTGATTGAGTTGTCGCGGTTCCAGTAGCGTTGCGAGGACTGGCGGGGTTGCGGATTGAGATTCGGAAGGCCGGCCGGAAGGTCCCGGCCATTCGTTTTTCAGGCGGCGGGCTGGGCCTGCGGCAGGCTCGCGAGCCAGGCGCGGATGTCATCCGCGAGAACGATCGTGCGGCGGCCTGCCTTGCGCGACTTGAGGCGTCCTGCCCTGATTTCCTCGTAAAGCGCCGTGCGGCCGAGGGAAGTGATGCGAGCGGTTTCTTCGATCGAATACGCCAGTTTGACGAGGAAGGGCGCGCCTCCGCCGAAGGGCGATTGCTGCTCGGGAGGGATGGGAGGCATTTAGGTTTTCCGTTGTTCGCTTATGTCGCCGATTGTCGACGACTAACAACGGACAAACTGCGCGATTCACCTCGGCAATTGAATGCGTAAGCTATTGATAATAAGCATATTTCTGGTGAAACCCGGTAAAATCCGGCAAAATCGGTTGTCGTGACCTCCTTATTTCGACGGCCAAGCGTGGTTGCGCGCCTTCAGGATCGTCATGTCATCTGCCGCCTCGAATTCATTCTTGCCCTGTAGCTTGAAATGTCGGCGCCAGTCTCCGACCGACTTGCCCGGGTCGTGGTCTGATTGGGTGCGCATATACTCACCGATGACAACAGACTTCGTCCGCCTTTGCTTTTTCTCGACTGTGCTTTCGGGCGGAGCAGCGCATGGCGCGATCTCGCCGTTAATTGAGGAACTGTCGCCATCTGCATGATTAAGTTCTTGGCCTGCGGCCGGCCACATTGTTAGCAAGTCGGCCTTCTTCACACAAAGGCGACGCCAAAGAATCTTTGATCGAGTCTCGATCGTATCGCCGTCACCGGTTCGCCAATCTTCTTCATGATCGAGTATCCAGCGGATGACGGGGACATCCGAAAACATGATAGCGTCGGGAACATCGCCGGTGAACTGCGATTCGGCGATGAAACATTGAGCGGGAACCACCATCTGAATGGTATCACTATCATTGGCGCCAAACACCATAATCTTCTCGTTGCACGCCGCTCCAATAAGGTCACTGGCTGCTTTCTCAAGGTAGGCGTCGCCGCAAACCGCACAGAGTTTTGAACGCCCTTTCGTTGCGATCCAGTAGACCGCCGCAGAAATGGAGACATAAACTCGCTCCCAATCACGTGCGAAAAGCTCGCTCCATGCCTGGACGCTTTCTGAAAGGCGCTTGGCTTCACGACGAGCTACGCGATACTCAACGCTCTCGCACCCCAACGAAGCGCATATGGCGTCCACTACGCCGCCTAGCCCGCTATCGCGACGATATTCGCCTTCCATCCGGCGCCAGACGCAGGACCGCAAGCCATCGTCGTCGAGCACGGGCCTTTTACCGCGCTCTATCTGCGCCTGCCGCAGCGCGAGCGCCCATCGTGCAAGGCGTTCCTGCGATGACGGACGCATGTGTTTCAGTCGGGTTTCCGATTTTGTGCTATCGTGACCACACACGGTGAGAAGTCCTCTTTCTCAATGTGACGGCCGGGCGGAGACGTTGCGTCGTCTTGCCTGGCCGTTTTTGGACGGATCGCCTCCATGGCTGGCCTCCAGACGCTGGCCTCCAGGGATCGAAATGTACCCGTTACGCGCTCGGCTCCAACTTGGAACAACACGTGGAACAACGTCTGGAACAACATCTAGAGGGCAGAAAAAAACCTAATAAAATTAATTCGCTAACAACATTAACAACAGTAACAACACGGTTTCTCCTCCCTAAAAGTTTCAGACTCCAGAACCGAGTTTCAGCCCAGTCTTTGTCCTCAGCCTGGAAGGGGGGCGCCAGCCCGTCATCGAGCATCTGGAGCGGACCGACGAAGCCCATTGGAGCGCAGGGAAACGAGCAGACTACCTCGCCTGTCGGCTGGCCGGCCTATCCCCGCGCGTCTCGTTACATCCCCGCCTCAACGGCATGACGCTCGATTTTTCGACAATTCCCAACACCGGCAACGCCGCGCGCACGGTGTCGGCGACGTAGTTCGGGGCCAAATGGGCGTAGTGCTTCTCGGTCATGCGAGTGTCTGCGTGTCCAAGCTGGGCGGCGATGACGCCCATGGGGACCCCGCGCATGGCGAGCGTGCTGGCGTAAGTGTGCCGCAGAATATGGAAGGTCGCGGCCGGCTCGATCTTGGCGCGCTTGCTCGCGGCTTCGAGAGGCCGTTGCTGGTGCGAAGCCGCCCATGGCCGGCCGTCGTCGCGGATAAAGATCGGATCGCGAGCCGCCTTGCCGGCCGTCAACGCCGCGAATAGCTGTCGCCCCTCGTCGGTGAGCGCGACATGGCGGGGTTTCCCGGCCTTGGATTCGCGGACGGTGATCGTCCCAGCCTCGGTGCCGAAATCGCTCGCGCGCATCCGGGTCAGTTCTCCATAGCGGCACCCGGTCAAGAGCGCGGCGCGGACCAAATCGCGAAATGCTCCGTCACATGCGTTCACCAACCGGCGGCACTCGTCCTCGGAAAGGAAGTGGATCACCGCGGCGTCCGCCTCCCGGAAGGGCTTCACCTTCCGCCAAGTGTCGTCGCTCGCGACGCGCGCCTCATGAAACGCATGATTCAACGCAGCTTTCAGGACCGTGAGCGTCCGGTTCGCCGTCGAGCGGCGCGCGCGGACGGCATCAGCGTCGGCCAGATCGACGGCACGGGTCTTTCGCTTCATGGTCATGCGGCTAGCGCGGGCCAGCTTGGGCGCCGTGGCGAGGCCCGCGTGCCAGTCGCGAAGGCGCTTCGTGGTCAACTTCCCAATCTCAACCTCGGCAAGCTCAGGCAGGATGCGGACATTTGCGGCGGCGCGGTCCTTGGCCAGCCCCTTCGAGCCGCGCCGCTCGCGTTCGGCGAAATATGCTTCGAGCGCCTTGGCGACTGTGTAGGGACCGTCGTCGGGCGCGTGGCCGAGGTCTCTTCTCTGTTCCACCTGCCACCATGCGCGGGCGGCGTCCTGGGCGTGCTTGAATGAAAAGAGCGTAACGCCGTCCGCCGCGTCGCCATCGTGGTCATCAGCAATGCCGAGCTTCGTCTCACGGTAACGCCCTTCCCCGATGAAGCGGCGGGCGATCCAGGCGCCACTCGCCTCCTTGTTCCGCCGGTAACCGAGATGCAGGCCGGTTTCGATAACGCGCCAGTAAGGCTTGCGACGCGGCGCCAACCCGCGCCTTGCCTGCCGGGTTTGGAGGTTCGTGTCGCGGACTGTGCGGGCCATGGAAAGCGTCTCCTGACGGCGAAATCAGGCCGTGCCCAACTTGTGCCCAATATCCGTAGCCGGACGCCGGCGAACGGTCAAGAACGTAATTTACGATATATCAATGCACTAAATTCATGCCTAATGTCCGCCGACGACCGCCAAAGGCTGTTATTTCCCCCTCTCACGGCGAAAACAGGGGTTCGAGTCCCCTAGGGAGCGCCAAGCTACGATATTTTGCGACGTTGTACGATGTGGGCTCTATCAAGGCGCCGCAGAGGTGTGATCTCCGTCGCCTTTCTTCTTCGCATGGAAGGCATCTTTCTCAGCGTGGTATTTGATCGCGCGTTCGCCTTTAGCGGTTAAGCGCCATTTCTTGCGGAACGGTTTTATGAACTCATATTTGCTTAATGCGTTGACCGCTTGCTTGTGGAGCTGCTCGTAATTGCCTTCTGTGATTCTGCGGAGCGTGGAAACTGCGGTGTCGGAAAGAAAGTCTGCACCATAGAACTCCATCCAAGGATGCGTGCGCCGATATTCGCACTCATCGTAGTCAGCCTCGCGCTTCAATCGAAAAGCTTTCTCAATCTGGGCGCAACTTTCAGCCCGTCTATAATTTTTAGTCCAGCAATAATGGTCGTTCGATCGAGATCCAATTCCTATGCTCCCGTTCGCCAGCGCCTCTGCTATCGCAATTGTCTTGACTTTCTTGGAAATACCGCAACTGTCGGGTGTATCTCTGCCTCAGGCGATCCGATAAGATAACCTAGCGAAGCGATGCCGCAATATCAGCGATCGATCTGAAGAGGATCAGTGGATCGTCTTTTGAGGGAATGAAACCACGTCGCACCCAGAAGGCAGCAGCTTCGGCGTCAACCGCGTTGACGACCAGGGCGCGGCCTCCAATGAGACTTGCGGCCGTGACACACCGTTGCAATGCATGCTTGAGCAGGCCGGCGCCAACGCCCTTGCCGGTCCAATTCTGGTCCGTTGCAAGTTGTCCCAGGAGCAGGCAGGGGACAGGGTCGGGCGGCTGGCCTGTTCGGACAGATCGCGGCAGCACTGAAGGCACGATTGCCGTTGGCGCGAGACCATAATAACCGATCACGCGATTGGCTTCATGGACGACAAGAACGGCGGTAAAGCCTTTCTCCTGATTGGATAGCGCTCGGGTTTTGAGCCAACGATCAAGTGACGGCTTGCCACAGGAGAACCCCGCGAGATCGTGGGCTACCGTCAATAATTCAGGACCGGAGATCGCCAAGCCTTAGTTCCCGGTCTTTGAACCGCTGGTCTCCCACGGGGCCGCACGCCTGAAGAGTTCAACCATCTCGGGAACCGCGGCGGCGGGCTTCGATAATGCCGCCGTGAAGGCCTGGAACCCCGCAGCGCTCATCCGAATGGGCGCCGTCTCCATCAGCACCTCCTCGGCCGCTCGTACGGCCGCATCACGTACGAAATCGGTGCGTGAACGGCCGCGCAGCGCCGCAGCCCGATCTATGATGGCGATGTCAGCTTCGGGCAGCCGCATCGAAACCGGATGCTCCTTGCGCTCAACAGCTCGGGGCATGAGAAACCTCCATCGCAATAATATAGAGCACTGTAGCGCGTTTTGCAATACGGAACCCGAAGGCAGGGCTTCAACAGGAAAAAATTATAACGCGATTTCAATCACATATGTGTTCGTATCTTTGCCCCGACCGGCGCGTCAAGGAAATCAGTGAGATACGACCTCACTGGCGAAAATCGTCTAATATCCGTCGAATAAACGCTTGCGGACTTAGGCGGCATTTACGCCCACTGTCCTTCCCCTCGCTTCCCATCCCGAGCGCGCGATACCGCGACGAATCCTGCGGAGAACTCCCCGCAACATGGCGCGCCGCCCGCTCCGCGACGATAAGCCCTCTCCATGTGCGGGCGCTTCACATGACGCCGTCCAGATTGCCCACGAAGCGAGCCGAAGAGAACGCCTCCAGAACCTGAAAAATCCTAATCCAGAGAGGGAGTTTTTTGCGCGGCATGCACGAATACTGAACAAATACGCAACTTATAGGAATTGCTTGGTGACGGCGGACATTTGGACGCCACTCTTCGCCGTCCCCATCCCGCTGGTGACATACGCCTGATGCGCGGTCAGATCGCCCTGGCGATAAGCGCGCGCCGACGATGACCTTGTGAAGCAGCTCTCACGGAAGCCACGTCGCGCGCGGGCCGAAAGGATTGTGGCATTCGAGAGACGAGTGGAACCGATTTTCATTGTTGTTCAATGATATAGCTCAGATTTTCTTGCAAAAACCGCCAAGCGGGCGGGACCGCCCCCGTCGCCGGCAAACCAAAGGGCTCCCGTCGTCCGCCGCAGGATAAGCCCGCGACCGCCATGCGTTCATGACTTGGCGACTGAGCCGCATAAGCACAAATGAACATCCTGAGGGCTGCCAATTCCTCAAAGGTGGACCATGCAAAACCCCGGGCGCTGCAGGCAAGTCCTGTTTGTCTCGATTGGAGCGGCGCTTGTCGTTCTGGTCTTTCTCAGCACATGGGCTTTCGTTAGCCGACTCGATTATTAATTGACGAAAATGCCCGCGCGCAGGCCGAGCAGCGCAGCCGCTGGCGGGGCGCCCGCACCTCGATCGTTCCGGGAAACGTCCACCTGTGCAAGCGGTTAGAGCCGTGAGCCCAACCGGAATTATACCGGTAGCGCAATGACTTAGTAAGAAAAAAAGGCTAAATGTTTCTGGATTATGTCGGAGGTTTCAAGGATGTTCACTAAACCGAAATGCCCTCATTGCGAGGTCGAGCTCTCGAAGCTCGACGCTAAGCGAATGGTGGTTGGGGATCAATTCGGTGGCACATTTTGGTATGGCATTGTGGCTACCTGCCCCTACTGCAAGACGGTGATCGGCGTATCAATCGACCCGGCCGATGCATTGCAGAAAGTTGCGGCCGAAATAGCGGAATTGCGAAAGCTGCTGGCCCCTGCGCCGCTCATAGAATAGCGCGCTCTTCGCCCGGACTGCCTAAAAGCAAAAACGTCCTGCCCGCCGGCCGCTGGCGCAGGAGACGTCGCCCGCGCGCATGCCGAGGGCGCGTTGTGCACCCCCTCCCCTGTGGCGCCGCCAATCATTCCACGGAGTGCGGCGGAAACCGCGCGTCACGACGACCTTGTTCGGAGCATTCCAAGCGTTTAACAAACTGAGCCGCTCTTCAAGCTTCGAGCGGCGATTTTATTAATACCGGAGCGAAGTGCAGAAGATGGTACTAAGAATTGACGTTCTGGCCACTCTCACTGCATATTTTTCAATTGCGCCTGCCCTCGCATTGGATTCAAGGGCTTACGCTGGCCTTCTTCGCCTCGACCCGCAAATGCGCCTGGAACAAATTTGTGATCTCGAGGCAATGGAGCGTATCGGAAGAGAAAACAGCCGATTTCGGCCGGATCGCGCAAAAAGCGATGTAATTTCCCATCCGCAACATCTTGGCGACATACTCAAAGCGCCGGGCGCCGCTTTCCGGAGCAATAACAATTGGTATTCGCTTTCATTCATATGCAAGGCTTCGCCAGACCATATGAAGGTATTATCGTTCGAATATAATATTGGCAGCCTGATTCCAGAGTCAAAATTGAGCGACTACGATTTGTGGAGATGAAACTGCGACAGCTTCGAAGTGACAAACGGAGCACGCTTTTCATCAGCGAGCGCGTCGCGTCCTTCGCAGACGCGTGGATAGAAACGCCGCGTGCGATGATCGCCTCCCATGTGCGGCGCTCCAACGGCGCCGAAATCTGCATTGATATTTCTATATATGCGTTCGCATCTTTACCCCGACCAGCGCGCCAACAATCCTGTCAATATTCCGTCAGGCGTCAGCCGTCTGCGCGGGCCGCGTAAGGACCTCGTCGCTGTCCGCCGTCGGGAACGCCAGTCTAAACGTCGCGCCGCCGCCGGGCGTCTCCTCGACCCAGACGCGCCCGTGGAGTTTCGTCATCAGCTCCCTTGCGATGGCGAGGCCGAGACCCGTTCCGGGCCTTGTCTCGCTCTTTCGCCAGAACGGCTCGAAAATCATCTCGCGATGAGCGGGCTCCACGCCCTCCCCGTGGTCGACGACCTCGACCGTCGCATTGGCGAGAACGCGGACGATCACCGTTCCGCCCTCGGGCTCGGCGCGCGCGGCGTTTTCGATGAGATTCGTCACGACGCTCTCAATCGCCCATTGATAGCCCTTGACGATCACCGGTCTCGCCGGGCCCTCAAAGGCGATGCGCCGGCCATGGGCGAGCGCCAGCGGCGTGTAGTCGGCCGCGACGGCGAGCGCCGTCTCGCCAAGGTCGATCTCCGGAACGGTCGGGCTCGCGCCGCGCTCCTCGACCTGCGCCAGCACCAGCAATTGCTCGAGGATCGTCTGAATGCGCTGCGCGTCGCGCTTCAGCTCCCGCTTGATCTCCGTTTCGTCAAGCTTGTCGACGCGCGTGCGCAGAATGGCGATCGGCGTGCGAAGTTCATGCGCCGAATTGGCGATGAAGCGGCGCTGCCGCGCCACGCCGTCGTCGACGCGCTGGAAGGCGGCGTTGACGGCGTTGATGAAGGGAACGACCTCCGAGGGCAGTCCCTCGACGGGAACGCGCCGGTCGAGCGAGTCGAGATCGATCTCGGAGACGGTCGCCGCGCTGGCGCGCAGCGGCTGGAGGCTTTTCCGCACGACGAACAGCGCGACGAGCGACAATGCGGCGCATAAGAGGGCGTAAGCGAGTAGATTTGGGATCGTGAGATAATAGTAGAGCGCGAAGACGAGATCGTCCCAGTGGAAGTCGGCGCCGTAGACAATGGTGCCGAAGCGCCCGATGGGCGTCTTGACCATGCGCGCCGAGCCCCGAGCCTTTCGATTTGGATCGCCGACGATGTGAAAGGTCGAGCCATAGGTCTCGATGAGCGTCATCTCGGCGCGAAAATATTCGGCGAGCGCGGCGTCCGAGCCCGGCAGGACGACGCCGGAGGTCGCGTCGAAGGCCGCATATCTGAATGACGGATTGCGTGCGATATGCGCCCGCAATGCGTCAGTCATTTCGACATAGGCTCCCTCCGGGCCCTTTCGCAGCGCGCTGATCAAGATGACGCGCGCGCGTTTGGAGGTCAGCCCTTCGAGCCGAACATAGCCGAGATCCTCAATTCCCAGCGCCGAAAGAGGAACCAGGACGGTTACAGGCACGGTGAAGAAGGCGAGCAGCGAGAAGGCGACCCAATAGACGACGAGACGCGATGAAAGCGATCGCGCTTGCCTCACGCCGGCGACTTCTCGATGAGATAGCCGATGCCGCGCAGCGTGTGGATCTCCACGCCCGCCCGACAGTCCTTCAGCCGCTGGCGCAGGCGCGAGACGGACATTTTCAGCGCGTCGAGCTGCACGCTGTCATTGAGCCCGTACATCTCGGAAACGAGCGTCGTATGGGTGACGGCGCGGCCGGCGCGGCGCACAAGCGACTCGAGCAGCAGCAATTCGCGTTTCGAGACGACGAAGGGCTTGCCGCGCACGAAAGCCTCATGCTGGTTGAGATCGAAAGAGAGATCGCCGATCGCGACCGGCGGCACGATGGATCTGTCGGCGCGCCGCAGCACCGCGCGAATGCGCGCCAGCAATTCGTCGACGTCGAAGGGCTTGGTCAGATAGTCGTCGGCTCCGGCGTCGAGCCCATTGATCTTTTCGTCGAGCGCACGCGCGGCCGTCACCAGCATCACGCGCGTGCTGGGCCGCGAAACGCGGATCGTCTGCAGAATGGAGACGCCGTCGCCGTCGGGCAGGCGCCGATCCAGCAGGAGCAGCGGATATTCATATTGCCGCAACGCCTCGGTCGCCTCCGCCAGCGTGCCGACGCAATCGGCCACATAGCCGGACCGCGTGAGCCGTTCCCCCATGACCGCAGCCAGGTCGGGCTGATCTTCGACGATTAAAATCCGCATCTGAACAGGTTCCGCATCTGGTTTCCGGTCGGCGAGAAGCGAGATTGGAGACAGGCGACGGCTCAGCTTTGACCCTGTGTTGTTTCCTTGCAACACGGCTTTCCAAACGGAGCTTCCACAAAAACGGCGGCAAAAGCGTTACGTTGCCGTTACGCGCCTCTTGGTAAAGATCAATTCGTTCATTACCGAGGATGCATCGTTGCAGCGGCTGGTTCGGCTCTTTGCGATATTCGCTTTTCTCCAGAGCTTCGCGCTGAGCGCCGCTCTGGAGACGAAGCACGCGCAAAATGCCGACGCGGCGGCGCCGGCGGCGGTCCTCGTCGCGGGCGACTGTGGAGCTCTCGGGGACGATGGCGGGGACCTCCCCCGACAATGCCGTCACGATCCATGCTGCATTCTATGCTCGTCCGGCTGTCAAGGCAAAACCGGCTTTTCAGTAGCTATTTTATCGGCGCGCGCGGAATTTGGAGCGCCAGAAATCCGGATAGGCTCCGTCGCCCGCGCCGACGGCGTTCCGGACAGACCGACCGCCATATTGGCGGGGTCCGTCTCCCAGCGCGGACCGCCGCTCAACTCCTGACCGACCGCAACCGGCCTTTCGAGCCGAATGTCGTTATATGCGCGTGTCTCGGAGCCGCGCCAGGAGATTACCATTATGCAGTCTTTTCGCAGCACCCTTTGGCGCGGCGTCTCCCTTTGCGCCTTCTCGGTAGCCGCCCTTAGCGCCACCTCCGTGGTCGCGCAGCAGAACCTTCCGGTCATCGATGTCGGCGCCGGGGCGCGTCGCGCGGCGCCGGGTCCGGCGACCCGGGCGCCCGTGGCCGGCGCGCCCGCTTCGTCCGGCCCGCGCACGCCCGCCAACGGCCAACCAGGAGCAGCGGCGGCTTCCGGCGACGCGCTGACGGCGCAGACCGGCGATCGCGCGACCGGCTATCTCGCGCAGCGAACGACTTCGCTCAAGCTGAACAAGCCCGTTCTGCAGATTCCCGTCTCGGTGCAGACGGTCACCCGTCAGACGATCGACGATCAACAGACGACCGACGTGTCCCAGGCGATCATCGGCAATGTCAGCAGCGCCTCGCCGCTGCCGATGAACTGCACGCTCTTTCAAAATCTTATGATCCGCGGCTTCCCCACCGGGACGCTGTCCATGTCGAATCTCTATCGAAACGGCCTCCTCGTGCCGAACCAGCGTTGTCCGAGCACGGCGAATCTGCAGTCGATCGAGGTGGTGAAAGGTCCCGTCGCGATGCTTTACGGGCGCATCGAGCCCGGCGGCCTCGTCGACATGATCGTGAAGCGGCCGCTCGAGACGCCCTATTATTCCTTCCAGCAGCAGGGCGGATCGTTCGGCGTCGCCAGAACGACGTTCGACGCCACTGGACCGCTCACGGCGGATAAGAACTGGCTCTATCGGGTCAACGCCGAATATTTCCACAACCCGTCCTTCATCGATTTCGTGAACGACGAACGCTGGTTCGGCTCCGCGACGCTGACCTATCATCCGATCCAGAATTTCAAGCTGAATATCGACGCGGAATATAAGGACAACGTCTATACCGACGCCAATCCCAACATTCCGGCCATCGGCTACAACGCCGCGCCGATACCGATCAGCCGCTATATCGGCGATCCGAGCATCACCGTGAACAATCCGGATCACGACATGCGCCGGTTCGTCGCCTATGACTGGAAATACGACATCAATGAGAATTGGAATGTCGTGAATCGCTTCGCATACAGCAATACGCGTTCGATCCAGTCGAGCATGTTCAATATTTGCGTGAATGCGCCGCCGATCCCCGGCGCCGCCGTGCCGCCCGGCGCCTGTCCCGCGAACAGCCCCTTTGGAACGTCGACCCTGTCGCTCAATTGGGGGCCGCTCAGCATCCGGACGATCAGCGGCAATCTCGATTTGAACGGCAAGATTCAGACCGGCCCGCTGCAGCATGTGCTGCTCTTCGGCACGGATCATGTGAGTTCCGCCAATGTCGGCGACATCTATCAGGCGAACGTCGCGCAGAACATCAACGTCTTCGCGCCGATCTATTCGCCCTTCGGCTTGTCTCGCTTCCTGATCCCGGCGAACGGCGCGGCGGTCATCCGAAAGCAGGAATGGCAGGGCTTTTATGCGCAGGACATGATTTCCGCCTTCGACGACCGCGTGCATCTGCTGCTCGGCGGACGTTACGATTCCGCCTCGGCCTTGAGCTCCGTCGGTCAGTCGACCTCCGCCATCATCAACAACGCCATGGACCGGGCCAATTTCCTCGGCGTTTCGGTGACCGATCACTTCTTCAGCCCACGGGCGGGCCTCGTGATCCAGCCGATGCCCTGGCTATCCGTCTACGGCAACTACACGCAGTCCTATGGCGTGAACAATGGCGTCACCCGGGCCAACACGCCGCTCGGCTCGCAGCAGTCGACCCAATGGGAGGGCGGCGTGAAGGCCGAATTCTTCGATGGAAGGGTGCTTGCGACTGTCGCGTATTTCGACATCAAGAAATACAATCTCGCGCAGAACTCCCCAACCGCCCCGAACGCGCTCAGGGGCTATGTCGTGGATCTCCTCAACGCCCGGAGCCAGGGCGTGGAGTTCGACCTTAATGGCAGGATCGATGAAAACTGGAGCGTGATCGCCAATTACTCGCATCTCGGCACATATGTGACCAAAGGGTCGATACTTCCCGCCAACGACCCGTTCGACATTCGCACGCAAGCGCCGGTCGTCGGCAAGCGCCTCCCTGCGGTGCCGGAAAACATGGGCAGCGTCTGGCTGAAATATGACGCCGCCGGCGTCTTCCGGGGCTTCAGCGCCGCCGGCGGCTTCAGCTATTTCGGCAATTCCTGGGTCGATCCTGCGAACACCTATCTCAATCCCGCGTACACGCTGGTGAGAAGCATGGTGTCCTATCGCTTTCCTGTGGGGCCGACGCATGTGACGGCGCAGGTGAACGTCGATAATATTCTCAACCAGAACTATTATTACGGCACATCGCTGTTCCCCGGCCGCTATGCCGGAACGGCCGGCGTCCCGCGCAATGTCATGGGTTCGCTGCGCGTAGAGTTCTGATTTCGTCAAAGCGCCGTGGGCGGAGCAGGAGCCACCCTGCTCCGCCCACGGCGCTCTTCCTTCAAACGCTGATTGTCAGTCGCGGATCCAGAAGCGGAGTAGAATGCGCTCATCTCCTTCCAGCGCGTCGCGCCCGTGCAGCATCCGCCGATTGTCGATCACCAGCAGACTGCCGGGCCGCAACGCGATTGCGACGCTCGCGGGCCCGGGAAACTCGTCCAGCGCCGCCATGAGAGGCGCGCAGGACGCAGAGAGCGACCCAGTTTCGACGAGCCACGGCGCGTAATTGAGACGCCAGCCCCTCTCCGCATCTCCGTCGAGCACCGGGAGACTGCCCGCTTCATGCATGCCGTCGATTTTGGGAAAGCGCGCTTTGGTGCGCCGCAAGGCGTCGCGCTGCGCGGCGGGCGCGGCGTCGAAGATCGGCCTCGTATCCTTCAGCCGCATCTCGCCCCCGCTCTCCTGCTGTGCGACGCAGAGCCAGGCGACGTAGCGCGCCATCGGCGAGTCCGTGTGATAGGGCAACATATCCTTACGCCTGAAATAGGACGTGGCGCCGGGCTCGACGCGGATTTCAGTCCGATGCCCGATCGGTCCGAGTTCGGCGCAGACCGCCGTGAAACGCGCGAGCGCGACCGGCGCCTCCGAGAGAAAATAGCCTTGCTTCGCGACCGTTTCGCGGACACTGTCCGGAGTCACGACGCCTGCTCCGCCACCTGCGCCGCGCGCGCCGGATCGACGGGTCCGGGCAGACAACGCACTTGTGCGAAGGCGGCCGCCAATTGCGTCGCAGGATCTTCCGTAAGGGAGACCGACCGCCAAGCAATGAATCCATCCGGACGAACAAGGAGGGCGCCGTCGTCGAAAAGGCCCGTCTTTTCGAGGAAGCGGCCTTCTTCGTCCAGCGCGTCCACCGACAGATGCGCCGCCAGAATGGGTTCGCCCTGCCCCGCAAGGCGCCGCGCCGCCTCCGCCCACGCCGCGCCGCGCGGGCCGACGAATAGCGTGTAATCCCGACCAGCGAAATCATGGCTCGACAGGAGGCGGTCGTTCTGGCGCAAAACGACATGTGCGAGGCGCGTGCCGGGCGAACCGGAAGGCGTCAGCGGGTTTTCCGTCTCCGCCCCGTCGTCGCTGGCGTCGAGCGCGATGGCGTCGGAGCGGTAGCGATAGCCCATCGCCGCGCTGAGATAATCGGCCTCATGCGCGCGCAGGCGCACATCGTCGCGCGCGGGCTGAAGTCGTTCGACATAATTGGCGAGCTGCCGCGACAAGGCGATATGAGCGACCGGCAGGCGCTCGGCCTGATAGGCGTCAAGCAGCGCCGGGCCGGCATGGCCTTTCAGCACGAAAGCCAGCTTCCAGGCGATGTCGGCCGCATCCTGCAGCGCGGTCTGGCCGCCGAGCCCGCCGACCGGCGGCATGAGATGCGCGGCGTCACCGATGAGGAAAACGCGACGATCGGCGATCCGCTTGGCGATGAGCGCGGATTTTCGCCAGAACAGAACGTCGAGAATTTTCACGTCGATAGCGCCGAGGCCGAGCGCGTCGCGCACCATGGCGGCGCAACGCGTCGCGTCATAGGCGGACGCAGGTTCGGCGTCGGGATCGATGGCGATATTGAGCTGGCCGCGCCCCGGATCGTCGCAACTCACGAAAACGCCGGAGAAGGACGGATTGCGCAAATAGCACAGCACGAATCCGCCGCCGGGGATCAGTTTCGCGGGATCAGCCTCGAACAGGATCGAGACGGAATGCGAGATGACGCCCGGTCCCTCCATCTCGATCCCGAGCGCGTCCCGCGTGACGCCATGCGCCCCGTCGGCGGCGATCATATAATCCGCGCGCACCTCATAGTCCCGGTTCGAGGCCTCGTCGCGCAATGTCGCGGTCACGCCCTCTTCGTCTTGCGCAAATGTCGTGAGCGTCGTCGAAAAGCGGATATCGGCGCCCTGCGCGCGCGCATGTTTGAAAAAGACCGGCTCGACGCGGTCCTGTCCGGCGGTGCAGATCTGCGCCGGCGAGATGCTCGGCCCGTCGAAATCGCTTTTCCTGATGAGCGTTCGCTGGCGGGGACCGGCGACGGTTTCGGCGATATAAACGTCGACCTCATTGGCGCCGGCGCGGGAGATGGCGAAGAGCTCGCTTTCCAACCCGGGAACCACCCGCAGCAGCTCCATGCTGCGACGGTTGACGCCATGCGCCTTGGGATGCCGCGACGCCGCGGCGTGACGCTCCGCCACGATGCAGGCGACGCCGCGCCATGCAAGCAACATGGCCGCCGCCAGACCGGCATAGCCGCCGCCGCGAACGAGCACTTGCGTGCGTTCGACCTGCAAGCTCATCGCCCCCTCCTTCGCCGACGCGTTTTCTCGGAACCCGCGCGTTAAATCTGAAAGGCCGTCCGCCGCACGCCCCGCGTTCCGGCGAGACGCGACGACAGCAGCATCGCGCAAACCGCCTCGGGCGCGACGAGCGCCAGATAGGCGACGGCCGGCATGTCGAGATGAAGCCCGAGCGCCGTCAAAGGCAGCGCGACGCAGGCCGCGGCGAGCGCGTCCGTCATGGCGGCGTCCGGGAAGCGGCCGGCGGCCTGAAGCGCGCCACGAAACACATTGGCGACGAAGCGGATCGGCAGGGAGATGGCGAGCGCCGCGACGAAGGTCGACCACCAGCGTCCCTCGCTGTGATAAAGCGCGGCGCCGAGACGATCGCCGCTCAATTGAAGCAACAAGGCGGCGACAAGCGCAACAGGAAGGCCCTGGCGCAGCAGTGGCCGGATGCGATCAATCGGCGCGCTGGCGAGACGAATAGCGAGAAAACGCGTCAACGCTGTGAAAGGGGTCAACGCCAGAAGAATGAGCGTCTGTCCCGCCGCGTAGCAATCGACGCGCGACAGCTCGAAACGTCCGATCCAGGGAGACGCGAACAGCGCGAAGGATGCAAGGACGAGCAATTGCGGAGAGAGAATGCGCGCGGCTTCGGACAGGGCGTCGACGACAATGGCGCGCACGACGGGCCAGGGCGGAAGCCGGGGCCGCGCCTCGTTGCGGAAACCCACCATCGCAAAACTCGCCGCCGCTCCGGCGAGGGCGGCCGCGAGGCTCGCCGCGAAGACGCCCGAAAAGCCGAAGCCGAGCGGATAGACGAAGGCGTAAGCGAGCGCCGCCTTCATCGCGATCTCGAAAAATTTCCAGCTCAGCGCCGCGCCTCCCTTGTCGAGCGCGAACAGGATGAAAAGACCGACGCCTGAGAGAATTCGAAACGGGATCGCGACGAGGTGCCAGCCTAGCGCCGCATTGGCGAAATCCGCGACTTCGGCGGCGCCCCCGACAAAGCGCAGAATGGCCGGGTATGCAAGCGCGCCGCAGGCGCTGGCCAGAAGCCCGGCGACGACGGCGACGACCCATAAATGGCCGACGATCTTGGCGCGATTTGACGGGTCGGATGTTTTGGCGACCGCCACGGAAGCGACCGCGCCGATTCCCGCCGCCAGCGCAGCGTCAAGCATCGCGATCCGGCTCAGCAAAGCGTAGCTCGCCGGCGCGCCCGTTCCCAGCCGCGCGATCAACGCAATGTCGATCTGCGCCGAGACCGGCGCGATCGACAGCGTCGCGAGCAGAGGAAAAAAGCCGCGCCAGAAGCCCGCCTGAATCATAACGGCAAACTCCGCCACCCGGGAAAGGTCGTGATTTCGGGCGCCGCGACCGTGAAATAGCCGAAAAACTCATCGCCCAGGGGAAGCGGCTCCTCCAGCTCGATCATCTCGACCTGACGCCCCGCGTCGAGACTGCGGCACTTCCAGCCGACGACGAGATTTGGGACTTCCTTGCAGCCGATCACGAGCCCCATCGCAGCGCTACGGTCGCGCACCGCCCAACGCGCGGCCGACGCGCCGATCAGCGACTGCAACAGATCCTTCGTGAGGCGGTCAGCGAACGCCGACTGCCGCAGCCAAACGTAAAGCCACAAATAATAGGACCAGGTGAAGCGAACGCCGCGCTCCCGCGCCCATTCCATGAAAGGCGAAAAGATCGACATGCCGTCCGGGCCGGACAATTCGAGAAGCTCGGGGCAGATGTCGAAGGTCGAATGCCAGTAGGCGCGCAAGCTGACGTCGATGCGCGCATAGGCGCGCGACTCCGGAGGATAATTCAGGATCAGCTTCGGCGAGGTCAGAACGTCGTATAATTCCGGATCAGTGCGCGCAAGCGAGGTTTGACTCATGTCGCTGGTCCTCTGAAGTCGTCGAGAAGATGTCCCGCAGACGCTTGAGATCGATCACGATCGACTCGTAGTCGATATTGCCGTCCCGCTCGTACGTCATCGTCGCATTCGGCTTGTCGAAGAGGTCGCGCCGCCCGCGCAGAAAATCGAGCGTCTTCTCCGACAGTTCTTCCGAATGCGAGTCGTGGATGACATACGGGGGCGTCGTCGCGCGGCTGTAGCCCGCCACATGAAAATGCGGCGTCTCGGCGATGATCTTGTCCCAGGCCTCGAGCGGCGCGCCGCAATTGAGATTGGCGCAAACCGCATTCGAGGCGTCGAAGAGCACGCTGGCGCCCGTATCCGCGATGAGGCGCTCGAAGAAGCGCGGCGCCTCCCATCCGCCTTCGAGGATAGAGGGATAATTCTCGATGAACAGGCGCTGGCCGAGCATTTCCTGCCAAAGATCGACCCGCGTGCGAACGCGATCATAATCCTTCACATAGTCGAGCTCGCCGAGATGAAACAGATTGACGCCGCGATGGGTGAAGCTGGCGCCGTGATCCGAAACGTAAAGCGGCTGCATGTCGCGAATGAGCACGCGAATTCTCTTTGCGAAATCCTCGAGCGTCTCCTGATCCGCGTCGATGAATTCCGAGAACATGATGTGGAAGCCGACCGGACAATCGAAGGCCCGCGCGAGTTCCGCCGGCGGAACGCCGATGAAATTGTCGATCAGAAATTCGCAGTAATCGATATGGCCTTCAGCCAACATGCGCCGCACCATGTCTGCGGTCTCGGTGAGGGTAAAGTTGAAGCCAATCCGCATCTCGATCCCCCGCGCGCCACATGAAGAAAGCGTGCGCCGCCGGCGACGGCGCACGCGACGGCGTTACGCCCAGCAGGCGGTGCCGCAATCCGCGCCGGCGCGGCCGTTAACGGCGAGGGCGGTGCGCTTCACGATCTTGATCGTCATCTTAGCCTCCAATTTTAATGATGAGCATCTCGCACGAAATATTTCGCGCATCACATGAATGCTCGACAAGTCATTTGTGAATTGCGAGCAGGTATATTCAAGCATATATATAATATATGAGTCAACAATAATTCCGTTATGTCTATGTTACGCTGGATCAATTTAGATTTTAGCAGATTCAGCGTGAGTTTAAGTTACTTGACGTCTTTGCAATGCTCGCATCATTGCCCGCCCATGGGTTCGAATAACGTGGCGAGCGCAGAAACTCCTCATCCGTCAGCGTCTTCAAAAAGGCGATGAGATCGCTTTTTTCCTGGGGGCTGAGGTCGATGGGAACGATCAGATCGCTCTTGTGCGGATTGACGCGGCCGTCTCCGGCGAGCGGGCCGGAAGCGACGTCGCGCCCTCCCGCCGCGTAGAGATCGACGACGTCTTCGAGAGTCGCCACGCTGCCGTCATGCATGTAGGGCCCGGTCACCGCGATATTGCGCAGGCTCGGCGCGCGGAACTTGCCCATATCGTCGAGCGCATGCGTCGACTCGAACAGGCCGCGATTGGGCGCGGGATAATCGCCCTTGCCGCTGAGATTGTACATGCCGGTATTGTGGAAGGGCGTCTCGATCTCGCGCGTGCCCGCGTGATAGAACTGGTCGTCGAAATTCACGCTGCCATGGCAGTGATGACACTCGGCCTTTTCGCCGAAGAAGAGATCCTTGCCGCGCGTCTCCTCCGGCGTCAGCGAGGCCTTTCCTTCAAGATAGAGGTCATATTTCGAGCCGGTTGAAATCACGCCCCGCTCGAAGGCGGCGATCGCCTTGATGATGTTGCCGAATGAGATCGGCTCGGCCTCGTTCGGAAAGGCGCGCGCGAAGGCGCGCCGATAGGATTCGTCGCTCTTGAAGCGCGCGACGATTTCGCCGCGATTCGCGTCGTTCACGCCCATCTCGACGGGCCCTTCTCCAAAGAGCGGGCCTTCCATCTGGCGTTCCAGCGTCACCATCGCCGGGTTCGCCCAGGTCAGCGTCGCGCGCCAGGCGGCGTTGGCGATGCTCGGCGAGTTTCGCGGCGTCTGTTCGCCCGTCGATCCGATCGCGACCTTGCGGCCGTCCGTGAAGGCGCGCTCCTGCAGATGGCATGAGGCGCAACTCTCCTTGCCATTGCCGGAAAGCCGCGTGTCGTAGAAGAGCGTTCGCCCGAGCTGAAATCGCGCCTCCGACATTGGATTGTCGGCCGGAACGCGGGGCGGCGGCAGGAAGCTCGGGAGATTCCAGCTCCATTTCTCCGCCTCCTCGCCCGCCGAGGGAACGATCTGCGCCAGAAGGGCGACGGCCGCCGCCGTCTTTCGCCAATTCCGCATTATTTGCTCTCGACTTTGAAAAGTTTCGCCGCGACATTTCCGCTCTTGGCGCCCTCTCCCGGCTGCGCGCTTTCTTTGGCGCCGAGGCCGAAGGCGTCGAAGACGGCCGCGCATTCGGGATCGGTCGGCCCGCTCATGCATCCCGTGGCGCCGCCCTTGTCGCGATTGAGATCGAACGGCGCAAGAAGGCTTTGCAGATCGAGAACGACGCGCTGCTTGACGGGATCGAAGCGCGCAAGCGTCACTGGAACGCGATTGGGAGTGGCGCAGGCCACGATCTCGCCCGTTATCGGATCGCCTTTGCACCCTGTCGATCCGAGATGGAGCATCCAGGTCGCGACGGTGATGGTGCCGTCGGCGTTGCTCTGTATCGGCTCCGGCGTCTGATCGGCCTTCTCCGGCGCGTCGGCCCGCGGCGGCGGGCTCGCGCTACCCGCGGCGGCGGCGCGCGGCGGACGCGGCGGCATTGGCGGACGCACGATCCCGCCTTCCGGCGCGACTTCGAGCTTGACGAATTTACGACCGGCCTGCCAGCTCCAGCTCATCGACTGAATGTCGAGCGGCGCCGGCGCGGTCGCGAAATTCGAATGGTTGAGCGAGACTTCTTTCCCGTCGTCTCCCTTGCCGAGGGTCGGCACGCCGATCACGAAGGAAAGGCCCTGATAGCGGCCGGCTGGAACCTGCCCCGTCAACGTGGCGTTGGCGCCCTTCGTCCCGCGACAATTGCCTGTCTTGTCGTCGAAATCGATGAGCGCGACATTGGCGTATTGCCAGTCGTTGCGCGTCAGCTCGATCGGCGTGGCCTTGCCGTTTTTGTCGATCAGCGCGGCGTCGGAGACGTAGAAGCTCGCTTCGCGGAGCTTGGCGTTCACATGGTTCGCGCCGAGGCCATGAATGTCGTGGCCGCAATCGACCGGCTGGCCGTCCGCGGCGAGCGCGAAGGAAATCTCGACGGCTTGCGGTTTCGCGGGCGCCGCTGAAACGCCGGCGGCCCCCGCAACCGTCGCCACGAAAATAATGAAGAACTCGGACCGCATCATGCTCCCTCGATTTTTCTTTCGACGCTTTCGCCGATTGTGATGCGTTGAACGCGCGGCGCGCCGAAAACCCGACGCGCCGCCGTTAATTTTTTTCCGGTCACGCGCGCGCGCAGCCGCCGTGAGACGCGCGATCGCGCAATTGGGCGAGGCCCCGCGCCAAACGCCGTTCGACCGTGCGCAGCGTGACGCCGAGATGGCGCGCGACCTGCTCCTGACTCATCTCTTCGAACCAATAGAGAAGAAAGACGCCTCGGCACGCCGGCGGCAGCTCGTCGAGCAGCGCCTTCATCTGCCCGCGCGTTATTTCCGGCTCGACGGCTGGTTCGTATCCGCAAGCATTTGCAGAGGCGAATTCATGCGCAACGTAACGCAGGCGCGTCGCCCGCCGTCGCAGCGCGTCGATTCCGGCGTTTTGCACAACGGCGAAAAGATAAGCCCTCGGATAGCGCCAGGCCGCCTCCGGCTGGCATTGAATCAACTTCAAAAACGCGTCATGCACGACGTCTTCGTCGTCGAGCGCGCCAACGCGTTTTCGCGCGTGGCCGCGCAAACATTGCGCATGATCGCGGTACAGCGCTTCGAAGAAGTCGCGCTCGGCGTTCATCGTCGCCTCCATGACGGGTGCGTTCGGCCGCGACGCCCGCGCGCGTCGTGACGTCGGGCGGCCGGTTGATATAGGAGGAAGGTCGATCCGCAGCGCGCGAGGCGCGCGTTACGACGCGTCGTAAGAGCGATGCCCGGCGAAGACGTCGGGCGGACCGCGCGCGGCGGCCAAACGGCGCGTTACAGACGCGCTCAACGCTTTGTCGAAGCGGCGCCAGTCAATGACCGTATCCAGGCGGCGCGGCGTCGGCGACGCGCTGCCGACGGCGACATAAAGCCCGCCGAAACAGGCCGCGCCTAAAACGCAGCACCCGCTTTCGTCGACATGTGCGCTGTCGGGATTGAGCGGATTCGAGAGCGAACACGCCGCCATCGAAAGCGCCGCGCCGTTCTCCGGCCGGGACTGCGCGGCCGCCAGAACAGACAAGGCGAAAAGCCAGCACGCCAAAGCGCACGCGAGGCGCGCTCTCCCGAAAAGAATTTTCAAGCAAAAGTGCATGGCGCGCGAAGGATAGGACGCATCGCCGAAATTGCAATTGGATTATGTCGCGCGCAGCGTAACGAAGCGAAGGAAATTCGTTACGATCAAAAACGATCCTGTCGCACCCTTGTCGGCAACGGCATTCTCGCCGCAATGGCGTCCTCCTGGCGGCGAGCGGCATTCCATAAAATCTTAGGCGGACCCGTCCGGCTCCTTCGAAATTCCTAATAGAGCCCTTACATCGAACGCGCCCATTTTCCGTGAGCAACTCTCGCTGAGGAGATCGCGCTCATGAGCGACGTCGTCTTTCTTGTTCTTGGCCTGCTCCTCTTCGCGCTTGTCGCTGCTTATGCCCGCGCCTGTGCGCGTCTCTAGAGGAGGTTCGTCAATGTCCGAGCCCGACATCGGCTTGATCGTCGCCGTCCTGCTTGGCGGCTATCTCGTTTACTCGCTGTTGCGTCCCGAAAAATTCTAACCGAGAGGGCCGGCTGCGCCCGGCTGACGCCATGACATTCATCGGATTGGCTCAGATCGCCATCGTACTCGTCGCCGTCGTCTTGGCGGCGATTCCGCTCGGCGGCTATGTCGCCCGCGTTTTCGCCGGCGAGCAAACCTTGCTCTCGCCCGCGCTGTCGCCGGTGGAGAACGCCTTCTACCGCTCCGCTGGCGTCGATCCGTCGCGCGAGCAAGGCTGGCAAGCCTATACCTTCGCCATGCTGGCGTTCAGCGTCGTGGGATTCGCGTCGCTCTATGCGTTGCAGCGCCTGCAGGGCGTCCTGCCGCTCAACCCGCAAGGCTTCTCCGGCGTCCCGGCCGATCTCGCCTTCAACACGTCGCTGAGCTTCGTCACAAACACCAACTGGCAGAATTACGGCGGCGAGACGACGATGAGTCATCTCACGCAAATGCTTGGCCTGACTGTGCATAATTTCGTCTCTGCGGCGACGGGTCTCGCAATGGCCTTCGCCCTTGTGCGCGGTTTCGCGCGCTCCGAATCCGCGACCGTCGGCAATTTCTGGGTTGATCTCACGCGAGCGACGCTTTACGTGCTGCTGCCGCTCTCCGTCGTCTTCGCGCTCGTCCTCGTCGCGCTCGGCGTTCCACAAACGCTCGCCGGCTCGATCGAAGCGACGACGTTGGAAGGCGTCAAGCAGATCATATCGATCGGGCCCGTCGCCAGCCAGGAAGCGATCAAGGAGCTCGGCACGAATGGCGGCGGTTTCTTCAACGCCAATTCCGCGCATCCCTTCGAGAACCCCAACGCAGCCTCCAATATGTTGGAGATTTTCGCGCTGCTCCTCGTTCCCTTTGCGTCGGTCTTCGCTTTTGGCCGGACCGTGCTCGATGCGAGACAGGGGCGGGTCATCGCGATCACCATGGGGATCGTGCTCGTCGCGGGCGTGCTGATCGCCTATTGGGCCGAAGCCGCGGGCAACCCGCTTCTAACGGATATCGGCGTCGATCCGTCGCCGGGGAATATGGAAGGAAAGGAAGTGCGTTTCGGCGTCGCGGCCAGCACGCTCTTCGCGGCGGCGACGACGGGCACGAGCACGGGCGCCGTCAACTCGACGCACGATTCCTTCACGCCGCTCGGCGGCTTTGTTCCGCTCTTCAACATGCTGCTCGGCTGCATCTCGCCGGGCGGCGACGGCGCGGGCCTTTACGGCTTCCTCGTGCTCGCCGTGATCGCGGTCTTCGTCGCCGGTTTGATGGTCGGCCGCACGCCGGAATATCTCGGCAAGAAGATCGAAACGCGGGAGATGAAGCTCGCAATGCTCGCCGTGCTGATCTATCCGCTGAGCGTGCTCGGCTTCACCGCCGCGTCGCTGATGCTGAAGACCGGGCTGGACAGCCTCGCCAACGCCGGGCCGCACGGACTTTCCGAAGTTCTCTACGCCTTCGCGTCGACCAACGCGAATAACGGCTCGGCCTTCGCAGGCCTCGCCGGCAATACGCTTTGGTACAATACGACGCTCGGCGTCGCCATGTTCGTCGGGCGCTTCTTTTTCATCGTGCCGGTTCTGGCGCTCGCCGGGTCTTTCGCGGCGAAGAAAAAGGCGCCCGCTTCCGTCGGCACATTCCCGACTCACGGACCGCTCTTCGTCGGCCTGCTGCTCGGCGTCATCCTCATCCTCTACCTGCTGCAATATTTCCCGGCGCTCGCGCTCGGCCCCATCGTCGAGCATTTCCTGATGCATGCCGGCAAAAGCTTCTAAGGAGCCGATCCATGTCCGCCAAAATCGCCGCTCCCGGCCTTTTCGACGCCGAGATCATGAAACGCGCCAGCATCGACGCCTTCGTGAAACTCGACCCGAGAAAGCTCGCGCGCAATCCGGTCATCTTCGTCACGGAAGTCGTTTCCGCCGTCGTGACGTGCTTTTTCATCCGCGATCTCCTCGCCCATAACGGCGCGGCCTTCTTCTCCGGGCAGATCGCAGCCTGGCTGTGGTTCACGGTTCTTTTCGCGAATTTCGCGGAGGCCGTCGCGGAAGGGCGCGGCAAGGCGCAAGCGGATACGCTGCGGAAGACGCGCTCCGATACACATGCAAAGCGCCTTATCGACCCGACCGGAGCGTCGGGCATGAAGGGCGTCTATCAAGGCGTTTCGGCGCTCGAACTGAAGGTTGGCGACGTCGTCCTCGTCGAGGCCGGCGATCTCATTCCCGGCGACGGCGAAGTCGTCGAAGGCTGCGCGTCGGTCAACGAATCCGCCATAACCGGCGAGTCCGCTCCCGTCATACGCGAAGCGGGCGGCGACAGATCGGCGGTGACCGGCGGCACCACGGTTCTCTCCGACTGGATCAGGGTGAAGATCACCGCCGCGCCGGGCTCCACCTTCATCGACCGGATGATCGCGCTCGTCGAAGGCGCGCAGCGGCAGAAGACGCCGAATGAGCTTGCTCTCTCCATTCTCCTCGCGGGCCTGACGATCGTCTTTCTCATCGTCTGCGTGACGCTCTGGCCCTTGGCGCTCTATTCGGGAACGACGCTGTCGATCACGGTGCTGATCGCGCTCCTCGTCTGCCTGATCCCGACGACCATTGGCGGCCTGCTCTCGGCGATCGGCATCGCCGGCATGGACCGTCTGATCCGCTTCAACGTCATCGCCACATCCGGACGCGCCGTGGAAGCCGCGGGCGACGTCGACACGCTGCTGCTCGACAAGACGGGCACCGTCACTTTCGGCAATCGCATGGCGGACGAATTCACGCCCGTCGGCGGCGTGACGGAACAGGCGCTGGCCGAAGCGGTGCTGCTCGCGTCGCTCGCCGACGAGACGCCGGAGGGGCGTTCGATCGTTTCGCTCGCGAGACGGACCTATGACGTCGCCGCGCCGGCCTTTGGATCGGAAGTGACGATCGTTCCCTTCTCCGCACATACGCGCGTCTCGGGCGTCGATCTCCCAGGCCGCTCTTTGCGAAAGGGCGCGGTGGACGCGATCGTCGGCGAAGCGTCGTCCGTCCCTGTCGATTTCGAGCGCGCCGTCGAACGCATCTCGCGCGCGGGCGGCACGCCGCTCGCCGTCGCCGAGAATGGAAGGCTGCTCGGCGTGATTCATCTCAAGGACATCATCAAGCCGGACATCAAGGCGCGCTTCGCCGCGCTTCGCGCCATGGGAATCAAGACGGTCATGGTGACGGGCGACAATCCGGTCACCGCCGCGGCCATCGCGGGCGAAGCAGGCGTCGACGATTTCATCGCGCAGGCGAAGCCCGAGGACAAGCTCGCTTATATCCGCAAGGAGCAGCAAGGCGGCCGTCTCATCGCCATGTGCGGCGACGGCACCAATGACGCGCCGGCGCTCGCCCAGGCCGATGTGGGCGTCGCCATGCAGACCGGCACGCAAGCGGCGCGCGAGGCCGGCAATATGGTCGATCTCGACAGCGACCCGACGAAGCTCATCGAGATCGTGCGGATCGGCAAGCAATTGCTGATGACGCGCGGCTCCCTGACGACCTTCTCGATCGCGAACGACGTCGCGAAATATTTCGCCATCATCCCCGCTCTGTTCGTCGTCGCCTATCCCGAACTCGACGCGCTGAATGTGATGAAGCTCGCATCGCCGCAATCGGCGATCCTGTCCGCCGTCATCTTCAACGCGCTGATCATCGTCGCGTTGATACCGCTCGCCCTCAAGGGCGTTGAATACCGGCCCGTCGGCGCGGCCGCTCTCTTGCGCCGCAACCTGCTGATCTACGGACTCGGCGGCCTCGTCATTCCCTTCATCGGGATCAAGGCCATCGATCTGATCATATCCGCGCTGCATCTCGCCTGAAGGAGGCGCAAATGCTGTCTCAATTACGTCCCGCCATCGTCATGATCCTGCTCTTCACCGCCGTCACCGGCCTTCTCTATCCGCTGGCGATCACCGCCATCGCGCAGCTCGCGCTGACGGCGCAGGCGAATGGCGGCCTCATCGAGCGCGACGGCAAAGTCGTCGGCTCCCCGCTCATCGGCCAGAACTTCGTCAGCGACCGCTATTTCCACGGGCGCCCTTCCGCCACCGTCGGACCCGATCCGGCGGATGCGGGCAAGACCGTCGATACGCCCTATAACGCCGCCAATTCCGCCGGCTCCAATCTCGGGCCGACCTCGAAGAAGCTCGTCGACCGCGTAAATGCGGCCATCGAAGCAGAGTTCGCGGCCGGACGCATCGGCATGGTCGCCGCCGACGCGGTGACGGCTTCGGCCTCGGGTCTCGACCCGGACATCTCGCCGCAATACGCTTTGGCGCAGGTTCCCGCCGTCGCTGCGGCGCGCGGCCTCGCCGAAGACGGCGTCCGCGCGCTTGTCGAGACGCATATCGACAACCGCATTCTCGGAATCATCGGCGAGCGGCGCGTAAACGTCCTGAAGCTGAACATCGCGCTCGATGCGCTGAAATAGGAGAAGCGTCTCGTTTGAGCCTGGAGGAACGCCGCCCCGACCCTGACGCCCTCCTTGCCTTAACCGGCAAGGAGGGACAGGGAAAATTGCGCGTTTTCCTTGGCGCCGCGCCGGGCGTCGGCAAGACCTATGCGATGCTCGCGCGCGCCCGCGCGGCGAAAGCCGAAGGGCTGGACATCGTCATCGGCCTCGTCGAAACTCATGGCCGCAAAGAGACCGAGGCTCTGGCCGAGGGGCTGGAAATCCTGCCGAGGCGGAAGATCGCCTATCGCGGTCGCTCGATCGAGGAATTCGACATAGACGCGGCCCTAGAGCGCAAGCCCCGGCTCATCGTCGTCGACGAACTCGCCCACACCAACGCGCCCGACAGCCGGCACCCGAAACGCTGGCAGGACGTCGAAGAGCTGCTGGACGCGGGCGTCGACGTCTGGACCGCGCTCAACATCCAGCATCTGGAAAGTCTGGCCGACGTCGTCTCGCGCATCACCGGCGTCGCGGTTCGCGAGACCGTGCCCGATCGCGTCCTGCAGAGCGCCGCCGATGTGATCCTCGTCGACATCACGCCCGACGAGCTGCTTCAGCGGTTGCAGGAGGGCAAGGTCTATGTCCCCGAGACCGCGCGGCGCGCGACGCAGAATTTCTTCACCCCGCGCAATCTGACGGCGCTGCGCGAATTGGCGCTGCGCCGCACCGCGGAGCGCGTCGACGATCAGATGGTCGCCTATCTGAGACAAGGCGCCATTGAAGGTCCCTGGGCGACGGCCGAAAGGCTGCTCGTTTGCGTCGGCGACGAGGGGTCCGAAAGCGCGATCCGCGAAGCCGCCCGTTTGGCGAGCGCCCTCAATGCCTCCTGGATCGCGGCCTATGTCGAGCGCGCAGGTCACGAAACGCAATCCGCGGAGGCCGTTCGCAAGCTGGACGACGCGCTTCATCTCGCCGAACGCCTTGGCGCGGAGACCGCGCGGCTTTCCGGCGACGATCTCGCGGGAGAAATCCTCAAATTCGCCCGTCAGGAAAACATTACGCAGATTGTCGTCGGCCGATCCCGCGCGGGCTTTCTCGGAAAGTTTTTCAGACGCTCGCTGCCGGACGAGATCGCGCGACGCGCCGCCGACATCGCCGTCCTGCTCACCGGCGCCGGCGAGGTCGCGCCGATGCCGCGCGCGTGGAAGCCGCCCAAAACCGCCAATATCTGGTTCGGTCTCGCCGCCGCGACGGGCGCCGTCGCCGCGACGGCCGGCGTCGGCGTCTTGATCGAGAACTGGCTCAACATCCCCAACATGGCGGTGATTTTTCTGTTGCCGGTGATGGTCTGCGCCATTTGGCTCGGCCTTTCCTCGGCGATCGCCGCCGCCGTCCTCTCCTTCTTCGCCTGCGATTTCTTCTTCGTCGAGCCGCGCTATGGATTGACGGTGACGGAGCCGCAGGAGTTTCTGGAACTCGTCGTCTCGCTCGCCGTCGCGACCGTCACAGGGATGCTCGCCAGCCGCATGCGGGAGCAATCGCACGCCATGCGGCGCAGGGCCGAAACGGCGCAGTCTCTCTTCGATTTTTCGCGAAAGCTTTCCGCCGCGACCAGCGAGGACGATATTTTGTGGGCGACGACGTCGCAGGTCCAGAAGGCGATGGAATCGCCATGCGTCGTTATCCTGACGCCCGAAGAAGGGGGCTTTGCAATCGCCGCGTCATGGCCGCCGCTCGATCAGCTCGACGCGGGCGAAGACGGCGCGGCTCGATGGGCGCTGGAAAAGAGCGAAGCTTCTGGCTGGCGAACGGGCACCCTGCCAAATGTGCGCTTTCAGTTCCGCCCGCTCGCAACCCCGCGAGGCGTCGTCGCGGTCTGCGGGGTGGAGCCGAAGCGGCGCGCCGAGGCTTTTTCGGGACAGGAGGAGCGCATGTTGACAGCGCTTCTCGAACAGACCGCGATCGCGATCGACAGATCCCGTCTGGTCGGCGACTCCATCAAGGCGGCGGCGCTCGAGGAGAATGAGAGGCTGCGCACGACCTTGCTGGCCTCGCTCTCGCACGATCTTCGCACGCCGCTCGCCTCCATCACCGCCGCGATCACCAGCCTCAGGCAGCTCGGCGAGAGGCTGCCGCCGGATGATCGCCGCGATCTCATGGCCTCGATCGAGGAGGAGGCGGGACGCCTGGGGCGCTTCATCGCCAATCTGCTGGACATGTCCCGCATTGAAGCCGGAGGCCTCGCCCCGCGCCGCGATCTCGTCGACGTCGCGAGCGCGATCCGCGCCGCCGTCGAGCGCATTCGGAAGACTTATCCCGCGCAGAGAACGGCGGTCAGCGTTGCGCCCGAGCTTCCCCTGATCCGCGGCGACGCCAACCTTCTCGGCCAGGTCCTTTTCAACCTGCTGGACAACGCCCACAAATATGGCGGTCCGAACGGCGCGATCGTGCATGCGCGCCCGGAGGGCGCGGAGGTTGTCATCACCGTCACCGATGAGGGTCCCGGCGTGAAACCCTCCGATCTCGACCGGATTTTCGAAAAATTCTATCGCGGCGGACGTCCGGACGGGCGGAAAGCCGGCACCGGACTCGGCCTCTCCATCTGCCGCGGGCTCGTTCAGGCGATGGGCGGCGAGATCATCGCCCAAAGCCCCGCGATCCGCCGACGCGGAACGAGAATCGTCATGCGTTTTCCAGCGGTCCACGGAACCTCCGGCGGAGCGAAGCCATGAAAGGCGCCAAGATCCTCATTGTCGACGACGAACCGCAGATCCTGCGCGTGCTGCGCCCGGCGTTGACGGCCTCCGGCTACGACGTCGTCGGCGCGGCGACGGCGACGGAAGCGCTCGGCGCGCTGCGCGACGGCATGCCGGACCTCGTCATCCTCGACCTTGGCCTTCCCGACATGGACGGGAAGGAGGCGCTGAGGAAAATGCGCGTTCTGACGAACAGGCCGATCATCGTGCTGTCGGCGCGCGACCGCGAATCCGAGAAAGTCATGGCGCTCGACCTCGGCGCCGACGATTATATCGAAAAGCCTTTCGGCATGGACGAATTGCTGGCGCGCATGCGCGCAGCCCTTCGCCATGCGAAATCGGCCGCCGAGCCCGAACGAATCAGAATTGACGGGCTCACGATCGATATCGGCAAGCGCCTCGTTCAGAAAAGAGGCGAAACGCTGAAGCTCACGCCGAAGGAATTCGACCTCCTGGTCTTCCTTGCGAGGCGCGCCGGACGACCCGTATCGCATCGCGAAATTTTGAAGGCCGTTTGGGGCCCGGCGCACGAAAATGACAGCCAATATCTGCGTGTCTTCGTCGGCCAATTGAGGGGAAAGATCGAGGACGACCCCGCGAATCCGCGCCTTTTGACGACCGAGCCCGGCGTGGGCTACCGCTGTTGCGACAATGCGTAAGCTCTTCTTTATCGTGCGCTTTGGGGGAATTTCGCCCCAGCGGCCCATGGTGCGCCGCCGGGGCTTGGCGCCATCGCTCCGATGACGAGGGGGTCAAGCGATGAGCCACAGCTAGACTATTTGACTTCGCTCAATTCGGCAATCGAATTTGATCAATATTGGTCGTCGAGGACTGGATCGTCGCAAATCAGATACTTTCACGCGGATGACTTTGCGCTATCAGAGAGGGGTTTCGCCCTTTGAGGTTGTGACGATGCTCTCTTGCAATGTCGGCGTTAGGCTTTTCGGGCGCGGTGTCCTCCGCGCGCTTTTCATCCTCCTGCTCGCCTCCCCTCTCCCCGGCGGCGCGCAAGCTGAAGTCTCGCCGCCCGCCGCCAAATTCGGTGCCTGGGACCTGCAATGCGCCTCGCCGCCCGGCGCAAAGGGTCCTGTATGCGCCTTGACGCAGACGGTTCGCTCGGAGGAGATGGCCAGCGCCAGCGTCATCGTCGCGTTCAGAAAGTCGCCCGCCATTCCCAATGGCGTGCTTCAGATCATGGCGCCGCAGAGCGTTTTTCTCCTCGAGGGCATAAAGGTCAAAATCGACCAGGACGACATCGGCGCCATCCCCTTCTTCAGATGCACCCAGATCGGCTGCGCGGCGGAGGCGCCGCTCGGCGAAGACGTCGTCAAGAAGCTCGCCAGCGGACGAAATCTGCTGATCACGATCTACATCAATCCGGGCGAGGGCCTGCGCAACATCGTGCCCCTCGAAGGCTTTAAGGACGGCTACAAGGCGCTGCAATAGCAAAGAGAGCGAAGACCTTCAAAGCCCCTGCGTTTCCCTTTCATAGCGCTTCTTGTCGGCCTCCATCACGCGCGCCAGAGCGCCGCATTTCTCCGGCTCGTCCCGGTTTTGCGCGGAGCATAATTGGTAAGCCTTCAACGACTGTTCGTAAGACCCGACGGCGTATTCCTGCTCGGCTTCTTTCTTGGCGCTTTGCGCGCTGTTGCAGCCGGTCAGTCCGATCAATCCGACGATCGCGATCAAGTGACGCATGCCTTTCCTCTTATCCTCGAGCCGATTTGAGGCGCATTTTCGAGATGACGCCGTTCGCGCCGATGGCGACGCTGACCGGGCTCATGCAGGCGTAGGGAATATTGACAACGTCTCCTGCGGCGAAAACGCGGCCGACATACCAGTGCTCGAACGTCGCGCATTTGCCGTTGTTGACGGAGACGCTTTCGATCTTCACCGCCGGCCCGGCGACGACCCGGCATGCGATCCATCGATAGCCGCTATATGTCGGAAATTCCGGCAGCACGGCCGTCGTTTCGATCAGACCGCACTCGAAGGGGGCGTAGGAGGGCGTGAGCGGCGGCGGAACGCAGGCGGCGAGCGGGAGGCCTGCTAAAAGCGCGGCGCAAAGGCGCGCGGCGCGCGCCGGCGCAAATCCTTGAAGTCGCTTCTCCATGCCGCCCCTCCCCTTCTGGCCGGCATACCAACCCCAAATGCCCGCAAACGCAACAAATCTTCATCAATAGTCAGGCAGTTTCCCACATAGTGTCCGCCCAGCGCGGGCCAGGCTCGATTTGGCGCGCGCGCCGCCCGGACCATGGCGCGGCTTTAGAAATCCCATTTCCCGAAAGGACCGACATCGTGGCGGCGATCGATCGTAAAGAAATGATTGTCATGGGCGCCTCGGCGGCGCTCATCGGCGTCGCGGGGGCGACGCATTTCCTGCATGCGGGTCCAATTGTCAGCTTTCTCGCCTGCGCCCTCGCTTTGGCGGGCGTCGCCCACGTCATCGGCGAAGCGACGGATCAGGTCGGCAACCATCTCAGCCCCTCCGCGACCGGCCTCGTCCAGTCAGCCGTTGGCAGCCTGCCCGAGCTTTTCGTCTGCATCTTCTCGCTGCAGGCTGGACTCGTGACCGTCGTGCAGGCCTCGCTGATCGGCTCGATCCTCGCCAATGTTCTTCTCGTGCTCGGCCTCGCTTTCGCGGTCGGCGGCTGGCGCCATGGCGTGCTGCATTTCGAGAGCCAGACGCCGCGCATGATCGCCTCGCTCCTGCTCCTCGCCGTATCCGCGCTCGTCCTGCCGACGCTCGCCAACGAGCTGCATCTGCCCGCCGCCTCTCACGAGCAGGATCTCGCCGCCGTTTGCGCCGTGGTGCTGCTTCTCGTCTTCGCCATCATGACGAAGTCGATGCTCTCGCAAGGCCAGCGCGCCGTGCCCGCCGAAGCCCATGCGCGCGCGCATGCCTGGCCGCTCGCGACCGCGATCACGGTGCTGCTCGTCTGCGCGGGCGGCGCGGTGCTGGTGTCGGACTGGTTCGTCGAGGCGCTGGAGCCCGCCATCGACACGGCCGGCATCAGCCAGACTTTCGCCGGTCTCGTCGTCGTCGCCATCGCCGGCAACGCCATCGAGAATGTCGTCGGCATTCGCCTCGCCGCCGCCGGAAAGGCGGACCTCGCCGTGAGCGTCGTGCTCACCAGCGCCCTTCAGGTCGCGGTCGTCATCGTGCCGATCCTGATCCTCGTCAGCTTCGGCATTGGCGGCTCCGCCTTCACGCTGGTGATCCCCCCGATCCTCGCGGCGGCGCTGTTCCTTTCCGTCATGGTCGTCACGGTCGTGACGGTGGACGGACAAGCCGACATGGTGGACGGCGCGGCGCTGATCGGGCTCTATATCGTCATCGCCACCATCTTCTGGTGGGGCTGATCAGGAAGCGGATGGCCCGACCGTATCGGAGCGGCATGCCTTAAAACTCCACCTCGAGCTCCTCGATCTCGTCCTTCTCCAGCTTCGCCGCCTCGATCCATTCCTGCATGGCGGGCCAGGCGAAGATGCGGTCGCAATAGGCCTGCGAGACCTCGTCAAGCTCAACGCCATAGGTGCGAAAGCGCGTCGCCACCGGCGCATACATGGCGTCGGCGATGGAGATGTCGCCGAAGAGCCAGGGTCCCCCGCTCGTTTCGAGGCATTCGCGCCAGATTTGCGTCACGCGGGCGATGTCGCCCTGCGCCTTCGACCACACCTTGAAATGCGGGAAATGCGCCTTGAGGTTCATCGGCAGCGCCGAGCGCAGCGAATTGAAGCCTGAATGCAGCTCGCCGCAGATCGAGCGGCAGCGCGCGCGGCTCAAGCGGTTGGCCGGCATCAGCTTCGCCTCGGGAGCGATCTCGTTCAGGAATTCGCCGATCGCCAAAGTGTCCCAAATCCGGAAACCGTCATAAGTCAGGCAGGGCACGAGGATCGAAGGGGAGAGCAAAAGGATTTCCTCCCGCGCCGTCGCGTCGTCGGGATCGACGGCCACTTCCTCGAAGGGCAGGCCGGAGAGCTTCATCATCAGCCAGCCGCGCAGCGACCAGGAGGAGTAGTTTTTGCTGCTGATGGTGAGCGTCGCGACCGGCATTTCTCGTCCCCGTTGAACCGTCTGCGGATCAGCAAGTCATGTGCCACTTTCTTGGGCAGATGGCACGGCCCTTGCTGCGGAGGAAGCCAGCGAAACAAGGGCTCCTCTCCAGCGCATGTATGACGCCTATCAGGCCTATGCCGACTTCATCGATCCGGTCCGTACGGCCGCCGCGAGCAATGAGCGCATCCTGAGCCTTTTCGGGACGATGCAATTCGTCTCGCCGCTTCGGTGCTGGCAAGCCTATCATGAAGTCGTCTCTTTGGCGGGCTTCACCCATAAGCGGCCGGATTACGGCATTGGCGACATTACGACCGAGGCGGGCGAGACCACGCCCGTCGTCGAGACGCCTGTGACCTCGACGCCCTTCTGCACGCTGCAGCGCTTCTCCCGCGCCGGCGCGAGCGGCGATCCGCGCGTGCTGCTCGTCGCGCCCATGTCCGGCCATTTCGCCACGCTCCTGCGCGGCACGATCCGCACGCTGCTGCGCGACCACGAAGTCTATGTCACGGACTGGCGCAACCCGCGAGACATTCCGCTCGATCAGGGGAGCTTCGCTTTCGAGGACTTCGTCCAGCACATCATCGACTTCCTGAAATTCATGGGACCGCAATCCCATCTCGTCGCCGTCTGCCAGCCGACCGTCCCGGCGCTCGTGGCCGTCGCGCTGATGGCGCAGGAGCAAGACCCCGACCAGCCCGCGAGCCTCACGCTGATGGCCGGGCCGATCGACGCCCGCGTCTCGCCCACGAAAGTGAATGAATTCGCGACCTCGAAGCCCATCGAATGGTTTCGCGAAAAAATGATCAGCACCGTCCCGCGCGGCCTGCCCGGCGCGGGACGGCGCGTCTATCCCGGCTTCGTGCAGCTTGCGGCTTTCATGTCGATGAACATCGACCGGCA
This sequence comes from Methylocystis parvus OBBP, assembly GCF_027571405.1. GTDB lineage: Bacteria > Pseudomonadota > Alphaproteobacteria > Rhizobiales > Beijerinckiaceae > Methylocystis > Methylocystis parva. Next base: position 1,213,083 of record NZ_CP092968.1, read on the forward strand.
CCGGAAAGCCTTCGCCGATCTCTTCGAGCACAGGGTCAAGGGGGACGACGCCAAGGCCGATCAGATCAGGACCTTCTACGAGGAATATTTCGCGATCATGGATCTCGACGCGGATTTCTATCTGCACACGATCGAGACGGTCTTCCAGAAATTTGCCCTTCCGGAAGGCAATCTGACTTTCAAGGGTCGAAAGGTCGAACCGCGCGCCATCAAGAAGACCTTCCTGCTCACGGTCGAAGGCGAGAAGGACGACATCTGCGCCATCGGCCAGACGCTCGCCGCGCAGGATATTTGCGGCGGGTTACGCCCTTATATGAAATCGCACCATATGCAGGCGGGCGTGGGCCATTACGGCGTCTTCAACGGCAAGCGCTGGGACAGTCAGATCTATCCGGTCGTGCGCGAACATATTCGCTGCAGCATATAGGCGCTTTCCCGGGAGCCTGCGGCTCACCAATAGCGCCAATAAGGCGCGCCATAGAAGCGCGGGCCGCCATAAAGCATGAGTTCCTCCCGGCTCGCGCGCCGGTCGGCGGAGCGGTCGAGATCGATGTCGAGCAGGCATTTCGAGAAGCCGTCGCTCCCACGCTTGAAGCCGTAGGACCGGCAGCGGGCGTCGTCAGCCGCGCGCTGCTGCGCCGGCGAGGTCGTCTCGCAGGCGCCAAGGGCCGCCCCCAGGGCGACAAGGGCGACAAGGGCGAAAAATCGAGAAATCCGCATTTTTTGATTCCCGTCGGGCACGATAGGAAAATTCCGGCAAAAAGTGGCCGCTTCGCGGCGAACGATCGGCGCGCCTGCGCAGGATGAGGACGCCGATCCTCCGGCGCCCCACGAGCCTCGCTCTGGAGCCCCCCAAGGGGGCCAGCGCGGGAAACGCCGCGAAACTGGCGGCTCGCGCCAACAAGGCCGCGTCACCAAGATCGCGTCACCAGGGCTGTTTCGCCAATGGCTGCTCGACATTTCTCAGATTGCCCTCTATCGCCGCGACGCGCTGGGAAAGGGACGCGACGGCGTTTTGCAGCATGGCGAGTTGGCGCGCCAATTCCTCTATGCGCGCCGTCTCATTGTGGTCGGAGACCGTCGCGTCGCCGCGCAGCTGCGCCAATTGCCGCCCCAGGCAATTGACCGCCGCGACGACGTCGGTCTGCTCGGCGATGACGCCGGTGACGCCGGAGGCCTGCGGAATGCAGGTCACTTCCGCGTGAGCCGGAAGCGACAAGGCGAAAGATACGAAAAGCGGACCAATCAATAGTCGCATATTCCCTCCAAAGGCGCGTCCGCGCGCATCCAGCGTCGCAGGCTTTCCCGAAACGCCGCATTGGTAAAGCGCGATTTCGGCCGGTGGTTCTTGCCAAGCCTCCGCGGAAAAGCATTTATCCGGCAAAAGCAAAACGGGAGGAAGACGCTTCGTGGCCCTGCCGCTCGCGCCGGAACTGGCGGTCTCGCGCTGGTTCAACGCCGCCGCGCCCATTACCCTCGCGTCGCTGCGCGGCCGGGTCGTGATGCTGCACGCCTTTCAAATGCTTTGCCCAGGCTGCGTCTCCCACGGAACGCCTCAGGCCCAGCGCGCGCAACAGCTCTTCCGTAATACGGATCTCGCCGTCATCGGACTCCATGCGGTTTTCGAACATCACGCGGCGATGACGCCCGTCTCGCTCGAAGCCTTCATCCATGAATATCGCCTGACCTTCCCCATCGGCGTTGACGAAGCGTCGAGCGGCGATCCCATCCCCGTCACCATGCGGCGCTACGAGATGCGCGGCACGCCGACATGCGTCCTCATCGGCCGCGACGGAACGGTCCGTCACCATGGCTTCGGACAGGAAGACGACATGGCGCTCGGCGCGATCATCGGAACGCTGCTGGCGGAGACGCCGTGACGCTGCGTCAGACTCATCCGCTCGTGTTGGTTGGCGAGGTCGCGCCGCTCGGCGACGCCCGTCATGTCAGCGCGATCGACAAGCGGCCGGCCGCGGGGCCCTGGCGCATCGGCAAGACAGGCGTCGAGGGCGACGCGCAGGCCGATCGCAAACATCACGGCGGCGCGGAGAAGGCCCTCCATCATTACGCGCTCGATCACTATGCGACGTGGCGTGACGAAATCGGCGCGGCGCCGGCGCTCGATGCGCCCGGCGCCTTCGGCGAAAATCTTTCGACGCAAGGCTGGATCGAAGACGACATCTGCATCGGCGACGTTATCCGCTTTGGCGGCGCGCTGCTGCAAGTAAGCCAAGGGCGTCAGCCCTGTTTCAAGCTCAATCTCCGTTTCGGCCTGCGCGACATGGCGCGGCGGGTGCAGATGAGCGGGCGCACCGGCTGGTATTACCGCGTGCTCGAAGAAGGCGTCGCGAATGAAGGCGCCGCGCTGCATCTGACCGAGCGCCCCTGCCCCGACTGGCCGCTGACGCGCCTTTCGCATTTACTTTATCGCGACATGCGCGACCGCGAGGGGCTTGCGGCCATGGCCGCGCTGCCCCACCTTGCTCAAAGCTGGCGCGGCCTCGCGCAGAAGCGGCTGGACAGCGGCAGGGTCGAAAATTGGAGCGCACGGCTTTACGGCCGGCAACGCGCAGGCTGATTGCGCGCACGCTGCGATAATCCTAATCTCCGCCGCAATCATCAAGGGAAACGCCCATGTCCGCTCGACACGAAACGCTGCACGACAATCTCTTCACCGGCAAAATCGGCGCGGAATATGACTTCCTGACTTTCATGTGCCCCCACCACGCGCTGCTCGCGAAGCGGCTCGGCGAGACGGTCGCGAAATGGAAGCCGGACGTCGCCCTCAAAGGCGTCGAAATCGGCTGCGGCACCGGCGTCAGCACGCTCCCGCTGCTTGCGGGCCGCCACAATCTCACGCTGACGGCGATCGACGCGGCGCCCGCCATGCTCGATCAGGCCCGCGAAAGCCTCGCGGATTATGTGCAGGCGGGGCGCGTCGACTTCAAACAGGCGGATGCTTTGGAAGCGTTGAAGGCGTTGCCGAGCGACAGCCTCGACCTCGTGACCTCGAACTACGCCATTCACAATTTCCTGGACGATTACCGCTCGCTCGTCCTCGCTGAAATCCACCGCGTGCTGAAAAAGGGCGGGCTCTTCATCAATGGCGACCGCTACGCCATGGATGACCGCGCCGCGCATCTTCTCGACACGCAGGAGACGGTGCGCCGCTGGTTCAAACTCTTCCGCGAGATCGACCGGCTCGATCTGCTCGAAGACTGGGTCGTGCATTTCTACAGCGACGAGTCGGAAGACCACATCATGCATTTCACGCCGTCGATGGAGAGGCTGAAGGCGCTGGGCTTTTCGGTGACGGTCGATTTCCGTGAGGGCGTCGATACGCTGGTGCGGGCGGTTAAGGCCTGACGCCAGCCGTCGACGCGAACAAACCAGATGCGTGATATTGCTTTGCCCTTCACCCTGCCTACGGAGAGGAAGTTGGGGTGGGCAAGGGGCTCCCGCACACGCCGCTTGAGCGTCCTTTGCAAAACTGCGCTATAGCGGCGCCATGGACCTCGCGCTTCTCGCCCTCCTCGCCGCGCTTTTCTCCGCCTTGTGCCAGTCGGTCACCGATCTCGGCACGAAGGCGGCGACGCGCGTGGCGGACGACCGCGCCATTCTCGCCGTGCAATGGGGCAGCGCCGCCCTTTTGCTGGCGATCGCCTGCTGCGTCGTCTATCCGGGCTTCCTCGACGCGCCCGTCGCGACGATGGCGTCGGTGACGCAGCCGGGGTTCTGGACCTTGCTCGCCTGGTCGGGCGCGCTGAACGTCACCGCCTACGCCTTCTACATTCGCAGCTTCCGCCTTTCCGACGCCTCGCTCGTCGCGCCGCTCGTCTTGCTGACGCCGGTGCTGATGCTCGTCACCTCGCCCATCATGACCGGCGAACATGCGCCGCCCATGGGCATGCTCGGCGTGCTTCTCACCGTGCTCGGCGTCGGGCTGCTCGACGCCAATCGGGAGAACGGCAAGCGTTTCAATTTCTCTGTCTTCGCGAAAGACGTTGGCGCGCGCTATATGCTCGCGACGGCGACGGTCTGGAGCGTCACCGCCAATATCGACAAGCTCGGCGTCAAAGCCTCGACGCCGCTCATCTGGATCGCGTCGCTTTGCAGCGTGATCGCGCTTTGCTCCGCTGCCTATTGGGCCGTCGGCGCGAGAAAAACGCCGCGCCTCGCGGCCCTGCGTTACGCCGTCATGGCGGGCTCCGCTCTGTCCATCGGCACAGCGGTGCAGATGTGGGCGCTGACAATCCTGTTCACGCCCTATGTCATCGCCATCAAACGCCTGTCGGCGCTCTTCACCGTGCTGGCGAGTTCGCATGTGCTGAAGGAGGAGACCGGCGGGCGGTTGTTTGGAGCGGCGGTGATGCTGGCGGGGGCGGTGATGATCGCGATGGCGCGGGGGTGAGCGTTCT